>JAEZTL010000043.1 GCA_023421395.1 Bacillota bacterium | reverse complement strand
GGTCTGCCCTCCGCGCCGGGGGCGGGGGCGTCTTTTTTGAAGCCGGGGCGGGGTTTGCCGGGTGCGCCCTGTCCGCGGTTAAACGGCGGACGCGGCGGTCTGATGTTTGGCCCACCCGGTCCTGCGTCGCCGGGTCGGCGGGGCTTGTCAAAATCTCGGCTCATGGTTGTACCTCATTCAATACGCCGCCCACTGGCAGGCTCTTTCCGGTCAGATAGGCCTTCGCGGTCATGGCTTTGGCATTCGGGGCCTGCATCTCGATCACTTCGATCGCGCCTTCGCCGCAGGCGATGAGAAGTCCTTTTCTGGCGCTGGCTTCGACGATCTCGCCCGGCCGCGCGCCACCCGAAAAGGGCACCGCCCGCGCCCGGTGGATTTTTAGCGTTCCCTCCGGCAAAAGCGCATACGCGCCCGGCCAGGGGCTGAAGCCGCGCACGTGGTTTTCGACGCGGGCCGCGCTCATGGAAAAGTCGATCAGCCCCATTTCCCGCTTCAGCATGGGGAAGTAGGACGCCTTCTCCGTGTCCTGAGGAATGCGCGGGCAGGTGCCGACCTCAATTTTTCCGAGGGTCTCAATGAGGAGCGCCGCGCCGATTTCGGCGAGTCTCGCTGTCAGCGCCCCGGCGGTCTCCTCCGGCAGAATCGGGGTCTCCCGCTGCAGAAGGATGTCGCCGGTGTCGATGCCCCGGTCGGTCATCATGGTGGTGACGCCGGTCACCGTTTCGCCCCGGGCGATGACCCAGTTGATGGGCGCGGGCCCCCGATAGGCGGGCAAGAGCGACGCGTGCACGTTGACGGTGCCGATCCTCGGGATGTCCAGCACCTTCTGGGAAAGGATTTGCCCGAAGGCGGCGGTCACGCACACGTCGGGCAAGAGCGCCTGAAGCTGCGCCACGCCTTCCTCGCTTCGGATCTTTTCAAACTGAAAGACCGGAACACCCGCGGCGAGCGCCTCGGCTTTTACCGGGCAGGCCGCGAGCTTGTGGCCGCGCCCGGCCGGGCGGTCGGGCTGCGTAAAGGCGCCCATCACTTGATACCCGTGCGCCACCAGCGCCTTGAACGATGGCACCGCGAAATCGGGCGTGCCCATGAATACGACCCGCATGTCAGACCTCGCTGCTATCTTCTTCGTATTCTTCCTCTTCCTCGTCGTCGCCCAGTTTGTCGGTCACATCCTCGATCATCTTGTCCACGTAGAGCACGCCGTCCAGGTGGTCGAGTTCATGGGATACCGCGATGGACAGAAAGCCCTCGCCGGTCATCTCAAAGGGTTTGCCGTTTCTGTCCTGAGCGCGCACCAGAACCTTCGTAGGGCGCTTCACGGTGCCGCGGCGGCCGGGGATGGACAGGCAGCCCTCCGCGCAGATCTGCTCGCCCTCCGCGGAGACGATCTCCGGGTTGACCAGCTCGATGATGCCCTCGCCGACGTCGATCACGACGACGCGGCGCAGGATGCCCACCTGCGGCGCGGCGAGTCCGGCGCCCTCGGCGGCGTACATGGTTTCGGCCATGTCCTCCAGAAGCGTATGAATGCGCTTGTCAAAGCTCTCGACAGGGCGAGCCTTGCGGCGCAGCGTCTCGTCGCCAATGTGCAGAATCTTTCGAACAGCCATGTTTGCCTCCTATAGAACCTCCGCGTTATATCATGCTGGAGGGGTTGATTTCCAGTTCGACGGCCACGCCCTCGGGCGGGTTGAGCGAAACAGAACGCATTTTCTCAAGAATTTCGTCCACCGGGCCGGGGACGAAGAGCTTCAAAAACACCTGCCACCGGCACTCGCCGCGGAGCAGTTTGATCGCCGCCTCCCGGGCGTGTCGATACAGTACGCCCTTCTCCAGGCCGGTTTCCGTCAGCCACTCGGCCAATTCCGCGTCCAGCCGAAGCGCAGTCTCCCGAGCGGCGGCTTCGTCCTTTGCGGTAACCACCAGGCGGGTGAGCACTGTAAAGGGTGGGTACAGCGCTCGGCGGCGCAGTTTCGCCTCGTGCTCGTAGAAGGCGCGGTAGTCCTGCCGGGCGGCGAGCTTGATCGCGTAGTGATCGGGCTGGTAAGTCTGCACGATTACGCGGCCGGGGTGTTTCGCGCGGCCCGCGCGGCCGGAGACCTGGGTGACCAGTTGGAAAGTGCGCTCCGCGGCGCGGTAGTCCGGCAAGTTCAGCGCCATGTCGGCGGCGATGACGCCCACCAGCGTGACGTTGGGGAAGTCCAGCCCCTTGGCGATCATCTGGGTGCCGATCAGGAGGTCGGCCTCACCCCTTCGGAAGGAGGAGAGCAGCTTTTCGTGGGCGTCGCGCCCCCGGGTGGTGTCCATGTCCATGCGCAAAAGTCTCGCGTCCCGGAACAGCTTCTGCGCCTCCTCGGCGATTTTCTGGGTTCCCGCGCCGAAAAAACGGATCGAAGAACTGCCGCAGGCGGGGCACTTTTCGGGGGAGCGGCGCGTCGCGCCGCAGTAGTGGCAGCGCATCAGGCCGTCCGCCTGATGAAAGGTCATCGATACGTCGCAGGCGTCGCACTTCTCCACATGTCCGCAGGCGCGGCAGCTGACAAAGGTGGCGTAGCCGCGGCGGTTCAGAAACAGGATCGCCTGATGGCCCCGGGCGAGGCAGTCGCTCATGGCGTCCTGCAGCTTCGCCGAGAAGATCGAGCGGTTGCCCAGCGCGAATTCCTTGCTCATGTCGACGATCTCGACGTCGGGCAGGCGGCTTCCGGGAATGCGATCAGGCAGGTCGATCAGTTCCAGCGCGTTTTCGGGCCTGACGCCCGGCCTCGTGCGCATGAAGCTGGCGATGGAGGGCGTCGCGCTGCCCAGAACCAGCGCCGCCCCGGTTTGGCGGCAGCGGAAGCGGGCCACGTCCCTCGCGTCGTAGCATGGGTGACGGTCGGACTGATAGGTGTGCTCGTGCTCCTCATCCACGACGATGAGGCCCAGGTTCTCAAGCGGCGCAAACACCGCGGACCTGGGGCCGATGGCCACCTTTGCGCGACCGGTGCGAAGCCTACGCCACTCGTCGTAGCGCTCGCCGGGGGAGAGGGAGGAATGCATGACCGCCGCGTCGGTTCCGAAGCGGGCGCGGAACCAGTCCACCATCTGCGGCGTCAGCGCGATCTCCGGCACCAGCACGATGGCGGTCCTGCCTGTGGAGAGCGCGTGCTTCACCGCGCGGATGTAGACCTCCGTCTTGCCGCTGCCGGTGACGCCCAGGAGCAGAAAGCGCCCGCCGCCGCCATCCATCGCGGCCACGATGCGCTCGGCGGCGCTCCTTTGGGCAACGGTCAGTTCCGGGGCCTGGGCGCGGGCGCCGTCCGACGCGCGGTAGGGCGTGCGCAGCGTTTCGACCTCGGTCAATTCGACGATGCCCGCCTTTTGAAGCGCCTTCAGCGCGGCGGGATCAAACGCCGACGCGGGCCGCGGGCCGTCCGTAAGCCCCCGGATGGCCTCCACCTGCCGCTTCGCGCGCGCGCGGGCGGAGACGGCTTCGTCCACCGCCGCGCCCTCGATCAGAAGCCGCGCGGTGCGGACGGTCTTTTCCCGCACGCGATCGCCCCGGAGTTGCGAGGGGATCATGAGCCGGAGCGCCGACGCCATCGTCGAATGGCAGGTGGATTTGAGCCACTTGGCCAGATCGATCATGGCGGGCAGCAGCAGCGGATAGTCCTCGATGGGACGGACGACGGACTTGATCTTCTCTTCCTCAATGTCGGCGGCGTCGGTCAACTCGATGACCCAGCCCTCAAGGCGTCTCGGCCCAAAGGGCACCAAAACCCGCTGGCCGGGAGAGAGGGTCATGCCCTCGGGCAGGCGGTACGTAAAGAGCCTGTCCACATCATCCGCCGCGAGGTCGACGATTACCCGGCAGTACCGCATAACGTAAGCGCGCGGGACAGGATACGGTCCGCCACATCGCGCTTTGCAAGCTGCGGCAGCGCCTCCTCGCCCCGGGAATCGATCAGTGTGACGATGTTGGTGTCCACGTCAAAGCCCGCGCCGCTCTGCGATACGTCGTTGAGCACGATCAGGTCGGCGTTCTTTTTCAGCCGCTTCTCCCGGGCGTTTGCGAGCCCGCCGCCGGTTTCGGCGGCGAAAGCCACCAGCACCTGGCCGGGCCGTTTTTTTTCGCCCAGCGCCTTCGCCACGTCCGGGTTTTCGACGAAGGTCAGCGTCAGCGATTCACCGCTTTTCTTGAGTTTTTCCCCGGAGTAGTGCTCGATCCGGTAGTCGGCCGGGGCGGCGGCCTGGACGATCACGTCGAAATCTGCCGCACGGGGCACGACGGCATCATACAGGTCCCGCGTAGTCTCCACCTTCACCAGTTGAACGCCCGCGGGCGGCGCGATGGAAACCGGACCGGACACCAGCGTCACCGCCGCGCCGCGGTCCCGCGCGGCCTCCGCCAGCGCGTAGCCCATGCGGCCGCTGGAGCGGTTGGTAAGAAAGCGCACCGGATCGACGGCCTCCCGCGTGGGACCGGCGGTGACCAGCACGCGCTTGCCCGTAAAGTCCCGGAGCGGCCGCATGATCTTCTCAAGCGCCTCCAGGATGTCCCTCGGCATGGTCATGCGGCCCACGTCGTCGTCGCCGCAGGCCAGAAGGCCAGACTCCGGCCCGATGACGCGAACGCCGCGCTCGCGAAGCAGCGCCATGTTCGCCTGATTGGCGGGGCTGAACCACATGGCGGTATTCATCGCGGGCGCGACGGCGATGGGCACGGGACTGGCGATGGCGACGGTGGACAGGAGATCGTCCGCTATGCCACCCGCGATCTTGGCCAGGGTATTGGCGGTGGCCGGCGCGATCAGCAGAATGTCCGCCCACTTCGCCAGCGAGATGTGCTCGATTTCCCAGGCGTGGTCAAACATGTCCACCGAGGCGCGGTTGCCGCTCAGGGTTTCAAAGGTCATCGGGGACACGAATTCGCGCGCGCTTTGGGTCATGACCACACGAACTTCCGCGCCCGCCTTCCTCAGAAGGCTGGTCAGCTCGCAGGCCTTGTAGGCGGCGATACCGCCGGATACGCCCAGCGCGACGCGAACACCCACCAGCATCAGCGGTTCTCCTCCTCCGGTTCACGGGTATAAGAGATCAGGCCGCGGTTGATCTCCTCGATGGCGATGGAGAGGGGCTTGACCTCCTTGGTTTCAATCAGCGGCTGCGCGCCGGCAATGATTTCCCGCGCGCGCTTCGAGGCCTCCACCGCCAGCGTGTAGCGGCAGTCCACCTTTTCCAGCAGTTCTCCGATGGGCGGTTCGATCATCATATGGGATTACCTCCTATATTTCCGAATCAATGCCTCGACCGATTCCGGGGTGACCGGCTCGGCCGCAAATTGCCGTTCGAGTTCCGTGAGCAGCGCGCGGTCGGCATCCGTGGTGACGAACCGGCCGTCGATGATGTCGCCCAGCCGCTGGGCGGCGGCGGCCTTATTGTCGTTGAGCAGCAGCGACGGGTAGCTTTCGCCCCGCGTCAGTTCGCCGGGGACGTTGCGGAGCCTGCGGCAGATCTGCTCGGCGTTTTCGCTGCCGCGCACGATCAGCCGACGGAGCAGTTCCTCACGGGAGGGCGGAAGCACGAAGATGCCGTGAATGTCCGGGTAGCACGCCATGGCCTGATTGGCGCCCTGCACATCGATCTCCAGAATCACGTCCCTGCCCTCGGAGAGCTTTTTCTCTACGGCGGCGCGGGGCGTGCCGTAGCGGTTGCCGTGCACATTGGCGTACTCCAGGAAGCCTTTTTCCGCGATCATCCGGTCAAATTCCGCGTCCGAGACGAAGAAGTAGTGCACGCCCTCCGCTTCGCCTGGCCGGGGCGCCCGGGTGGCGCAGCTGACGCTCATCCAGACGTCCGGTCTCTTGGAGGTAAACAGGCGGCAGATCGTACCCTTGCCGACGCCGGACGGGCCGGAGACGACGAACAGCTTCCCGGGTTTAGGCATTCGTATCGCACCTCATTCGACGTTTTGTACCTGTTCGCGCAGCTTTTCGATTTCGGACTTTGCCAGCACCACCAGCTGCGTGATCGGGATGTCCTGTGATTTGGATGAGATGGTGTTGACCTCGCGGTTGAGCTCCTGCACGATGAAATCCAGCTTGCGGCCCACGGGCTCGGGAGAGGCCAGCATGCCGCGAATCTGCGAAAAATGGCTTCGGAGCCGCACCGTTTCCTCCGCGATGGCGCTGCGGTCGGCCATGATGGCCACTTCTTGCAGGAGGCGCTGCTCGTCGCAGCTCTCCACAAGTTCCTCAATCCGGGCGCGAAGGCGCGAGGCGTATTCGTCCAGCGCCTGCGGGTAGCGCGCCTCGATCTTTTCGGTCAACGCCTCAAGGGCATCGATGCGGCCGGCCATGTCCCGCGCCATCGCCGCGCCCTCCTTCGCCCGCATGGCGGAGAGGTCAGAAAGCGCAAGGTCCAGCGCGTCCATCGTCAGCGCCATCAGCGCCTCCGGGTCCTCCTCCGCCTCCGTCACCACGATCAGGTCCCGCATGGCGGCCACGCGCATCACGCTGCGGTCGTCCGGAAGGCCGGATTTTTCGGCGATCTCGTTTAGCGCGGCCAGGTAAGCGGTGAGGAGCGCCGGGTCGATCACCGCGGTGCGGGAATCGTCCCGGAGGTTTTTATAGGTGGCGAACACGTCCGCATGGCCGCGGGACAGCTTCTTTCCGATGCGCTCCCGGATTGCCTGCTCGCAAAAACCCAGGCAGCGGGGTAGGCGCAGGCTCAGATCCAGAAACCGATGGTTGACCGAACGGATTTCGAGGGTCAGCTGGCGCCCGTCGCGCTCAATGGCGCCGCGCCCGTACCCGGTCATGCTGTTCATGAACATTCCTCCGCTGCGGGTATCATCCCAATAGTATACCACAAAAATCCCGGGGCTGCGCGTTAATTTGATCGAATCATTGTGAGAAATTGATCCTCGTCCGCCGTCCGCACGCCCAGCGCCCGGGCCTTTTCCAGCTTGGAGCCGGCGGCCTCGCCGTAGACCACGAGACTGGTCTTTTTCGAAACCGACGAGGCGGCGGCGCCGCCCAGCGATTCGATCAGCTTCTCGGCCTCGCCCCGCGTCATGGAGGAGAGGGTGCCGGTCAACACCACCGTCATGCCGGAGAAGGGGCCGCTCTTCGGCTCGGCGGGGGCGGCTGGTACGATGCCCGCGCGATAGAGTTCTTCAAGCATCCGGGCATTGTCGCGGTCGGCGAAGAAGTCCGTGATGCTCTGGGCAACGATGGGGCCCACCTCGGCGACGGCGGTGAGCGCTTCGGCGTTCGCGGCGGCGAGGGCCTCCATCGATCCGAAGCGCGCCGCCAGATCCCGCGCGGTCTTGCGGCCCACGTTGGGGATGCCCACGGCGTAGAGGAAGCTGTCCAGCGGCGGATGCCTGCTGGCGGCGAGGGCGTCGATCAGATTTTGCGCCTTCTTGGGGCCGAAGCGGTCAAGGGCCGTCAGCTGTTCCGCGGTGAGCCGGTATAGGTCCGCGGGCTCAGAAACGCCCAGCGCCTCGTGGAGAAGCGCGCAGGTCTTGTCGGACAGCGTCTCGATGTCCAGCGCGTCCCGGCTGGCAAAGTGGGAAAGGCGCGCCACCACCTGCGGCGGGCAGCGACGGTTGGGACAGAAGAGGTTCGCGCCCTTTTCCGTGACCGGTGTGCCGCAGGCGGGGCACCTTTCCGGCGGCAGAATGTCGCGCTCGCCGGGCACGTATTCCTCCACGCGGCCCATGATCTCCGGAATCACCTCGTTGGAGCGGCGGATCCACACCTTCGCGCCCAGCCGGACCCGCTTTCTTTGAATGTCGCCGAAGTTGTTGAGCGTGGCTCGCTTGACCGTCGCGCCTGCGAGCGCTACCGGCGACACGTGGGCCAGCGGCGTGAGCTTGCCGGTTCGGCCCAATTCCCAGGTGACGTTTTCCAGCGTGGCGGTGACCTCCTCCGCTTCAAACTTGTAGGCCACGGCCCAGCGGGGGAACTTGTCGGTATAGCCCAGGGCGTCGCGGGTGGCGAAGTCGCGGATTTTGATCACAGCGCCGTCGATCAGGTAGTCCAGGCCGCCCCGGTCTGCCTCGATCTCCTCCACGGCGGCAATCGTCTCGTCGATGGAGCCGGCCATAATCTCGCAGGCCGACACCGGGAAGCGGTTTTCCCGGAGAAAGCCGAGCATCTCCTCCTGATCGCGGAACGAGCGGCCTTCGATATAGCCCACGTTGTAAAAGCGGGCGTCCAACCTGCGGGAGGCGGTGACGGCGGGATCGAGATTGCGAAGCGCGCCGGCGGCTGCGTTCCGGGGGCTCTTCAGCGGCTCGGCGGCGGTTCTGTTGTAGGCGTCGAAGGTGGAAAGGCGCATGAAGCCTTCGCCATGCACCTCAATGCGCCCCGGAAAGGGGATGGAAAGGGGCACCGCGCGGATGGTCATCACCTGAGGCAGGATGCCCTCGCCCACTTCGCCGTTTCCCCGGGTGGCGGCCTGCACCAGGCGGCCGTTTTCATATGTCAGGTTGACGGTCAGACCGTCGAACTTGTGCTCCACCACAAAGGCAAGGGGCGGCAGGCTTGCGCCCGCCGCGTTCGCCGCCTGGCGCAGCTTCTCCGCGCGCTGCGCCCATTCGCGCACCGCTGAAACCGACTGCGCCTTGTCCATCGACCACAGCCGCGCCAGGTGCCGGTGCTCGGCAAAGCCGGAGAGCGGCCGGCTGCCCACGCGCCGGGTGGGGGAATCCGGCAGCGTGACGCCGGTCTCACCCTCCAGACGCGTCAGATGGTCATACATCTCATCCCATTCCCTGTCGGAGATGGACGGTTCGCTCAGCGTATAATACTGATAGCCGGTTTCATTCAGCCGGTCCACCAGACGGCGCATTTCGCCTTCCACGGGGTACGCCCTCCTCTTATTGCGCCTTCACCACCGGCGCGGTGTCGGCGGGGAAGATCTTCTGGCCGCGCTCGTCGAAGATGATGACCAGCTTGGCCTCCCGGCCGGCCCCCCGGACCTCCTCCACGGTGCCGTGTCCAAACACGCGGTGCAGCACCCGGTCGCCCGCCTTGAAGAGCACGAGCGGCTCCAGCGCGCGCGCCTGCGAGGGCACGAAGCCCTTTGAAACACCCGGGATGCCCAACGCGGCACCCTTACCGGCGGCGCTCCGGTCCGGCTTCCAGGCGGCCTGGGGACGGGGCTCGAAGCGCTCCGACCCGCCGCCGGCGGGGCGGGGCAGCCGCTCCGGCGCGCGCTCCCGCGTGCGGGCGCCGCCGATGAGCCGGGGCGGGATCTCGTCCACGAAGCGGGACCGGGGGAACGCCTGCCGCGCGCCGAAGAGCGTGCGGGTGCGGGCGTGGCTGAGGAAGAGCCGCTTCATCGCGCGGGTGATGCCCACGTAGCAGAGCCTGCGCTCCTCCTCCAGTTTGTCGTCGTCGAACATCGCGCGGGTCGTGGGAAAGAGACCCTCCTCAAGGCCCACCAGGAATACCGCCGGGAACTCCAGCCCCTTGGCGGAATGCAGCGTCATCAAGGTCAGCGGGCGCTGCGTTTCGGGAAGGTTGTCCAGGTCCGACACCAGCGCCACGTTTTCCAGGAAGCCTTCGAGGCCGCCTTCCGGGTTCTGCTGCTGGTACTGGGCCACCGCGCCGACGAATTCCTCGATGTTTTCCAGCCGGGCGCGGCCCTCGTCGGTCTTGTCGGCCGCATACTGCTTTTGGAAGCCGGTCTTTTCGATCAGGTGGCGCACGAAGGACTCCGGGTCCATGGTAACGTAGGCTTCCAGAAGACCGATCATGATCTCCGCGAAGCACGCCACGGCGGTCCGCGCGCGGGCGGGAAGGCCCGCGCCGTCCGCGTCCATCACCGCGGCGAAGAGCGGCAGACCCTCCCGCTGGGCGTAGGAAGCGATCAGGTCCACCGTGGCGTCGCCGATGGCGCGCTTCGGCTCGTTGATGACGCGCCGGAGCGACACCTCGTCGTCGGGGTTGACGATCACGCGCAGGTAGGCGACCAGGTCCTTGACTTCCTTACGGTCGTAGAACCGAAGGCCGCCGTACACCCGGTAGGGGATGCCGCTTCGCACCAGCGCTTCTTCGATCACGCGGGACTGGGCGTTGACGCGGTAGAGAACGGCCGCGTCGCCGGGCTGGATGCCGTCCCGTGTGAGTTCCCGGAGCTTCGCGCACACCCAGGCGGCCTCGTCCCGCTCGTCGAGCGCCTCGTACAGCTCGAGGAGCGCGCCCTCTCCGGCATCCGTCCACAGCGCCTTTTCCTTGCGGCCCCGGTTGTGGGCCACCACCTGGTTGGCGGCCTCGAGGATCGACGCGGTGGAACGGTAGTTCTGTTCGAGTTTGACCACCTTCGCGTCCGGATAGTCCTTTTCAAAGTCCAGGATGTTGCGGATGTCGGCGCCGCGCCAGCCGTAGATGGACTGGTCGTCGTCGCCCACCACGCACACGTTGCTCTTTTCGCCCGCGATGAGGCGGATCAGCTCATACTGGGCGCGGTTGGTATCCTGATACTCGTCCACCAGGATGTAGCGGAACTTCTGCCGGTAGTATTCCAGTACCGGCGGGTGCGCGGCGAAGAGCTCCAGCGCCTTGATGAGCAGGTCGTCGAAATCCAGCGCGCTGTTCTCCTTGAGTTTTTTTTCATATTGTTTGTAGACTTCCGCGATTTTTTGCGCCTTGAAGTCATTTCCGGCGGATTCCAGCCACTCGGCGGGGGTCTGGAGCTTGTTTTTGGCGTCGGAGATGGCCGCGCGCACCGTCTGCACCGGGTAGAGCTTCTCATCCAGGTTGAGTTCGGCGATGAGCCGCTTGATGAGCGACTTCTGGTCGTCGTCGTCGTAGATCGAAAAGGATCGCTTGTAGCCCAGCTTTTCGATGTCGCGGCGCAGGATGCGGGCGCAGCAGGCGTGGAAGGTCATCACCCAGGCGTCGGCAACGGATTCACCGGCCAGCGCGATCACGCGTTCACGCATCTCGCGGGCGGCCTTGTTGGTGAAGGTGATGGCCAGGATCGACCAGGCGGGCACGCCCGTCTCGATCAGGCGGGCGATGCGGTGGGTGAGCACGCGGGTCTTGCCGGAGCCTGCCCCGGCCAGGACCAGGAGCGGACCTTCGGTGGCGAGCACCGCCTCCCGCTGGGGCGGGTTCAGGCGGGATAAATCAATCATCGGCGGGGGTTTCCTCCAGTTTTTCCAGGATGCGCTGGTAGCCGCCCGCGCCATAGGCGAGCGAGCGGTTGACCCGGCTGATCGTCGCGGTGGATACGCCGGTTTTATGGGCGATCTCGTTGTAGGTAACCTTGGCGGTGAGGAGGCGCGCGACCTCCAGCCGCTGTGCCAGGTCCTGGATCTCGCGGATCGTGAGCAGGTCCTCCAGCAGTTGGTAGCACTCCTCGCGGTTTTCCAGAAGCAGCAGCGCGTCCACCAGCCGGTCGGTCTGCGTGGAGCGAAGTTTTTCGTTGGACATGACGAATCCTCCCATCCCGCGGGCGAAAAATTTCCTTTTACACTTTAGCACAAGGATGCGTTTGTTGCAAGCGCAATTAAGCCCCGCCGGCAGGCGGGGCGGAGACGGCTTACAGCGGCTTTTTCTCCGGTTCCCCGGCTTTCCGGGGATACGCGGCGGGGGTGAGCGAAAGCTTGTCCACGATCAAGAGCCTGTGATCCCAGTCCCGCCCGGGGATCGGGAGAAACACCGGTTCCCGGGGCGCCCCGTTCAGGAGCTTCAGCGCGCGCTTCGCCGCGGGAAGCTCTTCCGAAAGCGCCGGGCCCTTGTAGGCGCATAGAAACCCTCCGGGTCGGACGAGGGGGAGCGCCAGTTCCAGCAGCAACGGAAGGGACGCCACCGCCCGCGCCGTCGCGCAGTCGAAGGCATCCCGGAAGATGGCGTCCCGGCCGGCGTCCTCGCTTCGCAGGTGCACCGCGCGGGCATTGAGGGCGAGCGTTTCACAGACACGGTTGAGAAAGTCCACCCGCTTTTTGAGCGCGTCGACCAGCGTCACCCGCACATGGGGCAGCGCGATGGAGAGGACCACGCCCGGAACACCCGCGCCGCTGCCCACGTCCACCAGCGTCCGCACGGCGTCCATCAGGCCCGGAACCCTCAGCGGCGCCAGCGCATCCAGCGCGTCCCGATCGACGGCCTCTTCCGCCTCCTCCGAGACACGGGTCAGGTTCATGGTGCGGTTGGCTTCAATTACCATAGCGCGGTAGCGCGCGAACTTTTCCGCGGCCTCCGGCGAAACGACGACGCCGATTTTTTCGGCGCGCTCCAGTAAAATTTTTTCGATCATGCTGCCCTCCGGCGCCCTTTTTGGGTATTATACCATATTGAAGGCCGATCGGCCCCATGTGGGTCCGAAATTTCCGCACCGTGTGATTTGGCTTCCGCTCATTTTAAAAGATAAAAAATATTCTTCCGGGTGGCAGGAAAAATGAGGGTACTGTCGAATTATTGAATTTGTGGGAATTTGGACATTTCCTTATACATAGAGCGTTGGAGGGATCACAATGAGTGTTGAGCGCAATCTACCCCTCATCCGCGAGCGCAAGCAGGCGATCATGAAGGGCGAGGCGGATCGTGCGGCCGAGCAGAAGAAGCTGCAGAAGCTGACCGCACGGGAGCGCGTGGCGCAGCTCTTTGACGAAGCCAGCTTCGTCGAGCTGGACGCGCTGTCCGGCCGCGGGGGAGAATCGGGCGTTGTGACGGGCTACGGCCTCGTCGACGGCCGCCCCGTGTACGTCTGGGCGCAGGATTATGTATCCAGCGGAGGCGCGGTGGGACGCGAACACGCGCGTAAAATTGTCAAGGTAATGGAACTGGCGAAAAAGACCGGCAGCCCCATCGTTTCCATGTATGATTCCATGGGCGCGAGGCTTCTGGAGGGTGTGGACGCGGTGGATGCCTACGCGCAGATCGCCGCCGGCACGGCGCAGCTTTCGGGCGTGGTGCCGCAGATCGCGCTGGTCATGGGCCAGTGCGCCGCCTCCGCCGCGCTGATCGCCGTGATGAACGACGTGGTCGTCTGCTCGGACGCAGCCCGGCTGTACGTCAACGGTCCCCAGGTGGTTTCGGCCAACACCGGCGTAACCGTGGACGCTGAAAAGCTTGGCGGCTCCAAGGCCTGCACGGCCAGCGGCATCGCGCACCTCGCGGGCAAGACCGACGAGGAGGCGATCCAGCTGGCGCGCCAGGTCATCGGGATGCTGCCGGACAACAATCTGGACGCCTCGCCCGTCGATCTGGCCGGCACGGACGATTTTAACCGTCTTGCCCCGGTGCTCAACGGGCTGACCGCCTCGCCCGACGCCCATATGGTGATCGATGCCGTGGCGGACCTGGGTTCCGTGCTTGAAATGGGCGCGGGCCACGCCGATTCGATGATCACCGCGCTGGCAAAGCTGGGCGGCCGGACCATCGGCATCGTGGCGACGCAGCCTGAAAAGGACGGCGGCGCGCTGACCGCCTGCGGCATGAAGAAAGCCGCGCGGTTTGTGCGCTTCTGCGACAGCTTCAACCTGCCCATTCTGACGCTGGTGGATTCCACCGGCTTCGCGGTTGCGGACGCTTCCGGGCAGGCGTCCCTGGCGGGCGCCGGCGCTGCGCTCATGGGCGCGCTGTCCGAGGCCTCCGGCGCCCGCATCGCGCTGGTCACCGGCAAGGCCATCGCCGCCGCCTACATGGTGTTGGCGGCCCGCGCCTCGGCCGACGTCGTCTATGCCTGGCCGGGCAGCGTGATCGCCCCGCTGGACGTACCCGCCGCCGTGCAGGTGTTGATGAACGGCAAGCTCAAGGGCCAGGCGGATGCCCAGCAAAAGCGCGCCGAGCTTGAGCAGGAGTATGCCGACAATATTGCCGACGGTCTCAATGCCGCGCGGCATGGTTACGTGGACGACGTGATCGAGCCCGCCGAAAGCCGCATGATGCTGGTGGCCGCGATGGAAGTCCTGTCCGGCAAGCGGGATGCGCGCCTCCCCAAGAAGCACGCGAATCTGCCGGTGTAGCCGGGAAAGGGAGGATATCATGCAAAGCGCAACCGAAACTGTGGTGAATACGGTTTACCTGTTTCCGATGAACGAGGTGGTCATCGGCTTTGCGGTGGTCGTGGTGCTGCTGCTGGCCATCCTGATCGCCGTTTTGCGCCGGCCCGGCGCGAAGGCGTCCGCTGCGCAGGCAGCGTACCCGACGGCTTCTGCCCCGGCGGTTTCCGCGGGGGTCGACGGCGCGGTGGTTGCGGCCATCGCCGCGGCCGTGGCCATGATGGGCCAGGCCGAGGGCAAGCGGCTGGTCGTGCGCGCCGTGCGCCGCGAAAGCGGCTGGTCGGATGCCGGCCGCAGGGAATCCGTCTACTGATTATGAGGGCCGGACGGCCCGGCACGAAACGAGCGCCGGCCTGATGCCGCGCGTCAATTTTATGAAGGAGGAAGCATCCATGCGTAAATTTCAGATAACGGTCAACGGTCAGGGGTATCAGGTTGAGGTCGAGGAAGTCGCCGCGTTCGCGTCCGCTCCCGCTTACGTAGCGCCTGCGCCTGTCGCCGCGCCTGCCGCGGCACCGGCTGCCGCCGCGCCCGCCCCTGTCGCCGCCCCGGCGCCCGCCGCCCCCGCGAAGGCCGCGCCCGCCGGCGCCGAGGTCGTCAAGGCGCCCATGCCGGGCAACATTGTGTCCGTCAGCGTGACCGAAGGCGCGACCGTCAAAAAGGGCCAGCCGCTGCTCGTCCTTGAAGCCATGAAGATGGAAAACGAGATCGTTTCGCCGCGCGACGGCGTCGTTGCGTCGGTCATCGTCTCCAAGGGCGCGTCCGTCAACTCGGGCGATCCGCTGGTGGCGCTTTCCTGACGCCCCGCGCCGCCGGTTCGCTGGGGCCGCGGCCGGGTATATAACGAGCAAGGAGGGAAAAGACCATGGGTAAAGTACTCATTACCGATACCATCCTGCGCGACGCACACCAGTCCCAGGCGGCCACCCGCATGCGACTGGAGGATATGCTGCCCGCGGCGGAAAAGCTGGACCGGGTCGGCTACTATTCGCTGGAGTGCTGGGGCGGCGCCACCTTTGACAGCTGCCTGCGCTTTTTGAACGAGGATCCTTGGCACCGGCTGCGCGCGCTGCGCGAGGCCATGCCCAAGACCAAGCTGCAGATGCTGCTTCGCGGCCAGAACATCCTGGGCTACAAGCACTATGCCGATGACGTGGTGGACGAATTCGTCCGCATGGCCATCAAAAACGGCATCAACATCATCCGCATCTTCGACGCGCTCAACGATACCCGCAACATGGAAACCGCGATGAAGGCCACAAAAAAGTATGGCGGCATCGCCGAAATCGCGATGAGCTATACCTCAAGCCCCGTCCACAACGAGGACTATTTCGTGGAACTGGCCATCCAGCTGGAGAAGATGGGCGCGGACACCATCGCCGTCAAGGACATGGCGAACCTGCTCCTGCCCTATCAGGCCTACAGCCTGGTGAAAAAGCTCAAGCAGGCGGTCAAGGTGCCCATCCACATGCACACCCACAACACCACCGGCACCGGGGACATGACCTATCTCAAGGCCATTGAGGCGGGCGCGGACATCATCGACACCGCGCTGTCACCGCTGGGCAACGGCACGGCTCAGCCGGCCACCGAGCCCATGGTCGCCACTCTCAGGGGCACCGAGTACGACACGGGCCTGGACATCGGCCTTCTCTCCGAGATCGCGGTGCACTTCCGCGGCGTGGCCGAGAAGCTGACAAAGGAAGGTTTCCTGGATCCGAAGGTGCTCAAGATCGACATCAATACGCTTTTGTACCAGGTGCCCGGCGGCATGCTGTCAAACCTCATCAACCAGCTCAAGCAGGCCGGCAAGTCCGACAAGTTCTACGATGTGCTGGAGGAGATCCCGCGGGTGCGCAAGGACTTCGGTTATCCGCCGCTGGTCACGCCCACCAGCCAGATCGTCGGTACCCAGGCGGTCATGAACGTCATCTCCGGCGAGCGCTACAAGATGAACCCCAAGGAGTCTCAGGCGCTGATGCGCGGCGAGTACGGCCGCCTGCCCGCGCCGGTCAACGAGGAAGTGCGCAAGAAAGTCATCGGCGACGCGGAAGTCATCACCTGCCGCCCGGCGGACCTGCTCAAGCCCGAGTTGGAGCAGTACAAGAAGGAATGCGCCGAGTACATCCAACAGCCGGAAGATGTGCTCTCCTACGCGCTCTTCCCGCAGGTGGCCGAAAAGTACTTCCAGTACCGTCAGGCCCAGTCCATGAAGCTGGACAACACGCTGCTCAACAAGGAAGAGAAAGTGTTGCCCGTCTAACGGTTTTTACCAATGCGGAAGCGCCACGAAGCGGCGTAAAAAAGAGAAGCCTTGATGGGCTTCTCTTTTTGTGGATTTAGGGGGCCGTCATCCCAATGGCAAGCCGTCATGCGCCCATGACGGCGGGGTTTTCGATGCAGGGCAAGGCGCTAAAAGAGGCGCCCCTTCGGGAGACGCCGCCGGCGCGAGATCAGCGCTGCGCTCGAGTGGGGAACGACACGGCCATGCGCGGAAAAGACCAGTACGAGGACGCGTGAATGCTTGGAAACGGTATCACACGAAGATGTCCGTCAAACTCTTCACCACACCGGGCAGGCCCGGCATGGGCATGTTGCGGATGCGAATCACGTTTTCAAGGTTTTTGACGTCGGCTGCGGGGATGGATTTGGGGTTCCCAAGCGTCTTCGCCACCAGGATGGACTTGCCGGCGGCCTCCATCATCTCCAGGAACTCGATGGCGCGCCACACGCCCTCCGGGCTGACCATCACCGCGCCATGGTTCTCCATCAAGAATCCGTTGGATTTTTCGATCACCGAGTCGAAGTTCAGCGCGAGTTGCTCCGAAAGCGGCTCGGCGTAGGGCACCATGATCATTGGGCCCACCTCGATCACCGGTTCCGGCAAAAAGGGCATCTGCAGCCAGTCTCCGCCGGCGATGGCGAAGCCGGTCAGGATCGGCGGATGGGCGTGGACGATGCCCTTGACGTCCGGCCGCTTGTTCATGATGCGCACGTGGAACGGCCACTCGCCGGTGGGTTTCCTGCCTTCCTTTGCGTAGAGCACCTTTCCGGTCATGTCCACGGCGCAGATGTCTTCGAAGGTGATGGCAATTTTGGCCACCTTCGTCGGGGTGATCAGCACCACGTTTTCGTCGGCGCGCAGCGACAGGTTACCGCCCTGGCTGGTGACGAAGCCGACTTCGGCCAGGCGGTTTGAAGCTTTGGCGAGTTCCGCGATCTGCGCTTCGTACTGTTTCTGGAACGGGGTCATGGGGAGACACTTCCTTTCTATTCCGGCCGCCTCAGGTGGCGGGGAAGAACGTGAAATCCAGCCGGCCGCCGGGTGCGCTCTCCGGGGTGGCCAGCTCCAGCCGGTAGAGCCTGTCCCCCCACAGCGCGCGAAGCCGCGGCTCGGCGAGTTCGATAGGGGAGACCGATGGGCGCATCTCCCGCGGAAAGCGCATGCCGACGGGCCCCAGCTTTGCGAGGCCCTCCGATAAGACAGGTTCGAAGGGGGTGACGAATCGGACCGTCGCCCGCCGCTGCGCCTGTTCGAAGTCGAAGGCGTCGATGAGGCGCACGGCGCCTTCGCCCGGCGTGAGGATCAGGCTGCGCTGCCAGCTGAGCAGTTTCGCGGCGGGCGGGTAGGCGTAGGCGATGCCCAGCGTCAGCATCCAGTAGCCGTCGTCCCGGAGCTCCGGAGGCTCCGGCGCGCGGCGCGCGCCGGTCTGTTCCACGCCTTCAATGGAGGGCACGCTGTGGTCGCCTGCGTCCGGCAGGCCGCAGTCCACCAGCACGGGCTGCCCGCGGTAATAGAGCGTCAGATCGCCCGCGTCCCGGTGAGAGAAGGCGACGCGCCGGTCGCCGCCGGTCAGCGCCACGAAAAAGTCGCCGCTGCGGGCGATGGCCACGCCCATGTCCGGCAGCAGCACCGATCCGGGCAGCGGCAGCCGCGCGGGCTCCCGCACAAGGGCCGCGCGGCCTCGAAGGTGCATGAAAAGCGTGAAGAGCCCGTCTCCCTCCGGCTCCCGGGAAGGGCTCTGCCGCCTCAGCCACGCGGCCAGGCCGCACAGGCAGCCGGAGCGCACACCCTCGCCCAGGCGGAAAAGCGCGTCCGGAGACAGGCGCGGTCGCGGATCTCCGCCGGGGTTGACAAACCAACCCTCGCCGATATGGGTTTTGCAGGGCAGGATGGCCATATCGACGAACCGGGGTTCGTCCCGGAGCTCCACCACGCCGCCGCTGACCAGGGACAGCAGATGGAAGCAGTCGCCCAGCGCCGCGGCCGCCTCCACATGACGCCTCAGGTCGCCGGCGGCGCCGCCATCGGGCAACAGGGTGCGGAGATAGCCTTCAAGGATCTTCATCAGCCGCCGGAGCACCTGCCACCTTCGCTCACCTTCGTCGTTCTCCGCCGCGAGGCAGGCGGCCATGAGCCGGGCGCAGACTTTCGGCGCGTCGCCGGAAAGGTGCATCCATTCCTCGCCCTCCCGGGCGATGATCGGGTCGAAAACGCGCCGTTTCAGTTCGTACTCCATGCGGGCGGTGATCTGCGGCGTCAAGCGGTCAAGCCGCGCGCCCACCATCTGCCGCGCCAGCGCGAAGAGCTCCGCCGTGCGGGCGGCGTGAACGTCGATGTCCGGCGAGCCGAAGGCAGGCAATGGCGCGCCGCGCCGGGGGAAGACCGCCCAGCTGGTCTCTTCTGCCATCATCCAAAATAGATCCGCCGCGCGGGGCAGGTATTTCTCATCACCGGTGATGCATGCGGCGAGGATCAGGTGCGACGCCTGCTCCCGCCGGAAATGATAGCCCGGAGGCGGCTCCCCGTCGCCGCGGCGGAGGTAGTCTCCCGCGGTCAGGTGCGGAAGCGGAGCGCGCAGCGCCCGCTCGGCCAGCGCCACCAGCGCTTGGGCGGCGTCGGAATCGAAGGATGCCCAGGCGCGCCGGTCATCCATGGGCGGCGCGATGCGCGCCTGCCCCGCCGGCCGCAGGCTGTAGAGCAGGTCTTCCTGTCTCAGGGAGAACATGCCCGTCCCTCCTTTAGTATGGCTTAACCCGGGAAGCGCACCCACGCGCCGCTATTGTGGGAGCGGGTCATCGCGTCCATCAGGTACTGCAGTTTCGCGCCCTCGAACACGTCGGGGCTTGCGGGGACGCCCCGGTTCACGCAGTCCAGAAAACGGTAGTAGCAGTGCATGTGCGCCCTGTCCCAGCCCACGCGGTTCTTCGGCGGCAGGAACGCGCCGCCCGGCGCGGGAAAGCGAGCGGTTGCGGCGATGCGGGTGAAGCCGCGCTCTCCGCCCAATGCCGCCTCCTTGCGGGTATTGTCATAGAATTCCAGGTAGTCGGCCTCCATCAGCCGCCAGCGGATCGCGCCCCTGTCCCCGTAGATTTCAAAGGACAGTTCGTCCTCCGCGCCGGTGGTGATCTTGGAGGCGGTGACGGTGCCCACCGCGCCGCCGGGCATTTCGAGCATCATCACGGCCTGATCGTCGGCGACATTTTCCGCCACCCCGCCGCCGGGCGCGGGCCGGTTTGGGTAGAGCGTGCGCAGCCGGCACAGCACTTTTTCCGGGTAGCCGATCAGGTAGGCCAGCATGTCCAGCGCGTGGGAGCCCAAGTCCAGGAGCACCCCTGCGCTGTCCAGCATCTTCCAGCCTGCGGGCCGGCCTGGGTCGATGGAGCCGGAGTGGTCGTAGCGGGCCGAGAAGGTGAGCAGGTTTCCGAGGCGGCCCTCGTCGATCAACTGTTTCGCGCGGAGCACGCTGGGGAAGAAGCGGTTGTTGAAGGCCATCTGGGTGATGCTGCTTGAGGCGCGGGCGGCGGCCTCGATTCTGGCGGCGGAGGCGCCGTCCACGGTCAGGGGCTTATCGATGTAGAGGTGCTTTCCGGCCCTGAGCGCGTCCGCGATCATGCCTTCGTGGAGGGCGTTCGGCGTGGAGATGGACAGCGCGTCGATGTCATCCCGCGCAATCAGCGCCCGGTAGTCATCCGCGAAGTGGGGCGCGCCCAGCGTCTGGGCCGCTTCCCTGGCGACGTCGATCCTTCGGGAACACACCGACCGGATGACTGGCCTGAAGCCGCAGCCCGGATAGAACAGCGGCATTTCCCGGAGCGCGTGGGCGTGGGTGCGCCCCATGAATCCCCATCCGACGATGCCGACACCGATTTCTCGCATGGTTGCCTCCTCAGCTTACTTTGGATGAAGTGGGCAGCCCACGGAGGCAGTCGCCCTGGCGCGGCGCGTCCAGCTGCCCCAGGGGAACCTTGGAAACCGTGAGCCCGGTACGGAAGAAAAGCCCCAGGATCGGCAGGTCCTCCACCAGCTTGAGCTGCATGCTGTACATTTCGCTCTGCAGGTCTTCCTGGTTTTTTGCGCTCCAGGCGGCGCGAAGGAGGAGTTCCATGTCGTCGTTTCCATAGCGCTCGTAGTTGGAGGTGCCGCTCTTGCCGACGAGGAAGTTGAGGTTGGGGATGTCGCTGAGCTCGAAGGCGCAGAGGGCCAGCTGATAGTCGCCGTTATTCATGCTGTCGTAGACCTGACGGCTGGTTAGCACCTTTGTGGTCACGTCAAAGCCCACCAGGCGCAGCTGCGTGGCCAGGATGTCCGCCGCCTCGGAACGGGTGGAGGTGGTGCCCCGGTCGTAGGTGATCAGGGTCAGCTTCAGGCTGACGAGGCTGCCGTCGATCTCCTTTTCCAGCAGGTTGTCGCCGTCCACGTCCGTCCAGCCCGCCTCGTTCAGAAGCTTCAGCGCCCGCTCGGGGCTGTAGTTGAAGCGGGTGGCCTGTGCGTTATATAGCCAGGAGCCGGGGACCACAGGCACCTCGCTCTCCTGCACGAGGCCCGCGTAGACGGTGGTGGCCAGCGTGGTGCGGTCGATGGCGTACATCAGCGCCTGTCGCACGGCCAAATCCCTCAGAATCTGGTCCCGGAGGTTGGGCACGATGCATTCGTAGGTGTTGGTGGAATACTCCACCGCCTGCCGGTCACTGAGCTGTCGGCTCAGCGAGATGGTGGGATATTCGCTGGCCAGCGCGTCCAGTTCGCCCGTCTCGAGCAGGCTCATCGCCACCTTGTTGCTGGCGCAGACAAGGCCAACCACCGAGTGGATGGCGGTATTGGCGCGCTTCCACCACAGCGGGTTCTGCTCGATGCGAAGTGCATAGCCCGTATCGTAGCTGATGTACCAGTAAGGCCCGGTGCCGAAGGGCTGCGCGCTGCTTACCGTTCCGCTGGAGACAACGGGGAATGTCATTGCGTAGAGCAGCATGTAGCCGATGGAACCCTTGGCCTTGACCACCACGGTGGACTCGTCCGACGCGGTCATGGTATCCACCGCCTGGCTCAAAAGCGGCTGCCAGTAGTTGGCCGGATAGTTCATGATTTCGTTGTAGCTCGCCACCACGTCCTGGGCGGTCAGCCGGTCGCCGTTGTGGAATGTGGCGGTGCTTCTGAGCGTGAACATCCAGGTATCGCCGGTCACGGTCCAGCGGTCGGCAAGCAGCGGCGCTGGCTGCCGGTTTTCGTCCAGCTCCACCAGCGACTCATACACCAGGGAATTGATGGTCATCATGTCGCGGTATTTCGCGTGCAGCGGGTTGACCTCGGCGTCGGGCCCCGCAACAAGGCCAAGAACCAGGTCGGCGGAGGAATAGTTGGTGGAAACGGGCGCATCGTTGGCCTCGACAGCCGCCTGAGAGGCGTTTTTAAGCGCTTCCTGGTTGGCGGGCGCCGGCATGACCTCACCGGGGGAGATCGCGTCGCCGGGCGCGTACTCGCCCTCGCCCGCGTATTCGTTCACCGATGACTGGCTGTAGTTGGGCGATACGGTGGCACCGTTATCGAGAAGCGTGATGGTCTGGCCGCCGCCCGCGCAGCCCGTTAGCAGCATCGCGGCGAGGAGCACGGCCGCCAGCCGGGCGAGTTTTGGCATCATGATTTGAAGATCTCCTTGTAGTGCTCATAGGCGGTTTTGACCCGTGCCACGTAATCCCGCGTGGAATCGTAAGGGATGTAGGCCAGTGTCACGCCGTCGGAGGAATAGGTTTTGTTGGTCAGCCACTCGTCCACGCGGGTGCCGCCCGCGTGATAGGCGGCGGTGGCCTTGGTCAGGTCGCCGTCGTAGCGGCCGTCCAGATAGTGGAGGTACCAGCAGCCATAGCGGAGGTTGGTTTCCGGGTCGAAGAGGTCGTCGTCGGTGTAGCCGTCCGACTCGTCCAGCTTCATCGCGATCCATTCGCCGGTCTCGGGCATGATCTGCATCAGCCCCCGGGCGCCGGCGCTGCTGACCGCCTCGGGACGGAAGGTGGATTCACAGTAGATCACCGCCGCCACCCGCGCGGGGTCCAGCTCGTACTCGGCGGCGTATTTTTCGATCTCGTCCCGGTAGGAGAGGGGGTAGGCGACCTTCTGCACATCCTTGGGGAAGAAAAACACGTAGTAGGCGATGGAGATCAGCAGCAGCACCGCGATCAGCGGCAGTATGAGGCGGACGCCGTTCCGGCGACGCCTGCGCCTTCGCCGCTTGGGCGCGTATCCCAGCGCGCTTCTCATCGGGCGATCCTCTTCAAAAGGTCCCGGTACAGGTGCGCCACTTCTTTTTGTACCTCCGGAGCGCTTTTGTCGGTGCGGATCACCACGTCGGCGCGCCGGGCCTTATCATCCAGCGGCATCTGGCTGTGAATGCGCGCCAGCGCCTGCTCGCGGGTCAGCCGGTCGCGGTTCATCAGCCGCAGAATCTGGCTCTCATCGTCCAAAAGGGCCACCCACACCTCGTCGCACAGCGCGTCCATGCCCGTTTCATACAGAAGCGGCACCTCCATGATCACCGCGGCCGCGCCCGCACCGGCGGCATCGGCGATCTCCCGGAGCATCTCCCGCTGCACCGCGGGATGGATGATGGCTTCCAGCGCGTGCCGGGCGGCGGCGTCGCGAAATACGATTTCGCCCAGCGCGCGCCGGTCGAGCGCGCCGTCCGGCAGGAACACGCCATCGCCGAAGGCCTCTCGGATGGCCGGAAGCGCCTCGCCCTCCGGCGCGGTCAACCGGTGAGAGGCGTCGTCGGCGCTCAGGACGGACGCGCCAAGCTCTTTCAGCGCGGCCAGGATGGTGCTCTTGCCGGTGGATACGCCGCCGGTCAGCCCGACCACGTAGGGGTTACTTGCACGCATTCCAGTCCCTCCCAACGCTGAGATCCACCTGGAGCGGCACCGCAAGGCGCGCTACGCCCTCCATCGCCGCGCGGAGCAGCGCGCTGGCGCGCTCGACTTCCTCCGGCGGGCTTTCGACGATGAGTTCGTCATGGACCTGCAGGATCAGCTTCGACTTGAGACTCTCCCGCTCAAGCGACTGGCGGGCCTCGACCATCGCCAGCTTGATGATGTCCGCCGCGGTGCCCTGAATGGGGCTGTTCATCGCGGCGCGCTCGCCGAAGGAACGGGTGTTGTAATTGGCGCTTGAAAGCTCCGGCAGGTAGCGCCGGCGGCCGAACATCGTGGACACGTAACCCTGGAGCTTGCCCTGGGCCACCGAAGAATCCATGAAGCGCTTGATGCCCGCGTAACGGGTGAGATAGCGTTCGATGAATTCCGCCGCCTGCTTGCGGCTGACGCCGATGTTGCGCGCAAGTCCGAAGTCGGAGATGCCGTAGACGATGCCGAAATTGACCGCCTTGGCCGCGGAGCGCATCGCGGGCGTGACGTCCTCCAGCGGGACGCCGTAGACCTCTGCGGCGGTGCGGCGGTGGATGTCCTGGCCTTTTTGGAACGCGTCGATCATCACCGGATCGCCCGACATGTGGGCCAGCACCCGAAGCTCGATCTGCGAATAGTCCGCGTCCACGAGCAGCCAACCGGGCCGGGCGATGAAGGCCTTGCGGATCTCGCGGCCCAGATCGCTGCGCACGGGGATGTTCTGCAGGTTCGGATCCACTGAAGAAATGCGCCCGGTGGCGGCGGCGGTCTGGTCGAAGCGGGTGTGGATGCGCCCGTCGGGCTCCTGCTGGCGCATCAGCGCTTCGATGTAGGTGCCGCTGAGCTTCTGATATTTCCGGTGCTCCAGGATCAGCGGCACCACCGGATGCGCGTCATAGAGGTTTTCCAGCGTCTCCGCATCGGTGGAGTAGCCGCGGGACGTCTTGCGCCCGGCGGAGAGCCCCAGTTTTTCGAAGAGAAGCTCGCCCAGCTGCTTGGGGGAGTTGATGTTGACCGGATACCCCGCGTAGGCGTGGATCTTCCCGGTCAGTTCCGAGATGCGCGCGGAGTAGATGGCGCCCAGACGCATCAGTTCGTCCCGGTCAACGAGGAAGCCCTCCCGCTCCATGTCGTAGAGGGTGCGGGAGAGCGGCTGCTCGATATCGCGGTAGAGCCCGGCCATGCCGGTTTCCTCCAGCCGCGCCTTCTGCGTGCGGGAGAGCTCATAGAGCGCCGTCGCCGGGTGCGCGTCGTAGCCGCCGCCTTCGAGGAGCGAAGTGAGCGCGTATTTCTTGCGGGAGGAATCCAGCACATATCCGGCCAGGCGCGCGTCGAAGGCCGGGCCGTTCAGCCTGACGCCGAGCGGCTCAAGCTGGTGAAGCAGCGCCTTCACATCGGGCAGAATTTTTTCCTCCGGGGATTCCAGAATGGGGGAGAGCGCCGTCAGCGCCTCGCCCTCGTCGAGGCCGGCGCTTAATAGATCGCCTGCGGCGGGCGCGCTGATGCGCGCGCCGGCTGCGGTGGCGGCGGTCAGCGCCTCCTCGAAGGCGAGCGCCGCCGCACCGGACGCGTTTGCGGCCGCCCAAGCGGCAAGGGCCTGGGCGCTGTCCACCTGCAGGACTTCGCGCCAGGCTGTGGTTTTTCCAAGAGCGGTCTCCTTCGCGCCGCCCTCCGCCTTCGGCGCGGAGAACTGTTTGAGGCGCGGAATCAGGCTCTTGAGCTTATAGGCCTCCAGTTCCGGCGCCGCGCCCTCGAGAGAACCCAGCCTCAGTTCCGCAAAGTTCACGTCCACCGGCACGTCGCGCTCGATGGTCGCCAGCTTCTTGGAAAGGCGCGCCTGGTCGGCGAACTCGGTCAGCCGTTCCCGCAGCTTGCCCTTCTGTTCCGTGGGCGCGGTTTCCAGCACCTTCTCCAGTGAGCCGTACTGGGCGATGAGCTTGGAGGCGGTCTTTTCGCCCACGCCGGGCACGCCTGGGATGTTGTCGGAGGCGTCGCCCATCAGCCCCTTCATGTCGATCAGCTGAACGGGGGTGACGCCGTAAGTCTCCCGGATGTACTCGGGGGTCACCCGCACGGTGTCGGTGATGCCCCGCTTGGTATAGAGGATGGCGGTGTGGGGGCTGGACAGCTGAAAGGCATCCCGGTCGCCGGTGATGAGCACCGAATCGATCCCGGCCGCCTCGGCCTTTTTGGAGAGCGTACCCAGGAGGTCGTCCGCCTCAAAGGTGTCCACCGTCAGGATCTTGATGCCCATCGCGCCGAGCAGCGCCCGCGCGACGGGGAACTGTGGCCGGAGGTCGTCCGGCGTGGGCGGCCGGTCGCCTTTGTATTCGGCAAAGTCCGCGTGCCGGAAAGTCGGCCCGTGGGGATCGAAGGCGACGGCGCAGTAGCCGGGCTTTTCGTCTGCCAGCGCCTTGAAAAGCATCGACAAAAAGCCGTACACCGCGTTGGTTGGCACACCTTCGCCATTGTCCAGGGGCGGCAGTGCGTGGTAGGCGCGGTACATCAGGCTGTTGCCGTCCACCAGAACCAGCTTTTCGGGCATGGGGCCGCCTCCCTTTCTGTGATACAATACCTTATTATAAACGAAAACCGCGGCGATTACAACCTCGGGCGCGCGGCGGCATCGGCCGCCGCTTCCGCTTGCGCCGCGCGATTGTCCGGGAAAGAGCGCATATGGACAGGCGCTCCGGCACATGGTAAAATATATAGGAAATGCTTCCACGGAGGTGCGGTTTTGATGCGCAGACTGGCTAGGGCGCTGACCATTGTGACGATGGTGGCGCTTACGATCATCATCCTCCTGCTGGTGGGGACGAACCTCCGGGCGTCGGTCGCCGGCGCGGACGTACAGGCCGCGACGGCCGATCCGGCCGCGTTTGACACCATCGCCGGGGCGATTCTCTCCGGCGACATGGGTTCCGACCAGTTTAAAAAGGTCTCCGAGCCGGACCCGGTCCGGTACGAACTGGTCACCTATCGCGTCAACGTCAAGAACCCCGGCCTTCTCAAGGCGGACTGGGTGCGCCTCAGGCTGACGCCGACGGCGGACGACGTGGCGCTTTTGGCCACCTCCGCAGACGTGGGCTCCTTTGGAACGGCGGAGGTGACGGCGGTCCTTCTGACCGCCGCCGGCAGCGACGCAAAACGGGAAGTGTGGATTGAATACTACGTACTGGGCAGCCGGATGAGCCAGGCCGCCCCATGGAGCGAGAATGGCTGAGGATACGCTGATCGTGGCCGAAAAGCCCTCCGTCGCGCGGGACATCGCGCGGGTGGTGGGCGCGAAAACCCGGGAGGAAGGCGCCTTCACCGGGAGCGGCTACGTGGTCACATGGGCGCTGGGCCATCTGGTGGCCCTGTGCGACCCGGACGAAATCGACTCTAAACTCAAAAAATGGCGGCAGGAGGATTTGCCCATCCTGCCAGAGAAAATCCCCACCAAAGTTCTGCCCAAGACCCGCGCCCAGTTCTCCACCGTCAAAAAGTGGATGAAGGCCGATTCCATCGGCCGGATCATCTGCGCCACCGACAGCGGCCGGGAGGGCGAACTGATCTTTCGGCTGATCTACGACCAGGCCGGCTGCAAGAAGCCGTTTTCACGGCTGTGGATCTCCTCGATGACCGATCAGGCGATCCGTGAAGGAATGAAAAACATCCTGCCCTCCGCCGCCTACGACGCGCTGTACAGAAGCGCCCGCTGCCGCGCCGAGGCGGATTGGCTGGTGGGCATGAACGCCTCCCGCGCCTTCACGCTGCGCTATGGCGCGCTGCTTTCGGTGGGCCGCGTGCAGACGCCCACGCTGAAGCTCATCGTCCAGCGGGACGGGGAGATCGCCGCCTTCACGCCCCGACCCTATTGGGAAATTCGGGCGGACTTCGGCGACTACGAGGGGCTTTGGCTGGACCCGGAGACAAAGGAGACCCGCACCTACGATGAGACCGTCGCGAAAAAGGTCAAGTCGGAGACGGCAGGCAAGACGGGCGTGGTGGCGGAAGCGACGCGGGCGCTAAAGAAAACGCCGCCGCCGCTCCTCTACGACCTGACAAGCCTGCAGCGGGATGCCAACCGCCTTTTCGGCCTTCCCGCCGCGAAGACGCTTAAAATCGCGCAGTCGCTCTACGAAACCTACAAGCTCGTCACCTACCCCCGCACCGACAGCCGCTACTTGCCCCGGGACATGATTTCCGGCGCAAAGCGCGCGATGGAGGCGCTGCCGGAGGCGTACCAGCCGTTTGTCCGGGGCGCGCTGGCGAGGCCCGGGTCTTTCGGCCGGGTGTTTAACGACGAGCGGGTCACCGACCACCACGCCATCATCCCCACCGGTTCGAAGGCGGATTTGAATCGCTTGCCGGAGCTGGAAAAAAAGGTGTTTGACATGATCGCGCGGCGGCTGATCTCCGCTTATTACCCGGATTACGAGTATGAGTCGGCGGAGATTTTCACCCGGGCGGGGATCCATGACTTCAAAACCAGCGGCGCGACGCCGAAGGCCGAAGGCTGGCGCGCGCTGTACCGCGATCAGCCGGAGGAAATTAAGGAATCTCAGGTGCCCCCCGTCGCGCCCGGCGAAGAGCGCCCGGTCAAGGGCGTCTCCGCCAAACAGCAAAAGACGAAACCGCCCGCACCCCACACGGACGCGTCGCTCCTTGCGATGATGGAGCACGCGGGAAAGCTGATCGAGGACGAAGCGCTGCGGGAGCGGATGAAGGCCTCGGGCCTTGGCACGCCCGCCACCCGAGCCGCCATCATCGAGCGGCTGATTACGGTGGGTTATGTTGCGCGGCGGGGCAAGGCACTCCTCTCCACCGACAAGGGCAAGGCGCTGATTCAGGTGGCTCCGGAGGAGATCGCGTCGCCGGAGACCACCGGGCGCTGGGAGAAGGCGCTCTACGACATCGCGGGACAGCAGGACGCGGAAAAGAACGCGCTGCTCACCGCGCGGTTCATGGAGGGCATCCGGCGCTACGGCGCGTTTCTGGTGGAGGCGGCCCGGCGCGCGCCGGAGGCGCGTTTTGAGCGGGAGAGCGCAAAGGGCGGGCGCGGTGCGAAGGGCGGCGGCACGAAGCCCAAATCCGCCAAACTGGGCGCCAGGTGCCCCGTCTGCGGGCAGGGCGAGGTGACGGAAAACGCCCGCGCCTTTGGCTGCTCCCGCTGGAAGGAAGGCTGCAAGTTCACCGTCTGGAAGGACGCGCTGAAAAAAGCCGGGCTCGCGCAGATCGACGCGGAAGCGATGCGTTCACTCATCGCCGGCGGCCGCGTCACGGCGGGAAGCGCCGTGTACGCGCTGGAGAAGGGCGCATTGCGGCCTGCGCCGGACAAAGCGGAAGGATAAACGAAAGGAGCGCCCCCGGTTCGCCGGGGGCGCTCCTTTTTGTGAAAACGTCCGTTCGTCACGCGCGCTTCAGGGTAAAGTAGAACCTTGACCCCTCGCCGGGTTCGCTCTTCAGCCACATGGTTTCGCCCATGGACTTCATCAGTTCGCTGGCGATGGACAGGCCCAGCCCGCTGCCCAGGCCCGTGTGGGCGCGATCCACCTTGTAGAAGCGGTCGAACACATAAGGCTGATCCGCGGGGTCGATGCCGATGCCCGTGTCGGCGACGCAGAGGATCACCTTTTCGTCGTCATACTGAGCGTCCACGGCCACCGTGCCTCCCTCGGGGGTATACTTCATCGCGTTGTCCAGGAGGATCACCAGCACCTGCTCCACCCGGTCGGGGTTGGACAGCACCTGCGGCAGCTCCCCGGCGCGCATCTCAAAGGTGAGCCCCCGGTCCTGGGCGGTGGCGGTGTATTTTTCGGTCAGGTCGCCCAGAATGTCATGGAGGCGCATGGGCTTCGCCGTCATCGACAGCTGCCCGCTCTGCAGGCGCGAGAGCTCCATGAGGTCGTTGATGAGGCGGGAGAGCCGGAGCGTCTCCCGAAGCATGATGGCGTAATAGCGCCGCCGCGTCTCCTCATCCCGCACCATGCCCTCGGACAGCGGCTCGATCAGCGCGCGCATGGCGGTGAGCGGCGTCCTGAGCTCGTGGGATACGTTGGCCACATAGTCCCGCCGCGTGCGTTCCAGCCGCTCGCTCTCGGTGATGTCGAGGAAGAGGCCCACCGCGCCGGCCACCTGGCCGTCCACATCCTGGAGGGGCGTGATGGTCATGCCCAGCACCCGGTCGGGCAGCGCGAGCCTGCGGGAGACGGTCTTGTTGCCCTGAACCGCCTGATCAAAGTCGTCCCACACCGCCGGGTCGGGGATCAGCGTAAGCCGGGCGTCCGGGCTCTCGTCCCTGGGGAGCGCGCCGAAGAGCGCGTCCAGCGCCGGATTGTGGTGGGTGACGTTCCCCCCCGCGTCCACCGCGGCGATGCCCTCCGAGAGGCCGTCGATGGTCTGCCGCAGGCGGTTGCGTTCCACCATCAACTGAGAGATGGACTTCGAAAGCTCCTGGGACAGGTAGTTGAGTGAGCGGCCCAGCTGCCCCACCTCGCCCCGCTGGGTGTCGTCGGCGCGTGCGGAAAAATTGCCGCCCGCCATGCCCACGGCCACGTCCCGCATCTGCCGGAGCGGGTTGACGATGCGGCCGATGATGTAGTACACCAGCGCCGTGACCACCGGCAGCGACAGCATCAGCGAGATCATCAGCGCGCCGTTGAGGGAGCTGGCGCCCACCATCGCCTCGTAGAGCGGCACCAGCATCATCACCGCGCCGGTGGTCTTGTCACCGCTCGTCATCGGGATGCCCACGCCCACGAGGCCCGTATTCCGGAGCGCCGCGATCTGGTCCGCCTGGACTGGCCCGCTTTGAAGGACGCTCTCGGCGCCGTCCCGCATGGCGGCGAGATACCCGGCGGGCAGGTTTTCGTTGATGAGCAGCGTATTCATGTCTTCATCGGTCACCAGCACGTACGCGCCGAGCAGCGACGAGTCCACCTTTTCCACCGCCAGCAGTTGCTTCAGCGCGCCCTTGTCCAGCCCGCCCTCCCGGAAAGATTGAACAATGCTGCCCAGCGCCTTGGCTTTGGGCAGCAATTCGTTCTCCTTGATGGAGGTGAACACGGTGCGGGAAATGTAGTTGTAGAAGATGGTGGTGAAAAGCGCCGTGATCAGGATGGTCAGAATCACCACCGCGAAGAAACGGGAGAAGAGGACGCTTTGCCTCATGAATCCACCTCAAATTTATAGCCCACGCCGTAAACGGTCTTCAGGCTCCAGGGCACGCCTTCCTGGGGCAGCTTTTGGCGGATGCGCTTGATGTGGGTATCCACGGTGCGGGTGTCGCCGAAGTAATCGTAACCCCAGACGCGGCTCAAAATCTGCTCCCGGGAGAAAACCTGCCCGGCGCTGCCAGTGAGCATGTGCAGAATCTCGACTTCCTTGGGCGTACAGGGGATCACCTGGCCCGCCGCCTTCACCTGGTAGTTGGACAGGTTGATCTCAAGCTGCGGCAGGCGGACGATGGTGTCGCCTTCGGCGTGGGGCTCGGAGAAGCGGCGCAGCACCGCGCGGATGCGCGCCAGCACCTCCCGCGGGCTGAAGGGCTTGACGATGTAGTCATCCGCGCCCAGCTCCAGGCCCAGAATCCTGTCAATCTCTTCGCCCTTCGCCGTCAGCATGATGATGGGGAGCTTCGAGGTTTTGCGGATCATGCGGCACACGTCGGTGCCGGAGACCTTGGGCATCATCAGATCCAGGATCATCAGGTCGGGCTGCTCGCTCTCCGCGAGTCGAAGCGCCTCGTCGCCGTCGTAGGCGGACTGGTGCGCGTAGCCCTCTGCGTCCAGGTATATGGATAGCGACTCGTGCACCACGGGGTCGTCGTCGCAGATCAGAATCAGCGGACAGAGCGCCATGAACATTCACCTCATTTATATTCGATTTCATTATACTCAATCACCCGGACGCGCGCAACCGCCAAACGCGATCTGTCACAAGTTGTTGCATTTTTCACCGTTTTTCGAGGAGCATTCCCAACATTACCCGGAAGAATGCTTGCGCCCCCCGCGGGGACAGATTATAATAGCGGACAACACACATCAAATCGGAGGAATGCGTATGAAGGCGGCACTGAAAAAGGCGTACAGACGGTACCTTTTGGACGCGATGAGCGCGATGGCGCTGGGCCTGTTTTCATCGCTGATCATCGGCCTGATTTTATCGCAGCTCTCGAGGATCCCGTACCTTGGGTTCCTCTCGACCTTTTCGGATGTGCTGGGCGCATCCAGCCCGGTCGTGGGCGCCGCCATCGGCGTGGCGATCGCCAGCGGACTCAAAAGCGTACCGCTGGCCACCTACTCCTCCGCCGCCACGGGCGCGCTGGGCTATCAGTTGGGCGGGCCGGTGGCCTCCTACTGCGCGGCGGTCGTGGGCGCGGAGCTGGGCACCCTCGTCTCCGGCAAGACCAAAGTGGACATCATCGCGGTGCCCATCGTGACCATCGTCACGGGCGGGCTGATCGCGGTGTGGACCTCGCCCGGCATCGTGAACGCCACCCAGGCGTTACAGCGGTTTCTGGAGATGGCCACCACGCTCCAGCCCATCCCCATGGGCATCATCATCTCGGTGATCTTCGGCCTGGTTCTGACCGCGCCCATCTCCTCCGCGGCGCTGGCGGCGATGATTTTCACCGTCCCGGCGGGGCAGACGATGGGGCAGGGCCTGCTGCTGGCGGCGGGCGCGGCCACGGTGGGCTGCTGCTGCCACATGGTGGGCTTCGCGGTGTCCAGCTACCGGGAAAACAAGGTGGCGGGCCTCGTCGCGCAGGGACTGGGCACATCCATGCTGCAGGTGGGCAACATCCTCGTCCACCCTGCGATCCTGATCCCGCCAACCCTTGCCAGCGCGATCCTGGGCCCGCTGGCGACCACCATTTTTCAGATGAAAAATGCCACGGCTTCCGCCGGCATGGGCACCAGCGGGCTCGTGGGTCAACTGGGCACTTGGGCGGTTATGTCGCCGGAGGGCGCGGCGGGGGTGCTGGTCAAGATCCTGCTGCTGCAGATCCTCCTGCCGGCGGCGCTGTCCCTCGCCATCTCCGAATTCATGCGAAAGAAAAACTGGATCCACTTTGGCGACATGAAGCTGAATCTTTAGCATAAAACGCTTCCGGCCCCGGCGCGAAACGCGCCGGGGCCGGTTTTTCTCGGAGGAACGCAAGCCGCCGCTTACCATCGGTTGAACGCGCCGGCGATCAGTTTTGCGCCGGAGATGAAAAGCGCCGCCAGCAGCGCCCACTCCGGGGAGGCTACGTGGAATCCCGGCAGGTACAGTCCCATCCCGTAGATCAGCGCCGCGTCGATCCCGTAGCCGAAGAGCCCCAGCGTCAGGCAGCCGATGGGCAGCGTCAGAATGCGCAGGATGGGTCGGACCAGAAGATACACGACACCCAGCGCCGCGCCCGCGGCGAACGCCAGGTAGAGCGAGTCGCAGCGGATGCCGTCGGTGAGACGGGTCAGCGTGGGAACCGCCAGCACGCAGCACCAGAATGTCAGCGCCCGGCGCGAGAGGCGCGCGCTACGCATGATCAATTAGCGCCCACGCGCCGGTATGGGGCGGTTCGGACGTAAATGTCAGCCGCTCCGGTCTTGTCGGGTGGGGGATGGTCAGCCGGTGGGCCCACAGCGCCAGCTGCTGCCCCGGCGAGCCGCCGCCGTAGCGGTTGTCTCCCCAGAGCGGATGGCCTGCGGTCGCCAGTTGCACGCGGATCTGGTGGGGACGGCCGGTTTCGAGGGACACCTCAAGGAGCGTCAGTTCGCCGGACCAGTTCAGCGGTCGGAAGGAAAGCCGCGCTTCCTTCGCGCCGGGCGCGCAGGGCTCCGTCACGCGCACCATGCCGTCCGCGCCCTTCACCAGGAAATCCATTAGCCGCGTGGGCTCCCGGATGTCTCCCCGGGCCACGGCCAGATAGACTTTCTCGACGTCATGCCCGGCGAAGGCCGCCGTCAGCCGCGCCGCGGCCTTTGAGGTCCGCGCAAAAACCATCACGCCGCCTGCGGGCCTGTCCAGCCGGTGGACGAGACCGAGATAGGCGTCCCCCGGCTTTTGAAACTTCTCCGCCACATACTTTTTGCACGCGGTCAGAAGGTCCGTATCCCGGGAATCGTCTGCCTGGGCGGGCATGTTGGGGGGCTTTTCGACGGCGAGCAGGTGATTGTCCAGATAGAGGACCTTCACCGGGAAGTCGCCCGCAGAAAAAGAATCGATCATGGCTGCCAGCGCCCCGACGCGCCGCAGGGCAGCACCCCGCCGGAGGCGATGGGAAGCCCCACCTCGTCCGCGTCCACGCGCCCGCCGCGTACCCTTGCCACCGTCATCGTCAGCATATTGGACAGCACCGCCGGCTGAAGCCCGGTGGTGTAGCTGTTGATGAGGAAGAAAACCGCGTCGTCGGCCAGCAGTTTCGCGCTGGCGGACACCAGGCGGTACAGTTCATCCTCCAGCTTCCAGACCTCGCCGCCCGGCCCGCGCCCGTAGGAGGGCGGGTCCATCAGGATGCCCTGGTAGACGCTGCCGCGCCGCGCCTCCCGCTCGACGAACTTCTGCGCATCGTCGATGATCCAGCGGGTCTTGGTTTCGTCGATGCCCGACAGCGCGCGGTTTTCGCCCGCCCACTGCACCATACCCTTCGCGGCGTCCACGTGGGTCACATGGGCGCCGGCCTTGCCGAGGGCCATCGTCGCGCCGCCGGTGTAGCCAAAGAGGTTCAGCACGCGGACCGGGCGCGCCGCGTTTGCAACCAGGCCGGCCATCCAGTCCCAGTTGACGGCCTGCTCCGGAAACAGCCCCGTATGCTTGAAGCCGGTGGGGCGCACGTAAAAGCGAAGGCCGCCGTATCCGACGATCCATTTTTCGGGAAGCTTCCGATGGAATTCCCAGGCCCCGCCGCCTCCGCTGGCGCGGTGATAATGGGCGTCCGCGGCGCGCCACTTATCTTCATCCTGCCGGGGCCAGATCACCTGAGGGTCGGGGCGGCACAGCGTAATGTCGCCCCACCGCTCCAGTTTTTCGCCGAACCCGGCGTCCAGAACCTCGTAGTCGCGCCAACCGGAAGCTATGAACATCGTATTCCCCTAATTCTCGTAGATTTCGCAGGTCAGATAGTCGCCGGAGACCGACGTATAGATCGACAGCTCGCCGAACCCGTCGTAGCGGAAGCGGAAGTCGATGTTCTCGTTGTAGTCTGTCAAGATCGCGTCGTCGGCGGAATCCACATAGGATTGGTTGTACCGGCTTCCGTAGGTGGATTTTTTCGTGACGGTCACGCTGTCCAGATCCTTGACCGCCAGCCACAGCGCGCTGGCCACCTGGGCTACGCCGCCGCCGGTCACCTTGACGCCGCGCCCGTTGAGGGCCGACTCAAAGCCGTAGGCGGAGGTGCGGGGGCCGACCACCGCGTTGAAGGAGAAGGTATCTCCGCTCTCCAGCACTGTGTCGTAGATGGAGCCCGCCGCCAGCTCGATGTTGTGGATCTGGGCGGTGCTGCCGTCCAGGTAGATTGAAGCGGAGCCGACGCTGTCACCGAAGTCGTCGCCGCCGTAAGAGGACAGCGTGCATTCGATGGTGGAGTCGGTGGTCCAAATGTTGATGTAGAAGTCGTCAAAGTTGTTCTCAAAGACGAAGTCGATGCCCTCGCTGGAGTCGGTGATGATGGCGTCGTCGCCGGAGAACACGTAATCCTGCGTGTAACGGCTGCCGTAGACCTTTTTTTCGATGTAGTCGATGCCGTCCAGCTGCTTGAGCGCCAGATACAGCGTCGACGCCACCTGGGCCACGCCGCCGCCCATCGCCTTGACGCCGCGGCCGTTGACCGCCGTCTTGTAACCGCGGGCACTGGTGCGGTCGCCCACCACATCGTTGAAGGAAAAGACCTCGCCGTAGCCCACGTAGGCGCCATCCAGCGCCGAAACCGCCAGATCGATGTTGTTCAGCTGCGCGCTGGAAGCGTAGTCCAGCGGGGTGTTGGCGGACACGTCCGTGTACGCCGTCGCCGGTTGGGCAAAAGCACCGCCCAGCAGCGTCAGCGCCATGCAAAGAGCCAGCAATTTCTTCATGATTGTCATCTCCCTTGCGCCTCGGGACTGCGCCTGAATTGTTACGGAATTAAGACGGGTCGCGAGCGGATTTGTTCCGGTTACGTTCGGATTCAACCCTCTACGACGTCGCAGATCAGGTATTCGTCGTTCTGTACGTAGAGGTTAATCGTGAGGGAGCCCGGGCCGTCGTAGCGGAACTGGAAGTCGGTCCCGGCGGAATAGTCGGTCACGATGGCGTCGTCGGCGGAATCCACGTAGGACTGGTTGTACCTCGAGCCGTAGGTGGTCTTGTCAGTGACGGTTACGTTGTCCATGTCCTTGATGGCCATCCACAGCGCGCTGGCCACCTGAGCCACACCGCCTCCGGTCACCTTGACGCCGCGGCCGTTGATGGCGGACTGATAGCCGTACGCTTCGGTGCGGGGGCCGACGATATCGTTAAAGGAGAAGGCGTCGCCGTTGTAAATCACGGTGCCATCGATGGCCAGCGCCGCCAGTGTAATATTGCCGCGCTGCGCGCTGTTGCCGTCGAGGTAGATGGTGGAGGAACCGGAAGAACCGCCGCCATAACTCTCCGTTGGGTCGGAGTAGCTTTCAATATCGCCGCCGGACATCAGAAGGCAGGAGATCTCGTAGTCATCCGACCAGATATTAATCGTGAAGTCGCCGTAGTAGTTTTTGAAGCGGAAATCGGTTCCGGCGGCGTAATCGGTCACGATGGCGTCGTCGCCGCTAGACACATAGGACTGGTTGTATTTTGAGCCGTAGGTCTTCTTTTCGACGTATTCAATGCCGTCCAGTTGCTCAAGCGCCAGATACAGCGCCGAGGCCACCTGGGACACGCCGCCGCCGATCACCTTGACGCCGCGGCCGTTGACGGCGTCCTGGTAGCCGTTGGCCTTGTTGCGGGGTCCGACGATGTCGTTGAAGGAAAAGGTCTCGCCGTAGGCCACGTAGGCGCCGTCCAGCGCGGAGGTGGCGAGGGCGATGTTTTCCGTTAGCGGCGCGGACTCGCTGCCGATGGAGATGTTCGACGAAGCGACGGTTTCGTCGGCCCAGGCCGGAACGGCGGCAAGGAGCATCAGCGCCAGGCACAGCGACAGCAGTTTCCTCATGAAAATCGTCCTCCCCACGCATTTTGGAATGGTTTCCATCCCGTCACAAAAAAGACGAAATCCCTGCCTTTTAGTTCCAGAAAATTCAGTCGGCGCAAGGTTCTGGCACCGGATAATTTTTGAAACCCGCCGGCTTCAGCCGGCGGGGGACTCGATCACCGCCACCGCGGCAGCCACGCCGGCATCGTGTGTGATCGAAACGAAGACGCTTCCCCCGCCGATGGCGTCAAGCCGCCTCGCGGCGCCGCCGGTCAGGCGGCAGCGCGGCCGCCCCGCATCGTCCCATAGGATCTCCACGTCGGTCAGACCAAAACCGTCAAAGCCGCTGCCCAGCGCCTTTGCCACCGCTTCCTTCGCGGCGAAGAGCCCCGCCGCCGTCTTCGCGCCCCGCGCTGAAATCCGCGCGCGCTCGCCCTCGGTGAAGGCGCGCGCGGGAAAACGCGGATGCGCAAGCGCCTTTTCAATGCGCGCGATGTCCGCGACGTCAATGCCGATCCCCGCGATCATCCGGACGCCTCCCTCCAAGTTCCCTTCTTTCGTATTATAGCATATCGCGGAGAGCCCGAGCGCAGAACCTGTAAGTTTGTGTCATTTTGACGCCGTCGCTTGTCAATGCGCCGGGGGATGGAGTATACTGTTCGGGAACCAACATGCGTCTAAAGTTTGGAATCAAATTCATGAATACAGGAGAAACGCTCGGTATGCAGGCTGCTCAAAACATGGCAAAGCTCTTGGAAGACAACGTCGGGAAGGTGATCGTCGGCAAGCACGACGTGGTGGATCTGTTGCTCATCTCGCTGATCTGCCAGGGGCATGTGCTGATCGAGGATGTGCCGGGCGTGGGCAAGACCACGCTGGCGTCGGCGCTGGCCCGGTCGCTGGATCTCAGCTTCAAGCGCATTCAGTTTACGCCGGACATTACGCCCTCGGACATCACCGGCTTTTCGCTGGTCAACTTCAAAACGGGGGAAATGGAGTACCGCCCCGGCCTGGTGATGAGCCAGATCGTGCTGGCGGACGAGATTAACCGCACCTCGCCCAAGACCCAGTCCTCGCTGCTGGAAGTCATGGAGGAGGGGCAGGTGACGGTGGACGGCACCACCTACCGCATGCCCAAGCCCTTCATTGTGCTGGCGACCCAGAATCCGGTGGATTTCGTGGGCACCTACCCGTTGCCGGAAGCGCAGCTGGACCGCTTTTTCATGCGCGTGGCCATCGGCTACCCCTCCCAGGAGGAGGAAGTGGACATCCTGGACCGCTTTTCCAGCAATGCCCGCCCCATGGAGGATCTGCGCCCCATCTGCACCGCCCAGGACATCCTGTCGCTGCAGCGGGCGGTGGGCACCATATACGCCTCCCGCGAGGTGCGCGCTTATGTGGCGATGATCGCGGCGGCCTCCCGAAAGTACAGCGGCATGCAATTGGGCGTCTCCACCCGCGCGGCAATCTCGCTTCTTCGCGCCGCCCAGGCCCGGGCGATGCTCTCTGGGCGCGACTACGTAATCCCCGAGGACATCCAGTCCATGGCGCAGAGCGTGCTGGCGCACCGCATCGTGCTCAGCCCCGAGGCGCGCATGCGCTCCATCACGCCGGAGCGGGCCCTCGCCGCGGTGATAGGCTCCGTGCAGGTGCCGGTGAAGCTCAAGTGAACGGACGCGCCGCGGCGTTTTTCCTGGCGGGCCTTACGGCGCTGGCCGCCGCGCTCTCCACGGGATCGTCGCTATACTATCTTCTGGCGCTGACGATGGGGCTGATGCTCCTGTACGCCTACGCTTCCGCGCTGTGGACGCTCTGTACCGTCCGCGCTCGGGTGGACTGCCCCCGGCGCGTGGTGACCCGCGGACAGCAGATTCAGCTGACCGCGCTGGTCCGGCACATGTGCCCGCTGCCGGTCCGATCGCTGGAACTGCATCTGGCGGTGCCGGGCGATCAGGACGCGTCGGGCTCGGCGGAGATTTCGCCGCGCCCCTTCCGGTTTGTCAAGTATGACACCGCCTTCCGCTGCCCGCACCGCGGCGCCTACCGGGTGGGCGTCACCCACCTGACGGTGACGGACCTTTTCGGCCTGGTTACCCTCTCCCGCAAGGCGGGGGGGCAGATGGCGCGGCTGGAGGTCCGCCCCCGCGTCGCCCCGGAGGAAGCGATGGCGCTGCAGTCGGTGGAGTTCGGCTCGGAGCATATCAGCCGTATGACGGAGGACATGGCGTCCCCGTCGGGCGTCCGGGACTGGATTCCCGGCGACGCGCTGAAGAAGGTGCATTGGAAGCTCACCATGCGGAAGCGCGAGCTCATGGTGCGCACCTACGAGGAATCCGCGCGGCCCGACACGCTGATCCTGGTGGATCTGACGCCGCTCTCCGCGCTCCGGAGCCACGCCATGTCCACCGAGGACGCCATCTGCGAGGCCGCGGCCTCCGCCGCGGTGGCGCAGCTGACCGCAGGGTATCCGGTGCGCATGCCGCTCTCCGCCCGGTCGCCCCAGGAGGTCACCGGCCAGTCCGCCGCGGAGGCGGAGCGGTTTGTGGACGCGCTGATGCGCGTCCAGTTCGACAGTCCCTACTCCTATGAGCAGGTGCTCTCCATTGAAATGCGGCGCATGTCCCGAACCGGCGGCGCGGTGATGGTCACTTCGGCGCTCTCGCCCCGCATCGCCGACATCGCCACCCAGTTCAGGCGCTCGGGCATCAAGGTCAAGGTCTTCTGGGTGACCGACACCCAGCGCACCGAGGCGCTGGAAATGATGACCAGGCTCAAGCTGGCCGGCGTTACCGCCCGTCAGATTGACCCCTGGGCGGAAAATCTCTCAATTTAGGACGTAAAAAATGTCAAAAACCAGGAAAATTCTCGACCTCGCGGGCAGCGCGCTGGTGGCGGCGATGCTCTCCGGCGCGCTGACGCTGGTGCTCTCCGGCGCGCTGGGGCTGTCAATTCCGGCGCTTCACATCTACGCGCTGTGCGCCGCCTTGGCGGTCCTGGCGGGGCTCTCCGCCTGGTCGTCCACCGGCGCGCTGGCCTCCGCCGCGCTGGCGGCGGCGATCGTCACCGCGATGGTGCTCTTCGGCGGATTCCGCCCGCTGACCCGGCTCGGCGCGCTGATCGGCGCGCTGAACGCGATGGCCACCGGCGGGGAGGCGATGCTCACCGAGCACGCGGACACCATTTATGTTTTCATCGCGCTCATGTTTACGCTGTCGCTCTTCTGGATCAGCCGCATGCCCGGCGGCGTGTACCCGGCGCTGACGCTGGCGCTCATCATCCTGCTCTACGGCTGGTTCCTGGAAAAGCGGCTGGATCCCGCCGCCGTGCTGCCCGCCGTGGCCGCGCTGGGCGCGATGTTCGCCCGGGCCGGCAGCGAGCGTACATCCTACCTGAAGGCGCTGCCCGCGGCGCTTTTGATCGCGGCGCTGGCGTTCTGGGCGGTGCCGGCGGGCAACCCCACCTGGAAGCCGCTGGAGGACGCCGCCGAGCGCGTGCGGCAGATGTTTTTCGATTATTTCATGTTCACCGACGCCCGTGCCTCCTATTCGCTCTACGCCGACGGATACCAGCCCTTGGGCGACGCGCTGGGCGGCCCGGCCGATCCGTCCAACGAAAACGTAATGCTGGTGGAGACAGACCGGACGCTGCTTCTGCGCGGCTCGATCCGCCGCACCTACACGACCTATTCCTGGACCAACAGCGCCGTCAACAACCGCTACCTTTTCATCGACCCCACCAAGACCGGTGTGCGGGACCGCATCTTCGAATCACGGCGGCTGGACGGGTTTTCCGCCTCGGACGCCTTCGAGCAGGTCTCCGCTTCCGTCACCATGCTGCACGAGGGTATCTCCACGCTGTTCGTGCCCCACAGGCTCCAGAGCCTCACGACGGGCCTGGATATGGCGGTCTACTACAATAATACGGGCGAGGTCTTCATCACCCGCCGCGTCAGAACCGGCGACACCTACGACTTCACCGCGCTGGCGCCCACCGGAAACAGCGAGGCGCTGGAGCGCATCATCACCGCCGCCGGCATGTCTTCCGACGGCGAGATGGACGCTGTGCGCCGGGATTATCTGGAGCTTCCCCGGGGCATCGAGCAAGGCGTGTACGACCTGGCGCGAAACATCACCGAGCGCGCCCAGTCTCCCTATCAAAAGGTGATGGCCCTTGAAAATTACCTGCTGGAAAACTACGTGTACGAAACCAATGTAGAGTACCCGCCTTCCAACCGGGATTTCGTATCCTACTTCCTTCTAAGCTCAAAAAAAGGCTTTTGCAGCTATTTCGCCTCGGCGATGGCGGTGATGGCCCGGATGGCGGATTTGCCCAGCCGCTACGTCGAGGGCTATCTGGTGCCCGCCAGCAGCGGGGAAGGCACCGTCGTCACCGGCGAGAACGCCCACGCCTGGGTGGAGATCTACTTTCAGGGGGTCGGATGGGTCCCCTTCAATCCGACCCCCGGCAGCGGCCAGGAGTCGCCGGACTCCGAGGGTGAGGCCGGTCAGGGCGGCGAAGAGCCCGATGCCAGCCCGTCGCCCGAGCCCACCGTTCAGCCTTCCGAGGCGCCCACCGCCGAACCCACCGTGGAGCCCACCGAGGAGCCCACGATGTCCCCCGACGCCACTCCGGATCCCGGCGAGGACGAACCCCAGCCCGAGGGCGGCAGCGACGAATCTGACCAGCCCCAAGAGACGCCGGAGCCCGACGAACAGCCGGAGACCGACGAATCCGCCGATCAGCCCGACGGGCCGAAGCCGGTATGGCTTCTCTGGCTGATTCTGATCCTTGCGGCCTTGGGCCTTGGCGTCTGGTGGGTATTCCGCCGCCTTGCGGCCACCGATCCGGCGAACGCGGAGAAGGCCGCCAAGGACGGCCCGGAGAAGCTGGCCGTCTGGTACCGTGCGATGCTGACCGCGCTGGAGGAACAGGGCCAGGCGCCCGCGCCGGGCGAGACCCCCGTGGCCTTTGCCGACAGGCTCAAGGACGCGGGCATCGCGGGAGACGCGTTCCGCTACGCCTCCGAACAGCTTTCGCTGACCCGCTACGCCCGCAGGAAGCCGGACGCCGCGGCGCTCAAGCAGGCCCGGGAGGCCTACCGGCAGCTGACGGCGCAACTCAAGCCGCTGGAGAAAGCGCGCTTCACGCTGCGCCGGCTGGTCCGCGGGCTGGGCGACATCCGGCAGATCCCCTAGCGCCGGGCGGCTCCGCCGTGACGGCGCGGTGATCTACCCACCCTTTCGATACCCGTTCCGATAACGTCAACCGGAGGATTTTGGCGACCGATTTTCCGCCCCGCGCGGGACATGCCCCCCCAACCGATCGCATATTAAACCGTGAACGATCGGGGAGGGGGGCTTTTCAATGCGCCGTTTTGGATGGACAGGCTTTGCCGCACTGGTGGCGCTGGCCGTGGCGCTGACCTCCGTCGGCGCCGGGGCGTCGCCGGGGGCGTCGCGCCACCGCGCAACGCTCCGGTTTCAGCTGACGACGAACGGAGCGGTTGCCCAGCCGTTTGACCGCTGGATCGGCGAACTGGCCGACATGACGGCGCTGACGATCGACAGCGAAACCTGGAAGGACGGGGAAGCAATGTCACTTCAGGCTGTGATGGGCGAAAACGAGGCATGGACGGTCTCGCTGCTGGCGGAGGCATCCGGCGTTTCGATGGAGTCCAGCCTGATGGCCCCGGGTGCGGTGATCCTCGGAGCGGACGACGCGCTGGAGGCCCGCGCGTTGATGGAGGGCCTGCGCGCGGTCGCGGCCGGCCCGGCTATTCTTACGCTCTCCGCCACCCGGTTTGCCGGGCTGGCCGAAGGCGCCGCCCTTACGATGCGGCGCTGGGGTGAGGCCGCGAAGGGCACCGACGGGGAGACGGCGAGCGCGGTGGGCGGCTTCCTCGAAGCCCTCGCCGGAATCGGGAAAAAGGCGGGCGACGAAACCTGGCTCACGGTGACGGTCACGCCGGAGGAGGCCGGGCGGCTGGCCGTCGCGCCGGGGGAGGCTGAGGCGCCTCCGGAACTGCCCGGCGTACTGGCCGTAGAAGGGTTCTGGGCCGTCATGCGCGCCATCACGTCGGGTTATACCAAGTAAAAATATTAATTATTCCAAAGGGCTGAGAGATTTTCGATGCAGAACAAGGAGCCGGAGCGAGGAATAGCAGCGCTATTTTGAGCGGAAGGCGACACCGTTCTGCGCGAAAAGAGCCAGCCCAACGAAGAATTAATG
>JAEZTL010000063.1 GCA_023421395.1 Bacillota bacterium | reverse complement strand
AAAGTCCGAACCCGGCGCGTAAGGTGAGTGCAGAATCAATACCATAAGTCAGCGCGCCGTTCGGGAACCCGTGAGGATTTGATCTGCGCGGGTGCCTCTTTCGCATCAAAAGGACGCCGAGCGCTTTTTGATGCTCAATGGCTCCCCCGGCGCTTGCGCCGGGGGAGCCATTTCGGTAAGCGGGGAAGCCGCCCGGTAATTCGAGGGGTTTCCAGCTTCTATCGCCCGGAAGTCCGGTCCGCAGCACCCTACAGCAGGTGCGCGCACTCCTTCTGGAAGCCGATCCACGCCCGGTCGCCCACCTGGTAGATCTTCTTGTTCACCGGGCAGTTGTCCCAGATCTTGACCAGCGCGTCGCCCACGCGCACGTGGTAGTTCTGATAGCTGCCCATAAAGCAGCTCAGTTCCACCGTGCAGGGCAGAAGGCCGGCATCGCCGATCTCCACCGCTTCCGGGCGCAGCACCACCTGGCAGTCCTGACCGGAGCTCAGCGCCTTGGCGGTCTCCACCAGCGCGCGGTGGCCGTCGATATCCACCCAGCACTCGCTGCCCTGCATCGAGGAAACCTTCGCCTTCAGGAAGTTGGCTTCGCCGATGAAGTCCGCCACGAACTCGCTGTCCGGATGATAGTAGATCTCCATGGGCGTGCCGATCTGGGCGACGACGCCCTTGTTCATGATGATGATCCGGTCACTGATGGACATCGCCTCGCTCTGGTCATGGGTGACGTAGATGGCGGTGATCCCCAGCTTCTGCTGGATGCGCCGGATCTCGGTGCGCATCACGACGCGCAGCTTGGCGTCCAGGTTGGAAAGCGGCTCGTCAAAGAGCAGCACGCCCGGCTCCACCACCAGCGCCCGCGCCAACGCGATGCGTTGCTGCTGACCGCCGGAGAGCTGGTTGGTCATGCGGCTCTCCATGCCTTCCATCTCCACCAGCTTCAAAATGCCTTTCACGCGCTCGTCCAGCTCGGCCTTTGACACCTTCCGGAGGCGCAGGCCGTAGGCCACGTTGTCGTACACGTTGTAGTGGGGGAACAGCGCATAGCTCTGGAAGACCATGGCGGTGTCGCGCTTGTTGGGGGTGAGCTCGTTGACCGGTTCATCGCCCAGGTAAATCTCGCCCGCGTCCGGGCTTTCAAAGCCCGCGATCATCCGAAGCGTCGTGGTCTTGCCACAACCCGATGGGCCCAGCAGCGTCACGAAGCTGCCCGGCTGGATTTCAAGGTTCACGTCCCGCACGGCGTAGAAGTCGCTTCCGGTCTTGGGATCCTTGTAAATCTTTGAAATATGGTCGAGGCGTACGCCCTTTGAAACCTTAGCCATGGATTTTGCCCCTCCTTGCGGTTTGGCTGGTGCCGAAATACCGGACGAACCCGTTCATCAGCAGGATTGATGCGTACACGATCAGAATGAGAATGGTCGCGTAGCCGCAGGCCTCGCCGTACTTGCCCTTTTCGGCGAATTCGTTGATCTGCGTGGTGATCAGGAGGTATTTGGGCGTGACCAAGAGGATGATGGCGCTGATGGCGGTGATCGAGCGCACGAAGGTGGTCACCAGGCCGCTGAAGAAGCTGTCCTTGATCAGCGGCAGCGTGACGCTCATGAACACCTTGCCGCTGCCCGCACCCAGGTCATAAGCGCTCTCCTCGATGGAGCGGTCGATTTGCCGGAGCGCGGAGATGCCGCTTCGCGTGCCCACGGGCAGGCTGCGCACGATGAACACGATTACGAGAATCGCGCCGGTGCCGTAAAGCCCCTGCAGGATACCGCTGCCGAAGATGCCGCCGGCATAGCCCCGGATGTATCCGACGCCCAGCACCGTGCCGGGCACGGCCATCGCCAGCATGCTGACAAACTCGATGAAGCCCTTGGAGCGGAACTTCTTCTTGACCACCAGGTAGCTGATGATCATCGAAATCAGCGCGGTGATGGGCGCGGCGATGATGGACAGCACAAAGGAGTCCCGGAACGCCTTCAGGCCGCCGTACTTGAAGATGTACTCAAAGTGAACCAGCGAAAGGGAGTAGTTGCGCCCCCAGAGCTTGAAAAGCGCGCCGAAGGGGATGCTGACATACATCAGGATCACGAAGGCGCTGACCAGCGAGCACAGGATGGTCAGGGGCCGGGTGACGCTCTTGTCCGTGATCAGCATGCGCTCGCGGCTGGCCTTGCCGGTCAGCGTGGCCACGGTGCGCGCCTCCAGATAGTACTTCTGGATGAGGAACAGGACGAGCGTCAGCCCCAGCAGCACCACCGCCATGGCCGCCGCGCCCACCTTGTCATAAGCGCCGGTCACCTGCAGGTAGATGGTGGTGGACAGCGTATCGTAGCTGCCGCCGATCAGCATGGGATTGGCGAAGTCCGCCACGGACTCGATGAACGTCACCAGGAAGGCGTTGCCGATCCCCGGGAGCATCAGCGGCAGCGTGACGGTGGTGAACACCTTCCAGCGGCTGGCACCCATGTCCCGGCTGGCTTCCTCCAGCGATGGATCGATGTTCCTGAGGAGCCCCTTGAGCATCAGGTAGCAGACGGGGAAAAAGGTGAGCGTCTGCACGATCACAATGCCTTTGAGGCCGTAGATGTCGCTGTCATAGATGCCAAGAAGCGTCCTTGTGATCAGTCCGCTGCGGCCGAAGAGCAGAATCATGCTCAGCGACAGCACAAACGGCGGCGATACCACCGGCAGCATGCTGACCACGTCGAAGAGTTTTTTGACCACGCGGGAGCGCACCCGCATGTATTCGTCCACATACGCGAAGAGAAGGCCGATCAGCGTGGACGCGATGCCCGTCAGAAACCCCAGCGCCAGCGTGTTTGTAAAGGCGGTCCGGAACTGGGTGAGGCTTAAAACGCGCCGGAATACGTCGAGCGTCGGGCCGAGCTCCGGGTCCAGCACGCTGTCGATCAGAAGCGTCGCCAGCGGGTACAGGATGAAAAGCAGGAGAAAAATCAAAAGAACCACGATCGTGGAAATCAATACCGGGTCGCCGAGCAGCTTTTTGCGGTCAAGTCTCGCACCCTGCGTTCCAACCACCGCAAGCCCCCCTTTGTGAAGGATTCGTCAAACAAGGGGAGGATGGCGCTTGGCCATCCTCCATACCCCCGAACCGGTGGATTACTCGGTTTTGAAGCGGTCGTCGGAGCCGACGGCGGCGAAGAAGTCTTCCACGTACTTCGAGGTGTTGTTCTTGGCGTCCTCAAAGTCGTAGGCGATGGTGTTGTTCATGTCCAGACCGAACTGGGCGGCCTGCGGCGGCTGCTCTGCGTTGTCGAGGACCAGGAACTGGAAGCTTTCGTTGTCCTTGGCCAGGTTCACACACTCGGGGCTGAGGGCGTACTCGATCCACAGCTTGGCCGCGTTCTGATGCTTCGCACCCTTGAAGATGGCGGTGGCACCGACTTCGTAGCTGGTGCCGCTGGCGGGCACGACGAGGGCGATGTTGTCATAGCCGGCCAGGATCTGCGTGATGCCGTCATGCAGGAAGCCGATGCCGATCACGCATTCGCCCGGGCCCACCATCTTGCTGGGGCCGGAGCCGCTCTTGGTGTACTGGGCGATGTTCTCGTCCAGCGCCTTGAAGTATTCCATCGCCGCGTCGTGGCCCTTCATCTGCACCATGGTGTTGATGATGAGCTTCGCCGTGCCGGCGGTGTTGGGGTTACTCATCCAGATCAGGCCCTTGTATTCGGGCTTGATCAGGTCGTCCCAGTCCGCGGGGGCGGTCAGCCCCAGGCGCTCGATCTCCTCGGTGTTGACCATGAAGCCCAGAATGCCCTTGTAGATGCCGTACCAGTAGCCATCCGCATCCCGGTAGGTGTCCGAGATCAGGTGGCTTGCGTTCTTGGCGTCATAGGCTTCCAGCAGACCCTTGCGGGCGGACTCGTTGTAGGGATCGGTCGTGCCGCCGAACCACACATCGCCGCTGGGGTTGCCCTTTTCCTCTTCAATTTTCGCGGCGACCTCACCGGTGGAGAGGCGCTGACGGTTGACGGTGATGCCGTAGAGTTCCTGAAAGTGGTCGCAGGCGGCGTTCATGTAAGCTTCCTCGCAGGAGGCGTAGACGGTCAGTTCGCCTTCGGCCTGCGCCGCGGCGACGAGCGCCGGATCAATGGCGTCGGCGGTTTCTGCGCCCGCGACGGCGCACATGCCCAGAACCATCAGGGAAGCCAGAAGGAGCGCCAGGAGTTTCTTCACAAGACATACGTCCTTTCATAATGGATTCGCGAGGAGAATGATGGAGAAAACATACTGTTAACAATGATGATTATAGTGTAATTCGCCGTCCGTGTCAACCTGTTCCAAACATACGCACGGAGAAATGTCAAATCCGGGAGAGTTTTGTATGAAGGCGGCCGCCGCGCGAAACAATGCGTC
>JAEZTL010000062.1 GCA_023421395.1 Bacillota bacterium | reverse complement strand
AGGCCGATGGAAAAATTCATCGTCGCGCGGAAACCAGCAACTATACTGGAGGGAGAAGTCAAATGAAGAAACTGGCAATCGTCCTGGCGCTGCTTCTGGCTCTCAGCGGTCTGACTACGGTCGCGCTCGCGGAAGGCGAGTCTCCTACGCTGGACAAGATTCTCGCGGACGGCAAGATCGTCGTGGGTTGTTCGCTGTCCGGCATGCCCATCGGCGGCTATGATGAGAACGGCGACCCCTGCGGCTACGACGTGGACTGGGCCAACAAGCTGGCCGAAACCCTTGGCGTTGAGCTCGAGATCGTCGACGTCAACGGCGACACGCGTATTCCCGCGCTGGTCAGCGGCCAGATCGACGTCATCATCGCCAACATCACCGGCAACCTGACCCGCGCCCAGACCATCGACTTCTCCATTCCCTACCTGCGCGCCGGCATCAAGATGATGACCCAGGCGGACTCGGCGTATCACACGATCGCCGATCTCAACACCCCGGACGCGAAGGTCGCGGTCGGCCGCGGCACCACGGGCGAAGCCCTGGTGCTCAAGGACGCCCCCAATGCGACGATCACCTACGTGGACGCGTTCACCGACCAGCAGGTGCTTCTTGAGCAGGGCCGCGTCGACGCGGTCTTCGAGGACAGCACGCTGATCGACTACGCCGCCGGCAAGAGCGAGGGCAAGCTCGCGGCGCAGGACGGCCTGTACACCTCCGATCCCATCTGCCTGGGCGCCCGCAAAGGGGACATCGAATTCGTCCGCTACCTTGACATGTTCGTCTCCTGGCAGATCAGCTCCGGCTGGCAGAAGGAAACCTACCACAAGTGGTGGGGCGTCGATCCGTCGGCGATGATGTACATCTGGTAAGCGATGAGGGGCCCCGCCCGATAGACCATGCCTCCGGTGCCCGGCTGGTGAGTTTCGCCGGCCGGGCGCTTTATACCGATCCCAAATTTTCTTTTGTCGATGCGCCGGGCTTTCCGCACGGAGAGGTTGGTTTCCCTTTGGGAAGTCGGATCGCTTCACTGCCGTAAGGCTCAAATTCTGATGAATTTCACGCCCACTCGCCATTTCGGCTCAAAACAGCGTCGAGATTCATGGCTCCGGCTCCCTGCCCGCATGAAAATCCCCCGCCGCTTTGGGTGGAATCATATTCCGCATTGGTATTTCATGTCGAACCGCCAGATGAATCGGAGGGTTCCCAATGAGTTATACCTTGAACTTCAGGGTGCTGTTGCAGTACCAGGACCTGTTTCTGGACGGCGTCATGCTGACGGTGAAGATATGCGTCGGCTCGCTGATCATCAGCTTCTTCCTCGGATCGATCCTGGCCGTGATGCGGCAGTCGCGAAGCCGCTTCGCGCGCGGCTTTGCGACCACATGGGTGGAGGTGCTGCGCAATACGCCCTTCCTGATCCAGCTGTTCTTTTTTTACTACGGCCTTCCGCAGTTCGGGATCTACGTGGACGCGTTGAACGTGGCGATCATCGCGCTGGGCATCAACTCCAGCGCGCCCAACTGCGAGGTGATCCGCTCCGGCCTGATGGCGGTCAAGACGGGCTATTACGAGGCGTCCGCGGCGCTGGGCTTCACCCGCTTTCAGACGTTTTTGCACGTGGTGCTGCCAATCTCGCTGCGCCTCGCGTTTAAGCCCTTGACCAGCAACTTCGTCAATCTGGTGCTCACCTCCTCCGTCTGCTACGGCATTACGCTGATGGAGATCATGGGCGTCGCGAAGACCGTCTCCGCCCGCAGCAACCGGCCCTTTGAAATTTATCTGATCCTTTTGGCCGCCTATTGTGTCTTTACCTATCTCGTCTCTTTCGTCGCCAAGGCGATCGATAAGAGGATCGAAATCAAGCTGTAGGGAGGGCGACCATGCAAGTATTCGATTTTGAGTCCTATGCCCGCTTCAAATGGAGCGACATGGTGCTGATCTTCAAATCCGCGGGGCTGACGCTGGAGGTCACGCTTTTGTCGCTGGCGATGGGTACGCTGCTCGGCGTCCTTTTGGGCCTTCAGCGCTGCTCGAAGAACCGCGTCCTCAAGTTCCTGCCGCTTGTCGTCATGGAGCCGCTGCGGAACTCGCCGCTGATCGTGCAGCTCTTCCTGGTCTACTACGGCCTTCCGTCGATGGGCCTGCGCATCAAGGCGATGCCTGCCGCGCTGATTACGCTGTCGCTCAATACCGCCGCGTTTTTCGCCGTGCTGGTACATAGCTCCATCATCGCCATTCCCAAGGCGCAGTGGGAGGCCGGCTACGCGCTGGGCTTCAACAAATTTCAGATCTACGTCAACATCATCGCCCGCCAGGCGATACGCCTCCTGATCCCGCAGGCGATCACGCTGTACATCTCGCAGCTGCAATGCTCGTCGCTGGTTTCGTTCGTCAGCCTGAAGGATCTGACCAAGGCCGGGCAGATCGTCGCGCAGAAGACGCTGCTGCCGTTTTTGATCTATGGAATCGTTGCGGGGATCTATTTCGCGCTGTCGTTCCCGCTGGCGCGCCTGGCCAGATACCTTGAAAAACGCACAAGCTTCACCATCTGACGCGGGAGGAATGCAATATGGCCATGATCGAGGTCAAGAACATCACCAAGAGCTTTGACATCAAGAAGCAGGACGAGAAGACCGGCCAGTTCGTGCGCGACAAGCTGACGGTGCTCCGGGACTTTTCCGTCGATTTCAATCAGGAGGGCGTCACGGTGCTGCTGGGCCCCAGCGGCACCGGCAAATCGACGCTTCTCAGGTGTATCAACGGACTCGAGACCCTTGACAAGGGCGACATTCTGGTGGACGGCATGTCCGTGCGCGACCGGCACATGCTCAAGAAGATCCGGCTCACCTGCGGCATGGTGTTCCAGCAGACGGTGCTGTTCCCGCATCTGGACGTGATGAACAACCTGACGATGGGCCCGATCAAGCTGCTGGGCATGCATAAAAAGGAAGCCGAGGAGAAGGCGCGCTTGCTGCTGGACAAGGTGGGCCTCGCCAACAAGGAGAAGGCCAAGCACAACGAACTGTCCGGCGGCGAGCAGCAGCGCGTCGCCATCGCGCGGGCGCTGATGATGAACCCCAAGGCGCTGCTGCTGGATGAGATCACCTCGGCCCTCGACCCGGAGATGACCAGCGAGGTGCTGCACATTTTGGAGAATCTGGCCGCGGAAGGCGTGTGCATGCTGGCGGTGACCCATGAGATGGTGTTCGCGCAGCACGTGGCCAGCCGCATCCTGTTTATGGAAAAGGGCTCGCTGGTGTGTGACGCGAACAAGGACGACTTCTTCACGATCTACAAAAAGGAAAATGAGCGCATCGCGAACTTCCTGAAGTTCATCGGGGAGTAAGCGGCACCGGCTTGGCCGGGAGGCCCGGCCTGGCCGGAAGATGGCGCCCGGGGCGCTTGCGCGAGGAGGGGCGGCGCGTGTTCGGCTATAACGGGAAAATGATGTTTTTGGACCTTTCGACGGGCGCGGTTCAGGTTGAGCGGCCGGAGGAGGCGTTCTACCGGCGCTACGCGGGAAACGGCGCCATGGCCGCCTTCTACCTGATGACCCGGACGTCCGCGGGGCTTGACGCCTTCGCGCCTGAGAATCTGCTGATGTTCATGTCCGGCGCGGTCAACGGGCAGGAAGGGCCGGGTCTTGCGCGCTTCGCGGTGTGCGGCAAGTCGCCGGTGACGGGCGGCATCGGGGAGGCGCGGTGCGAGGGCCCCTTCGCGATGGCGCTGAAGCGGACCGGATACGACGGCATCGTGCTGTCCGGCCGGCTGTCCGAGCCCGGGATTCTGGTCGTCGAAGACGGCGCGGCCAGCATCCTGCCCGCCGGGGCGCTGTGGGGGAGGTCGGTCTCGGAGGCGACGGACGCGCTGCTTGAGCGCTATCCGGGCGCCGGTTGCGCGGTCATCGGCCCGGCGGGAGAAAACCGGGTCCGGTTCGCGAACGTGGTCGCCGACAAGTGCCATCAGGCATCCCGCAGCGGCATGGGCGCGGTGATGGGCGCCAAGCGCCTGAAAGCGGTGGTGCTGAAAGGCGGCGCGCTGCCGCCGGTGGCGGACCCGGAGGCCCTTGCCGCGATCGGCGCGGCTTTTGAACGGCGCATCGCCGGGAATCCGCTGGCCATGTGGCAGCACGAGCGGCCGGGCTTCGGCGTGTGGATTCATACCCACGGCATCGACGCCTCCGTCTGCGTGAACAACTACCAGTCGGCCACCTGCGGCTACCTCGATCGCTTCAAACCAGAGGTCTTTGCGCCCTTCTACCGGGGCGTGGCCAAGTGCCCGGGCTGCGCGATGGACTGCGTCAAGCGCTACGCCGCGGACCCCGCCGGGGCAGATTCCGGCGGGCTGCACCAGGAGATCGGTGGGGCGATGGGGCCCAATATCGGAAACGCCAGCGCGGAGACGGTCGTCCGCGCCAACGTGCTGTGCAACGAATACGGCATGGACCCGGATTCGCTGGGCTATGTCATCTCCTTCGCGCAGGAACTGGCGCAGCGGGGCCTGATGGACCCCGAGGGGCTGGATCTCTCCTTCGGCGGCGGGGACGCGCTGAAGCTCGCGGAGCGGATCGCGCGGCGCGAGGGCCTTGGAGATCTGCTGGCTGAAGGATCGGAGCGGGCGGCGAAGCGCATCGGCGGCGAAGCCAAGCGGTACGCGATGACCGTCAAGGGGTGCGAAATGGTTCCCTTCGAGCCCCGCAGCCAGACCAATCTGGCGCTTTGCTACGCGGTCGGCCCCACCGGTCCCCGCTACGATGCCTGCGAGCACGACTGGGATTTTGACACGCGGGTGGGTTGGTCGCACACGCTGGACCTCTGCCGCGCCGTCGGCATTCTGGATAGGATTCCCATGGACTACCTGGGCGAAAAGAAGGTGCGCAACTTCAAGGCGCTGAATGTGCTGTGGTCTGCAATGGACGCGCTGGGCGTGTGCCTCTTTGCCACGGCGCCGACCCGCGTGCTCAGCCTGCGGGATGTCGCGGCGCTGGTGTCGGCGGTGACCGGCTGGGAAACGTCCGACTACGAGGCGATGCGTTTGGGCGCGCTCCGGCTTACGCTCTTCCGCCTGTACAACCTCCGGGAGGGGCTTACGGGCGCGGACGACACGCTGCCCGACCGCTTCTTCGACGAGCCCGTCGATTTCGGGATGCATCGGGGCGCGCGGCTTGACCGGGACGCCTTCCGCATCTGTGTGCGCCTCTACTATGAAATGATGGGCTGGGATGCCGATGGGGTCCCGCTTCGGGCGACGCTTTTTGATCTGGGGCTGGACTGGGCGCTGGAGCGCGCGTAATACGCGGGCCGAAGCGCTCGACAGGCGTCCGAACCGCAGCCTGTAAACGGTTTTTTGAAGGCCGCCGTCCGATTCCGCGCGGAATCGGACGGCGGCCTTTCCGTTCACCCGAGACGTCGAAGATGTCGTAAATTTGAATGGAAATCAAGGAAAATTGAAGGAATTTCATGCTGATAAACTGTTATAATGTAACAGGATTGAGGACGCTTTTGCCGATGATTCCGCGATGTGCGTGGGGGGTGGTTCTTTGTGGAAGCGCTTTTGAGAATGGAAAACATCACCAAGAGCTTCGGCCCCGTTCGCGCGCTCAGCGGCGTCAGCATCGATCTGTACCCGGGGGAAGTGCTGGCGCTGATGGGTGAAAACGGCGCGGGCAAATCCACGCTGATGAACGTGCTCTCCGGCGCGCTCCGGCACTACGAGGGGAAGATCTACGTAAACGGCGAGCACAGGGTGTTTTCGAGCCCCCTGGCCGCCCGGGAGGCGGGCATCGCCAAGATCCACCAGGAGCTGCAGCTGGTTAAGGAGATGAGCGTGGCCGAGAACATGTTCCTCGGGCGAGAGGTGGTGAACCGGCTGGGATTTGAGCAGATGCGGCGCATGGAGCAGATGGCCAGGAAGTATCTGGACATGCTGGACCCGGACATCGCCCCCGGCCGGCCCATCAAGGAGCTTCGGGTAGGCGAGCAGCAGATGGTGGAGATCGCCAAGGCGCTGTCGCTCAACGCCCGCATCCTGATCATGGACGAGCCCACCTCCGCCATTTCCGAGCAGGAGTCCCAGAAGCTGTTTGGCGTCATCCGAAGGCTTGCCGGGGAGGGCGTGGGGATCATCTACATCACCCACCGGATGCAGGAGGTGTTCGCCATCGCGGACCGGCTGACCGTGCTCAGGGACGGCCAGCTGATCGGTACAGTCAGCGCCCGGGAGACGACCCGGGACCAGATCATCTCCATGATGGTGGGCCGGGAGGTTCGGGACATGTACCCGAAGGCCGCTTCAACTCCCGGCTCGGAAGTGCTGCGGGTGGAGAAACTCTGCCTGAAGGGGGAGGGCTTCCGCCGCTCGCTGAAGGACATCTCGTTCACACTCCGGAAAGGCGAGGTGCTGGGCATCGCGGGGCTTCTGGGCTCAGGGCGCAGCGAGCTGTTTGAATCGATCTTCGGGCTGCACCCACGGGACGTCTCCGGCGATATCTACGTCGAGGGCAGGCGCGCATCCATCCGAAGCCCCGGGGACGCCATTGCCCTTGGCATCTCCTTCGCGACCGAGGACCGGAAGGGGAAGGGGCTGGTGCTGCCCCGATCCATCGGCGAGAACATGTCGCTGCCGATGCTGAAGGCCTTCTCCAGGCTGGGTTTCATGAACGCCCCGGCGGAGCGAAAAAATTGGCTGGAGCAGATGCGCGGCCTCCGCGTCAAGGCGCCCGGCTGGTTCACCCCCTGCGAGACGCTGTCCGGCGGAAACCAGCAGAAGGTGGTGCTGGGGCGCTGGCTGATCACCCGGCCCCGGGTGCTGCTGCTGGACGAGCCCACCCGCGGCATTGACGTGGGCGCCAAGGTGGAGATCTATCAGCTCATCGGCGAGTTGGCCGCCCAGGGGATGGGCATCGTGGTGATTTCCTCGGAGCTCCCGGAGATCATCGGCATCTCCGACCGGATTCTGACCTTCTGCGAGGGGCGGATCACCGGGGAGTTCAGGCGGGAGGACGCCACGCAGGAAAAACTGCTGAATGCGGCCACCATGCGGGAGGAGGACGCGGTATGACCAGCCGGCCCATGCCTAAGCCGGGGCTTCGCGGGAAGTCCCCGATGGACTGGAAGGCGTTTCTGAAGCGGTTCCAAAGTTACATTGCGCTGATCGCCATTTTCGCCGTCGCGTCGGTGATCTGCGTCAACGCCAAGGGGCGCAATACTTTTCTGGACATCAGCAACTTCATGAACGTGCTCAGGGCGGTGTCGGAAAACGGCATCATCGCCATCGGCATGACCATGATCATCCTTCTGGGCGATATCGACCTCTCGGTGGGCTCGGTGGTGGGGCTGGTCTCCACCGGCAGCGCGGCGCTGATGGTGGTGAACGGCCTGTCCTTTATTCCCACCGTGATTTTGAGCCTGGGCATCGGCGCGTTGTACGGCCTTTTCAACGGCCTGGTGACCACCAAGATGCGCATCCAGGCGTTCATCGCGACGCTGGCCTCCATGAACATCGCCCGGGGACTGGCCCGGTTCTGGTCCAACGGCATCGGCATCCCGCTGACCTACGGCGTCGGTCCGGGGCTGGCTGCGCCCGAATTTGAGTTTTTGCAGGCGCGCATCGGCGGCGTGCTGCCGGTGCCCGCGCTGGTATTTCTGATCCTGATCGTCACGTTCTGGGTGGTGCTCAAGTATACCCGCTTCGGCCGCCAGCTGTACGCCATCGGCGGCAATTCCCAGGCGGCGCACCTGTCCGGCATCAACGTCGACCGGGTCAAGATCATTGCCTTCGTGCTGTGCAGCATGCTGTCGGCGGTGGCGGGAATGCTGCACTCCGCGCAGATCAGTCAGGGCGGCCCCAACGAGGGCATCGGCTACGAGCTTAACGCCGTGGCCGCGGTGGCCATCGGCGGCACGAGCCTGGCGGGCGGGCGGGGCCGCGTCTCCGGCACGCTGGTGGGCGCGCTGATATTGGGCCTTCTCGACAACATGCTGGGCCTCAAGGGCGTCAACTCCAACCTGCAGCTGGTGGTCAAGGGCCTGCTCATCATCGTGGCGGTGTTCGCCCAGGCCGAGCGGAAGAAGGATTGATCCCCCTCATTTCTGATGGAACGCCTCGCGCGCGGAGGCTTTCATAGGCGCATTCCGACAAATCGACCAATATGGGAGGAAGAGTTGTGAAGAAGATTCTCTGCGTCCTCATGGTTCTCATCCTGACGATCGGCCTGACCACGCTGGCGTCCGCGGAGGCGGGCACGAAGGACAAGTACATCATCGGCATGGCGCAGTGCAACCTGGGCGAGCCGTGGCGCGTCGCCATGAACGACCAGATCGCCGCCGCCGCCAAGGACTACCCGATGTTCGAGATCATCTACTCCGACGCGGCCCAGGACAATTCGAAGCAGATCGCCGACATTGAGAACTTCATCCAGATGGGCGTGGATCTGATCATCACCTCGCCCAACGAGGCGCGCCCGCTGACCAACGTGGTCAAGAAGGCCTATGAAGCCGGCATTCCGGTGATCCTGCTCGACCGCAAGATCGAAGGCGATACCTACACCCAGTTCATCGGCGCGGACAACGTGCTCATCGGCCGCGAATGCGGCAAGTACGTGGCCACCGTGCTGCTGCCCGACGGCGGCAAGATCTGCGAGATCAAGGGCCTCGAGGGCACCTCCGGCGGCATCGACCGCGACAACGGCTTCCGCGAGGGCATCGCGGAGAACCCCAAGTGCGAGATCATCGCCGCCAACAACGCCGACTGGCTCCGCGAGAAGGCCATCACCGTGGCCGAGGAAATGCTGCAGGCCCATGACGAGATCGACCTGTTCTTCGCCCTCAACGACCCGATGGCCGAAGGCGCCTACATCGCCGCCAAGAACGCGGGCCGCGAGAAGGACATCCTGTTCGTCGGCGTGGACGGCCTGCCCACCCCGGACGGCGGCATCAAGTCGGTCATGGACGGCCGGCTGAGCCTGTCGATGGTCTACCCCACCGGCGGCAAGGAGGCCGTCGAAAGCGCCTACAAGCTGCTGGTACAGGGCGAGACGCTGGAGAAGAACGTCACGCTGGGGACCGAGGCCATCACCCCCGAGACCGCGCCGGAGATCTACGCCCGTATGGGCGGCAAATAAAGCGCCCGATGCGCCGTGCGGGGCGCGTCCGATGCATGCGGCATTGGGCGCGCCTTGCGCGCCCCGCGGGCGTGTGCTATGATGCGGCTGGGGAGGGATGCGGATGCGGTGGCGCGGCGGCGGGTTGTACAGGAGCCTCAGGGTTCAGCTGCTGGTGTACATGGTGCTGCTCATCTCAATTCCGCTGCTGGTCATGACCATCTTCGGCAATTATTTTTATGCCCAGGCCATCGACGAGCAGGCCACCTCCTACGCCAGCCAGATGCTCTCCCAGGTTCAGACCAACATCGACGCCAGCGTGCACGGGGTGGACCAGGTGATTTCCTACCTGTCCCAGGACGAGGACGTGCTGGCCTTTCTCAACGTCCGGAGCTTTTACGAACCCGGCCGCGTGGACATTGAAACCCGTGCCCGCCTTACGATGCAGCGCTACGTGGATCTGAACAGGGACCTCTTTTCCGGCATCCTGATCGCCAACCGGCACGACCTGTACCTGTCCAACGAGATCTTCCGCATCGCCCGCTACGCCGTGGACGAGGACGACTGGTATAAGGCCGCCGCCGCCGCGGACGGCGGGCGCGTGCTGATCGGGCGGCCCATCGGCCGCAACTTCCGGAACATCTTCAACCCCAGCGCCGACGACATCGTGACTGTGGCGCGCTCGGTGCTGGACCCGGAGAGCGGCGAGCCGCTGGGCGTGATCATGGCCGATATGCGCCTGACGGTGATCGAAAACCACATCAAGGACCTGACACTGGGCAAGAACGGCTACGTGTTCGTGATGGATGACGCGGGCCGGGTGGTGTACGCGCCGGTCAATCCCACTGTGTACCGCATCCAGCCCCAGTGGATCGGCGGCGGCGCGCCCGGTGGCAGCGTGCATACGGTGTTGGGCGAGCGATACCAGCTGCTGTCCACCCACTCGAAGCTGGCCGACTGGAGCACGGTGGGCGTGTTCAAAAGCGGCGAGGTGCTGGAGCCCGTGCTGCAGCTCCGGCGCTACACCATGATGCTGGCGCTGATTGCGGTGCTCGTGGCCTCGGTGACGGCGATCACCTTCTCCACCTCCTTCACAAAGCCCATCTCCAAGCTGCGCATGCTGATGGCCGAGGCCGAGCACGGCAACCTCAACGTGCGCTTCGTCAGCCGCCGCGATCACGGCGAGATCGCGCAATTGGGCGCCGGCTTCAACAATATGATGGAAAAGATCCGCTCGCTTTTGCAGCTGGTGTACGTCGAGCAGCGCAATAAGCGCGAGGCCGAGATCAAGACACTGCAGGCGCAGATCAAGCCCCACTTCCTCTACAACACGCTGGACACCATCCGCTGGATGGCCGAGGAGCGGGGCGCCATCGAGATCGTGCAGATGGTCAGCGCGCTGACAAAGCTCTTCCGCATCGGCCTGAGCCGCGGCCGGGAGGTCATCCCCCTCTCGGAAGAAATCGAGCACGTGAAGTGCTACCTGTTCATCCAACAGGTGCGCTACGAGGACAAGCTGGACTATGAAATCGAGGCGGACGAGGGCTGCATGAAGGATCTGGTGAACAAGCTCGTGCTGCAGCCGCTGGTGGAGAACGCCATCTACCACGGCATCAAGCAGAAGCGGGGCACCGGCCACATCCGGGTGACAGCCCGGGAGGACGGGGAGAATCTGGTGCTTCGGGTGACCGACGACGGCGCGGGCATGAGCCCGGCACAGTGCGAAGCGCTGAACGAGGCGCTCCGCACGCCCGGGGGCGGGGCGTCCGGCCAGGGGTACGGCGTCTTCAACGTCAACAACCGCATCCGGCTCAGCCACGGCGACGCCTATGGCCTCAGCTACGCCCTCAACGAATCGGGGGGCGTGACCGTGACCATCCTGCATCCGATCATCCGGGAGAGCGCGCAAGGGAGGTGAAGGGCATGTGGAAGCTGATGATCGCGGACGACGAGCCCAAAATCCGGCGCGGGCTGCGCGCGCAGATCGAGCACATGGGGCTGGACATCGAAATCGCCGCCGAGGCTGAGGACGGCGAGCGCGCGCTCGAGCGGGCCGGGTCCGTCCATCCGGACATCCTGCTGGTGGACATCAACATGCCGTTTTTGAACGGCCTGGATTTCATTGAGCGGCTTAAAAAGGCCCAGAGCGGCGCGCGGATCATCGTGATCACCGGGTTTGAGGAGTTCGAGTACGCGCGGCGCGCGGTGGAGCTGGGCGTCAGCGCCTATCTGCTCAAACCGGTGGAGCTCTCCGCCCTCAGGGCCGCGCTGGACGGCGCCATCCAGCAGATGCTGGAGGAGCGAGAGCGGGAGAAGCACTTCGCGTGGGCGCTTGCGCGGCTGGAGAAGCGCCGGGAATCCCTGTGGGAAGAGTTTCTGTCGGAGCTGATTCAGGGGGGGCTGACACGGGAGGAAATCCTGGATCAGCGCCGTCTTTTGGAATTTCCGGCGCTTCGGCGTCCGGTTCTGATGATGATCCGCGCCGTGCCCGACGCCGGGCAGCCCTGGCGCCCGAAGATCCTCCAATTTGCGTTCGCCGACGCGCTCCGGGACGCGCTGTCCCGGTGCCGTTTTTCCTGCGTGTTCGCCGACGAGCGGGACCACGTCATGGTGCTCTACGATGCGGACCGGGCGATGGACGAATGGCTTTTGCAATCCGCGCGCCGCTCCGCCGTCCAGCTGATGGTGTCCGCCGCGATTTCACAGGCGCAGGCCGCCGATCTGGATCGCCTCGATGAGGTCTACGACGGCCTTCTGGACGCCATCGAGCGGGAAGCCGCCCGCCCGGCTGCGGTGGAGCAGGCCACCCGCTACATCCAGCGCAACTTCGCCCGGTCCGATCTGGGCCTTCAGGACGTAGCCGACGCCGTGGGCGTCAACCCATCCTATCTGAGCCGGCTGATGAAGCAGGAACTGGGCATGCCCTTTTCAAAGTACCTGACCGCCGTTCGGGTGGGCGCGGCCGTTCAGATGATGCAGCATGGCGACGTCAAAATCCGCGAAGTCGCCATGCGCGTGGGCTACTCGACGCCTCACTATTTCAGCACCGCTTTCAAAAAGGTGCTGGGCGCACCTCCGGCGGAGTACCGGGACGAGGACGCGGCCAAATGACGCGGCTGATATGGGCGCGCCGGGCCGCGCTGGTCGCGGTGCTGCTGGCGGTTCTCGCGGCGTTGGCGGTCGCGCTGAGGACGGGTTTCCGTGACGCCGAGGAGGGGCCCCGGCAGGTGGAATTCCTCATCGGCATGAGCCAGGCCAACCTGACCGAGCCCTGGCGCATTACGATGAACCAGGACATCGAGCGCGCAGCGGCGCTGCATGACAACCTTCGCGTGATCTTCACCAACGCCTCCCAGGACATTCAGCGCCAGGATAACGAGCAGAAGCGTCAGGAGGACACCCTGCGCCAGATCGCCGACATCCGCAGGCTCATGGGCTACGGGATTGACCTGCTCGTGGTTTCGCCCGTGGACGGCGAGGCGCTCAGGCCCGTGATCGGCGAAGTGTTCGAAAAGATCCCGGTGATCGTGCTGGACCGGGACGTGCGCGGGGAGGCGTATACGCTCTTCATCGGCCCGGACAACTTCAAGATCGGCCAGATGGCCGGCCGCGCCGTGCTGCGGCTGCTGGGCGCGTCCGGCGGATGCGTACTGGAAATTCTGGGCGTCAACGGGTCCCCGCCGGTGGCTGAGCGAAGCGAGGGGTTCAGGGCGGTCATCGCCGGCCGGGAGAACGTGGTCGTCTGCGGGCGTCTGGTGGCCAACTGGATGCAGGACCAGGCCGAGGACCGGACCAAGGAATACCTGGTGGAAAACCCCGACGTTGTGGACGTGGTGTTTGCCCAGAACGACGCGATGGCCTACGGCGCTTACGTGGCGATGAACAAACTCCGGGCGGAGGGCGTGCGCTACGTGGGCGTGGACGGGCTGGACGGGCGCGGCGGTGGAAAGGAAATGGTCCGGGAGGGCATTCTGGACGCCACATTCTACTGCCCCACCGGCGGCGAACAGGCCATCGAGTATGCGCTGCGCATTCTCGGCGGCGAGAAAAACCTGCCGCGCAAGCTGATCCTTGACCCCGTGGAGATCACGCCGGAGTTCGCGGGCGAAAGCGCCGCCCCGACGCAGTAGGCGGGCGGGCCGGCGCGAGTCCTTTTACCGCGGGTCATGCCGACACGAAGGAACGGTCGGCACGGCCCGCTTTTTTGCGCCTGGAAATCGCGGCGGTTATACCAGAGCAGCCTGTCCCCCATAACCGGACCGTGGCAAAGCCGGCCGCAATGTGATAGACTGATACCAATCCGGAGCATTCTTTCTTTGCCGCGCCGGGAGCTGCCGGCCCTTTCTGTGATACGAATGCACTTGAGGAAAGCGGGTAGAGCGATGGTCAGGGAACGCAGATCGTGGTTTTACAACCTGCCATTCACCGTGAAGCTGATGCTGTTTTTCGCGCTGGCGTCGATTGTGCCGGTCGTCGTCGTGGGCGCCATGTCGCTTCGGATCTCGTCGGCGAGCACGCTGGAAATGGGGGTGCAGGACAGCCTGGCCCGCTTGGAATTTGTGAATTACCGGGCGGGTGAAATCATGAAGGCAAAGCACCAGGCCACGCTGCTCACCGCGTACAACGCCTCGGTGCGCGCCTATCCGGAGCTAAGCCCGGCGCGTTCGCTTGAGGATCAGGCCCTGCTGGAGGACCGCGCGAAGCGCCAGGTCATGAGCTTTTACAACAACATGGATGCCACGTCGGTGGTTTTGGTGTGCGAGAACGGCGTCGCGCTTTCCTACTCCTCGTCCGAATACTCGGCGGTGCGCAAGGTGGACGCCGCCGGCTTTGCGCCGCTGGACCCAGAAGCCTTCGTGCTGTTTGACCGCTGGGATGACGCGGCCTTTGACCGGGGGGAGGCCGTGATTCCCTATGAACGCGTGGTGCTGGGGGCGGATACGAGCGAGCCGGTGGCCCGGCTGATCATCAATATCAAAGAGAGCGTCTTCCGCTCGCTGTACGAGGGCTACGAGGCCGCCCGAGGCTCCCGCATTTACATCATCAACGAGCGCGGAATCATCCAGTCCTGCACGGACAAGGCGCAGTTTTCCCGCGGCGTCCCGGAGGTGCTTGGCTTTGAACTTGCACAGTTGGACGGAGCAGACGGGTATCTCTTCAGCGGGCAGGACCTGGTGGCCTATCGCTACGACGCCCAGCGCCGGCTCTATTTCATCGAATGTACGCCAACCGCGCGCCTCAACGCGGGCTTCGCGGCGATTATGCAGTTCACACTGCTCGTGGCGCTGATTTCGGTGGCGGGCTGCGTACTGCTGGGCGCGCTTTTGTCCATGAGCCTGACCAAGCCGCTGCGCAGCCTGATCGATCGCCTGAGCAGGGACGAAGCCGGAGGCGCCGCCCGCAAGACGCGCCGGAATGAATTTGCAATGATCTCGGACAAATACGCGTCGCTGCTCGCCCAGTTGGAAAAAGTGATTTCCGACTACTACCTCGAGCAGCAAAAGAAGAAAGAAGCGCAGATCCGGGCGCTGGAGTTCCAGATCAACCCTCACTTCCTCTACAATACGCTCTCCACCATCGTCTGGATGATCGAGGCGGACGAACCCCGCACGGCAATCCAGATCACGAAGGAGCTGTCGCAGTTCTTTCGGATCTCCATCAGCAAGGGGCGCGAGTCCATCTCGATCCGCGAGGAGATCACCCATGTGGAGCTCTACATCAACATCCAGAAGGCGCGCTACACCGACAGAATCCTCGTCTCCTTTGACGTGCCCGAACAGTTGATGAACTACTATACCCCCAAGCTGATTTTGCAGCCCCTGGTGGAGAACTCCATCGTCCACGCGATGAAGACCCGATCCGACAGGAAGTTCCGCATCGCGATCCGCGCCTACTGCGACGGGGACGACGTGGTGATGGAGGTCCGCGACAACGGCGAAACCGCGACCCCGGAGACGCTGGACGCGATGAACGAATTCCTGTACCACCGCGACGCCGCGGGCGCAAAGGGTGAATACGGCATCGGGATTTCCAACGTGCATGACCGGGTGCAGATGTGCTTTGGCCCAGGATACGGGCTGAAATACGCTAGAGAAGGCGGCGAGACGGTGGCGTCGATCCGGATCAAAGCGATGCTGGGAGAGGAATGACATGGACAGACTCTTGGTGGTGGACGACGAGGAGATGACCTGCGAGGGGATGCGCAGAACGCTGGACCGGCAGGGACTTTTCGAAGTCCTTGTGGCGCACAGCGGCGTCGAGGCGCTGGAGGTGATCCGGCGCGAAAACATCGGCGCGATGCTGCTGGACATCGAGATGCCCGACATGAACGGGATCGAGCTGATGCATGCGCTGGAGCGGGAAGGACTCCGGCCGCTGACCATCATCGTCAGCGGTTACGAAAAGTTTGACTACGCCCGGCGGGCGCTGAACTACGGCGCGACGGACTACCTGCTCAAGCCCATCGACTCCCTGGACGTGATGGAGCTGGGCAAAAGACTTCACGGCCTGCTCGAAGAGCGCCGCGGGCGGGAGGCCCACGTGGAGCACCTGCGCGCCTTTGTCCGGGAGCACCTGGATTTGATCCGGCAAAAGCTGCTCTACGACATCCTGAACAGCCAGGACGCGCCCGTTTCGCTGGAGGAAATCCGCGCGACCTACGGGATCGACCTGAGCGGTGACCGATTTATGGCGGCGATCGTGCTCATCCGGCGCGCGGAGGAGCGCCTGGGCGAGGTGGAGTTCCAGGTTTCGCTCAAGCTGGTCGAGGACATCCTGAACGAACTGGTCGCGCGGGAGGGCGGCTTCAACCTGTTTAACATGGAGAACGCGCGCTACGTGCTCCTGGTGAGCTGCGACGGTCCGATCGACCGGCGGCGGATCGACGCGGTCACCGGGGAGCTGATGCGGCGCGTCCGGGACGTGCCGGGCATCGAATGCTACGTGGGCGTGGGCGACGAGGCGCGGGGGCTTTCCGGCATCGCCAGTTCCTACAACAATGCCAACAACGCGCTGGACTACCGCTCGCTTTTCGGCGCGGGCTTCGTGTACGATATCGGCGACTACCGGAAGGAGGAGGGCGTGCTGGCGCTGGGCCGCTTCTGCCAGGAGATGGAGACCGCCCTGAAGGCCATGCGCTACGACGAGGCGCAGCGGATTCTGGGCGAGTTCTTCGATTATCTGGAGGCCGGCGCGCAGGCGGTCACGCCCGAGCGGGCCAGCTTCTACGCGACGAAATGCGTCATGCTGCTGGTGGGCGTGCTGATGGAAAACGCCGTAGACGCCATGGACGCGTTCGTCCGGGAAATGGCCTTTTTAAAGCCGGGCGCCGCCAGGGCGCAGCTGCCGCAGCTGCGCGCCTTCGCGTTTAAACTGATGGAGACGGTCCGGTGTGAAATCGCCAGCGGCTATACCGAGCGCCACCGCCGCATCGCGGCGATGACACGCCGCGCCATCGAGCAAAACCATGAGGACAACCGCCTCTCCGTCAACTGGCTGTCCACCCTTTTGAGCTATTCCGCCAACTACCTGGGCGCGGTGTTCAAGCGCGAGTACGGCCTGACCATCAGCGACTACATCAACCAGTTCCGCGTCGAGCGGGCCAAGGCCCTGATGGACGAAAGCAATTTGAAGATCTACGAAATCGCGTTCCGGGTGGGTTTCAACGACCAGCACTACTTCAGCAAAACCTTTAAAAAGTTCGCCGACTGCTCGCCCAGCGAGTACCGGGAGCGCCACCCGAAACGTCATTGATTATTCCACCATGTTGTTGGTTTGTGCATTCCAACAAAGAATACTTGGCATGTATACTGTATTCGTTGGCCGGAAACAGAGCGTTTCGGCCGGATGGAGAAGGGTTCCGTAAAGAAACAGTAAGGAGGATCTGCCATGAGGAAGACTTTCGCACTGCTGCTCGCCCTGATGATGGTTCTGTCCATGACGACGTTTGCGCTGGCGGAGGCCAAGGACATCTCCGAGTACACGGTCGTGATGATCGTTAAGCAGTCCGATCCCTGGTTTGACGACATGGAGGCCGGCGTCAACAAGCTCAAGGAAGACACGGGCCTCAACACCTACGTGCTGACCCCCGAGAGCGGCGACCCGGCGCTGCAGATCGCCATCATGGAGGACCTGATCTCTCAGGGCGTCGACGCGATCTGCATCGTCCCCAACGACCCGCAGGCGCTGATCCCCACCATCAAGAAGGCGCGGGAAGCCGGCATCACCGTGGTAACCCATGAGGCCCCCGGCATCGCCGACAGCGTGGATCTGGACGTCGAAGCCTTCGTCAACGCGGACTTTGGCGCGCTGATGGGCAAGGCCGTGGTGGAAGCCACGGGCGGCAAGGGCCAGTTCGCCGGTTTCGTGGGCGGCCTGACCATGGACACCCACATGGCGTGGTACAATGCCGCGGTGGATTACATCAGCAAGAACAGCGAGATGACCAACGTCTCCTCCGAGCCCTACGAAGATGGCAACAGCATCGAGGGCGCCTACGACAAGACCGTCGAACTGCTCAAGGCCTTCCCGGATCTGACCGCGATCTTTGACTGCTCCGCCCACGGCGGCGGCATCTCCCAGGCCATCAAGGACAAGGGCCGCGAGGACATCAAGGTCGTTTCCCTGGCGATTCCCTCCATGTCCGCCACCTACATCAAGGACGGCTCCATGGTGCACGGCCAGGCGTGGCGCCCGGCGGACGCCGGCTATGCCACCTGTTACGCGGCCTACCTGATCGCCTCCGGCCAGGGAGTCGCCACCGGCACGGACCTGAAGGCGACCGGCTATGAGAAGATGACCGTCGAAGGCACCATCGCCTACGGCTATGCGCCGCTGGTATTCACCAAGGACAACATCGACGACTACGCGTTCTGATCAGCCTCTGCGCCGAAACCCCGAGTGCTGCCCGGTTCCCCGCCGGGCAGCATTCGGATTATCGGCAGCCATGCGCCTCGGGACAACAGGAGGGTTTCGAACAATGGGTGATGTGATTCTTCGCGCGCAGCACATCAACAAGGCGTTCATCGGCGTTCAGGCGCTCATGGACGTCAGCGTGGACATCCGCGCCGGGGAGATTCTCTGCCTCGCGGGAGAGAACGGCTCCGGCAAGTCCACCTTCGTCAAGACTGTCTCCGGCATCTATCAGCCGGATGGCGGCGAAATCCAGATCGGCGGTGAATCGCACCGGCACCTGTCGCCCCAGCAGGCCATCCGCCTGGGTATCCAGGTGATCTACCAGGACCTTTCGCTGTTCCAGCACATGACGGTGGCCGAGAACATTGCGCTGAACCGCATCCGTCAGGAAGGGCGCAAGGTCATCGACTGGAAGGAAGTCTACCGAATCGCCCAAGAGCAGACCGCGCGCATCGGCGTCACGCTGGACCTTGGCGCCACAGTCATGGAGACCTCGATGGCCAACCGCCAGCTGACCGCCATCTGCCGCGCGCTGGCCCAGGACGCGAAGATTCTGTTCATGGACGAACCCACCACCGCGCTGACGCGACAGGAGGTCGCGCGGCTTTTGAAGGTGGTCGGCGAACTGAAGGCGGCGGGCCTCGCGATCGTGTTCATCAGCCACAAGCTGGACGAGGTGTTTCAGGTGGCCGACAGGATCGCCATCTTCCGGGATGGCCGAAAGATCGGCGATTTTCCCAGCACGGCGCTGGACCCCAAAAAGCTGGCGTTCCACATGACCGGGCGCGAGGTGGAGTACCCGCGCTACGCGCGCCGCGAGCGGGATGATTCGCCGCTCCTCGAGGTGCGGGGGTTGACCAAGGCGGGCAATTTTGAGGACATCCGCTTCACCGTGCGGCGGGGCGACATCTTTGGGCTGACGGGGCTTTTGGGCTCCGGGCGCACGGAACTGGCGCTGTCGCTGTTTGGGCTCAACCCGCCCGACAGCGGGCAGGTGCTGTTCGAGGGACGGAGCGTGGCGATCCATTCGCCGTCGGCCGCGAAGCGCGCCGGCATCGCGCTATTGCCGGAGGACCGGTCCACCCAGGGGATGTTCCGGGACCGGAGCGTGCGCGAAAACCTGTCCTCCGCGATGGTCGAAGAAATCGCGGGCCGCGCGGGCGTGATCGACCGGGCGCGGGAGCGGCGCCTGGCCGAGGACAGCGTAAAAAGGCTGCGCGTGCGCACGCCCTCCGTCGAAACGCCCATCGGCTCGCTGTCCGGCGGCAACCAGCAGAAGGCGATCGTCGCCAAGTGGGTCAACCGGTCGCCCAGGCTCTTCATCATGGACACGCCCACCGTCGGCGTGGACATCGGCTCCAAGGCGGAGATCTACGAGCTGATCCAGGGCTTTGCCCGGGAGGGCATGGCGATTCTGATGATCACCGACGAGATGGAAGAACTGCTCGCCAACTGTAACCGCGTGATGATCATGGCCGCGCACCGGCAGGTGGCCGTGCTGGACGAGGAGGCCCTCGCCCGGCCGGACGCCGCCGCCGTCCTCCAGAGCCTGATCAGCGATTCCGCGGGGGAGAGGAGAACGACCACGTGAGGAGAAAACCGGTCAACGGGACGGAAGCCATCCTGATGGTCATCATCGCGCTCTACAGCGTGACGGTGGCGGCGGTCAACCCGGCGTTTCTCAGCTTTGAAACGGTGTTTGACATCATCCGCTCCTCGTCCTCCACGATGATCGTGGCGATGGGCCTTCTTGTGGTGATGCTGTCCGGCGGAATCGATGTGTCCTTCATGAGCGTGGCGCTCTTCGGCGGGTACGTGTCCACCTACCTGATGATCCGCGGCGGCATCGACAACCTTGCGTTCGCGCTGATCGTGTCGGTGACCATCGGAACGGCGCTGGGCCTTCTCAACGCGCTGCTCATCAACTGGCTGAAGCTGCCGCCTTTCATCATCACGCTGGGCACGCAGAACGTGTTCCACGGGGTGATGACCACCTTTATCTCGAACAAGACCTTCGGCGCGGGGGTGCTGCCGCCGTCGCTGTCCAGGTTCGGCTCCTCGACGCTGTTTCAACTGAACACCCGGATGGGGGTCATGGGCCTGACCACGGCGATCATCCCGGTGGTCCTGGTGGTGGCGCTCACCTGGTTTCTGATCAACCGGACGATGATCGGGCGCGGTGTGATCGCGCTGGGCAACTCCGAGGAGTCCGCAATCCGCGCGGGGTTCAGGCCGCTGACGATCCGCCTCTTCACCTACGCATACATCGGCGCGCTGGCCGGGCTGATGGGCGTGGTATATATCGCGCAGGTCAACGCCGCCTACCCCAATAAGCTGGTGGGAGACGAATTGATGGTTATCGCCGGCGCGGTAATCGGCGGAACCAAGGCCACCGGCGGCCAAGGCAAGATTCTGGGTGTCATCCTGGGTACGGCGGTGATCTACCTGCTCAATTCCACGCTGATCTTTCTGGGCCTGTCCTCGTCCTGGAACGACCTGTTCGTGGGCGCGCTGCTGGTGGCCTCCGTAGCGGTCACCTCGTACCAGAACCGCGTGCGCAACGAGCAGAACCTGATCTTTACGGAATAGGAGGTGCGAGCATGAACGGCATTTTCAAACCCCTGATCCGGGACAGAAAGCTGATGATCCTGTACGCGGTGACGCTGTTCGTGGCGCTGGCCTTCGCGCCCACGATGTCCGGCGCCCTGTATTCGGTCCGCAACCTGACCTCCATGGCCTATCAGATCCCGGAATTCGGCTTCATCGCGCTGGGCATGATGCTCTCGTTCCTCATCGGGGGAATCGACCTTTCGATCGTCGCCATCGCCAACACCTCCGGCATCTTCGCAGCGATGATCCTGTCCGGCCGCTGGCTAACGGGGCTCGGCGGCGCCGCGGCAATCTGGGCGGCGGTGGCCGTGGCGCTCCTGTCGTCCGCGGCGTTCGGGCTCTTCAACGGCTTTCTGGTGGCCAAGCTGTCCGCGCCGCCGCTGATTGCGACCCTGGGCACGATGACCCTGTTCACCGGGATCGGCATGGCGCTGACCGGCGGCAAGGGCGTGACGGGTCTGCCGGACGCGTTTACGAGTTTTGGCATCGTCGAGGTGTACGGCGTCCCGCTGATCTTCCTGATGTTCCTCGCCGCGGTTCTGGTCCTGTCGTTTGTGCTGAACTGGACGGCGTTTGGCCGCAAGATATACCTCTATGGCAGCAACCACACGGCGGCGCGTTTTTCCGCCATCAACAACGAGCGCCTGACGCTGGGCATCTTCGTGACGATCGGCCTGCTCGCGGGGCTCGCGGGGCTGATCATCGTCAGCCGCGTCAACTCCGCCAAGGTCGGCTACGGCGATGCGTATCTGCTGCAGGCGATGCTGGTGTGCGTCGTCGGCGGCATCCACCCAGACGGCGGGCGGGGCAAGGCGGCCGGCGCGGTGTGCGCCATTCTGCTGATGCAGCTTCTGTCCAGCGCGTTCACGGTCTGGAAATTCTCACCCTACGCCAAGAAGCTGATCTGGGGCTTCATGCTGATCTTCGTGATGGGGCTCAACTACGTATCCGACAAGCGCATGCAGCGCGTAAAATACCGCGGAAAGACCGCGCGGGAGGGATGATGATGGACGTCGGCGCTCGCTACAAGGAGCTTTACCGGAGGGTGCAGGACGAGCACGAGGCGGTATTCGAGCGGCAGGACACCCGGGAGCTGGAGGCCTTTATGGAGGCCATCGCAGGCGCGAAGCGCGTTTTCGTGATGGGCGTTGGCCGCGAGGGCATCGCCGCGCGCGCGTTCTCGATGCGGCTCATGCACCTGGGCAAGGAGGTTCACTGGATCTGGGACGACACGACCCCCGGCATGGGCGCGGGGGACCTCTTCATCGCGGTCAGCGGCTCCGGCCGCATCGGGCATATCCACTACGTCGTAGAGCAGGCGAAGGCGTCCGGCGCCACCGTCGCCGTGGTGACGGGCACGCCGCTTGAGAAGACCCCGAAGCTGGCCGACCGCGTGCTGTTCGTCCCCGCGCATGTGTTCAACGGCACCGATCCCCGCTGCGTGCCCTCGGCGCAGCCCATGGGCGCGCTGTTCGAGCAGCACTGCTTCCTGCTGTACGACATTCTCATCGTCATGCTGGAGGAGAAAATGGCGCTCAGCCACGAGACGATGGAGGCGCGGCATCGGAACGTCGAATGAACGGCCAAATGGCGGCCGTCCAAGCCATCTGCCGGAATGTCCGAGCGCGGTGGAATGCCCGCCGACTGCGGCTTCCGCCCGGTTTTGAAAACCGGGCGGAAGTTTTTTGATCCACGCCGCGCCTTCCGGAGACGCGTGCGGCGGGAAAATTGACCGGTTTCCGGCGGAGGTGGTATAATGAAGGAGCCGTCGAGCCGGGATGGCGCGTTGCGCATGGAGGCACGTCAGTGAACGAAGGGGAGGGATCGCCGTGGAAAAGCGGGTTGCCATCGTCACAGGAGGCACGCGCGGCATGGGCCGCGCCATCAGCGTGGGGCTTGCCAGCGCCGGAAACATCGTATGCGCCGTCTATCGCGCCAACGAGGCGGAGGCGGCCGCGACGGAGACGGAAATTTCGAGGCTGTCCGAAGGCTCGTTTGCGATGAAAGCGGACCTCTCGCGCGAGGAAGACGCCCGGCGCGTGGCGGATGAGGTGGTCGGGCGCTTCGGCCGCGTCGACATCCTGATCAACAACGCGGGGATCTTCGATTTTTGCTTTTTTGAGGACATGACGGACGAGTACTTCGACCGCGTGATGAACGTGAACCTTAAAAGCGCCCTGCATATGGTCCGGGCATGTCTGCCTTCCATGAAGGCGCGCCGCTATGGGCGCATCGTCAATGCGTCGTCGATCTCGGGACGCTTTGCCGACGTAGGCCTCATCGCCTACGCGGCGAGCAAGGCGGCCATCGACATGTTCACGCGCATCGCCTCGGCGGAATTCGCGCCCTACGGGATCACGGTCAACGCCTACGCCCCCGGCATCATCGCCACGGATATGACCGCGAAGATGATCGAGGAGCGCGGCGAAATTCAGGTCAAGCAGATTTCGCTGAACCGATTTGGCGACGGCGGGGACGTTGCGCACCTGGTGAAGTACCTGACATCGCCCGAAGCGGGCTACATCACCGGGGAGATCATCGGCATCGACGGCGGCTTCTTTAAAGTGCAGAATTGCGAGCGCGCCCACGAGTATGTCCGCGCCCGCGCGGACAGATGACTGGGTTCGGGCCGCGCTGACGCGGTCCGCGGTTTTCCGCAACCTGATCCCCGCGTCCGCCTCGGCGGGCGCGGGGGAGTTTGTTTTGGGATCAAGCGGCTGCGGCGCGGGCGCCCTGGCCGGGCGTGAACCGCGGGAATGGGAAATGTCGAATGTGGAACCTAGTTCCACATAAAGTTTACGGAAAAAGTCAAATATATGGAATTAAGCTAAAAAAATGTCGCTCAAGAATTATGCGAAACGGTTGACATAAAACAAAGAATCCAATATAATGGCTTTGAGATTGAAATTACTTATCAATAAGTGGAAACGGTTCCACAAAAGCGAGGTCGAGGTGGCACAAAACGGAAGCGGCGGGAAGCACGCCCGCGAAGCGACAATTCTGGACATTGCCGAGCGCGCGGGCGTCGGCAAGGCGACGGTTTCGCGCGCGCTGAACGGAAGCGGCTATGTGGGCGCGGATGCGCGCCGGCGGATTGAAGAGGCTGTAAACGCGCTGGGGTATACGCCCTCCGCCGCGGCGCGCGCGCTGTCCACCCGGCAGACGAGCCTCGTCGGCCTGGTCATCCCCGAGGTGAGCAACCCGTTCTTCGCGGAGATCATTCTGGGCATCAGCCAGGTGGTGGAGCAGAATAATCTCGTGCTGATGCTCTCAAACACCGACAATCGCGCCAGGACTGACCACAAGGTGCTCGAGACGATGTGCCAGCAGCGCCTGCGCGGGCTGATCTATACGCCGGCGGTAGAGTACGATGAGATCGGCGAGCGGGAGCGGATGATCCGCCTGCTGGACCGGATGGGGGCGCCGGTTGTGATCCTCGACCGCCCGCTTCCGGATGCGCCCTTTGACGAGGTCTGCACCGACAATCACACAGGCGCGTACCTGAGCGCCAAGGCGCTGATCGAGGCGGGGCACCGCCGCATCGGGATTGTGGCGGGCGACATGCGGCTGAACATCGGCCGGGAGCGCTTCGAGGGGTTCCGGCAAGCCCTCGCCGACTGCGGCATCGAGCTCCGGGAGCAGGATGTGCTCTACGGCGAATTCGACCAGAACAGGACCTATGCCCTGACCCGGGCGATGCTGGAGACGGGGGACTACCCCACCGCGTTCTTTGTCAGCAACAACTTAAGCAGCAAGGGCTTCATCCGCGCGATGTTCGAAAAGGGGGTGCGCATCCCCGAGGACATCGCCTACATCGGCTTTGACCGGGTGGACGGGCTGGATCTGTTCGGGCTGCAATACAGCTGCCTGGACCGCGACGTCCCGAGGATGGGCGCGATGGCCATGCGCCTTCTGCTGGAGCGGATCGACGACCCCGGTAAGCCGCGGGAGCGCATCGTCGCCTCGCCCGTACTCCGGCTCACCGGATCCGAAAAGCGCTGGCGCTGAAGGCAGGAACGAATTTCCGGAAGGAAATAACAATAAGGAGGGAAAAACGTGAAGAAACTGGCACTGTTTCTCGTCGTCGCCCTGCTGGCGCTCGCGTCCGTGAACGCGCTGGCCGAGGAACCCAAGGATGTCGCCGTCATCATCAAGGCCACCACATCCGATTTCTGGCAGTATGTGCTCATCGGCGCCAACAACTACGCGGTCGAATACCCCGACAGGGTGAAGGTGACCACCTACGGTCCGCCGTCCGAGGCGGACATCGACGAGCAGGTCTCCATCCTGGAGAACGTGGTCAGCGCCGCGCCGGACGCCATCGTGATCGCGTCCACCTCGTCGGACGCCACCATCCCCACGCTGCAGGAGGCCCAGGAGAAAGGCATTGTGGTCATCACGATTGACAACCGCCTCAACGCCGATTGCTACGATTCCTTCCTGGCCACCGACAACTATGTCGGCGGCGGCCTGGCGGCCGAGCAGATGCTCAAAAGCTGGCAGGCGCTGGGCATCGAGCCCAAGGGCAAGGTGGGCCTGGTCAACGCGATGGCGGGCGTGCAGGTGCTGATCAACCGCGAGGCCGGCTTCCGCGACAAGATGGCGGAAATCGCGCCGGAGGTGGAGATCCTCGAAACCCGCTTCACCGATAACGACATGGTTAAGTCCATCGCGGCGGCGGAGGATATGGTCTCGGCCAACGACGACCTGATCGGCCTCTTCGGCTGCAACAACATCACTGGCGACGGCGTCTGCCGCGTCATCACGGAGCAGGGCCTGTCCGATAAGATCGTCGGCATCGCGTTCGACTCCGATCCGGAGGAGATCGCGGGCGTGGAGAGCGGCGCGCTCAAGGCGCTCGTGCTGCAGGACCCCTACGGGATGGGCTACAAGGGCGTCAACTACGCCTGGGAGAAGCTGACCGGCAAGGACATCCCCAAGGAAGTGGATACCGGCGCGACGATCGTGACCCTGGAGAATTTCCACGACCCGGCCGTTCAGGGGCTGCTCGATCCCACGACGCTCAAGAAATAGCCAGCCGCACGCATACCGCCTCCTGATTGAAGCGTGAACCGCTTGTCCGCGAGGCGCCGGATCGGCGCGGAGAGACGCGCCGATCCGGTTATGGTGCTTGTCAAAAGCGGGAGGGATGCCCTGGTGGAGACGATCGGCAAGGAGCTCATCCGGCTGAACAACATATCGAAGACATTCCCGGGCGTCAAGGCGCTGGACGGCGTGCGGTTCTCCGTGCGGGCGGGGGAGATCTGCGGCCTGGTGGGCGAAAACGGCGCGGGCAAGTCCACCCTGATCAAGGTGCTGACCGGCGCGCATCAGGCGGACCCGGGCGGGGAGATCTTCATCGATGGCGTCCCAAGCGAAATCCCGAACCCCGCCGCCGCAAAGGCGCGGGGCATCGGCGCGGTTTATCAGGACGTGATGATGGCGCCCCACCTTTCGGTTGGAGAAAATTTCTTCCTCGGAAAGCTGCCCAGGCGCATGGGGGTGGTCGACTGGCCCCGGGTTTACCGGGAAACCCGCGAAACCCTTCGGAAGATGGGCATGGACGTGGACCCCGCCGTGCCGGTGAACAGGCTCAGCGTGGCGATGCAGGAAATGGTCGCCATCGCCAAGATCGTTCGCGAAAACGCGCGGGTGATCGTGTTTGACGAGCCGACGGCGCTGCTCACCACCGAGGAAGTGGAGCAGCTCTTTCAGCTGATCGGGCGGCTCAAAAAGGACGGCTGCGGCATCATCTACATCTCCCACAGGATGGAGGAAATCTTCCGGATCTGCGACACCGTGACCGTCCTCAAGGACGGCCGCTATATCGACACCGTGCCGGTTTCCAGCGTGGACGAAAACAGGCTCATCTCCATGATGGTGGGGCGCAAGCTGGAGGACATGTACGACATCCGGCGCGTCCAGCCGGGCGAGACGGCGCTGGAGGTCCGGGGCCTCAGAAGGGACGGCGTCTTCCGGGACGTCGATATCCGCGTCAGGCGGGGCGAAATCTTCGGGCTCTATGGGCTGGTCGGCAGCGGGCGCACGGAGGTCATGCGCTGCGTCACCGGCGCGGACCCCTTCGACGGCGGGGAGGTGCGGATCGACGATAGGCCTGTCCGCATCCGTGACCCGAAGTCCTCAATCCGGCGCGGCATGGCCTTCCTGACGGAGGACCGGAAGCGGCAGGGGCTGGCCATGAACCTGAGCGTCTCGCTCAACATCAACATCGCTTCCTACAAGGCCATCAGCCGGGCGGGCTTCATCAACCTGCGCAAGGAGGCGGCGCGCTCGGAAAAGTTTGTCGGGCAGCTGCACATCAAAACCCCCGGCGTCCGGCAGCTGGCGATGAACCTTTCGGGCGGCAACCAGCAGAAGCTGATCGTCGCGCGGTGGCTGGCCTGCGAGAGCAGGATTTTCATCTTTGACGAGCCGACGGTGGGCGTGGACGTGGGCGCCAAGGTCGAGATCTACCGTTTGTTCGAGCAGCTTCTCCGTGAGGGCGCGGCGATCGTCGTGATCTCCTCGTATCTCCCGGAGGTGATGGGCCTTTCCGACCGGGTCGCGGTCATGTCCGAGGGCCGGATCATGCGGGAGCTGACCCGGAGCGAATATTCGAAGGACGGCCGGATGAACGAGGAACTGCTGGTCCGGCTGGCCTCCGGCATTACCGACTGACCGCGCTTAAATAAAGGAGAGAGCGACAGTGAGCAAAAAGCCCGCATCCGCCCGGAAAAAGTTGAATTTCTCCACGGTCATGCTGCTGGTGGCCATCCTCGCGCTGATGTTCCTCGCGCTGAGCCTGGCCACGGACAAGTTCCTGACTGTCGGCAACATGCAGAATTTGATCCGGCAGACCGCCATCTACGGCGTCATCGCCATAGGCATGACCGTCGTCATCATCTCCGCGGGTATCGAGCTTTCGGTCGGCGCGACGGCGGGCCTCTCCGGCGTATTGTGCGCCATGTTCATGGGAACGATGGGCTGGCCGATCTTCCCTTCGGTGGTCGCGGCGGTGGCGCTGGCCACGCTGGTGGGCGTGTTCAACGGCGTGATGGTGTTTGACGGCAAGGTGCCCCCCTTTATCGCCACGCTGGGCTGCATGACGGCCGTGCGCGGCCTCATCATGCTGATCACCGGGGCGCGCATGATCTCCGGCCTGCCCAAGGAGTTCGTCACCTTCGCCAAGAGCACATTCCTCGAGGTGCCGATGCTGGGAATGGTATGGTTCGTCGTGATCGCCTGTTCGTTTGTAATGCTCCGGTACACGACATTCGGCCGGAACATCTTCGCGCTGGGCTCCAACCCCGAGGCCGCGCGGCTCTCGGGCATCAACATCCGGATGACGACCTACGGCGTGTACATCTACTGCGCGTTTCTGTGCGCGGTCGCGGGCGTTCTGATGACGGCGCGGCTGGGCAACGGCGTGCCCACCGGCGGCATTGGCTATGAGACGGACGCCATCGCCGCGGCGGTCATCGGCGGCGCTTCCCTGATGGGCGCCGAGGGCTCGGTCATCGGCACGGTGCTGGGCTCGCTGATCATGGCGACGCTGCGAAACGGCGGCAACCTGCTGGGCGTCAATTCCTTTGTGCTCGAGATCATCATCGGCCTTTTGATCGTATTCGCGGTGCTGCTGGACAAGCGGAGAAGACGCTGAAACCGTGCCGGGTATGCCGGGCGCGGCAAAAGGATTGAAGGGAGTGAAACGGCGTGAAGCTCGGCCGCATCCTCAACAAAAAGCTCAATACCGCCATTTCGGACATGGGGCACGGTGACATCCTGATCATCTGCGACGCGGGTTTTCCCATTCCGACAGACGAGCAGCGCATCGACCTCGCGCTGGAAAAGGACGTGCCCACCATAGAGCGGGTGCTGGAGTTGGTGCTCAGCGACTTCTGCTATGAAAAGGTGCTGGTGGCGGAGGAACTGAAGGCGTTCAACCGGCCGCTCTATGACGAAGTCGAGCGGATCTGCGCGCGCTGTCCGGTATCCACGCTGCCCTACCCGGAGTTCATGGCCTCGCTGCCCCGCGCCGCCAAGTACATTGTGCGCACCGGCGCGTTTAACCCCTACGGCAACATCGCGCTGACCTCCGCGGTGGACGCGCCCCGATGGTTTTCAAAGCCCGACCTGGTGGTGCCGGAGGCCTACAAGGGCCGGGTATGAGGAGGACGGAATGAAATCGGTATTTGTCAGAAAGCCGCTGGATTTTCAGGTTCGGGAGATCCCCGTGCCCAGGCTCGGCCCCTTTGACGTGCTCGTCCGGATTCGGGCGTGCGGGCTGTGCGGCACGGACGTGCGGACCGCGATGGAAGCGGAGGAATACCAGCCCATCGGCCATGAGGTCGCTGGGGTGGTGGAAGCGGTCGGCGCCGCCGTGGGGAACGTGAAGCCGGGGCAGGACGTGTGTGTCGAGAGCGGCACATTCGACCGGTTTTCAAGCCGGTCGAGAAACGGCAGGGTGGATCTGGACAAGACCGGGCGCTCCATGTTCAACGCCGGTTCCGGCTCGATGGGCTTTGCGGAGTATATGGCGGTGCCCTGCGAGACCTGCGTGCCCTTCGAGGGGCTGACGTACGCCGAGGCGGCGCTGATCGAACCGCTGGGCGTGGCCTATGATCTGGTCAAGGTCACAGGCATCGAACTGGGCGACGACGTTCTGGTCTACGGCATCGGCCCCATCGGGCTTTTTGCGCTCAGGCTGGCGCGGCTGGCCGGCGCCCGGCGGATTATCGCCGTCAACCACGCCGGCCGGGATGCCCGGGACGGCCTCGCCCGCGCCTGGGGCACGGACGAGGTCGTGCATAGCGACGAGACGGATTTGGCCGTCTACCCCTTCCCGCGCGGCGGCGTGGACAAAATTCTGATGACGGCTGCGCCGGACGCGATGCCCTCCGCGATGAACCTTATGAACGTCGGGGGCGTGATGGGCTTCATCGGCATCGGCACTTCCGGGGAAAAGCGCTTCGTCACCTTCGACATGTACCGCTTTCACGACGACAAGCTGCAGATTCGCGCCAGCAACGCCGTCCCCGCCCTCTACTTTCCCGCCGCCGTCGACCTGGTTAAGGCGGGCATGGTGGACATGCGGGCGATGATCTCCCACGGCCTGAGCTTCGAGGGTTTCGGGCGGGATGTGCGCGCATACCTGGACGACAGGCGCGGTGCGCTCAAGGCGGTTCTGGAACTGTAAAGGGGGAAGAGCGCGATGGGTAAAAAAGTGGTCGTTTTTGGCAGCTTCGTGGTGGATCTCACCAGTTTTTCCGGCGGCCTGCCGCTGCCCGGCCAGACCATCCTGGGTGAATCCTTCAAGATGGGCGCAGGCGGCAAGGGGTCCAACCAAGCGGTCGCCGCCCACCGCGCGGGTGGGGACGTGACACTGATCACGAAAATCGGCCCCGATGTCTTCGGCCGGGTCGCCCTGGATTTTTACGAAAAAGAAGGCATGGATACCCGGTACATCCTGACGGACGAATCCCGCGAGACGGGCGTGGCGCTGATCATGGTGGACCAGGAGAGCGCGCAGAACGAGATTGTGGTCGTCAGCGGCGCCTGCGGCAACATCACCGCGGAGGACATGGAGCGCGTGCGGCCGGTGATCGAGGGGGCGGACGTGCTGCTGGTGCAGATGGAAGTCAATTTTGACGCCCTCTTCCGCGCGATCGATATTGCGCACGGGGCGGGCGCCACCATTGTGCTCAACCCCGCGCCGGCGGCCGAGCTGCCGGACGCGTTGCTCCGCAAAGTGGACGTCGTCACCCCCAACGAGACGGAGGCCCAGGCGCTTACCGGCGTTCGGGTGGAGACCGGGGAGGACGCGCTTAGGGCGGCGCGCGTCTTTCTGGATAAGGGCGTCCGCGCGGTGGTCATCACGCTGGGCGCGGCGGGCGCCTTCGCCACCGACGGCGGGGAGTACGTGCTGCTCCCGCGCATCCCGGTCAAGGCGGTGGACGCCACCGGCGCGGGCGACGCCTTCAACGGCGGCTTCGCCATGGCACTGGCTGAGGGGAAGGATCTGTTTACCGCGGCGCGCTACGGGAACGTCGCCGGCGCGCTGTCGGTGACCCGGCCGGGTACCGCGCCCTCCATGCCGCGCCGGTCGGAGATCGACGCGCTGTTTGGGGCGGTCTATGGCCCGGACGGGGGCTGAACGGCGGCGTTTCGCGGGCCGGAAATCCGCGCGATTCAAGAACCGATACCATGCGCATATCGAAGAAGATTTAAAAAATCGTCGAGTATAAAAGAGGATCGCCCGAAGATACCTTAATCCGCATCATACACTAATACCAATCCAAAACATTAATTCTTCGTTGGGCTGGCTCTTTTCGCGCAGAACGGTGTCGCCTTCCGCTCAAAATAGCGCTGCTATTCCTCGCTCCGGCTCCTTGTTCTGCATGGAAAATCTCTCAGCCCTTTGGAATAATTAATATTTTTACTTGGTATAAAAGCGAATCGGGAACCGTTCCCGCATATGAGAGGGGCTGCCGCATGGGCGTCACGATCCATGACATCGCTAAGGAGGCCGGGGTCGGCAAATCCACCATATCCCGGGTGATCAACGGCACGGGCTATGTCAGCGCCGAAACCGTGGCGAAGGTCCGGTGCGTCATGGAGCGTCACAACTACCACCCTTCCGCCGCGGCGCGCAACCTTTCCAAGCGGGAGAGCGATACCGTCGGCCTGGTCCTGCCGGAGGTGAACAACCCCTTCTTCGCGGATATCCTCAAGGGCGTCAGCCAGATGGTGGAAAAGTGCGGCTACACCCTGGTGCTCTGCGGATCGGACAACGACGTGGAAAAGGACTACCGGGCGCTCCGCGCGATGTACGCCCAGCGCGTCAAGGGACTGATCTACGTGCCCGCGTCCGACTACGCCGACAATCCGTCCTTCGCCCGCATGGAGGGAATGCTGAAGAGCCTGGACTGTCCCGTGGTGCTGCTGGACCGCCCCGTCGCCCGCATGAGATGCGACTGCGTGATGACCGATAACTTCAGCGGCGCTTACGAGGCGACGGAGGCGCTGATCCGCGCGGGGCACACCCGCATCGGCGTGATCGCCGGAGACACGGAGCTCTTCATCGGCCGCGAGCGCTACGAAGGCTTCCTGAAGGCGATGGAACAGAACGGCCTCGCGGTCAACCCTGGCCACGTCATCTACGGCCAGTTCGACAAGCAGATCACCTACGGGAAGGTATCCAGGCTGCTGGATGGCGGCGATACGCCCACCGCGTTTTTCGTCAGCAACAACCTCAGCGAGGCGGGCTTCCTCGCCGCGGTGTACGAGCGGGGCCTTCGCATTCCGGAGGACGTCGCGTTCGTAGGCTTTGACAGCATCCCGGGGCAAGACATCTTCAACATGCCCTACTCCAGTCTGGAGCGTGAGGTGCTCAGGCTCGGAGAACAGGCGGCGCAGCTGCTTTTCCGCCGCTTCGACGCGCCCGGCCGCCCCACCGAAAAGGTCGTCATCCTGCCCCACGTATGCCTGCGCGGCTCGGAGCGCCTTGTGTCCGGCCGATAGGCGGTCAGATCTTCATCCCAAACAAAAATCGCCCCGGTGAAATTCCCCGAACCAAACGTGAAACGCCGGCCTGGGAACCCGTCCGGCGCTCCGGTGAGAAGTTTCGGGATCACCGTGCATGCATCGGCATGTGGGACCGGTCCCACATGTCTGAAAATCCATTTATACCTGCGCACACCGCGCAGTATAAAAAATAAGGAAGGGAGAATCACCATGAAGAAGACCTCGAAACTCGTCGCCCTGATGCTCGCCCTGCTGCTGGTCATGGGCAGCGCGGCGGTCGCCCTGGCAGAACCGCTGACCGTCGCCGTCAGCATGCGCTCCACCGCCAGCGAGTACCATATGCAGTACGTGGCGGGTGCGCAGGCGTTTGTCGACTCTCTCCCCGCGGGCACCGCCGAGGTGCAGATCCTGGCCTGCGAAGGCAACGACGACAAGCAGATCAACGACATCAATGCCGTCATCGCCGCCAAGGGCGACAACATGATCCTGTTTGTGGACCCCAACAACGCGCCCAACATCACCGCCATCGCAGAAGCCTGCGAGGAAGCGGGCGTGTACTGGACTTCCGCGTGGAACACCCCTGAGGGCATTTACCCCACCAGCTACAAGTATTGGGTCAACCACCAGGCCTGCGACGCGGTCAAGCAGGGTTACGACATCGCCGTGACGCTGTTCAATTCCCTCCCGACCCCCGGCAAGGGCTACATCTGCGTGCTGGAGGGCATGCTGGCCAATTCCGCCAACACCTACCGCATGCAGGGCCTTAAGCAGGCGCTGGCCGAATACCCGGACATCAAGGTGCTGGACGACCAGGCGGGCGACTGGGCGACGGCGAAGGGCCTCGCCATTACCGAAAACTGGCTGGCCAAGTATGACAACATCGACGGCATCTGGTCCGCGTGCGATGACATGGCGGTCGGCGTGGTGCAGGCGCTGAAGGCCAAGGGGCTCAACGGCAAGATCAAGGTCACCGGCGTGGACGGCACCTCCGCCGCCATCGAGATGGTCGGCACCGGCGACCTCTGCTGCACCATCGCCAACAACGGCTGGATGCAGGGCGGCTACGGCGTGGCCTACGCCTACGCGGCCAAGACCGGCGTCATCGACACCGCCACGATGGACCTCACGCACCGCATGTTCTACACCAACGGCTACCTGGTCACCAAGGACACGCTGCCCGAATACATCAAGACCTTCGTGGACAGCACGCCCGTCTACGACTACACAAACCTGGACTTCCCGATCGCCAAGGCGATGGACGTCGTCACGCCGTAAGCGGAATACCCCATGCAGGCGCTGGGCGAATCCGCGCCTGCATGTCCGCCGGCGGCGCTTTATGCGCCGCCGGCGGACGAACCCGATCAACGCAGGGGGAGAGTTCGATATGGAAACTGAAAAGCAGGCGCATGCCTCGCGCATTGGGTTGGAATTCGCCCGGGAGATGAAAAGAAGGAGCCAGCGCGAGCGCTTTAATTCCTGGGCGCCCGTGGGCATTTTAATCCTTTTGGTGGCGCTCTTTTCGGTGACGGCGGAGGGATTCTTCTCGCTGAAGAACCTCAAGAACCTGCTCTACCAGATGTCCATCCCGCTGGTGATGGCGATGGGCATCACCTTCATGATCCTGATGGGCTCCACCGATCTCTCCGCGGAGGGACTGGGCGGCTTTGTGGGCGCCACCGTCGCGCTGATGGTGCAAAATTCCAAAAACGCACTGGATATGGGCTTTCTCGCCATCCTGATCGCCATGGCCTCGAGCCTTCTGGTATCGGCGGTTTCGGGCCTGATCCACATCAAGGGCAAGCTGCCCTCTTTTATGGTATCCTACGCGGTTTCGAGCATCATGGCGGGCTTCGCGGTGCTTGCGTACATGGGCGAGCCGGCGCTGATCCGCGATCCGTTTTTCGCGCTGCTGGCGCAGGGGTCGTTCCTGGGGGTTCCGTACCTGACGTACATCGCGCTGGCGGTGTTCGCGCTGTCCTATGTGTTCCAGACGCGCACGCGCTTCGGCACCTACGTCATGGCCATCGGCGACAACGAGATGATTGCCAAAAACGTCGGCATCAACATAGACAGGACCAAATTCAAAGTGTTTCTGTGGCTGGGCGTGTGCATCGGTTTGGTGGGGCTGATGGGTGCGGTGCGCATCGGGCGCGGCGAGGTGGGCATCGGGCAGAACGTGGTGTTCCCGGCGATCACCGCGATGGTGGTCGGCGGTACGAGCCTGACCGGCGGCCGGGGCGGCGTGGTCAATTCGCTGATCGGCACCCTGATCGTCACCGTGATCAATAACGCGCTGGTTCTCCTCGGCGTCAGCCCCTACGTACAGCAGGCGGCGCAGGGCATCATCATCATCGCCGCGGTGGCGGTTTCCGTGCCGCACGGCAAGAACCTGATTCTGAAGTGAGGGGTGGGCGCGATGGAAAGAAAATGCCTGATGTCTGTCAATAACATCACCATGCAGTATCCCGGCACGCTCGCCCTCGACGACGTGAGCCTTGAGATCTACGGCGGCGAGGTGCTGGGGCTGATCGGCGAAAACGGCGCGGGGAAGTCCACGCTGATGAAGATCCTGATGGGCGCGGAGACCGCCACATCCGGCGAAATGCGCATGCACGGGGAGCCGTACGCGCCGCGCACCACCATCGAGGCCAACCGCCTGGGCGTGGGTATGGTGTTTCAGGAGCAGTCGCTGATCCTGAACCTGACCGTCGCTCAGAACATCTACATCGGCCGAGAGGAGCCCTATGTGCGGCACGGGCTGGTGAGCGTAAAGCGCATGCACCAGGACGCCCAGAAAGTGCTGAACCTGATGGAGGTGGAAAACATCCGCCCGGGCACGCGCGTAAACCATCTGGATTTCGCAAGCCGACAGATGGTGGAGATCGCGAAGGTCTTCGACGCGGTCAGCGCCTGCCAGGACCGGGGCGCGGTCATCCTCCTGGACGAGCCCACCTCCGTCCTCAGCGATCAGGAGATCCGCCAGCTCTTCCGCCACGTCCGGCGGCTCACCGAGCGTGGCAACGCGGTGATCTTCGTGTCCCACAAGCTGGGAGAGGTCATGGAGATCGCCGACCGCATCGCGGTGTTCAAGGACGGCTGCAAAGTGGCCGAGATGGACAATTCGGAGCTGGACGAGGGGATTCTCTACGAAAAAATGGTGGGCCGGTCCGCCTCGGGCGAGTACTACCAGGTGTCGCGCCAGCGCGAGCCGGAGGCGGAGGTTGTACTGGCGCTCAGGGATCTGGGCAAACGCGGCTACTTCGGCGGCGTGAATCTCGAGTTGCGCCGGGGCGAGATCGTTTCGGTGTGCGGCGTGATCGGCTCGGGCAAGGAAGAGCTCGTCGCCGTCGTATCCGGCGACGAGGACCCCACCGGCGGGGAAATCCTGGTGGGCGGGAAGGCGCGATCGTTCGCTTCGCCCTGCGATGCGCTCAGGTACGGCATCCTGTCGGTGCCGCGGGAACGCCGCGTCGAAGGCGTGGTGAGCGACCTTGATGCCAGTGAAAACATCGCGCTGTCCAACCTGGAAAAGGTCAAGCGCCACGGGCTGATCTCGGACCGGCTCAAAAGGGCCCAGGCGGAGGCATACGTCCGTGAGCTGTCCATCAAACTGCCCAGTGTGCGACAGACCGTGGGGCACCTCAGCGGCGGCAACGCGCAGAAGGTGGTGTTCGCCCGCATCCTGGCCTCCGACGCCGACATCCTGATTCTGGACCACCCCACCCGGGGCGTGGACGTGGGCGCGAAGGCGGAGATCTACGCCATCATCCGGGACATCGCCGACAAGGGCAAGAGCCTCATCGTGCTGGGCGACACGCTGGACGAATCCATCGGCCTGGCCAACCGGGTCATGGTGATGAAGGACGGCGAGGTCACCCGGGTGTTCGACGCGCCGCCGGAGGCTAAGCCGGATCAGCTCTCGATCCTCAAATACATGATGTAAGGAGAACGCCATGAACACGGAGAAAGCGCTCTGGGGGAGGTTTTCCGGAAACCGGGAGGCGCTGACCAAAATCCTCACGCTGGCCTCCACGGCGGCGATCCTGGTTGTTTTTACCGCGATCACCCCCAGCTTCCTGGGCCTTCGCAACATCATCAACATTCTCAAGGATCTCTCGCCGGTCTTGGTGATGGCCTGCGGCGAGGGATACGTGCTGATGCTGGGCTCCATTGATCTCTCCATCGGCAGCATCGCCTCCTGCGCGGCCGTGATGCTGACGGTCCTTTTGAAGTGGATCGGTCCCTGGGCCTATCCGGTGGTCCTCCTGTACGGCGTCCTGGCGGGCGTTCTCAACGGCTACCTGCACACACGGCTCAGCGTGCCCTCGTTTATCGCCACGCTGAGCACCTCCGCCATCTGGCAGAGCTGCGCGTACCTGCTCTCCGGCGGGCAGCCGCTGACCATGCTGCCGGATGTTTGGCCTTACGTGAACTGGGCAAAGGTCACGTTGTTCGGGGCGGTGCCGGTCCTTTTCCTGGCGGCGCTTCTGGTCCTCGCGGCCTACTCGATGGTGAGCCGCTTCACCACCGCCGGACATGCCGTGCGCGCCTCCGGCTCCAACGAGCGGGCCACCTGGCTGATGGGGCAGAACGTCCGCCGGGCCAAGGTCATCGCGTTCCTTGGCGCCGGGCTCGGCGCGGCGCTGGGCGGGATATTCTTCGCCGTGAAGCTCAAAAGCGGCATTCCCACCGTCGGCGTACAGTACACGATGCTGGCCATTGCCGCGGCGGTGCTGGGGGGCATTCAGATGACCGGCGGCAAGGGCGCGATCCTGATGACGCTTCTGGGCGCTCTGCTCATCACCATCATACAAAACGGCATGAACGTGGTGGGCGTCAGCGGCCTAATGCAGCAGATCATCTTCGGCGCGATCCTGCTGGCGGCGATTTTCGTCAACTCGGACAAGAAGCACAAGGGACTTGTCGTCAAATAGACGCGTGAAGGAGCGGAGAGCATGATCTATAAAAAGGTGAAGCGGATCGAAGAACCGATTTCCGCGCTGGGCATCGGCTGTTGGAACTTTGGCGGCGACTGGGGCGGGGAAGACGACGAGAAGTACATCCGCATCGTCCACGCGGCCATGGATCAGGGCATCAACTTCTTTGACGTCGCCCCGGTCTACGGCTGGTATCACGCGGAGAAGGTGCTGGGCAAGGCGCTCGAGGGCGGCCGGAGGGACAAGGCCGTCATCGCGTCCAAGTGCGGACTCCTTTGGGACGACCGGCACGTCACCCGCAACGACCTTTCGAAAAAGAGCATTCTGCAGGAGATCGACGCGAGTCTTCAGCGCCTTCGCACCGACCGCATCGACATCTACCAGCTCCACTGGCCCGACCACGCCACGCCCATCGAGGAGACGGCGGAGGCGCTTCTTCAAATCAAGCGCGCGGGCAAGATCCGCTATGTGGGCCTTTCCAACTTTTCGCAGGCGGATGTGGAGGCGTTCATGGCGATCGTGCCGGTGGAATGCCAGCAGGGCCTTTACAACATGCTGGAACGGAACACGTCAAGCTACCACGGCATCCCGCTGGAGTATAAGACCGAGGACGAGATGATGGCCACCGTCCGCAAATACGGGCAGGCGTTTCTGCCCTACAGCCCTTACATGCAGGGATTGCTCAGCGGCCGCTTTACCAGAGAGCGAAAGTTCTCCGAAGATGACATTCGTAACGCCAACCCGAAGTTCTTCGGCGAAGCCTACGACCGGTACTACGGCTGTTACGAGCGGCTGGCCGCCTTCGCGGCGGAAATGGGCCGGCCGGTGAACGAGATTGCGGTCAACTGGCTGAGGCAGAAGGAGGAAGTCACCTCGATCATCGGCGGCGTGTCCTCCGCCCGGCAGCTCGAAGGCAACGCCCGGGCGCTCGCCTGGGACATCACGCCGGAGGAAATGGCCGAGATCGACCGGATCATCGAGCCGTTCCGCTATCTGTGACGAAAAGGAGGAAGGCGGCATGCTTGGACAATACGTCAAGGGGTTCCACCATTACGGCCTGCCCACCCGGGACATGGAGGCGACCATCGGCTTCTACCGGAAGCTGGGCGCTCAAATCGTTTTTGAAACGACGGTCGAGGAGGCGGGCAAGCCCTGCCGCGTGGTACATCTCAAGGTGGCCGACGTCTATGTGGAGGCTTACGAGCGCGACGAAATCGCCGGAGTGCCCGGCGCGCTCGACCACTTCGCGGTGGCGACCGACGACATCGAAGCCGCGTTCGCGGAGGCCAGGCGCCTGGGGCTTCCCTTCGCGAAGGAGGAAATTGGCGTTTCGGATTACTGGCCGGGCACGGCGCGCTGGTTCCACCTGGTCGGCCCCAGCGGCGAGCGGTTCGAGTTCGCCCAGCAGTAGCGCGCAACGTTCGAAGATCGCCCATAGGCCCGCGCGAAAGCGCTGAACCCTATTGCGTCCCGGACAGAAAATGGAATCATGCACAATAACCGTTTCCGGGGCCTGTGCGCTGCTTGGACAAACGATGGGCGCCGAGTTTTGACATGCTTGCTGGTCTTGACGGCGATGGGGCCGGCGGCTCCCGCCACAGGCGTGGACCCGGAGCTGGCGCATAGGGAACTTCCGGGATGTGACCCTGCCGCAAAAACGCCGCGAACGCGCGCCCAACGATTGCTTTCGGAAGAGCGCCGCCTGGCGGTGGTTCAACAACGCGCGGGATCCCGGCGCGGAACCGGGTCGCCGCGCGGTGGAGGCGATCGCCGAACCTATGGCGCGGGCGTTTTTGGAATCGACCGGGAAAGGAGCCTTCGCGGCGGGTTTTCCGATGCCGCCGCGGCATGTGAAAACTTAAAATGAATTTGGTGCAATGTTTATTGACACACGCGTCTGGCGGATGATACAATCCCATCAACAAAATAGCATTGGTACCAACGACGGCACTGATCTTAAGAAGATTTGCCGTCGTTTTTTGTGTTCGCAAGGCTGCGGCTGCCGTTTTGCACAACCCGTTGGAGAATTCCCGAGCCAGTGCCCTGCCCCAAAGCCGGGCGGGACGATTGCGCCGCGAATTTTTTATTGACTGATAACCCATGGGAATGGTATATTATATCGCGAGCGCCCAGCCCGGGCGCATGGCGGCACGACCTCCGGTTCCGGCCCGGCGCGCCGCCGCTTTCATACCCGGCGGTTCGCGAGCCCGGCGCGGCCGGCAGAGGCGCGCTTCAATATATGAGATGAGGTGGATCGGCATGGACACGAAGCGGATGCGGGTGGCCAAGGGAGAAGTTCCGGCGGATCTCGCGGTGGTGAACGGCCTTCTGGTGAATGTGTATACCGGAGAGATTTATCCGGGTGGCGTGGCCGTGGCGGGGGACACCATCGCGGCGGTGGGCGACGTCGGCTACGCGCTTGGGCCGGACACCCGGGTGATCGACGCCGGCGGCAGGTACATCGTGCCCGGCTTTATCGACGGGCACATCCATCCGGAGAGCACCAGCCTTTCCGTCCGGTCCTTCGCCGAGATTGTGCTGAAGCACGGCACGACGGCGATCTTCACCGACCTGCACGAGGTGGGCGTGGTGGGCGGCCTCGAGGCCATTGAGGCCGTGCTGGACGAGGCGAAGGCCACGGATCTGGCCATCTACTTCGTGGTGCCTTCCCACGTGCCCTTCTCGCCCTTTTTTGAAACCAGCGGCGGCCACTTCGACACGGAGATCATCAAGCGGGCGTTGGCCCGCCCGGACGCCGTCGGCCTTTCGGAATGCGTGGGGCCCGCCATCGCGATGGGCTTCCCGGATCTGATGGCGTCGATGGATTATGCGCTGTCCCTGGGCAAGTCGCTGCAGGGGCACCTGCCGGAGATGCACGGCCCGCTCTTCAACCTGTGCGCGGCGGCGGGCGTCACCACCGACCACGAGGGACTCTCCGGCGAAGACGCGCTTCTGCGCCTCCGAAGCGGCATGCACCTGATGATGCGCGAGGGTTCGGCGGCCCGCAGCCTGAAGGAACTGCTCGCGCCCATTCTGGAAAAGAGGCTGGATACCTCCCGCGTCAGCATCGTAACGGACGATTTGCATACGGTGGACGCGGTGGAGCGCGGGCACCTGGACGACGCGGTGCGCACCGCGCTCAAGGAGGGCGCGGGCTTCGCGCAGGCGATCCAGTTCGTGACGCTGAACGCGGCGCGCGCCTTCGGCTTGGACGGCAAAATCGGCGGGCTCGCCCCCGGCCGGCGCGCGGACATCAACCTGACCACCGGCCCGGAGGACTTCAAGGTAGAATCCGTCATCGCGGGCGGCCGTCCGGTGCTTGAGGACGGCAAGATGCTCGTACACTACCCGGCGGCGGAGCACGCGGAGATCCTCCTCAACACCGTGAAGCTGGTACGGCCGGTGGCGCCGGAGGATTTTGAGGTGCGCGTCCCGGCGGGCGCGATAAGCGCGCGTGTGCTGGCGATGGACACGCTGCCCTGGATCCCCATCACCCAGGGGCGCGAGGTGACGCTGCCGGTGAAAGACGGCGTCGTGCAGTGCGACCCCGATCAGGACGCGCTCTACATCGCGCAGGTGGAGCGTTACGGCATCAACGGCAACATCGGCAAGGCCTTCATGGGCGGCTTTCATTTGAAGTCCGGCGCCATCGCCTCTTCGGTGGGCCACGACAACCACAACATCATTGTGCTGGGCACCAACCACGCGGACATGGCGCTGGCGGTGAACCGCGTAGCGGCGCTTGAGGGCGGCCAGGTGGTGGTGAGGGACGGCGAAGTTCTCGGTGAAATCGCCTACCCGGTGCTGGGCCTTCTGACGGACCTTTCGGCGGAGGAGGCGGCGGAGAAGAAAAAGGCGCTGAACGCGCTGATCCACGATATGGGCAGCGCCATCCCGATCCCGTTCATGTTCCTTTCGTTCATCTCGCTGGCGGCCATCCCCGAATATGCGGTCACCGACCACGGCTTCATCGACGTATTGAACCAGAAGATCGTGGACCCGGTGCTCGAAGTCATCGCTTAAAAGACGGGAGTTTGATTCCATGGCATTGAACCCGAAGCTGATCCGCGTGGCGCTGGGCAAGGAGAGCGCGGACATCGTGATCACAAACGGCAAGCTCGTCAACGTGGCGTCGGGGGAGATCTACCCGGCGGACATCGCCGTCAAGGGCGAGCGCATCGCCTCCATCGGTCCCCTTCCGGAGGGAACGGTCGGGCCGGACACCCGCGTGATCGACGCGGCGGGGCTGTACCTGGCGCCCGGCTTTATCGACGCTCACATCCACATCGAGAGCAGCATGCTGACCTACACCGAGTTCAGCAAGATGGTGGTGCGCCGCGGCACCACCGCGGTGGCCAGCGACCTGATGGAGGTCACCATCGTCTCCGGCATCGAGGGGATGCGGGAATTGCTGGAGGAATCCAAGGGCGCGCCGGTACGGCTCTACTACCCGGTGCCCTCCTTCATGGAAGAGGAGACGGGGCTTCAGACCATCGGCGCCGTGCTGCGCGCCGAAAACATCGCGGAGCTTTTGAAGTTGCCCGAGGCGGTGGGCCTGGCGGAGGTGCTGGCCCCGCCGGTGCTGGCGGAGAGCCCCCAGTCCGCCGCGGTACTGGCGCTGGCGGAAGCGCGGGGCCTCACCGCGGAGGGGCACGCGCCCGGCGTGACCGGGGAGCGGCTCAACGCCTACGCCGGCGCGGGCATCCGGTCCGACCACGAGAGCACGAACGCGCAGGAGGCGCTGGAGAAGCTGCGTGCGGGGCTGCGCGTTCTGATGCGCGAGGGTTCCGCCTCCACGGACCTTCTGGCCTGCCTGGAGATCGTCACGAAAAACGGCGTGGACACCCGCCACATCGCCATGGTGAGCGACGATATCGACGCCCTCCATATCCGGGACCTGGGGCATCTGGACCATAAGGTACGCATGGCCGTCCGCGCGGGGGTCAGCCCCATGGCCGCCATCCAGATGGTCACCATCAACCCGGCGGAAAGCCTGAAGATCGACGGCGAGGCCGGCTCCATCGCGCCGGGCAAATACGCGGACATCGTATTTTTGTCCTCGCTCGAGGAGTGCACGGTGGAAAAGGTCGTCACCCGGGGCGTTCTGGCGGTGGAGAACGGAAAACTGACGCGGGGGTATCCGGCGCCCGCCTACAGCGGGCGACTGCTTGATACCGTGCGCATGGCGCGGCCCGTCGCCGCGGCCGACCTCGCGGTTTCCGCGCCGGTGGGCGCGGAAACGGTGCGCGCGTGGGTTATCGGCGCGTCGGGCACCACGCTTTTGACCCGGCGCCTTGAGGCCGAGCTCCCGGTTACGGGCGGCGTGGTAGGCGCGGATATGGAAAACGACATCCTGCACATTGCTTGCGTGGAGCGCTACGGCAAGAACGGCGGTATCGGCAAGGCCTTCATCCATGGTGTGGGGCTCAAAGAAGGCGCGATCGCGATCTCGGTGGGCCACGACCACCACAACATCACCGTGGCCGGCGCGGACCTTGAGGACATGGCGCTGGCGGTCAACCGCGTGCGGGCGCTGAACGGAGGCGTCGTGTTCGCCTGCGGCGGCAGGGTGGTTGAGGAGATCGCGCTGCCCATCTGCGGACTGCTCTCCGACGAGCCAGGCGAGGCGGTGGCGGAAAAGCTGGAGAAGCTGATCGCCGCGATGAACGCCCGGGGCAGCCATCTGCCCTCGCCCAATGTCACGCTGTCGTTCATCACGCTGATCTTCATCCCCGAACTGGCCATTACCGACCAGGGGCTTTTCGACGTGGAGCGATTCCAGCTGATCGATCCGCTGATCGCCCGGTAACCAGGATGTATGCGCCGGACGGCGCCGATGCATTAATGCCACAAAAGGAGCGGGATTGGAAAAATGAAGAGGAAAATGATCGTTGCACTGGCCCTTTCGGTACTGGTGGCCCTCTTTGCGCTGCCCGGGCTGGGCGCGCTGGCGGAGGCCGTCACGAAGAACGCGGAGCTTCAGCCCATCGCCAAGGAAGACCTGAAGGTCGCCTTCATCTACGGCAGCGCGGTGGGTGAGGAGGGCTACTCCTTCTCCCATGACCAGGGCCGCAAGGCGCTGGAGGCCGAGGGCGTCGCGACCACCTACATCGAAAACATTCCGGAAAACGCGCAGTTTGAAAAAGCCGTCCGCGACCTGATCGAGCAGGGCTATAACGTGATCTACGCCACCAGCTACGGCTACGGCAAGTACGTGCTCAAGCTGGCCGAGGAATACCCGAGCGTGTACTTCAACCACGCCACCGGCGCGACCAACGCCGGCAACGTGGCCACCTACATGGGTCGGCTGTACCAGTCCCAGTACCTGGCGGGCATCGCCGCTGCCTACCGGACGGCTTCGAACAAGATCGGCTTTGTGGTTTCCTTCCCGATCCCGGAGGTACTGACCCAGGTGAACGCCTTCACGCTGGGCGTGCGCTCGGTGAAGCCGGAGGCCACCGTGGAAGTGAAGTGGACAAACTCCTGGTATGACCCGGTCGCGGAGAAGAGCGCCGGCCTCGAGCTGGTCAACACCGGCTGCGACGTGATCTGCGCCTACCTCGACACCATGAACGCCCAGATCGCCGCGGCGGAAAAGGGCGCCTATGCCATCGGCTGCAGCTCCCCCGCCCCCAGCGTGCTGCCCGACGCCTACCTGACAGCCCCGGTCTTCCACTGGGCCAACTACTACACGAAGGACGTCCAGAAGATCATCGACGGCACCTGGGAGCCTGTCTTCCAGTTCTACGGCCTGGATTCTGGCGTGGTGGACATCGACGAACTGACCAAGAATAACGCGGACGGCGCCGCCGGGGCGGTGGCCGCCGCCAAGGCCGCCATCATCGACGGAACGCTGAACGTTTTCGCCGGCGAACTGAAGGACAACCAGGGCAACGTCCGCTGCGAGGCCGGAAGCGCGCTGACCGACGTCGAAATCCTGACGGCGGACTGGTTCGTGGAGGGTGTGATCGGATCCGCGGCCGCGCAATAAAAACCAAGACGGGCCGAAAGGTTGGGGGATCTGCCCGTCAGATTCCCCAACCTTCCTGTCCGCGGGGGGTGAAACCATTGTCAGAGCCTTACATTGAGCTGAAGGGCATCACCAAGCGCTTCGGCGGGGTGGTGGCAAACCGGGGCGTCGAGCTCGCCGTCCGGAAAGGGGAAATCCACGCGCTGCTGGGGGAAAACGGTTCTGGAAAGACGACGCTGATGAACATCCTCACCGGCGTGTACCAGCAGGACGAGGGGCTCATCCTGATCGGCGGGAAGCGCGCTTCCTTCCGTTCTCCGGCTGATTCGCTGCGCGCGGGGCTGGGTATGGTGCATCAGCACGCGACGCTGGTGGAGCCGCTGAGCGTGGAGGAAAACATCGCCGCCGGCGTGGAGCGGCAGTTTTTTGTCCGCAGAAAGAAGCTGCGCGCCAGAATCCGCGCCATCGCGAAAACCTACGGCTTCCAGGTGGACCCGGCCCGGATGGTGTATCAGCTCTCCGTCGGTGAAAAACAGGCGGTGGAGATCCTGAAGGTGTTCTACCGGGGCGCCGCGGCGCTGATCCTGGACGAGCCCACGTCCGTCCTGACGCCGCAGGAGTCCAAGGCGCTCTTTGAGACGCTGGCAAAAATGAAGCGCGAGGGCTGCGCCATCGTGCTGATCACGCACAAGATGAACGAAGTCTTTGAGGTCAGCGACCGGGTGACCGTGCTGCGCCGGGGCGAGGCGGTGTTTACCGCGATGACGCGCGACACTACGCGGCAGGAGCTGACGGAGAAGATGGTGGGCCGCGTCGTGTCGCTGGACATCCCGCGCGGCGGCCGGGCGCCCTCGGAGGAGGACGCGCTGGCGGTCCGCGCGCTGACCGTCGAGGGAAAGGCCGGCGCGCGGCTTAACGGCGTTTCATTGACGGTGCGGCGGGGTGAAATCCACGGCATCGCGGGCATCGCGGGCTCGGGGCAGAAGGAGCTGTGCGAGGCCATCGCGGGCCTTGCGCGCGTGAAGGCGGGCGGCATACGCCTCGGCGACCGGGAGATCGCGGGAAAGACGGCGCGGCAGCTGACGCGGGAGGGGGTCCGGATTGGCTTTGTGCCGGAGGATCGCCTCATGATGGGCCTGGCCGGGGGCATGAGCATCTCGGACAATGTGCTGCTCCGGGGGCTTGGCGCAAGCCGCGGCGTCTTTTTGGACGGCCGGGCGAGCGAGCGCGGCGCGCGCTCCATCATCGCCAAGTATGAGATCAGCGCGGCGGGGCCGGGACAGCCGGTCAAGGACCTGTCGGGCGGCAACATCCAGAAGGTGCTTCTCGGGCGAGAGCTGGAATGGAAGCCGGATTTTCTCATCGCCGCCTACCCGACCCGGGGGCTCGATATCGGCGCGACCGGCTTCGTCTACGAAATGCTGAACCGGGAGAAGGCCCGGGGCACGGGCATCCTGTTTATTGGCGAGGATCTGGACGTACTGCTGGCGCTCTGCGACCGGATATCGGTGCTTCACGCGGGGCGGCTGATGGGCACGGTGGACGCCGCGGCGGCCACGAAAAACCAGCTTGGACGGATGATGACCGGGCTGGGAGGGGAGGCGGAGCATGATTAGCGTGGTCAAAAGAAACGCCGCGGGCCGCGCCGGGACAGCGCGCCTGATCTCCATCGCGGCCGCGCTGGGCGCGGGTGCCCTCGTCATCGCCGTCCTCGGCTTTAACCCCGCGGTCATCTACCGGGAAATCGCGGTCGGCGCGCTGGGCAGCGCCTACAGCCTGAAGGAGGTGGTGCGCACCGCGGTGCCGCTGGTTCTGATGGCGCTGGGCGTCACGCTGTGCTTCCGGCTTCAGTTCTTCAACATCGGCGCGGAAGGCCAGTTCTTCATGGGCGCGACGGCGGCGTCCGCCGTGGCGCTGAATTATCCGGACATGCCCGCGCCGGTTCTGATCCCGCTGATGATGCTGGCCGCGCTGATCGGCGGCGGACTCTGGTGCCTGGTGCCAGCGCTGCTCAAGCTGCGTTTTGGCACCAATGAGACGCTGGTGACGCTGATGCTCAACTACATCGCGGTGAAGTTCGTGGCGTATCTGCAGTTCGGACCCTGGAAGGACCCCGCCTCGATGGGGTACCCGACCATCCCGATGTTCTCCGACAACGCGGTGCTGCCGAACCTCTTCGGCATCCATATCGGCTGGGTGATCGCCGCGGTTCTCTTCGCGCTGATTTCCCTGCTGCTGGCCAGAACCCGGTACGGCTATCAGGTGGGCGTGATGGGCGAGAACCCGCTGACGGCGCGCTACGCGGGTTTCAACACCACCTGGCTTTTGATCGCCACGGTGACGCTGGGCGGCGGTCTCTGCGGCGTGGCTGGTTTTATCCAGGCTTCCGCCATCGAGGGTTCGCTCACCTATACGCTCTCCGGCGGCTGGGGGTACACGGCCATCATCGTGGCCTGGCTGGGCAAGCTAAAGCCCCTTCCGGTGCTGGCGGCCACGCTGATGATCGCGGCGCTCGTGCAGGGCTGCGCGTACATCCAGATTTCGCTGGGCGTGCCCTACTTCATGGCGGGCATCATTCAGGGGATGATCCTCTTTTTCGTGCTGGCCAGCGAGTTCTTCATCAACTACCGCTTCGTATGGAAGCGAGGCGGAAAGGAGGCGGCGTAGAAATGTGGGTGACCGACGCGGCGCTCTTTTTTCAGACCGCCATCATCATGGGGACGCCGCTTCTCTTTGCGACGCTGGGTGAAATCCTGACCGAGAAGGCCGGGCACCTCAACCTGGGCGTCGAAGGCATGATGATGATGGGCGCTTCCTTCGGCTTTTTCGTGGGGTACAATACCGGGAATCCGCCGCTGGCCGTGCTGGCGGCGGGCCTTGCCGGCGCGCTGGGCGCGCTCGTCTTCGCGGTGCTGACGGTCACCTTCCGCACCAACCAGATGGTGACCGGCTTTACGCTGACGATCTTCCTGACGGGCGTGGCCAACCTCCTGGGCAACAGCCTGGGGAATCTGACGCTCTCGCCCGAATTCATCGCCGCCGTGGGGCCGCGGCCCATTCCCCTTCTTTCGGAGATCCCGTTTCTCGGCATCGCGCTGTTCCGGCAAAATGCCTACGTCTACTTCGGCCTGATTACCGCCGCGGCCGCGTGGGTGCACCTGTACAAGACAAAGCTGGGCCTCGCGCTTCGCATGGTGGGCGAAAACCCCGCGGCGGCGGCGGTGACGGGCATCAAGGTCACGGCCGTAAAATACGGTCACATCCTGGCCGGAGGCTTCCTCTGCGGCCTGGGCGGCGCATGCCTCACGCTGGTCATCGTGCCGCGCTGGCAGGAATCTGTGACCGCGGGCATGGGCTGGATCGCCATCGCGCTGGTCATCTTCGCCACCTGGAACCCGCTCAAGGCCATTCTGGGCGCGTACCTTTTCGGCGCGCTGCGCTGCCTCACCTACAAGTTGCAGAACGTGCCCATCGGGATTGGGGGCGTCACGATCTCGATCCCCTCCCAGCTGTTGGATCTTTTGCCCTACGCGATGACCATCGTGGTGCTGGTGCTCACCACCATGGGCAGGCGCCGGGAGAACGGCGCGCCGGGATGGCTGGGCAAGCCCTACTTCCGCGAGGACAGATGAAGGCTGATGTGGTATTCTAATATTGTGCAGATTAAAAAGGGGGAATCGCCCGTGGGACAGGTTTACATCCGAAACGCGCTCGTAGTGACGATGGACGATCAGAAAACCGTGTATAAAAACGGCGGCGTGCTGGTGGACGGCGACAGGATCACCGCCGTGGGCGACGTGAACCCGGCGCTTGTAAAGCCGGACGCCGAAGTGGTGAACGGCCGTGGCAAGTACGTGCTGCCGGGCCTTGTGAATACCCATGTGCATACGTCGCAGCAGCTGGGCCGCGGCCTGGGGGATGATGTGAACCTAATCACCTGGCTGCATGAGCGCATCTGGCCCTACGAGAGCAGCATGACGGAGGAGGATTCCTACGTCTCCACGCTTTTGTGCTGTCTCGAGCAGATCCGCGCGGGCGTCACCAGCTTTGCCGAGCCGGGCGGGCAGTTCGTCGGCGGCATGGCGCGCGGCGTGGCCGAGGCGGGCCTCAGGGCCAAGCTGGCCAAATCCGTGATGGACTCGGGCGAGGGCCTTCCGGCGGTGTGGCAAAGGACCGCGCAGGAGGAGCTCGACACGCAGGAGGAGGATTTCAGGCGCTACCACAACACCGCGAACGGGCGCGTGCAGGTGTGGTTCGGGCTGCGCACCATCTTCAACAACTCCGACGAGCTGATCATAAAATCGAAGGCCCTGGCGGACAGGTACGGCGTAGGCCTTCATATGCACGTGGCTGAAGTGAAGGACGAAATCGACTTCACCATGGAAAAGTATGGCGAGGGCACGGTTTCGCACCTCAACCATCTGGGCGTTCTGGACAAGAACCTTCTGGCGGTACACACCGTCTGGCTCACCGACGAGGAAGTGGACATGTTCCGCGTCCACGGCGTCAAGGTGTCCCACAATCCGGCGGCGGCCATGCGCGTGCTGGGCTTCGCCAAAATTCCCAAGATGTACCGGGACGGCATCTGCGTGACCATCGGCACCGACGGCGCGCCCTCCAGCAACCGCATGGACATGGTGGACGAGATGTGGCTGACGTCGCTGATTCACAAGGGCTGGCGCCTGGACCCCACGGTGATGAAGGCGCAGGAGATCCTGACCATGGCCACTCGAAACGGCGCCCGCGCGCTGATGGACGAAGCCCTGTACGGCAGCCTCGAGCCGGGGAAGAAGGCGGATCTGATCATCGTCAATCCGGACTCGGCCTCCATGCTGCCGCTGAACGACCCCATCGCGAACCTGGTGACCGCGATGCACTCTTCCAACGTGGAGAGCACCATGTGCGACGGCAAATGGCTGATGAAAAAGCGCGTGGTCCTGTCCCTCGATGAGCGGGCGATTTTGAGAGAGGCGAAAAAGCGCGCCGCCGCAATCGTGAAGCGCGCCGGCATCCGCCTTCCGGACAGGTTCCCCACCGTAGCGCTGTGAAAGGCCCCTACTGGAACGGGCGGTGGTTCCAGCGCTGCGGCGAGGCGCGGAATTCCACGGGGCTCAGGCCGTGGGTCTTTTTGAACATGCGCGAGAAGTAGCCCTGCTCCTCATAGCCCACCATTTCGCCGATCTGGCGGATGGAGAGGTCGCTCCGGTACATCAGGCAGTAGCGGGCCTTGGACATCCGGACGCGCGTCAGATATTTGATGGGCGACATTAGTAGCGCTTTTGAAAGACCTTGGTCAGGTGGCTCGGGCTGTAGCCGAGGGCGGAGGCGATCAGGTTCAGGTTGACATCCTCGCCGAAGTGCTCGTCCAGCCAGGCGCACAGCGCGGCGGCCACCTGCTCCGGCGTCTCCGAGGCGGTCTGGGGGCTGAACGCGGCGCCGTAGGACTGCTGGTTCAGCGCCAGGTCGGAATACACCCCCGCCAGCGCGTCGCGCAGTTCCTCCGGCACCACGGGCTTGAGCAGGTACGCGGCCACCTTGAGGGCGATGGCCTTTTTCGCGTACTCAAATTCGGAGTAGCCGCTGATGATGATGAATTTGGAGCCGGGCAACCGGTCCCGGAGCGCCTCGATCAACTCGATCCCGCTCATCTGGGGCATCTGGATGTCGGTAATGACCAGGTCGGGCATGAGCTGCTCGGCCTTTTCCAGCGCCTGCAGGCCGGTCTGCGCCCGGGCCACGACCTCGAAATCTTCCGACACCCGGGCGATCAGGGCGACGAGGCTGTTCAGCTGCAGGCTCTCGTCCTCCGCCACCAGCACTTTGTACGACGGCGTCTTCACGCGGGGCGCCTCCTTTCTCGGCCGATCATGGCGTAGCCGCCGGTGGACTTGGTGCCGATTTCGATGAGCGCTTCCTCGCCTGCGAACAGCTTCCACCGGGCGTACACGTTCAGAATGCCGAGTCCGTCGATGTGCGCCTCGGGCATGGCGACCGACTGATCCACCGCGCGCATGCGCTCCCGGAGCTCGGCGACCGCCTTGTCGGAGAAGCCCGGCCCGTTGTCCAGCACGATAACGCGCCATAGGTCCGGGGTGTCCTCGCCGATGATCTGCAGCTTCCAGGGCGGCGGGCAGTCGATGCCGTATTTCAGCGCGTTTTCGACGAAGGGCTGGATGATGAGCCGGGGCACCGCCTCGTCCATCATCCCCTCCGGTACGTTGATTTCATACTGGAAGCTGTCCTGGTAGCGCATCTTCATGCAGTACAGGTACTGGCCCACGTAGTTCAGCTCCTCCCGCAGCGTGGCGGCGGATTCCGGCCCGGTGACATAGCGCATCATACCCGTGAGCGAGCGGCACATGGAGACGACGTCATCCGGGCGGCCGATGTCCGTCAGCGCGATGATCGAGGACAGCGTATTGTAGTAGAAGTGCGGGTTGATCTGCGCCTGCATGGCCAGATTGCGCGATTTGAGCGCCTGCTGCTCGGCCGCGATGCGCTGGTTCATCGAGGCGTCCAGCTGGCGGCGCATCTGGTCAAAGCTGTCGCTGAGGCGCGCGACCTCCCGGTAGCCTGCGGAGAGCGGCGGCTGATCGTGCGCCAGCGAATGCGCATCCATGGAGAGCATCCTGTCCCCCAGCGCGATCAGCGGCCGCGTCATCCGGCGGGCGGTGAAAAACGCGAAGAGCGCGATCAGCAGCATCATGACGAGGGCGATGCCCAAAATCAGCCGGAGCAGCGTAAAGGCCGGCTGGAGCACCGCGCCGAGAGGGCGCGCCACAATGTAGGTCCAGAGGGTGTAGGCGCTTGTTTCGGGGCTCGCGATGTACGCCCCGTCGCCGCCCGTTTTCAGCGCCGCGGCCCGCTCGCGGTCCGCGGCCGTGGCGGGGTATGGGTAGATCAGTTCGCCATCCGCGTCCAGGATGTAGGCCTGCTCCTCCGAACGGTTCAGCGCCAGCGCGCTGCGAAACACGATGGAGCAGTTCTGGATCGCCTCAATGAAGCCCGCGGGCTTCCGGTCCTCGCCGAAGTAGAGGCGGACCAGGGAAATATAATACTGCGGCCGGGAGGATCCGGCGCTGAGCGTCGTGGACAGGAAGGGCCTTGTAATGTGCTTGTAGCCGTCCGCCTGAAGCGCCGGCGCGTACCAGGGCTCGTTTTTCAGGTTCACATCGGAGCGGATGAGGCTGACGCTGCCGATGCCGACGCAGTTCCCCGCGAGATCATACAGGTTCAGGTGGTGTACCGGCAGGCTGGCGCCGTTGACCGCCACGAAGAGGTTCGCCATCTCCGAAAGCGCTTGGTGCCGGTTCCACTGCGTCGAACCATCCTGATCGCCGGCGGTCCGGGCCAGGTTCAGCGTCTTTTCCAGCTCCTGCTGTGCGCGGTTGATGTATACCAGGTCCACGGAGACGCCGTCCATCGCGGTGAGCGCGCTGTCGGTCTGCTCCATGAGCGACCGGGTCAGCGTCTTGAGACGGTCCGCCTCCTGCGCGGACAGGATGCGCGACGTGTACAGGTAGAACGCGGCCGAAAACAGAATCACGATGCCCAGCGAAATCATGAGGTACGTCAGGTACAGCCGCATCCGCATCGAGGCTTTTCGCATGGCCGCGTCCTTTCTCTCAGGCGTGACGCCTTGCCTTTTCTTTTCTAGAAGTATAGCACGACGCGAAAGGCCCCGCAAGGCTTCGGGCCTTCGGTAAAAATCCGCCAAAACGGAAATTTAGTACAAATTCAGGAAGGATTTGTGCATAGACTGACGGGTTCTTTTGACGTACGATTAAGAAAAACATCTAGGAGGTTGATCCGGATGAAGAAACTGACAGCCCTGTTGCTCGCGTTCGCGCTCTTCCTGTCGCTCGGCGCCGCTTTGGCGGAGCAGAAGGACTTTAGCGGCGAGACGCTGTCCATTCTCGTCTCCACCGGCTGGATGGACACCCGGTACGACGCGACCATCGCCCGGTTCGAAGAAACCTACGGCGTGACGGTGGACGTGCAGACCGTACCCGCCGACCAGTACAGCGATCTTCTGCAGAGCAAGCTGACCACCGGCACCTGTTCGGACATCTTCTGGATTCAGTCGAATCCCTTCGCCATCAAGTCGGTGATCGTGGATCCTGCCAAGTACTGCATCGACTTCTCCGGCGAGGCGTGGCAGAGCGTAATGCCCGAAACCCGCCAGGCCAGCTGCGTCGCAGACGGCAAGCTCTACGGCCTGCAGATCTGGCACAACAGCCCCGAATACGTGCTGGTGTACAACAAGACGATGTTTGAAGAGATGGGCCTGACCGCGCCCGCCACCTATGACGAGCTCCTCGCGGTGTGCGAGGCGCTCTCCGCCAAGGGCATCACCCCCTGGTTCGTGCCCGGCGCGGACGGCTGGCAGCACCAGCTGTCGTTCTTCCAGATCGGCGGCGTGTACGAGGCGGCCGCCCCGGGCCTCTACGACGCGCTGAATGCCAACACCCAAACCTTCGCCGGCAACGAGACCATGCTGAAGGTTTTGACCCAGTTCAAGGAGCTCAGCGACAAAGGCTACTTCGGCAAGGACTGGATCGGCACCAACTCCACCAACATGGCCAATGACTTTGCCGACCGCAAGATCGCCATGGCCATGGCCAACTCCAGCTACATCAAGCAGATCAAGGACGACACCGGTACGCAGGACGAGTTCGGCCTGGCGCTGATCCCGCTGGCGGACAACAGCTACTACCCCACCAACCCGGCGGGCCCGACGATGTTCGGCTATTCCGGCGCGAAGAACCCCGAGCTGGTCAAGGAATTCTTCCGCTTCGTCTGCACGCCCGAGAGCCTGCAGGAAATCCTGGACAACTCCCCGTCCTACACGAACCTGGACGTGACGGTGGAGATCGACCAGCACTGGCTGCCCGAAGAAGAGGCGTTCGTCAGCGCCATCCCGAAGGAAAAGATGGCCTATTCCGTGCTGCAGACCGGCACCAAGTATACCAACGACTACTGGATGCAGTTCGGCAGCGACATGGTCGCCATGTGCACCGGGCAGATGACCGCGGAACAGGTCCTTGAGAACATGGATTTGAACCGCGCCGAATCCGCCAAGCTGGCGGCCGACCCCGCCTGGGTCCAATAACCGTCCATACGCAAAACCCCGGCCGCGCCCGCGCGCCGCGCGCCCCCCCCGCCCAAACAAAAGGAAAA
>JAEZTL010000053.1 GCA_023421395.1 Bacillota bacterium | reverse complement strand
TGCAGTGGGTCGTCGGCCGACACTTCCGTTGGTTGATCAGGTATGGATACGACTTCGAAGATCTGATCCAGGAGGGCTACTACGCCGTGCTGGTAGCGGCGCCGCTGTACGATCCGGCAAAGGGCGCCGAATCATCCTATTATGTCCGCGCCGTGCGCCACTGGATCATCAACCGGGTGGCCGTGCCGATGAACCGGAAGAAGCGCGGCGAGGCAGTGCGGCCGGTGTCACTCGACGCAACCCTGACCGTTGACCTGATGACCGGCGCGGAAGTGCGCTTGGGCGATATCCTGCCCGATCCATGTCCGCCGGTCGAAGATGTAGTGGCGGAGCGCGTGGCTGCGCAACAGACGGTCCAGCAAGCGCTCGGCTGGCTCGGTTCGATCTCGCCCCGGCAGGCCGAAGCCGTCTGGCTGCGTTACGGCCGCGACATGCCGGTGCGCGAGATCGGCAAGCTGATCGGATGCAGCCACCAGAACGCCGCGGACCTGGCCCTGCGCGGGCTGAAGAACCTGCGAGAATACATGCGCAAGGGAGGGATGAGCGCTTGATCAGAGCCTCACTCACCGGGCAAGTCATCATGATCACGTCGGACGCCGACAGTGCCGCCGCAGTAACGAAAATCCAGGGCATCAGCCGCACCCGGCAAATGCCGCCCTTCACCTGGAGCCTGCCGTTCACCCTTGAAAACGTATCGCAGCTCCGCGCCGTCCGGGCGCTGGCGTCCCCGGGCCTGATCCAGGCCGTAAAGGATGCGGCTGCTGCCGCGCGCTATGTGGAGCGCATGAAGACCGCGCAGGATGTCGTACCGATGCAGCCCGTCCCCGTCAAGCCAGGCGTCACGCTATACCAGCACCAGATCCGGGCGTACAACATCGCACTGTCCCTTTTCGGGTACGCGCCGGACGCTAGAAAGGAGGCCTGCTCATGATCCCAGCGGGCGGAGCCTACGCCCTCTTCGCCGACATGGGCACTGGCAAGACGATCACCACCATCGCTATCATGGGCCGGCTGTTTCTGGACGGACGCATTCGCCGAGCGCTCGTCGTGGCACCGTCCAGCGTGTGCGCGGTCTGGCCGGCTGAGTGCCGCAAGTTCGCCGGATTCCCGGTGCGGGTAGGCGTGCTGCTGGGCGAACGGGACAAGCGCCTCTCTGTGCTTCGATACCTGAGCGCGCCTACACTCCCCGGCACGGGCGAGGCGCTCCGCGTGGCCGTCATCAACTACGAATCGACCTGGCGCTTGGAAGAGGAACTTGCGAAATTCAAGCCTGACATGATCATCTGCGACGAGAGCCAGCGCATCAAGGGAGCCACGGCCCAGCAATCAAAGGCCATGCACCGGCTTGGCGCGAGCATACCCTACAAGATGATTCTGACCGGCACGCCCATTCAGAACGACACGCGCGACCTGTGGAGCCAGTATAGATTCCTCGCTCCGGGTATCTTCAATGCTTCCTATTACGCTTTCCTGAAGCGCTACGCGGTCATGGGCGGCGTCGGAAACCACCAGTACCTTGGCCCACGCAACCTCGAAGAATTGACCCGAAAGGCGCACTCCATCGCTTACCGCGTCACCAAGGACGAATGCCTCGACCTGCCGGAGAAGACATTTGAAGAAAGGGCTATCCTCTTCGACGAAAAGACGCGGCGGCTCTACAAGCGCATCCAGCGTGAATCCTACGCGGCGCTGGAAGGCGGCGAAGAAGTCACGGTGAACAACGTCCTGACCCGCCTCCTACGCCTACAGCAGCTCACGGGCGGCTTCCTGACAGACGATGAGGGAGGCGTCCAGTGCGTAACCACTGCGAAGCTGGATGCCCTCGAGGATATCGTGCAAAGCTGCTGCGTCGACGAAGGGAAGAAGCTCGTCATCTTCGCACGGTTCCGGCCGGAGCTGGCCGCGATCCAGCAGCGCATCGCCGCCGTGTTCGCACGGGTAAAAAGCACCGCCCCTCTCAAGCAGGTGGCTATTTGGGGAGACATCCCGATCCCCCAGCGCGGCGCCATCGTCGACCAGTTCCAGGACGACCCCTGCACTCGCGCCTTTGTTGGCCAGATTGACGCCTGCGCTGAAGGCATCACGCTGAACGCCGCAACCACCACGCTTTACTACTCGGTCACTTGGAACCTCGCAAAGTATCAACAGAGCCAGGACCGAACTCACCGCATCGGCGTCAGCGGTCCCTGCCTGTACATTCACCTGATCGTCCCGGGCACCATCGACCGCCAGATCATGGCCGCACTTGAAAAGAAGGAGCACCTCGCCAAGTCCGTCGTGGACAACTGGAAGGCGTTGCTTACAGAAACGGAGGAGGACAACCCATGACCATCAAGACCCTCGGATGCAAGCTGGAACAGCTCGCATCACTCAAGGAACGCAAGAAGGAACTCTCGGACCTCACCAAGGACAATAATGCCGAAATCGAATCCTGGGAGAAGGAAATCATCTCGGACATGTGCGACATGGCCGAGGCCGCCGGGCTGGAGAGCATCGAGGATTTCTCCGTCACCGTGAACGGCCGCCGCTACGGCGTCATCCGCAAGCCCTACTACAGCATCAAGGCGGAGGACCGGGACGCGGGCTTCGCGGCGCTCCGCGCCCTTGGCCTCGGTGACCTCATCGTCGAGAGCGTAGACAGCCGCTCGCTCACGAAGGTCATGAACGAAATTGTCGAGGGGAACGGCGGCGAGCTCCCCGAGCAATACGCGGCCATCCCCATGCAGCAGTACGACAAGGACACCATTTCCGACCGCAAGGTCGGCAGGTAAGAAGGAGGTTTCCATGGCAAAACAGGTATCCTTTGACGACATCATCCCCGGCGAACTCAAAAAGAAGGTCATCGACTTCACCACCGAGCGGTACATGGAGCAGCAGGACGCAAGGTCCCTTCCCAGCATCAAAAATCGTCACGAAGCCTACGGCGTGCTGGCGGAGGCGTCCGTTTCCCTGGCGAGCGCGGCGTCCGCGGTCAAGAGCGCCGTCTCGGACGGCCTGAACGCGCTGCCCGCCTCGGACGCGGCCTTCAACGAGGCCGCGGATATGGCCTATGCCGCGTGCATCTCCGCCGCCCAGGCGGCCGTGAACATGGCCGTCCACGCGCAGAACATCTCCCTACAGTGGATCAACCGCCATTCAGACGAACCCATGCCGCTGATCGACGGGGCGGAATCCGAAATGAGCGAGATCCCGGACACCGATGAAAATATGGAGGAAAATGAAGATGGCGAATAAGATCAACGAGCTCGCGGTCGTCAAGAATGAAATTCAGTACGCGCCCAGCGCGCAGGAGCTTCACGACATCCGCGAGGAAATGCAGGACATGGACCGGTTCCCCTACGGCCGCATCCAGATCGCGGCGGCCGGCGCGGGCGTCTTCAAGGTGACGGACCCCGGCGAAGAGGAGGCGGTCGTCGCCATGAACATTCAGGGCGTGATCCTGTTCAGCCACAAGGCCAACGGCCTGTGGGCGGGCGAGTTCGGCAAGGGCGATGACAAGGCCCCTGTGTGCGCGTCTCTGGACGGCGAGGAAGGCCACAACACGGAGACCGGCGAGCTCATCGCCTGCGAACCCTGCCCCTACAATCAGTTTGGCAGTGGCCGCGGCGGGCGCGGCAAGGCGTGCAAGAACATGCGCCGCCTCTACATCCTGCGTGAGGGCGACATCTTCCCGATGATCATGACGCTGCCGCCGACCGCGCTCCAGGCGTACGACAAGTACCGGACGAAGGTCATGCTGGGCCGCAAGAAGATGTACAGCGTCATCACCAGAGTCACACTCAAGACCGCGCAGAACAAGGATGGCATCGACTACAGCGTCCCGGTATTTGAGGCTGTAGCCATCCTCCCGCCCGGCGAGGCCGAGCGCGTCAAACAGTACGCCGACACCTTCAGCGGCGCCGCGCAGAACTTCGGGATCTCCGGCGACGACTACGCCACGGCCGAGCAGCCTACAGGTGAATACACGCAGCCATCCGCAGCGGCGCCGGAAGACGTACCCGTGGAGGGTGCGTTCGAACCGATCGGCGACGAAGAACTCCCGTTCGCCGAGTTGCCCTCCGAAAAGAAGTCGCGCCGCGCAGGCGCATGAAGCACCGCGCGTAAGGCGCCACGCAGCACTGCGCCGGGGAGGCCTGTCCTTCCCGGCGCCATCAACCGTAGGAGGGCGTCATGCAACATCCCAATATTGACAACCTCATAAGCTGGCCGGATTTCTACCGGCAGTACATCCATACGCCAATCACCAGCGCCGGGAAAAACAAGATGCGCTCCTGCTGCCCCTTCCACGCTGAAAGGGAGCCTTCCTTCTGGTTCAACACACAAAACGGGCTGTGGAAGTGTGAGGTTGGGTGTGGAAGCGGGAACGCCACCAGCTTCCTTGCAAAAGCTGAAGGGATCACCACCAAAGAAGCTTACAAGAAGCTCTGTGCGCTGGCCGGCGTGAAGCCGGAGCCTCCGCGCCCGGCGTCGGAGCAACGTTACACGATCAAGGAATACGCCCTTGAAAAGCGCCTCCCCGAGGAATTCCTTATATCCCTCGGTGTAACCGACGGCTACAAGCAAAAGTACGTTGAAGTCCCCTACATGGACGAGGGCGGCAAGGTCGTCGCCCGGCGCATGCGCATGCCACGGGGACATGACCCCCGATTCCAGTGGCGGCGCGGCAGCTCGCTCACCCTGTACGGGCTCTGGCGTATGGACGAGATCCGCGCGGCCGGCCGTGTCGTGCTCGTCGAGGGCGAAAGCGACGCGCAAACGCTCTGGCACCTGGGCATTCAGGCGCTGGGCGTGCCCGGCGCGTCCACCTTCAAACCGGAGCATGCGGCGCTGCTCAAGACCATCCCGGAGATCTACCTGCACGTCGAACCCGACAAAGGCGGCCGCACGCTCTACCGGCACGTCTGCGAGGCCCTGCATGAAGCGGGCTACGCGGGCGCTATGCGGGCCTTCTCCTGCAGCGCGCACAACGGCATCAAAGATCCCAGTTCTCTGTTCATCACCGAGGGGGACAAGGCGGGGCAGATCCTTTGGGAAATCGCCGGCCACGCCGACCCCATCAACCTCGAAGCCGCCAGCATCCCGGCGCTGCCGGGCCTTGAAGACGCGCCCGTCAAACTGCGCATCCCCCCGGGATACGAAATCGACGAGGGCGGAATATATCAAAGCGACCCGAAATCCGGTGCGCTGGAGCCCGCGCCCTTCTGCTGGACCCCGATCTTTATCACCCGGACTCTGGTCGGCGAGTTGGGCGACGTGAAAGTCGAGCTCGCCTTCCGAAAAGGCGGCGCATGGTCTACCGTGCGCTACCCACGAACCACCCTCGCGGCGGCGCGGTCCATCGTCGCACTCTCGGAATATGGCATCGACGCCAACAGCGAGAACGGCGGTGCGCTGGTCCGCTGGCTGTCCGCGCTGGAACGGCACAATTCGGACCTCATCCCCCGGGTGCGGCGCGTGTCCCGCTACGGGTGGATCGACGATAAGACCTTCATGCCGCTCGCCGCGGAGGGCTTTGACCTCGACATCGACGGCGCCATGCGCGGTTACGCAACGGTTGGGCAAACGAGTGGCGCACTTGATGTATGGCGCGAGGCCATGCGCCCGCACCGGGAGCGGAGCCTCTTCCGTTTCATCATGGCCGCCGGCTTCGCCGCGCCGCTTTTGAAGCTCCTCGGGCAGCGCATCTTCATGGTCTACAACTGGGGCGACTCCAAGGGCGGCAAGACTGCCGCCATGATGTGCGCGCTCTCCGCCTGGGGGAACCCCGAGCACCTGCGCATGAGCTTCAATGCCACACAGGTCGGCATCGAGCGAACCGTCAGCTTTTTCGGAGATCTCCCGCTGGGCCTCAACGAGCGCCAGCTGGCCGGAACAAAACAGGAGTACATCGAGAAGCTCGTTTACATGCTTTCGGAGGGCAAGGGCCGCAGCCGGGGCGCCAGGGACGGCGGATTGCAGCAGCAGGCGACGTGGCGAAGCGTGATCCTCGCAAACGGCGAGGTGGAGCTCGTCATGAACGCCACGGCCACCGGCGTATCCACCCGCGCGCTCGAGCTCTACGGGAAACCTTTTCCGGACGAATCCGACGCGGCAGCCATGTATGACATTGTCGGCGACCATTACGGCCATGCGGGCAAACGCTTTATCGACGAGCTGCTCCAGGCGGATATATCAAAGCTCAAGTCGCTCTTTGACAGCATCAGGGCGGAACTGCTCAAGACGTGCGCGGAGAACAGCCGCAGCCACATTTCAAGCGTCGCCCTCGTCACGTTGGCCGACATGTGCGCCGACCGCTGGATCTGGGGCGCGGACACGCAGCAGGCGTACCTGGCCGCCATGGGCATGGCCCGCGAGATCATCGGCATGCTCGGCACCAACGAGGAGGACGACACAAACCAGAAGGCACACCGGTTCATGATCGACTGGGTGCTGTCCAACCGGAAACAGTTCACCGACGACTGCCACGGGCAGCGCTTCGGGCGCCCGGAGGACGCCGACGCGGACTTCATGCTGATCTTCCCTACGGTGCTCCGAGAGGCGCTGGAGAAGGCCGGGTACTCGTACAACAAGACCATGCGCTATCTGGCGGACAATGACCTGATCAAGGTGACGGCAAGGCCCGACCGGGATAATGTGAGGAGCTTTGTGAGGCGGCGTATGGATGGCGGCCAATCGTGGATGGTGTGCTTCCAGATGACCGAGCCCAGCGACGCGCAGCCGGTTCAGATAAGCGGACTTCCCGAGATCGACGATTCGGAGCTTCCGTTTTGATGGCGCGCGTGCTCCCTGTGCTCCTGCGTGCTCCAAGGCTTGGAGCACGGGCGTTTGTGCAACAAGCACAATACAGACGTATCGGAACGCTTAAATCTGCAATATGTATGGAGGATTACACCAATGTGCTCCCTATACCCCATTATTTGGAATTTATGTGTATTGATGGCGACTTGCACCTCACCGGCGAAGAGAAAAGCGTAATTCCATATACGCATGGTATGTGCGAAAAAAAGGGAGCACAGGAGCACAGCCCCAGAAACTCAAGCAAATTCGGGACTTTCCTCGATCTCCGCCGTGCTCCACGGATTGGAGCACACCCCCGAAAGGACGTGAATCTCGCATGATTTCGGGCCGAATTCAGCGAATTATCGACGCCGTTCATTCTGACGAAGCGCGCCTCCGGGCCATCGAGGCGCTGCCGGAGGAAACGCAGCAGCAATACGCGCCGGGTATCAGGAAGTTGCGCCAGCGGATCTATGATGAGCGCCACGCGCTGAAGGCCGCGCCTGACGATACCGAAGCCTGGGCGAAGTGGCTGCTTGAAGATTTCCCCTACCACGAGCATCCGGAGGCCATGCGCCAGACGATCAACAATTATTTGGACCAAGTGGAGCGGGCACGCCAGGCGTGCGACGTCCGCGCCATGGCCAGCGCGCAGTGGCGGCTGGAGCAGATCATTCGGGAGGCGGAGCGCTCAATAGCGCCGGCCTCCACCGCCACCGCTACTGTGGAGGTGCCCACGCCCGAGACGGTCGCCCGACAGGAACGATTTCGATTTTGAACAATGCAGGAGGAACAAAATGAGCACTGACAGGACAATTCCCCTCGAAAAGTCCATCGTGAGCGACATCGTCCGGGCGCTGAAGGCCGCGGGCGTCAAGTGGGTCATAAAGACCCACGGCGGACCCTACCAGCGGACGGGGATCCCCGACATCATCCTCATTGCGCCGCGCACGGGCCGGTTTGTGGGCATCGAAGTCAAACGTCCGAAGCTGGGTGTCCTATCGGACCTGCAGGCTGCACAAATAGACAAGATCAACCGGAGCGGCGGCGTCGCCGGCGTGGCATACGGCCGGGAAGACGCGCTCGAAATTCTCAAACAAGCGGAAAGGGGCTGAGCTGATGGAACCGATCATGCAATACGCGCTGGAGCTGGTGGCCGCTGAGCGGCAGCGGCAGAACGACAAGTGGGGCGACCAGTCGGGTAATCACATGTTCGAGTGGATGTCAATCTTGGGCGAGGAATACGGGGAGCTGTGCGAGGCGGTCAACGAGACGTGCTTTAAGACGGCCCACGTCAAGCCGGAGCGCGGCGGCTTCGAGGCGATCAAGCGCGAGGCGATTCAGGTGGCCGCCGTTGCCACGACGATCGTCGAGGCCATCGTGCGCAAGCAGTCGGCGGAGTGGGGTGTTGAGCCATGACGCGTAAATGTAAAGTGAAGGGCGCGCCAGGATTGTTTCACCGCTGGGCGGATTATTCACAGCCGGTTCCGGCAGGGCTGACTATCGGGAGTGCACCGGCTGGAGAAATAAGGTATCCCGTAGCCATCGTCGAGATGGAGGACGGCACGGTGATTGAGGCTGCGCCGACTGCTGTTGTTTTTGTGAAGGAGGACGACTGATGGACGCGAAAACCTACCTGCGTCAGCTGACCCGCATGGACAAGCGCATCGATGCCCTGTGTGAGCGCAGGACGCGCTACGAGGCCCTTGCCATGCGGCGCACCGGCGGGTACACCGGCGGCATGCCGGGTGCCCAGCACCGGGACAGCAGCGTCGAGCGGTACGCCTGCAAGCTGGTGGACCTCGCCCGGGAGATCGACCGCCGGATTGACGAGTACGTGGATCTGACGCGGGTGATCGAGGCGCAGATCGCCGCGTTGCCGGACGGCAGGCACCGGGATATTCTCACCTGGCGGTACGTCAATGACTGGAGCTGGGACCGGATCTCGGAAGCGATGAGCTACGATATGCGATGGGTGTTCCGCTTGCACGGATGCGCGTTGTCCGAGTTCGAGAAAATACGCCACAAAAAGCCACTTCCAAGTGTGTTATAATGGCAGTGTGAAATGCTGACCGCGCGGGTCAGCACCAGAGCCGCTCCGGGACATAGGCGCCCGGGGTGGCTTTTCTATGCGGCGAAAGGAGGTCGCCGGCCGTGGCTAAAGGCAAATACGAATACTGGTTGACGGCTGACGGCCTGACACTGCTGGAAGCATGGGCGCGGGACGGGCTGACACGTGAGCAGATTGCATTAAAATGCAAGATCAATCCTGATACGTTGTACGAGTGGTGCAAACGCTATCCCGAGATTTCCGAGTCCCTAAAAAGGGGCCAGGAAGTCGTGGACGTCCAGGTTGAAAACGCCCTACTGAAACGCGCGCTGGGCTACGAGTACGACGAAACCATGGTCGAGCATTCGCCGGATGGCGTCAAGCGGCGCGTGACCCGGAAGATGGTTATCCCCGACACGACCGCGCAAATCTTCTGGCTGAAGAACCGGCGGCCCGACGTCTGGCGCGACAGGCCCAAGGATGAGAGCGAGGCGGACGCGCTGGTCAAGGCCGCCGAGCTTCTGGCAGGTGTGAAATTTGGCGCTGACCCCGAAGCAGATTGAGTTTATTGCGCGCGCGGATCATCGGTGGAATATCAAAATCGGCGCGACGCGATCCGGGAAAACATACCTGGACTCTTCAACGGTGATCCCGCGGCGCATCCTGAACACGACCGGCAATGGCCTCATCGTGCTGCTGGGCTATACTCAGCAGACGCTGGAGCGGAACATCTTCGAGCCGATGCGCAGCCTGTGGGGGCCGACGCTGGTCGGAAACATCGTCCAGGGACGAAACACCATCCGGCTGTTCGGCCGGACGTGCCACGCGTTGGGCGCGGACAAGATTTCGTCCGTGTCCCGCATCCGCGGCTCGTCCATCGAGTACGGTTACGGCGACGAGATCCCGACCTGGAACGAAGAAGTCTTTCAGCTGCTGAAAAGCCGCCTGGACAAGCCGAACAGCGTCTTTGACGGCACGGGCAACCCGGAAGGCCCGAACCACTGGTTTAAAAAATTCCTGGAATCCGACGCGGACATCTATAGCCAGCACTACGTGATCGACGACAATCCCATGCTCGACCCGGTTTTCGTCGCGAACCTGAAGCGCGAGTATGCCGGAACGGTGTACTACGACCGCTATATCCTGGGCAAGTGGGCAGTCGCCGAGGGCGCGATCTATCCGCAATTTGACCCAGCCCGGCACGTGGTTTCGACGCTGCCGCAAATGCGTATGCACTGGGTCGGCGTCGACTACGGGCACTCTAACCCGACGGTGTTTATCCTGGCCGGCGTCGGCGACGACGGTCGGCTCTATGTGATCGCGGAGGACGTTCACCGGGCGGCGGATGAGGGCGACCGCTCCCCCGCATGGTACAGCCAGGCGATGATCCGGTTCCTGCGCCGCCATGAAACGGGGCTGCGGCTTGAAAAGATCGCGGTGGACCCTTCGGCTAAGGGCTTCATCACGCAGCTCCGCGAGGATGGCGTGGCGCGCGTCGTCGGGGCAGACAACGACGTGCTGGCCCGGATCCAGTTGATCTCGTCGATGTTCTCCCGCGACCTGGTCCGAATCCATTCGTCGTGCGTGCGGCTGATCGACGAGTTGCGGGGCTACGTATGGGACGCGAAAGCGCAGGAGCGCGGCGAGGATAAACCGGTCAAGAAGGACGACCATGGCCCCGACGCGCTGGGCTATCTGATCATGTCTGAAAAAAGCGAGTGGAAACGGAGGGTTGCAAATGGCTGACACATGGCCGCCGATCCCCTGGTTGTGGGCGCAGTACCGGGAAAACGGCGCATGGTACAGCGGGGATCCGACCCGCCTTTCCGCCGATACGCGCGGATTCTGGAAAACGGCCGAGTGTGCCAAGGTTCACGTCCCGCTCGCCGCCGACCTTGCGTCGATGGCCGCGGGATTTCTGTTCTGCGGCTCCCCCACCATCACCCACGACAACGAGGAAACCAGCAAGCGGGCGCAGGAGATCGCCGACAGGAACGCGCTGTATTCCAAGCTGCTCCAGGCGGTTGAGCTTCAAACCGCGCTGGGCGGCGTGTTTCTGAAATGGAACTGGGACACCGCGCGGGCAGGCTATCCGCTGCTGCGGATCGTCCCGGCGGACGCCGGCCTGCCGTACTACGTCAATGGGCTGCTGGATTCCGTCAGGTTCTGGGCTGTGGTTAAGACCACTGCGGACGGCGGAACGATCTGGCGCCTTGAGGAGCGATACACCAGTGACGGCAGGATCACGTCAAAGTTGTTCGAGGGCAGCGCCAATGACCTAGGCCGCGAACATCCGCTGGCCGATCTGCCTGAAACGGCGGGGATCAACCCGGAGGCAAACAGCGGAACGGGCATGCTGCTGGCGACGTACGTACCGGCACGCCTGCCAAACCGCCTGAAGCCCTACGAGCCGTACGGGCGCAGCGATTACGAGGGGTTGCACACGCTGTTCTCTGCGCTGGACGAAGCGTATTCGTCGATGCTCAGGGACATCCGCCTGGGCAAGACGCAGATCATCGTGCCCGCGGAATTCCTCGAAAAGAGCGTCCGGGATCTGATGTTCGCGACGACCACCAGCGACCCGAACGCCATCAAGTGGACGTACAACAAATCCGACGAAGCCTATGTCGCGCTGAACATCGACCCGGAAAACAAGTCGGCGACCATCACGACGTTTCAGCCATCCATACGGGCGGAGGAGCACCAGAAAGCCATCGACGACATTGTGCGCCGGATCTTGACCCTCGCGGGGTACGCGCCGCAATCCGGCGGCCTGGACATCGAAGGCCGGGCCGAGAGCGGCACCGCGCTAAACGTACGGGAACGCCGCTCGATGCAGACCGCCGAGACGAAGAAGACCTACTGGTGGCACGCGCTGCTTGACATCGTGCGCGCGGGCCTTGCGCTGGACAAGGCGGTGTTTACGCGCGAGCTTGTGTTGGATGGCGAGCTGACTGTCGAATTTGCGGACAATACGCAGCCCGACATGCAGACGCTGGCCGACACGCTGGACAAACTGGAACGCGCTGGCGCCGTGTCCACCGAGACCAAGGTCCGCCTGCTGCACCCGGATTGGGACGACGGCCAAGTGGCGGAGGAAATCGCGCGTATCCGCGAGGAGCGCGGCCTGATCACCGAGGGCGAGCCTGACGCGGTGCTGGGCGACATGGAAACCGATCCGCCGGGCGGTGATTAATCATGACGCCGAACGCGTTGGAGCAAAGCGCGCGCGAGCTGCTCAGCCTCTACTCTGAAGCCGAGCTTGAGATGATCCGCAAGCTGCGCCTGCGGCTGTTCCGTGGCGCGGACGCCTCCGACTGGGCGCAGCGGAAGCTCGCCGAAGTTCAGGCGATGCGCGCCGAGATGTCGCGCACTGTGCAGGCGCTCGAAAAATCCGCGGGGTCCATCCGCGGGCGGCTGCTGACCGAAGGGTACAACCTGGGCAGCGCGACGCTGGCGCAGGAACTGCGCGCGCTGGGGCTGGTGGACACACTCCCGACGCCGGACGCCCGGCTTGAACGCCTGAACCTGATAATTGCCGACATGGACCGGCGCATGGATCTATCGCACACGTACATCCTCCGAGCAGCAGAGGACGGCTACCGGCGGGTTATCGGCGACAGCGTACAGCTTGCGACCCTGGGCGTCGAGACCACGCGTCAGGCTACTCAGCGGGCGCTGGATCAGTTCGCGCAGCGCGGGATCACGGGATTTTGGGATAACACCGGCAGGCGCTGGGGCATGGCCGAGTACGCCGAGATGGCAGCGCGCACCGGCATGATGCGCGCGTCCCTCGAAGGGTACACCGCGCAGGCACTCGCCTACGGTCAGGATCTGGTGATCATCACCGATCACGCTGACGAATGCCCGCTGTGCCGGCCTTGGGAGAACCGTGTGCTATCGCTGACAGGCGCGCAGCGAAATCACCCAGACTGCACCGGCACGATGGACGAGGCCCGCGCCGCGGGGCTTTTCCATCCGAACTGCCTGCACGCCTTCAGCGTTCACGTGCCCGGCATGACGCCGCTCGCCGGCGGTGACCGCCAGACTGCCACGCAAAGTGCCGTGGGTTATCAAAGACGACAGCAGCAGCGATATATGGAGCGACAGGTGCGCGCGTGGAAGCGCCGCCAAGCGGCCGCGCAAGCGCCCTATAACCAGCGCGTGGCCAAGGCACACGTCGATCAGTGGCAGGCGAAGCTGCGCGATCTTACGGGCGACACTAGGCTGCCTCGCAAGTATAACCGAGAGGGCGGGCGCGTGCTTTTGTCGGAGGCCGCGAAGCTCCTGACCCCCGTGACAATCAGCGAAAAAGGGCGTATAATTATCATAGATTCTGCTGCGGTCATCAAAGAGGCGAAGCGCAAGGGCGGCCGGCACAACGGAAAGTACCTGGACGCGCAAACCTGGCCGAACAAGTCACTGCGGCGAGCCTCGAAAAGCTATGCGAAGCAGGTTGAAGAACACGATGCAAAACTGCGTGATCCGGTCGCATATGATACTGGATGGGCACAGAAAAGCGACCGTGAAAAGGCGGGCTTAACCGAAAAATGGCGTACGGACATGCGCCGTAACGCTGAACTGCAGGTGGTCATCGAACAAGTACTTCGGGAAAGGGGGCTTTTGATATGAACAGCGCAATTCTTGTGGATTCGATCAAGGAGATCATCGCGCGCGCGGATAAATGCAAGGATCGCCTTGAGAAAGATAAAAATGATTTTGACGCCGGGCGCCTGCTCGCCTTCAACGAGGTGCTGAGCCTTTTGAAGATCGATTTTACCGGCGACTCGGTGATTGAGCGCGTTCTGAATTTCGACATCGACAAGCGGTATTCCTGATAAGATCAAATCGGCACGAGCCGCCCAGACGGGCGGTTTTCTTTTGGAGGTGATGACATGATCCAGATTTCCGATCAGGCCGCGCGGGCCGTGTTGCGTCTGTTGGAAGACGTAGCCGACTTCAACCGCCGCGCCGGCTGCAGCGACCGGTACTTTCGGCAGCATTTCGTGATGCTTGCGGCGCTCCCTGCCGTGACGGACACGGCACGGGAGATCGCGGGGGCGCTCGAACGCCCGCCCGACGAGGGAAACGACCATGCCGAAGACGCAGTCGAAGCCGAGACGGTATGATCTGGTCCTGCGTGGCGGAGGGGGAATCTCTGGTAAACTCGATCGACCCGAGGTCCTTGACCGCCTCCGCGCAGCGCCAGCCGGTTCGTGGGAATGGTTCAATGACACCGAGGCCACGATCTGGGTACGCCCGGAAGAAATCCAGGCTATAATCCAATATCGCGATTCCGATGACTGACCGCCCACACGGGCGGTTTTTCATACCATCACGCTCGCCGGTGCGACAACCGGCAACCCCGCGCGGACGCGACCGCGAAAACAAGCGTAGGGGGCAGGAGGAACCGATGAAACGCGAAGAACTCAAGGCGCTGGGCGTCGCCGATGACGTGATCGAGAAGATCATGGGCTTGCATGGAACGGCTCTTGCGGAGCAGAAAAGCAAGCTGGACGTGGCGACGCAGAAAGCCACTGACCTTGGGAGCCAGGTCACGCAGCTGACCGCCGACCTGACCAAGGCCCAGGCCGCGACCGGGAACGTGGACGACATCAAAAGGCAGCTTGCGGACGCGCAGGCGGCGCTGGCGGCCACGACGAAAGCCCAGAAGGTACGCGACGCGCTGGCTACGTACAAGCCCCGTGACGCCGGCACACTGATGAAGCTGCTGGATCTGGAGAAGGTCAGCTTCACTGACGCTGGCCCTTCCGGGCTGAAAGAACAGGTTGAGGCGCTCAAGACGGCGCAGGGCTACCTGTTCGCCGACGCCGCGGACCCCAAGGGCGGCGCCGATCCTAAGCCTGCCGGAAACGGCACAAAATCCATGAACGACATTTTGAGGGGGTTATAATCCATGCCTACCTATGACGCCACGATCAACCGCATCAAGGCCGATCCGCTGATTCCCGTCGAGCATTCGCGGGAAATCTTCAAGGAAGTTTCCGAACAGTCCGCCGCGCTGCGCATGATGCGCCGGCTTCCGGACATGGGCGCGAAGCAGCTCAAGCTGTCCGTGCTCAATTCCCTGCCCTACGCTTACTTCGTGAACGGCGACACGGGCCTCAAGCAGACCACTGAACAGGAATGGGCGAATGTTTTCATCACCGCCGAGGAGATCGCCGTCATCGTGCCGATCGCGGACTCCATCATCGCTGACGCCGAATTTGACCTGTGGGCGCAGGTGCGTCCCGAAGTCGCCGCTGCGTTTGGCAAGGTCATTGACCGAGCGATCGTCCACGGCACCAACAAGCCGTCCAGCTGGCCGACTGCCATCATTCCCGGCGCCACGGCGGTGAGCCACGTGCTGGCGCAGTCCTCGGACGGTTATGCCGACATCCTCGGCACCGGCGGCGTTGTCGCGCTGATCGAGGAAGACGGATACATGGTCAATGGCTACATCGGCACGCTGCCCTCCCGCGCCGTGCTCCGCTCCATCCGCGACGACAATGGCCAGCCGCTTTTCCGCAATGGCATGACCGCGTCCGAGCCGTACCAGCTCGATGGCCAGCGCATCGTCTTCCCGGCCAACGGCGGCGTCGATCCTTCCGAAGCCTATCTGATCGCGGGCGATTGGTCGAAGGCTGTGTACTCCATCCGGCAGGACATGACCGTCGAAGTGTTCAAGGAGGGCGTCATTTCTGACGCCGACGGCAAGGTCATCTACAACCTCATGCAGCAGGACATGACCGCCATGCGGTTCGTGATGCGCCTGGGCTGGGCGCTGCCGATCCCGGCGTCCATGCTGACCTCCGGCTCGCGCTACCCGTTCGCGGTATACGCGCCCGCCTCGTCCAGCGGCCTGACCAATATCGGCGCCGCGGCCTACAGCGTGACCGCGCCGGTCAAGGCCGCGGCCGCGCAGACTACCCATCCGGCCGGCACCGGCTACACCGCTGCCATCGAATGGTCACCTGAGCCGACCGGCGGCAACTTCGACGCCGCCACCGCATTCAAGGCAACCGTGACGCTGACTGCCGAGACTGGCTTTGTGTTCCCGACCGATTTCGGCATCACCGACGTGACGGGCATCCCGGACACCGCCACCGCTAAGACCGTGACGCGCACCGCGCCCGGCACCGTGGTCATCGAGGTCACCTACCCGGCGACCGCCGCCTAAACAAGGAGGGGATAACGATGTACGCGACGATTGATGGCTACACGACGTATACCAGCGTATCGGACCCGGCGGCGCTGCCGACGCAGCGCGCGCTGGACGGTGTGGAGGCCCGCCTGGCCGCGTACATCGCGCCCCGCATCATCGATGATGAGCATGAGGCGGAGGCTCTTGAAAAGGCGGTCTACGAACAATACGACTATGAACAGACCGACGCGGCGCGGGCGATCCTGTCTGCGCCGCCCGGCGCGTCCGGCTTCACCGTGGGCAAGTTCAGCATGCAGTTATCCGGTGCCGCCCGGCGCGGTCCGTTCCCCGCAGGGATATCCCCCAATGCCTACGCGCTTCTGTTCAATGTGGGGCTGCTGTTCCGTGGGGTGACCGTGCAATGCTGACGCCGGACTTCGCGTTTATCCACCAGATTACTGTTGAACCGTGGCTTAAACACGGAATCAACGGGCCGGAATACAGCCCCGCGCAGGCATACCGCGCGCGCGTGGAATTTGGGCAGAAGCGGGTTTCGTTGCAGGGCGCGGCCGGCGGTGCGGTAAATGAGACAGTCGCCGCAGGATACATCTTCCTACCGCGTGGCACCAGGTTTCCCGTCAATAGCCGCATTACGTTCGACGGCCGGACATTTACCGCGCTGACGGTCGAACCGCAGTACGCCTTTTCGGAAACCCACGTGGAGGTGACGATCCAGTGAGTATGAACGTGCGCGTCAAATGGCGTGGCAATGAGATCGAGCGTGCGCTGGCGAAGGCTACGCCGACGGCCCTTTTCCAGGCAGGCGAGGATATCCGGGGCGTGAGCATTCGGCAGGCGCCACTGGATACCGGCGCGCTGATCCGATCCTCCGCCACCCAGGTGGACGGGCAGACTGTCTCCGTGAGCTACGACACGCCCTACGCGGTACGATGGCATGAACAGGACGCCAACTTCCAGCGCGGGCGCAAGAAGAAGTACCTGGAAGACCCAATCAACGACCCAGCTGAGCAGCAGCGCGTGCTGAAGATCATGCAGGGCGGCCTCGGGGAGGCGTTCAAATGACGCTCTCCGAGCAGCTCGCGCGCTTCCTCGCCGCGGAATACCCTGACATCGCCATGACGCACGGTCAGATGCCGCAGGCGCCCGACCGGTGCGTGACCGTTTTCGGCTCCGATCTGCGGACGGCAGGCGCCCCGGACGGCGCACGGCTGCAGGTACGCGTCCGGGGCGACACATCCGGCAGCATGGCGGCAAACGACGCGCAGACCATTGCCGACCGACTGGACGATTTCACCGGCCTTTTCACGCCGGACGGGCATTACATCGTCCGTGTATCCCTCGAATCAGGCCCCGCGCATCTCGGGGCCGATCAGAACCAGCGGCAGGAATACTCCGTGAACTTCCGGGTGTGGTACTGCTGACATCAACATTTCAGGAGGTAACTACCTATGGCACGCAAAAATGGGTGCCCCTTTTCCGTGCGCGACTGGAGCATTTCGATCCGCTCCCGCGCCAGCACGAACGAATCCCCGACGTGGATCCCCATTAAGGGCCTGAATAGCATGGACTGGTCCGCCGACGCCGACACTGAGGATGGTTCCAGCGCACAGGACCTCTACGGCGAGCCCTACATTACCAAGCGCAACGGATCCGTAACCCTCGAGGCCAAGCGCGTCGTGGACAGCGTCACCGGCGCGATGGACGCCGGGCAGGCGGAACTGGCCTTCTACGCCACCCTGGGCGGCTGCGACGCCGACGCGCGGCTGAAGTTGGTGGACGCCGTGGGCAACGCGACACTGCTGGACGTGGTCGTGACCAGCGCCGGCAACAGCGCGGATGACACCAGCGAGACGGTCAGCTACGACATGGAGGTCGTGGGAGAGCCGATCCCGCAGGCGTACGTGCAGGCGACGGCCGTGGCTGTCAATGACGGCGCCAGCCCCGTCTCTACGCTGTCGATGGTCCCAAACGGCACCGAGGAGCTGACTATCACGTTTACGCCCACCGGCGCCAGTAATCAGAAGTACGCCGTATCCAGCTCGGACGCTGCTGTCGTCAAGGTGCTGGCCGTGGACGGCCTGAATTTCGAGATTCAGGCGTTGAAGGAAGGTACCGCAACCATCACCGTGCGGAGCATGAACAACAGTCTGACGGCCACCGTGGCCGTGACCGTGGCGTCCGGCGACTAATCAGGCGCAATCATCCGGGGCGGGGCGACCCGCCCCATGAAGTCAAAAGGAGGCACCATGAGTAAGAAAAACACCGTGCGATTCTACGACTTTGACCGGCAGTTTTCGGAGATGAAGCGGGAAACCATCACGCTGCGCGTTTTCGGCGAGGATTACACGATCCCCGCGTCTGTGCCCGCCATCATTCCGCTGGAGCTGTCCCGGTATGAAGCCGAGGACGGCGTCCCGACCAAGGTAATGTTTAAGATCGTCCGGGTGTTGTTCGGCGACGCTACGCTGGACAGATGGACAGTCAACCCGAACTTCAGCGCCGACATGCTGGGCGAAATCATTAAGACCACCTTCGCCATGATTAATGGCGAGGATCCGACGCAGACCGAGCCGGAGGAAGTGACCGAGGATTCGGCGGGTGAATCCCCAAACGCGTAAGCATCCTGCCGATGTGGGCCTACGTTGAGGCCGATTTTCGGCGGGATTACGGGATTGTTCTTTCGGATGATCTACCGCGCATAACGTGGCGGGAATTCCAGGCGCTGCTGCAGGGATTGTCCCCATGGGGCGCCGTGGCGATGCACTGGGACGCCGAGGCGAAGAAGCAGCGGCTTGATACTGAGAATCGCACTGGCCAGCCCAGCGCCGCTGCGCAGGGCTTCTGGCAACGAATTGCGAGTATGGGCAGGCCGGAGTGACCTGCCTATTGGTTTGAGTACACAGCGCCGTCAGGCGCTTTGGAGGTGGCACGAATGGCCCTGAATGTCGGCGAACTCTACGCGACGCTGGGTATGGACAGCGGCAGCTTTTCCAAGGGCCTTTCGTCGGCGCAAAAGTCGCTGAATGATTTGGCGGCGAAGGCAGCAAAGACCGGCGCGGCGCTGTCCTTGGCGATTACCGCGCCGCTGGTCAAGCTGGGCAAGGAAGCGTTCGGCGCGGCGACGGCGTTTGAAAGCGCCTTTGCCGGTGTCCGAAAGACCGTTGACGCGACCGAGGAACAGTACGCCAAGTTGGAGAAGGGCATCATCGACATGTCCAAATCCATTCCGGCCACAGCCGTGGAGATCTCCGGCGTCGCGGAGGCGGCTGGGCAGCTCGGCATCGAACAAGATAGCATTCTGGACTTCACCCGCGTCATGATTGACCTGGGAGAATCCACCAATATGAACGCGGATGATGCCGCAACAACGCTTGCGCGGTTCGCCAACGTCACCGGTATGGCGGCGGAGGACTATTCCCGGCTGGGGTCGGCCATTGTCGGATTGGGCAATAACTTTGCCACGACTGAATCCGCCATTGCGGAGATTGCGCAGCGTATGGCCGGCACCGGCGCGGTGGTCGGCATGACCGAGGCGGATATGCTGGGTTTCGCCGCCGCTATCTCCTCCATCGGCATGGAGGCACAAATCGGTGGTACGTCCATCAGCTCCTTCGCCAGCGATATGGCGCAGGCCGTTTCCGTCGGCGGAAAAGATTTGAAAAAGTATGCCAAGGTCGCGGGTATGTCCGCGAAGGAGTTCAAAAAGCTGTTCAAGGAAGACGCGACCGGCGCGATTCAGGCGTTCATCGAGGGCTTGGGCAAAGCGGAGGATCCGATCAAAGTACTTTCGGACATGGGGTTGAACGAAAGCGGCCTGCAGCGCATGCTGCTGGGACTGGCCAACGGCGGCGATCTGTTGGCAAACGCCCTTGATACCGCCGCGACGGAATGGGAAAAGAACACCGCGCTATCAGAAGAAGCCAACAAGCGCTATGCCACGATGGAATCCACACTCCAGATGGTAAAAAACAATGTGACCGAGCTTGCACGCCAAATCGGACTTGCGCTTGCTCCGTACCTGATGAAGGCCGGAGAAATCATCTCCCGCGTGTCTACAGCGCTGCAGAATATGTCCCCCGAAACGAAGGACTTCATCGTGAAGGCCGGCCTGGCCGCCGCGGCGCTCGGTCCCGCCACCGCCGCGCTGGGCGGTTTTTTCAAGATCCTGGCATCCGGCGCGGGCGTGCTCAAGTTCGCGCTGGGGCCGTTCGGCTTGATCGCAGGCGCGCTGGTCGCCATGTACAAGCTGTCGCCGAAAGTGCGCAAGGCGTTTGACAAGATGGGCAAGTTCGCAAGCACGTTCTTTGAGGGGCTGTGGAACGGACGCAAGCCCATGACAGCGCTTAAAACCGCGATCCAAGTTGCTTTCGGTGAAAAAGCCCGCAAGACATTTGAAGTAACGTGGAAGAAGATGGGCAAGGCATGGGAGGATACGGTAGGTTGGTTTAAGGACACCGGCGAAGGGCTTCAAAAGGCGTGGGCCGAGGGTAGTGCGCAGGGCGGGTTCTGGGGTTCGCTGGTCGAATCCACGAAATACCTCGGTGGGCGGCTGGGTGATGCGCTGAAATCCGGCTGGTCGGCAGTACAGAGCGCGGCAAAAACGCTGGGTGTAAAGGCACTTTCGGCGCTGGGAATCGCCCTGCAAGGCACGTCTTTCGGCGGGTTGGGCAAAAAGCTGATCGAGGCCGCGCTGGCGCTGCAGGAAGGCGAGAGCATCGACTTCGGTGGGCTTTTGACGGCGTTCAAGGATGGTATAATTGCGTGGCGTGACGAGACGTTCATCCCGTGGGCCAATAGCATTGACTGGTCTGGATTGTGGAAAACATTCTGGGAAACCATGACCAATGTCGCAAATTGGCTTGGTACAGACGTTGCATTTGACGTCGGTTATCTTCTGGGAAAAATTTCCGCGGGGCTGATTGGACTTGGCGGAAAAATTGCAAACGCGCTACTGGACGCGCTTAAACCGGAACAGGGCGGGGAGATTACGCCAGAATCATTCTGGAACGCAGTAATGGGTGCATCTGACTGGATTGTCAAGACTGCCGAGGCGTTCTTTACTGGACTATATAACGGCGTAAATGGGACATCATTTGACTGGGCACAAATCGAGATCGCTATGAACAAGGGTTGGGACGAATTCCTGAAATACATGCAGCGAAAGGGCAATGATGCTGCAGAGGCATTTTTGAATTCCATCAAAAGTCAGATTAACGAAATATTCGCCGCACTTGGACTAGACGAACCTTTTATAATCCCGGTAAAGGTTGAGCCTGATCCAGTAGCTGGTGGCGGTAGGGATAAAGGGGTTTCCGCTACCGCTCAAACAAAAATACCTTCAGGCGGAGGAAGGGGAAGTAAACCGGAGGACTTCCTAGGATCAGTCCTGCCTTCATCTGATATTGTCGGTGCTGCTGCATCTGCACTTGGACTGGTGGCTGAAGAATCCTTCGCCGGGGTGTTCAAAGGCGGCGGTGGTAACGCATCTGGCGTTGGCGGTGGGCGTGATGGATCACTGGTTGACAGCGCGCTTCCATCTTCCGATGTTATCGGTACAGCCATGAAAGCCGCTGGCCAAAGCGCACGAGAAGCCTTTGACAGTGGTTTCATTGGCGGGGGTGGAACTGCCGGAGGCACAGGGGGCGGTCGAAAGAAGCCTGATTTAATTTCAGAACTTCTTAATAATTACAACCCGAAACTGAAAGAAAACCGCGAAACCGGCATGCAATGGATCAAGGACATGTTTGGCAAAATTGACTGGTCTAATGTTGATATCGGGCTGGATATGGGGGCGCTACTGGAAGACGGGCTTACGAATCAGGAAACTGCAACTGCTATGACTGCACTAGTTAAGGCAGTAAATAGCGGGCTTGTTCAATATCAGCCCGAAATTGCGGCTGCGGGTACCAATATGGCAGCCGGCTTCACGGGCGCCATCACCGACGGCGAATCGGGTGCCACCTCAGCGGGATCTGGGTTAGTCACTGCGGCAAAGAGTGGCCTATCCGCCAAACTATCCGAACTGGGACTGTCACTGCTCGGCGCTAACTTCAACAAAGGCTTCGCCGGTGGAATCACGAGCAATCTTTCATGGATCATCGACGCCGCCAAGAAAGCCGCTAGAGCGGCCTATGAAGCCGCGCAAAAGGAGCTGGACGAGCATTCGCCATCCAAAGTAGCCTATAAAATCGGCGCATTTTTTTCGAAGGGGATGGCCCTTGGTATCGAGTCCATGGACCGCGCCGTGTCCCGTGCCTCGCAGGGAGTGGCGGCAATCGCGACACGCGGCCTGTCTTATTCCCCCGCGCGCATGCCATCGTTTGCCGGCGTCGCCGGTGGTGGCAGCGTATCCGTCGGCATTGACTACAACCGCTTGGCAGCAGCATTAGCCGCACATCCCACGATGGTAAACGTGGATAGCAAGACGCTCGCCCGCGCGACGGTAGAGCCGAATGCCGCTGCCGAAGCGCGCAGACAGGCCCGTATCCGGGCCGGATATGGGGGTTGACATATGGCCCGGAACAACAATCTATGGTTTGAGTTCGCGGGGGCGTCCAGCACGGACAATAAGGTCAAACTGCTGGCGCTCCCGGCCCGCCCGCGCGCGACTCTGCGTGTTCCTGACGCTCCGGTGATTCCCGGCCGCGATGGCGCGCTGTGGCTCCCGGAGGACACCTACGATGAGATCGAGATCCCAGTGCGGGCGCAGCTCCTTTCCGGGGCTTCGCCCGTTTCCATCAGCGCATGGTTGACCGGGCGCGGTCTGCTGCGCTTCTCCGATGCTACGGCTCGCGCATACAGGGCGCGCGCGTTGGCGGCATACGCCTACGAGCACATCGACGGGTGTGCGGCACGACAGATCATCGAGATGACCTTTGCCTGTCATCCCTGCGCGTACCACTATCCCGCCGCAAGCGCCGTGCTCACCAGCGGTACCCCCATCACAAATCCGGGTACGCGCTACGCGGAACCGAAGATCACGATTGTTGGCAGCGGCGACATTGACCTGACCATCGGCGATCAGACGCTGACCGTCACGGGCATGGACACCGGCTGCGCTATTGACATGGAGGCCCGTGTGGCCTACCAGGGCAGCGTCAACATGGGGCCGCAGGTATCCGGCGACTGGCCGCTTCTGATCCAACCGGGGAGCAACGCGGTTTCGTGGACGGCGACAGGAACCATCACAAGCGTCACCATTGAACCACACTGGAGGGATATCTGATGGCAGACGTTTTTGTCTACGCGCCGGACTGCGATGATTTTGACAACATCGGCCTCGCGGGCAGCCTGACGCCCACGTCCTGTATCCACTCCGAGATTACCAATGGAATGTCGGAACTGGAGCTTGGCCACCCCATCGACGAGATGGGCAAATGGTCTTACTTGCAGTACGGATACATCCTTGTGGCCGAGGTGCCGGTTCGGACGCTCCCGGAGATCGTTGACGGCATGCTGGTCACGTCACTTGAGCGCTGGAGCGTCTACAACGGCGCGACGAAAAACGAGCGGCGCTTGTGGAGCAAGTCGAGCGGCGGCAAGCTGCTGACCCGGCTGAAGCCCGGGCAGTCCGTTGTGGTGACGAAAAAGGGCAGCAACCGCTACAAGTGCAAGACCAGCAAACGCACCGGCTGGATCGCCATCTCCGCGCTGGAGAACAAGGTAGACGTGACCGTCCCGGCTACCGCGGCAGGCATTGAACAGGTTGCGCCCGCGTGGACAATCCGCCCGCAGCGATTTCGCATTTACAAGGTCGAAAAGACCGACATGGAAGTCACCGTGCTGGCGCAGCACATTTTTTATGACCACACGCGGAACATCACATCTTATGCCGCCGATAACCCGACCTGCGTCCAGGCGCTGGAGGGGCTGATTTCCGGCTGCGTGGCGGAGAATGATCTGGAGGGCACTACGAATATCAGCGGTACCCGCATCGGCGTGAAATGGGAGCGCGTGCCATTTGTGGACGCGCTGCTGAATCCCGATACTGGTCTTGTGCCAATGTGGGGTGCGGATCTGGTGCGGGACAACGACGAGTTCTGCGTACTGGTAGGGGCCGGCATTGACCGTGGCGTCCGGATCGAGTACGGGAAGAACCTGATCGGCGTCGAACTGACCTTAGATTACTCGAGCGTCGTCACCCGCTATATCCCGGTCGGCCAAACCAGCAAGGGAAAACCGCTGCTTCTTGCGGCTGGGACCTACAGCACCGACCACGGCACCATCATCATCCCGTCTGGGCAAACGTGGATCGACGCGCCGAATATCGGCGACTACCCCACCCCGCGCATTGAGGTGCTTGACCTTGGCAGCAAAGCCAAAGCGAGCGGTACATCTTCTGCACAGGTGAAGGACGCCCGTGAGAAAATGATCGACGCCGCGCTGAACAAGTTTGAGGACGAGCAGACAAATTACCCCAAAGTGACGCTGAACGTCGATTTTGTGCAGATGGGCGACACATCGGAATACGCGCAGTACCGACAACTGGAGAACGTATTCCTGTTCGACCCTGTCCGTGTCCGGCATCCCAGCATTGACATTGATTTGAAGGCCGAAGTCACGGAGTATGTGTGGGACTGCCTGAACGAGCGCGCGTCGAAGATCACGCTTGGGAATGTGAATCCGCAGAACGTTGGATCAAAACTTCCGTCCTGGCAGCTGCCCGCCGCTATTCCGGGCGCATCCATCGTGTACGGAACATTGGGCGCGGGAACGCTGGCCGACGACGTAGGGAGCGTGATTGACTTGTCGCAAAACACCAGCGTGAACGCCGCGGTTGTGGCCGTGGTGATCGAATCCACGGCGGGGAACATCATCAAGGGGCAGACCACGGCGGCGGGCGCGACGTTGGCCGCGCGGGTGTACCTGGGCGGCGCGGAGATCACGGACAGCCTGGACGCGGCGCTGTTTTCGTGGTCGCGTGAATCCGGCAACAGCGCGGCGGACGCGGCCTGGGCGGCGGCGCACGCGGGCGCCAAGACGGTCACGGTGACGGCGGCGGAGTTCGCCGCCAGCCCGGCGGTCTACCATTGCGACGTGGCGCAAGCCACAGAGGAGGAATAACCATGGCGGCGAGAGGGTCCACGGTGATGCAGTTCATCCCGAGCGAAATCACACAGGCGGCGGCGCTGCCCGATAACCCCACGGTGGGGCAGCTGGTGCAGTTTACCGGCGTCACGCCCAACGAACTCCTGATGTGGACGGGCAAGGGCATAAACCCGACGCAGCGCCGGTACGCGGCATCAATAGGCGGAAACCAAGTTGAAATTCCGGACATGTCAGACGACTATGCACTTTCTGTGACGGTCAAGAATATCGCAACGCAGGCGGGAAGCGGCACAGCGTCGCCCACGAATGTCCGGGCGATCAGCGGGAAATCGTCGCTGACGGTCAGGCGCGCCGGGAAGAACCTGTTTCCTACCAGGGAGAATCAAACAATCAACGGCGTCACCAAGAACGTAAACTCGGATGGGGAAGTAACGCTTAACGGTACGGCATCGGCAACTACGTGGTTCACAATGAACCTTCCGGTGATGCTCAACGGCGTTCTGATTATGTCGGCTAACAACCCGACCGCAAATAGCGGCGTCTCAATTCGCGTAGGGAAATCTGATTCTACCTATCCGATCGATTTGAATTTGAATGCGGCCAACAAGGTGTCTGCTGCGGTAAGTGTAGCGGATGGTATCTTTGTGGACATTCGCGTAGCCGCAGGAACGGTGCTGTCAAACTTTGTCATCAAGCCGCAGCTGGAACTTGGCGCAGCGGCTACGGAATTTGAAAAGTACGCCGCAACCGATTACGCGCTGACGCCCGACGCCGCGCTCTACGGATATGCCGGGTCGGAGGACGAGATCGGCAGCGACGGGCATGCGACGCACCGAACCATCTTCGGTCAGTACAACGGCACGGAAGCGTGGGCGGTCACCTCGCTGACTGGCACGAACACGATGCGCTTCAACGGACCGGCGATCACGACCGGACAGAATTCGTTCGCAAACGGTCTGTGTTCTCATTTTGGGACAAACCACAAAAACTCCATGTATGCCAGCGATACCGAGGGTTGGAACTTTGAGAACAACAGGTTCAGTATCCGAATCAACAAGACAAGGCTGCCCGGATATACGGCGGGCTGGACGGACGCGCAGGCACTCGCGGCGTTCAAGACGCTGTTGGGCACTTGGAACACCGCCGGGACGCCGCTCCAGGCCGTGGCGGTGCTGTCAACTCCCGCCACCGCCACCGTCGCCCCCGTCGAGATCAATGGCGCGGACGGCACGAACACCGTTACCAGCGACGGCGCGTCCGTGGCGGTGGACTATACCGGCAGCGGGTGGGCGGCCATCGGGCGGGTACAGCGGCTGGCCATTGAGGCCGTCGAGATCACGCCGGAACTGGGCATCAAGGTGTCACAGGTGCTGACTGATGGGACGGCCACGAAGAACGTCTACACCCGGCTGTACAGCAAAGGGCTGGAGATCTACGACGCGGACACCGGGGACATGATCGGCGGGCTGATATATAAAAACGGTGAGGTGTACCTGTTTGCGACAGCGCTGGCTGACCCGCGGGTAGATAGTAGTTTCCTCATTGACATCATCTCAAGTACGAACAAGATCGGACTTCGATTCAAAAATTCAGCCGGAACAATTGGGAACATTAGCGCGTGGGACTATTCGGGGGAAAGGCGATTCTTTATCGACGGATCTGGAAACCCGGTATATATTAGTTCTGAGGGGCTTGCGAACGGATATTCGGTGCAGGGATCAATCTACATTTCCAACGGAACAGTTACGATATCGGCTGGTGGGTTGGATAACAATTATATGGCTACGATACGACTGTTCTATGGGGATAGCACAGTATCTGTTGGCGGGCACTTAAACCCAGACGCAACAAACACGTACAATCTCGGTAATAGTGCTACACCCTTACGTTGGCGCCGCCTGTATTGCGTCAATGCCCCTGACGTGTCATCCGACGCACGCCTTAAGCAGGACATAGCCGACATTGACGGGGATCTAGTTCTCCGCCTGCGGCCGCGCGCCTACCGGATGAAATCCGACCCGGAGAAACTGCATTTCGGGCTGATTGCGCAGGAAGTCAAGGCCGTGATGGACGATCTGGGTATTCCTGACGCCGACCTGTACGGTGACGAGAACCCGGATAGCCTGTCGCTGCGCTATGAACAGCTGATCGCACCGTTGATCGCCGTGGTGCAAAATCAGCAGCGCCGAATCGATGATCTCGAGACCCGGCTTAGGGCGCTGGAAGAACGCGCCAAATAGGTGGGGACAGATTTCAAAGCCCGCGGGGGCTATTTTTATTGCCCTTCGGGGCGGGAAGGCGGTACAAATGGCGGTTGACGTCAGACGAATCCAGATGGCGCGGAACATGCGCGCACGCCAGAAGCGCAACAGCTACTCGCAGAACGGCACGCGGCGGGAGCGGTTCTGGGGCTACCCCAAGGAGGGCGACGCGGGCGAGAGTGATTGTTCCAGCGCCGTCCGCAAAGCCATACAGCGCGTGACGGATTTCTCGATCGGGAGTAATACCGTTGCGCAGGTCAATAACAACACAACCCTCGAGTGGGTGGAATTCGCGAACGGCAAGCGCTACCCCACTGTGGAGCTGATGCCCGGAGACCTGCTTTATTTTAAGGGTACGGATAAATCTCGGCCGTATGGTGTCGGGCACGTCGAGATGGTGGACGAAAACACGGCATACCTGTGGGGCCACGGCTCCGGCACCGGTCCGCGCCGCATCGGCCTGAAATCCTACTGCAACAGCCGGTACGGCAGTGGTAAGGGCCTGATCGGCGTCAAGCGCGTCGTGCTGCCCGGGGAGGCGCCCGATACGCCGGATACGGTATCCAGCCTCGGAAAGCGCCTGCTCAAGCGCACCAGTCCCATGATGCGCGGTGAGGACGTGCGCGAGCTGCAAGGGCTGCTCCTGGAGGTCGGCTATGACTGCGGCGGCGTGGACGGCTGGTATGGCATCAACACGGAGGATGCCGTCAAGGCATTCCAGCACGCCAACAAACTCAAGGTGGACGGTGAGTACGGCCCGCTCTCGCACGTTGCTCTGATGGATGCTGTGGCCATCGGTGACATCGAAGAGCCGGAAGACGGCTCGGACAATACGCCGCGGATGCTGATCGCCACCAGCGATGTATGGGTGCGCACGCTGCCTTCGACCAGCGGCGCAACGTGCGCCGTACTTTTCAAGGGGACGAAGGTCGAGCGCAGCGGCGAGGACACGGAGAGTTGGTTTGGGGTGCTGTACAACGGACAGCAGCGGTATGTGAGCCGCAAATATGCGGAGGAGGTGAACTGATGGACCTTTCAACCATCCTGCAGCTGCTGCAGACCGCCTCCGTGGTGCTGGCCATGGCCGTTGCCGTCGGCACCATCCGGGGCCGCGGCGACGACAAAACTGTGATGTTGACCGAGATGCGCAAGGACATCGACTATATCAAGCGCACTGTCGATTGCATTCCGGCCCAGACCAAGACCCTGATTGAACTCGAAGCGAGCTGCAAGTCTGCTCACAAAAGGCTTGATGAACACCTAATACTCTACCACAAGAAGGAGGAAACCCCATGAAGAAGCTTTTCTCGTTGCTCCTGGTTGCCCTGATCGTCCTGTGCCTTGCCGCGCCTCTGATTTCCGCCGCCGAGACATCTGCCGCGGCACCGCCCGACAGCGGTCAGGCGGCCGCGCTGGCGCCCACGGAAGCGCCCATGGTGGACACGGCCACGACCGACGCCCAGGAAATGGAACCAGGCGGGGCGCCGGCACCGATCGATTTTACACCGCTCCTGCAGGCGTTCGTGGGCGTTCTGGCGCTGATCATCACCCGATACATCATCCCTTGGCTCAAGGCCGTCACGACCGCTGAGCAGCTCGACAAGATTGATTACTGGACCCGGGTGGCGGTTGCCGCGGCCGAGAAGGCGTATGGCGCAGGCCATGGCGCGGAGAAGCTCGCCCATGCGACCGAGTTCCTGAAGACCAAGGGAATCATCATTGACCACGCGATCGTCGACGCGCTGATCCAGGAGTTCTTTGAGAGCGGGAAACAACAGCCCAATCTGACCGCCTAAACTACGAGCCCCCGCTGGCCGAGAGGCTGGCGGGGGCGCTTTTCCACGTCTTAAAGGATCAGATAATATTTATTATAAACGTTAATCAGGTAATCCAATTCTAGCCATGTACGCATATAGTTTAACAGCTATCTGGTTTGCATACAAGTCATCCAGTGAACATAAACGCTTGTTTTCACGCATCGCCTGCAATTGCTTAATCGGGACTGTAAACACGTGCTTTAAATCTACAACCGCGTCATTCATTATGTTTTCACCATTTCGATCAATTACTTTTAGCGCGTGATATCTCACGTGTTGATCCTTCTCGGCGACTTTTTTGTCCTCGTTAGTATATAAACATGTTTGAGGAAATTGAATGCCCATTTTTGCATAAACATCCACCAGGTTACCGGCCATTTTTACTTTATCCTTATTATATATAGCGCACATCAAAATCCCTGGCATGAATTTTGCTGGGCTGTTGCTGAGCCCATTCTCAAAATCATCCATAAAACTAACATCGCACGATTGACTTAGAACTATCGCATATGGAAAAATGTATTCAACCATTTGTATTTCATTTTCAGAATCTTTATCAATGTACGAGTATTTTACATCGCAATATATGTCGCCTTGCATCACCTTATCGTGAATATCTGGATAATGTGCCACTGATGAGGATGACACAAAATCACCTCTCTCGCGTCTTGTACAGTATAAGTCGGTTGCATAATACAACAGTTTCGGAATTGTAACTTACCCTTTTCTGTTGCACATAGCTAGTTGTATCGGCTGAAGAAACAGTGGCCTCGGGGGCCGAAGACACAGTCTTAACTATTTCTGCGTTTACAAGATTGGGAATTATGACATTTTCTAAAGGATACATCAATGGTTTTTCCAGTCCTTCAGGAGAACCCATTAAGTATCCAGGGGCTCCAGTTTGTCTATTTTCCATCTCTCATAACCTGCCGTAGTTTCTCGCATATGGAATTTTCAAACAAGTCCTGAATAGCCTCATGAGCATTCCCCATAAACGAAATGGCCTCATCGAGTTTATCAATGCAGCCTTCTACAAAGCAATCTATGTCAATAACGTAATCATCGCTAATAATTGATGACGGGTATACGCGATTATACAAACCAGTCCTGTGATTAATCCGCATATCTCCATATTTGTACTCGGTCAATGTCATAGACCTTATTGGGGTAATAGGTATCGTTGTTTTTATTGGAGAACTACTAAAGTTGTTGCTTATTCCCTTGGCGAACATGCTTTTTAAAATTTTCGTTGAACCGCCATCATTGTTATATATATTAATATACCTCATGCCGATGCGCGAAGATGAAAAGTCTTTAATTTTCCATAATTCACCCAGTATTTTGGAAGCTGCATCAAAAAAATCCTCGTAATTGCTATAACGATTATACTCAATAACGAGGTACAAATTCGATAAAATTGCTTTGTTTTTAGTGCTACCATCTGTAAACGTTTTTTCTCGTCCCTCTTCGCTAGATCCAATTGCCTTCGTTGCACCGCTATTAATATCGATATGGACACCACCATACTTGAGTAATTTTTCTATACCAGGACGAGAGAAATTTGCGGTTGTAGCTGAAACAATATTGCTGGAAAATACGGTAGTCGTTTCGAGCGGGGACGAAAAATCCACCCGAAAGATGACTTGGTTTACATAGTGCTTTCCATAATGAACACCATCATATTTACCGCCCATCGAGAGTTCCTCCGAACAATTTCTTTACACAAAAGCATTCTAGCGCGAGTTTACCCCGATGTCAATAGATATGCGTGAGAGACCCGAATTGCTATCGAAGGAGACTCTGCATCATAACTGCTTAGCGATTTAATCCCCCGTTCGCTTGCCATTATCAGCACATCATAAGTTACAGAAAACTCATCTGCCCGCCCTTGGCCACTTTCGTCGCTTGCAGCTCCGGCTGGTCACGGCGGAGAAACTCTTCCACGGTATTAGGATCGCTGATCCACGCGTTGCGCTCGCCGGCGGCAATATAGACAGGCATGCGGGCGTGATAGTGCCGCATGCTTTCGTTTGCGGCTGTGGTCAGGATCGTAAATCGCTTTTCACGGCCAGCGGGAAGGTTGAAGTCAGTGTACATGCCGGCCAGATACAGCATCTTCTCACCGGGGATGCGAAACAGAAACTTGTCCTTACTTTTACCGCCTTCATGGGACCACTCGTAAAAACCGGTGGTGGGGACGACGACGCGGCGGGCGGCAAGGGCGGAGCGAAACATGGGGCGCTCATAGGCAGTTTCCGAGCGGGCGTTGATGATGGCCTGGGATTTGCCCTGCATGGGGAAGCCCCATCGCATGATCTCCACGCCTTCGGCTCCGATCACGGGCGCGAGGTTGGTGGGGTAGATCTCGCCAGTCTTCATCTCCGCATGCTTCTCGGTATCAGCGTACTTCCGGGAAATCTCCTGCAGAATCTCCCGCATTTCCTGAATATCTTCCTCGCTATCCACATGATACCGTCCGCACATCAGGCGCCCCTCCTGTCCTCCTCGTCCTTGCCCTCGACGAACCAGCGGTCTTCTTCCCGAAACAGATAGGTTTCCTTGCCGCCGATGCGGCAGGAATACCGGATGCCGTGGCCGCCCACCTTCAGCGAGGCTGCTTTCTGCACCGCGGTCACACGGTCGATCTCATAGCGGCGGTCATCTTCCCAGACGATGGCTTCCGGAACAACGCGCCCGTCCGGAGAAAAATGGGCGACGACTTCGACGTATACTTTTCGTGCCATGGCGGCAAAAATCCTCCTTTCAGTTGAAGTAGGACACCGGGTGGATCACGTGGTCATCCTTGGGGTTGATTTCGCCGATGCTGTCGCACAGGAGCGACGCCCGCTGGATTGCGAAGTGCCCGAACCGGCGGCGGATGTCATCTACCACGCCTTCTATGATCTCCTGGTTGATGCGCTTGCGATCCTCCGCAATAAAGGACAGCTGAACATTCCCGTCCACCGTTTCAAGGTCCGAGCCGCGCACGCCCACCGAGCGGAGGGGCAGGCGGGTGTTAAAATCATAATTGGCGGCAAAGAGCCGCATGGCGGTTTCGGCGATCTCATTGGCAAGCTGGGACGGACGCCGGAGCTTCGTCTGGCGCTCGAAGGACTGGAGCTTATTGTCCCGGACGTAGATCTGCACGGTGCGCGCCCGGAAGCGGTGCTCCCGGAGGCGCTCCGCGACGGATTCCGCCAGTACCCACACCGTCACCTTTGCGTCCTCGAGGCTCACAAGGTCCCTTGGTGTGGTGGTGGAGTTGCCGATGGACTTGATATCCGGGCTGTATCCGACATTGCACACCGGGCTTTTGTCGAGACCGTTAGCGAACATCCAGAGCATTTCGCCGGGTTTACCAAGAAGCGCGCGCATGACCGTGGGCGAGGAATGCGCCAGATCGCCGATGGTTTTATAACCGGCACGCATGAGCCTTGCCTCGGTGGAGCGGCCTACGTACAATAACTCGCCCACCGACAGGGGCCAGACCAGGCGTGGATAATCTTCCGGGCGGATCACGGTGGTCGCGTCTGGTTTTTTGAGATCTGACCCGAGCTTTGCCATTATCTTATTATCAGCCACGCCGACGGACGCAGTAATGCCGAGCTCACGCCAGATGCGTACCCGGAGTTCATCCGCCGCCTTCTGTCCCTGCTCGATGGTGTCGTGCCCCATGCCCAGCCAGGCCTCGTCGAGGCCAAAGGGTTCCACAAGGCCGGTGTAATCTGAGAAGATCTCCCGCGTTTCGCGTGACATGCGAAGGTACAGGCGGTAGTTGGGCGGCAGCACGATCAGATTCGGGCAAAGTTGCCGGGCCTGCCAAATCGCGTGACCGGTTTTTATGCCTGCCTTCTTCGCCAAATCAGATTTGGCCAAAACAATGCCGTGCCGGGCTTCCGGATCGCCGGCCACCACGACCGCCTTGCCGCGTAGCGAGGGCTTTTCGGACATCTCGCACGATACGTAGAAGGAATTGCAGTCGGCGTGCAGGATGGTCGCATCCACGGAAATGCCCTCCCTCTCGGATATTAGAACGTTTGTTCGGTTCTATTCTATGCGGGTGGCGGTCGGCTGTCAACAGGTAAAATCGAACAGCAGGATAAAAGTAAATCAGAAACAATTGGGCTGACGGAACAACGAAATCCCTTTCTCTGCTCGCTTACCTCTACACCTTACCTGACAACTGCCTTCATCGGAGCCGACGCCATTTCCATCACCTTGTTGACGCGAACGTAAAAGCATAGTAAAATATGTAAAGGATCAATTAATTGGAGGTGCTGGTTTGCCGGATAACAGCGACGGCTCAACAACAAAAACGGCCCGAACCGAGGTCATTCAACTTCACTGCACCCCCGACGAGAAAGCCATGATCGAGCGCGAGGCGGCTCTCCGCGCCGGTGGAAACGTGGATGTGCTTATGTTGAGCGTATTTAAGTTCTTCTTATCTGAGGTCAAAAAGCGGACATGAAAAAATTGCTGGTTGGGCTCATTTTGATCCTAGCCATAGGCTTTCCTGCTTTAGCCGAAACAGCCGTATACTTTCTCGACGTTGGCCAAGGCGACTGTACTATCATCCAGTCCAATGGCGCAACACTGATGATTGACACAGGCCCGCAGGAGGCAAAAATGGCCCTCGCTGCTGAACTGTTGGCCCGCGACGTCGACCATATCGACACGTTGATCCTGACCCACCCTCACGAGGACCACGACGGTAATTTCGGCTACCTGGTCGACATCTACCCCATCAGCACGCTGTACATGTCGGAGTATGCCGACGACGAAGAAGATTACGGCGGTCTGCTCCGGCAAGTAGTTTCCCAAGGGACGCAAATCCGATACCCGACTGTCGGCGACCAATTTATGGTGGGCGACGCGACCGTTATGATCTTGTCAGCAGCTGACCCAGCACAGTACCTGGACGATCAAAATCTGTGGTCCATCGTTACGAAGATCGTGGACGGTAACACTTCGATCATCGTCATGGGTGATGCCGAGGACATCAACGAGTATGCTATGATCGATGCCGGTCTGGATCTCGACGCGGACATCCTGCGGGTTGGGCACCACGGTAGCAACACGTCGACATCGGGCGCCTTCCTGGACGCCGTGACGCCTGATGTGGCGATAGTCTCTTGCGGGGCCAACAATCCGTACGGGCATCCGCACCAAGAGGTTCTGGAAGCTCTCTACGGCCGAAGGATAGTCGTGTTCCGCACGGATGTCAGTGGTACTGTTACTGCAACCATCGAAACCGATGTCTACACGATTGCAACAGAAAAGTGAGGGTTGCCAAGTGCGAGGGAAAGGGAAAGGTTGCCTATTACTAATCATAGTCCTGTTGGTTATTGGCGCACTACAAAGCCTCGGCGGGAATAAGAGTAATTCGACCACGTCACCCGCCGTACCCGATGTTGTCGCTGAAATCACGGCAAGACCGACATCGACCAAGTTACAGTCAGGCGGTGAGATCACTCCCGAACCCACTGATTGGCTGACGGTCATGGTCAATGACATACTCGACGCCACAGAAACGTCCGAGCTTCCCATTCATGAAGAGCTGTCATCAGGCGATTCTGGCACAGCCGTGACCGCGCTGCAAGAACGCCTTTCTGAATTGGGTTATGCCGTCGGCAGGGCAGACGGCGATTATGGGGCTAAGACCGCCAACGCGATTAAAGCAGTACAGATCCTCGCCGGGCTAGAGGTCACCGGAATCGCCGATGACGCGACTCAAGAGGTACTTTGGGCGTTTGATGCCCCTACGCCGCAGCCGAAGCCGACACCTACGTTGAAGCCTACTAAGAAGCCTATCCCTGAACCTGAGCCGGCAGATGTGGGATCGGACTATATCGCAAACAAAAACACAAAGAAATTTCACTACCCTGGGTGCAGCTCAGTCGATCAAATGAAGGAGAGCAATAAGTGGTATTTCACTGGTTCGCGAGAGACATTGATTAAAAAAGGCTATAAGCCCTGTAAGCGATGCAACCCATGAATTTTTGCCACACCGCTGCCACATTAGGTTAGTATGTGGTACCAAAAACCACGGCGACCTCTCGTAGAAATGCCTATTATTCTGGATTTTATTGACTTACAGATCCTGCGAATCGCCTATTGCATAGACTCAAAATCCGTTGGTGGAGACACCGTGCGGGTTCAAGTCCCGCTTCCGGCACCAGGACACCCCGGCAAATGCCGGGGTTTTTTGCTTAAACCCCCGGCATTCGCCTCCCACGGCCGCCGCGAACACCGTTCGGCTATTTGGCGTTCCACATAAGAGGGAGGATGTCCCGTGAGAAAGGCCTTCTCGTTGGTATGCGTCGCCCTGCTGCTCGCCGTCCTGATCGCGCTGCCGGGCGGCGCGGCGGCCTCCCCGGTCTACGAGGTTTTGAGAATCGGGGATTCCGGGGAATCCGTCGAGGCTCTGCAGACGCGGCTGATTGCGCTGGGGTATGACGTCGAAACCGCCGACGGGGCGTTCGGCGAAAAGACGGAAGCCGCCGTCCGGCAGGCGCAGCTTTTCGCCGGGCTGGAGGCGACCGGGGTCGCGGACGAGGCGACCCAGGCGGTGATCTTTGGCATCGGCTTCGCAGAACCTTTCACACAATCCGCGCAGGAGCCCGCGGGCGAAGAAGCTGATTACATTGCGAACAAAAACACGAAGAAATTTCACGATCCGGGGTGCTCGAGCGTCGATCAGATGAAGGAGGAGAACAAGTGGTATTTCTCCGGGTCCCGGGAGACGCTGATCGAGGCGGGCTACGACCCGTGCAAGCGGTGCAACCCATAAGTCCCATGGTAATGGCAGCTGAGCCGCCTCCGCTTTCATGCGGGGGCGGCTCAGTCCAGCATCAGCCCTGCGTAGGCACGCGGAATCCTGACGCCCGAAACCAGCGCACGGGCCATGCCGTAGGGCTCGACCGGTTCGCCGGGGCCGAAGGCGACGGCCTCCCGGACGCCGAGACGCCGAAGCACGGCGGCTTCAAGCGCCAGGCGGGCGGAGGGATCCGCAGCGATCATTTCCCGCACGCTTCCCCCAGGCTCGTACACCGCGTAACCCGCGAACCCGCCGCTTTGCCGGACGCCCACGGCGCGAAGGTATGTCAGGGGACGCGCCCAGTCGGCCTCCGGCCGGGCCACCCGGTCGCGCCCAACGAGAGCGGCTTCATACAGCGTCCGCATTTCGGGGATACCCGGCGCGTCGTCCTCCTCAAAGTCATCGGGCTCTGCGTCCCGTGCCGAGATCAGGCGGCGCGCGCGAAACAGCGCGTCCGAAAACCCCTGGCGGCGATAGTAATCAAACAGTTCCCGGGACTGGGGCACGAGCACGAGCAGCGCCTTGCCGCGCAACTTTTCCAGCGCCGCCGCTTCCTCGAGGAGCGCCGCCGCGATCCCCCGACCCCGGCATTCGGGCAGCGTTGCCACCGCGTAGACATAAGCCGCCGCCAGATCCTGCCCTTCCGAGCGGCAGAAGACCGGCATCAAATGCAGCATGGCGCGGGGCTCCGCGCCCTCCTCGAAAACCAGCGCGCGCTCCGGCGCGTAGACATTTTCCAAAAACCAGCGGGCGAACGCCTCGTCCCCCGGGAACGAGGCGCTCCAGATCTTCTCAAGCGCGGCCCGATCCTCCGGCCGGGACAGCCGGACGCCCTTCACACCGGGGTCGCGACGTACTTCATCGCGATCTCATCGGGCTGGTAAGACAGTTTGGCTTTTCGCAGGCCCTCGATGCCCATGTCATCCTCGCGGTTGATTTTGGAGATATTCGCGCAGTAGGTTCTGGCGACTTCGTTGGTCAGCACCTGGTAGGCGCCGGGGATCATCCAGTCGGCCTTTTCGATGTGGACGCAGAATACCTCCGGCGTGATGAAGGTGCCCAGCGAAAAACCGATCACCCGGCCATCCAGCCGCAGTACACCGCCTTTGACGCTAAGCGCCCGGCCGTTCTCCAGAAGGCTGACGATGGCCTGATTCTCCGCCGCCAGATCGCCCTCCGAGGTGCGGTTGTCGCGGCACCACTGGGCTTCGTACTCGTACAATTCGTCCAGTTTCTCCGGGTCGAAGGGCTCAAAGCGCCACCGCCCCTCGTAGGTCGCCCGGAAGCGGTTGATAAAGTTGCGCTTCGCATGCAGCTTCTGCCCCGGCAGGTCGATCATCTTGCGCGCGTCGTAGAGGTAGTCGGCGCTGTCGCGCCGGGCCTCATACCGGAACGCACCGGGGAACTCCGCCTCGAGGAGCGCCTTCATTTTTTCGGACAGCAGCCCCAATTGGAGCGCCTCCCCCGCCGCCGCGCAGTGCGCCTGGAGCGCCGCCATGTTTTTTTTCAGCTCCCCTCCGGCCGGAAAGCCGTACATGTGCGCACCGTCGCACCCAAAGCGCGTGAACACCACGCCGTCGAGAATACAAATCTCCGTATGGTACTTGCTTCGCCAGATGTACTGCACCGCGAAGGCGCAGTCGCAGATGTCATCGTCCAGTTCGCGCATCGCGCGGTCAAAGTTTGGCTTGTCGCAGACGCAGATGGGGCGAAACGGGAGAACGGCCGCCTCCGGACTTCGCGCCGGGTCTTCTTCCAGGCTTCTCATGGATTGCTCCATTGACATAAAAACGATCCCTTCCGGTTTTTGTTTTGCGCCCGTTCAGCGCGGGCTTCAACTTATATATTATACCACGGCGGCCGAGCGTGAAAACGTCTCCCGCGGTAAAATTCGATGGCGGCGCGGCGGAAACGAAGCCCGCGCGTTTCAGGCGCAGGGCGGCGGGTATATACTGACCATAAAGCATCAACAGGGAGGAAATACCATGTTGCATCCGGATATTTCGCGGCTCCTGGTCGAACAGATCAACAAAGAATTCTACTCTTCGTACCTGTATCTGGCCATGTCGAACTATTACGCCGACAACAACCTCGACGGCTTCGAAAACTGGTTCTTTGTTCAGGCGCAGGAGGAGCGCGACCACGCGCTATTGTTCAGAAGGTATCTGCTCAACGAGGGCGAGTGCGTAACCTTTGCCGAAATCAATGCGCCCGACGCGGTGTTCGATTCGTTTAAGGCGCCGCTTCTGAAGTCGCTGGAGCATGAAAAGTTCGTCACCGAAAGCATCAACAAGATCTACACCGTGGCCAGCGAGCACAAGGACTACCGCACGCTGCAGGTGCTCAACTGGTTTGTCAAGGAACAGGGCGAAGAAGAGAAGAACGCCGACGACCTGATCCGCAAGTTTGACCTCTTCGGCGCGGACCCCAAGAGCCTGTACATGCTCAACAGCGAGCTTGCCGGCCGCGTTTACGCCGCACCTTCGCTGATTCTGTAAATCGTCCCTTCCTTCCAGGCGGCGGGCGGACCTTCATCATAGACGCGCATTTTACCGGCTAAACGTTCGCGCCGCCGCCGGGGAAGTTTTCGGGCCCTTCCGGTTTTCCGGAAGGGCCCGATTTGTCGTGGGCTTATTCGATCACTTCCACCGCGTGATCAAACGGAGGCGTCATCACCACGGCGACCTTGCCCCGGACGCGCCACGCGGACGCGGACGCCGAGGGGTGCCCCGACGCGTCCGGAATGGCGATCGCCGCGCCGGCTTCGATCCGGTAGGCGCGCAGCGTCACGCCGGCGGCATAATCGTAAACCGGCGAGTCCTCGCGCGCGCCCAGCGGCAGGAGCGTGTTCTCCCGCACCCACAGCGGCAGGCGGAAGAAGCCGCACCGGTCGCGGTACCACCGCCCGCCCCGCCGCGCCTCTCCGGTAAAGAAGTCCGTCCACACGCCGTCCGGCAGGTAGTAGTCCACAATCCCCTCGGCCGAGAAGACCGGCGCCACCATCAGGCTCTCCCCCAGCATATACTGCCTGTCCAGATGAGCGCAGGCGGGATCTTCGGGAAATTCCAGGAACATGGGGCGCATCAACGGCACGCCGGTTTCGTGGGCCTCCACCGCCTTCTGGTACAGGTAGGGCATCAGGCGGCACTTGAGGCGCGTAAAGAAGCGCAGCACATCCACCGCCTCGTCATCGAACAGCCAGGGCACCCGGTAACTTCGGGCGCCGTGCAGGCGGCTGTGGGAGGACAGGAGCCCGAAGGCGCACCAGCGCTTGTAGACATCCGCAGGCGCGGTATCCTCAAACCCGGAGATGTCGTGGCTCCAGAATCCGAAGCCCGACGCCGCCAGCGACAGCCCCGCCCGGAGCGTGTCGGCCATCGAATTGTAGGTGGCGAAGTTGTCGCCGCCCCAGTGTACCGGCATCCGCTGCCCGCCCGCGGAGGCCGAACGCGCGAACACCACCGCCTCGCCCTTCCCCCGGACCTCCTCCAGCAGGGAGAACACGCTTTCATTATACAGGAGCGCGTAGTAATTGTGCATCCGGACGGGGTCGCTTCCGGCGTGCCAGGCGATGTCCCGGACGGGGATGCGTTCACCGAAATCCGTCTTGAAGCAGTCCACGCCCTGGTCCAGCAGCTTTTTCAGCTTATCCCGGTACCAGGACCGGGCGCCGGGGTTTGTAAAGTCCACGAGGCCCATGCCCGCCTGCCAGAGGTCCGTCTGCCAAACGCCGCCGTCGGTCCTCCGGACCAGGTAACCCCGCTCCATGCCCTCCCGGAACAGCGGGCTATCCTGGGCGATGTAGGGATTGATCCACACGCACACCCGGAGTCCGCGCCCGTGCAGTTTTTCAATCAGCCCCTCCGGATCGGGAAAAACCGCCCCGTCCCACTCGAAGTCGCACCAGCGGAAGGATCGCATCCAGCCGCAGTCGAAATGGAAGACGGATAGCGGCAGTCCCCGCTGCGCCATGCCCTCGACGAAGGAGAGCACGGTCTTTTCATCGTAGTCGGTGGTAAAGGAGGTGGAGAGCCACAGCCCCATCGACCAGGCGGGCGGCAGCGCGGGCATGCCGGTGAGGCGAACGTAGCGCGTCAGCGCGTCTTTCGGGTCGCGTCCGCCGATCACGCAGTAACTGAGCGCCTCGCCCCGCAGCGCGAACTGTACGCGGCCCACGTTCTCGCTGCCCACCTCGAAGGCCACGTCCCCCGGATCGTCCACGAACACGCCGTAGCCGTTGCCGCTCAGGTAGAAGGGCACATTTTTGTAGGCCAATTCGCTGTTGGCGCCGCCGTCCTCGTTCCAGATCTCCACCGCCTGCCCGTTGCGCACAAAAGGCGTGAACCGCTCACCCAGGCCATACACACATTCGCCGACGGAGAGCTCCAGCGCCTCCTGAATATAGCCCGCGCCGGTCCTTTCGTCGGTGAAGCAGGCCATGCCCCGAAAGCCCGTGGAGGTAAGCCGACGTCCGCCGTACCAGTATTCGATCCCCCAGGCGCGCGCTTTCATCGAAATCCGCGCCTCCAGAAGGCCGGAGCGGAAGCGGAACGCTTCGCCGTCCTCTTCGATTTCCGGCTTCACGCGCTCAACGAACCGCTCAAATTCCGGTTCTCTGGCCTTCATGCCCGCATGGTGGAGGATGGTCGTCCGCACCACACCCTCCGCTAGCGCCTCCAGCCGCACCGTCAGCGCCGGCCCCATCGTATCCTGCCGTCCGCCCACATGCTGACACGGCAGGATCAGCTCGAGCGCGTCGCCGTCCCGCCTCGCGCGAAAGGCTTCCACCGGGTACAGCGCCTTGACAAAGGGTTTGAGCATCCAATGTCCGCTTTTGAATTTCATCGCCATCCCCCCACGGTTCCCATTATACGGAAGCGCGGCGGATCCGGCAATCCCGAGGGCGAAATTTCTCCCACCCACTGTTCAAAGCGCCGCAATCCATTGACAATTTTTCAAAATATTGCTAAAATAATTAACGGTCACAGAAAATATTATGAAAAGCCGCTGCCGGGCGCGGCGCTTGAAGGGGGCGGCTCTTTGGAAAATCTGATCGATATGCGCGGCATCGGCAAGACCTTTCCCGGTGTCAGGGCGCTGGATGACGTGCACTTTGACCTGCGCGCAGGCGAGGTGCACGCGCTTTTGGGCGAGAACGGAGCGGGCAAGTCCACGCTGATGAAGATCATCAGCGGCATCTATGCGCGGGATGGCGGTACCTACCGGATGAACGGACGCCCTGTCGAGCACTTGACGCCCAAAAAAGCGCAGGAAATGGGCATCGCCATCATCCATCAGGAACTCAACATGTGCCAGCATCTGACGGTGGCGGAGAACATCTTCCTGGGCCGGGAGGAGAGCCGCTTCACAAAGCTGCGCCAGCGGGACATGAACCGCCGCGCGGCGGAATACCTGAAGCAGCTGAGCCTCTCCATCAGCCCCGAAACGCCGGTCTCCAAACTGCCGGTGGGCGGACAGCAGATGGTCGAGATCGCCAAAGCGATCTCCACCAACTGCAAGGTCCTCATCATGGACGAGCCCACCAGCGCGCTGACCAACCGCGAGGTGGACGAGCTCAACCGGATCATCCATGAGCTGAAAAAACGCGGCGTGGGCATTGTGTACATCACCCACCGGCTGGAGGAGCTGAGCCCCATCGCCGACCGTGTCACGATCCTCAGAGACGGCCGCTTTGTCGCCACCCGGGACTTTGCCGACATCACCATTGATGAAATCATCTCGCTGATGGTGGGCCGCGAGATCACCGATAAATTTCCCCACGTGCAGTGCCCTGTGGGCGAAGTGGTGCTGAAGGTTGAACACCTGAACGCCGGGCACATGGTGCGCGACGTGAGCTTTGAACTGCGAAAGGGCGAAATTCTGGGCTTCGCGGGGCTGATGGGCGCGGGGCGCACCGAAACTATGCGCGCGATCTTCGGCGCGGACCCGGTGGAGGGCGGCGCCGTCTCGCTGAACGGAAAAGCGGTTACAATCCACTCCCCCGCCGGCGCGATCCGCTCCGGCATCGCCTGCGTGCCGGAGGACCGGAAGAAGGAGGGCCTGTGCGTGGATCTCTCGCTCAGGGAGAACGTGGCGCTGGCCAACCTGGACTTACTGCGCGGTCCGCTGGGCAAGGTGCTCCGGCGGAAGGAGACGCGCCTCACCCAGCGCGCCATCGACGATCTCAAAATCAAGGCCTCCAGCCAGCTGATGCTGGCGCGAAACCTTTCCGGCGGCAACCAGCAGAAGGTGGTCGTGGGCAAATGGCTGGTACGGGACGCGGAGGTGGTGCTCTTTGACGAGCCCACCCGCGGCATCGACGTAGCCGCGAAAGTGGAGATCTACCACCTGATGAACCAGCTCAAACAAAGGGGAATCGGCGTTTTGTTCGTCTCCAGCGAGATGCCCGAGATCCTGGGGATGGCCGACCGCATCATCGTGATGTGCGACGGGCGCATCACCGGTGAATACGAGGCCTCCCAGGCGTCTCAGGACAAGATCATGCAGAGCGCCACGCAGTTTGAATCCAGGAAGGGGCAGGCAGGCTGATGAAGAAGGACAACGTATTCCGGCGCATCCTGCAGGTGCGCGGCATGGGCCAGGTGATCTCGGTAACCACGGCGCTGGCGGCCATGTGCGTGGTGTTCGCGTGGCTCAACCCAAGCTTCATGACTTCCCGCAACATCAGCTCGCTTCTACGGCAGGTGGCGCCGATTCTGATCATCGGCATGGGCCAGTCCTACGTGCTGATCACGGGAGGAATTGACCTTTCCATCGGCTCCGTCGTGGGCATGAGCTGCATGATGAGCGCCACGATGATGACAAAGGGCGTCCATGTGCTCATCGCGCTGCCGCTGACCGCGCTGGCGTGCCTGTTCGTGGGCTTTCTCAACGGCACGCTGATCGCGCGGGCCAAACTGCCGCCTTTCATCGCGACGCTGGGCACGATGATCACCGCCCGGGGTGTGGCGCAGATCGTCAATGGCAACATGAACACCGACCTGATCTCCGCCGGGGGCAGCGAGGTCTTCCGGGACCTGTTCTACTACGGCAAGTTCGCGGGGCTGTACACACCCCTGTGGATTGCGATCCTCCTGTTCCTGATCTTCAACTATATCCTGTCCTCCACCCGCACGGGCCGCCACATCTACGCGCTGGGCTCCAACTACGAGGCGGCGCGCTTCTCCGGCGTCAACGTCAAGTGGGCGATGACCAAGGCCTACGTGGTATCCTCGTTCATGAGCTGCATCGTGGGCTTCATCCTGATGGCGCAGAGCGGCATGGGCACCATGGACGCGGGCAACACCTACGAGCTGAACGCCGTGGCGGCGTCGGTCATCGGCGGCGTATCCACAATGGGCGGGCAGGGGCTTCTGTTCGGCACGGTGATTGGCGCGTGCATCTGGGGCGTGCTGCAAAACGGACTGCAGTTCGCCGGCGCGCCGCTGGCGCTGAAAAACATCGTGATCGGCATCGTGGTCATCGTATCGGTCCTGATCGACCGCATCGCCCGCGGCGACGCGATCGACTTCAAAAAGCTGTTCGGGCGCGGCCAGCGCCCCAACGCAGGCTGAGATTGCAGGCGCCTGCGAGGCGCTTAGCATAATCATCAAGGAGGGTTTCTTGCTATGAAGAAAATCCTGGCTCTCGCGCTCGTTCTGCTCCTCTCCCTGGGCATGGCCTCCATGGCCAACGCGGAAGGCAACCTGGTATACCTGATCACCATGGATAAGATGGATATGCACTGGGTGTCCGTGGACTCGGGCGCCTCCACCATGGCCAAGGCGCTGGGCCTCGACTATAAGTGGGACGCGCCGGACGGCAAGGACAACGCCGACCAGATCGAAGTGCTCAACAACGCCATCGCCGAGAAACCGGCCGTCATCCTGCTGGCCGCCACCGACCCGCAGGGCATCGCCAAGACCGTCGAGGAGGCCCAGGCCCAGGGCATCACCGTGCTCTACGTGGACTCCCCGGCCGCCGCGCCCGTCCCCGTGACGCTGTCCACCGACAACTACGCCGCCGGCAAGCTGGCGGGCACCACGATGCTCGAGGAACTGGACAAGGCCGGCAAGACCTCCGGCAAGATCGCCATCATCGGCGTCAACACCGCCACCAACTCCACCATGAACCGTGAGGCGGGCTTCCGCGATGCCGTCACCGCCGACGGCCGCTTCGAGCTTCTGACCACCGAATACAAGGATGGCCTGGCCGCCGAATCCCAGGAAGCCGCCACCAACTTCATCATGGGCAATCCGGATCTGGTGGGCATCTTCGGCACCAACGAAGGCTCCACCGTGGGCACCGGCAACGCCATCAAGGCCGAAGCCCCGGAGATCATCGGCGTGGGCTTTGACAAGTCCGACGCGATCATGGGCCTGCTCAAGGACGGTTCTCTGAAGGCCGCCATGGCGCAGAACCCCTTCACCATGGGCTATCTGGGCGTGGCGGAAGCCTATGCCGTGATCAATAGCCTCTCCACCGGCCCGGCGGTTATCGACACCGGCGTCGCCGTGCTGCGCGGCTAACGCACGTTTTATCGGAACCTTCATACCAATACGAAATATTATTGCCTCCAAAGCGGCAAGGATTTGCAGATAGCAGGACAAGGAGCCGGATCGAAGCGCAGCTGCGCTTCGCGGAGCGTGACACCGCCCTGTGCGAAAAGGACCGCCGCAACGACGCAAGATTGTTTTGATTGGTATCAACGCTCGGCCGCCGGGAATCCAGCCTCTGGATTCCCGGCGCTTTCGTTGGGGTGGAGCGGCGGACCCCAGCGAGCGAAAGGAGGGTGCGCGTTTGGCGCGTCAACCCCGGCAGGTACACGTTTACCTGTATCGGAAAAATCCCGGCGACGAATATGAGTACGCGGTCTTTCAGCGATCGGAGAACCCGCTTTGGTGGCAGGGCGTATGCGGCGGCGTGGAGGCGGGCGAAACCGACGAGGAAGCGGCGCTGAGGGAACTCCGGGAGGAGGCGGGAATCCGCGCCGGGCATCCGCTCTGCCGTCTGACTTCCATGAGCTACCTACCGGCAGGCATTTTCTCCGCGAAAACTCAGGCGCGGTGGGGGCCGGATGTCGTCGTAATTCCCATGATTTTTTTCGCCATGCGCTACGAAGGGGATGTGACGCTGTCGGAGGAGCACACCGGCTTTCGGTGGTGCGTTTACCCGGAAGCGGAAAAGCTGGTGTACTTTCATGATCAGAAGACGGCCCTCTGGGAACTGAGCGAAAGGCTGCGGCGGGGCAACTTGGCGGGCGGATGAAATCCGGTGAACGCACATTTTTGAAAGTCAAAGATGCAAAAAACGCGCGCCTGAGAATTCTGGATTCTCAGGCGCGCGATCCGATGTTTTCGCTTCCGGAATGGCTGCGTTTATGCTTCCGCCTTTTTGGCCCTCGGCTTTTTCACGGGCTTGGCGGGGGACTCCGCCGGTTCCGCCGGGGCTTCCACGGCCTTCCTGGCGCGGGGCTTCTTCGAGGGCCTGGCCGGGGTTTCCGCTGCCGGAGCTTCCGCCGCGGGCGCCTGAACCGTCGCTTCGGCGGGGGCTTCTTCCGACGGCTTGTCCGCTTCCTTCACGGCCTTTGCCTTGCGGGCAGGCTTTGCAAGCTCCCTGTAGAGATCCACATAGTGGTGGGCGGACTGGTCCCAGCCGTACTGCCCCGCCATCGCCCGCTCCATGAGTTCGCGCCACACGTCGGCGTGGTCGCGGTAGTACTCCACCGCGCGCTCGACCACGTGCAGCATGTCGTGGGCATTGTAGTTGAGGAAGGTAAAGCCGTTGCCGTCCTCGGTGTACTTGTTGTAGGAGAGCACCGTGTCCCGGAGGCCGCCGGTCTCCCGCACGACGGGAATCGTGCCGTAGCGCATGGAGATCATCTGCGAAAGGCCGCAGGGTTCAAACATCGACGGCATCAGGAACATATCCGCGCCGGCGTAGATGCGGTGGGCCAGCGTGTGGTTCATCTCGATGCGGGAGGCGATGCGCCCGGCGTACTTCCACTGCGCCCAGTTGAAAAGGTCCACATACCGGTCCTCGCCCATGCCCAGCACGACCATCTGGCAGCCGGTGGCCATGACGCCATCGAGCACCCGCTCAACCAGGTCCAGCCCCTTCTGGTTGCTGAGCCGGCCCACCATGCCGATCAGCGGAATATCCGCGCCCTCGGCAAGGCCCAGCTCCCGCTGCAGCGCAAGCTTGTTCTGAACCTTTTTGTCGATAGAGCCCGCGCCGTACCGGACCTCGATCAACGGGTCGGTTTCCGGGTCATACTCCTCGGTGTCGATGCCGTTCAGGATGCCCACGAGGTCCTGCGAGCGGGAGCGCATCAGCCCGTCCAGCCGCTCGCCGTAATAGGCGGTCTTGACCTCTTCAGCGTAGCTGGGGCTGACGGTGGTGATCTTCTGGGAGAAGGTCAGCCCGCCTTTCATAAAGGAGCACTGTCCATAGAACTCCAGGTGGTCCGGCGTGTACGCCAGGCCGCCCAGGCTGACCAATTCCTCGATCTGATCGATCGGGAAGATGCCCTGATACTGCAGGTTGTGGACGGTGAACACGGTTTTGAGCTTCTGGTAGGGCTTCAGAACCCGGTACTGAATCTCCAGCATCGCGGGGATGAGGCCGGTCTGCCAGTCGTGTAAGTGCAGTACGTCCGGCACGAAGTCGATCTTGGGCAGCGCCTCCAGCACGGCGCGGTCAAAGAACGCAAAGCGCTCGCCCTCGTCGCCGCCCAAACCGTAGATGTAGGAGCGGCCGAAGTAATACTCGTTGTCCACGAAGTAATAGGTAATGTCGTTCAGAACGAGCTTTTCAATGCCCACATACTGCCTGCGCCAGCCGAGATTGACGTAAAAGTAGAGCAGATGCTCCATTTTAGAGCGCCATTTTTCGGGAATGGCGCTATACAGCGGCGTGATGACCCGCACGTCCACGCCCGATTTTTTGATCTCCTTGGGCAGCGCGCCCACCACGTCCGCAAGGCCCCCGGTCTTGGAAAACGGCACGCATTCCGAGGCCGCAAACAGCACCTTCACGGTTTCATCGCCTCCTTGAAATGGAATCATTTTGGGGCTACAGGGTCATGTTCTTGCCGATCACGATCGGGTAGGCGCGCTGACCGATCAGCTTGCCGCTGCGGATGGTGACGGCCTTGTCCAGGATGACGTTCTCCACCTCGACACCTTCCTGAATCTCGGACTCCTGCATGACCACCGAGTTGCGGACCACCGCCCCCGAGCGCACCCGGACGCCGCGAAACAACACGCTGTTTTCCACCGTTCCCTCGATGATGCAGCCGTCCGCCACCAGGGAATTCGAGGCCCTTGCGCCCTCCGCGTACTTCGCGGGCACTTCATCCCGCACCTTGGTGTAGACGGGGTTGGCAAAGAGTTCCTGCCTTATGTCGTAGTGTAGCATATCCATGTTAAACTCAAAATAACTCAAGACAGATTCTACGCGACGGTGGTAGCCTTTATACTCATAACCCCGGATTGTCAGCAATTTTTGCTTCAGGTATTGGGGCAGCATGTCCCTGAGCGCATCTCGCATGCCGTGGGACAGCGCCTGATCTACCAGGTGCACCAGCATTGAACGGCGCATCAGTATTACGTCCATGCAGAAGTTGGGGTTTTCCGGAATGTTGGGGCCGATTTCGAAATCCAGCACGTTGTTGTCCTCGTCCAGTTTCAGGTAGGTATGCTTGGCCAGCATCGACGGCGACACACGGCTGTCGCGGTAGCGGGTGGTGTACATCAGCGTCACGTCCGCGCCGGACTCCTTGTGCTTTTTCACCATGTCCTCAAAGTTGGTATTGAACACGGAATAGCTGCCCATCAGCAGCACCATATCCTGGTTGGAGCGGCGCAGATAGGCGATGTTGCTTTTCAGCGCGTCCAGCGTGCCCTCGTAGGTGCCCACGTTTTCGCGGGTCTGGAAGGGCGGCAGGATGAAGAGGCCGTCGTTTCTCGTGTGCAGATCCCACTCCTTGCCCGCGCCCAGGTGGTCCATCAGCGAGTGGTAATTTTTCTGCATGATGACGCCCACGTTGCGCACACCGGAATTGACCAGGCTGGAGAGCTGGAAGTCGATGATGCGGTAGCGCCCGATGACCGGCAGCGCCGATACCGCGCGGGAACTGGTGAGCTCCCGCATGTTGTAGTCGTCCTTGGAGGTATAGATGATGCCCATGACGTCCTTCATTTTTTCGTCGCCTCCTTCGCCTCAAGCTCCTCCGGGCCGATCTGCGCCCCCGGCGGCACCTTGAAACCCGCGGGCAGCACGGTGTCCGACGCGATCAGCGCGATCTCGCTCTGTCCGCCCTCGCCCACATCCGAGCCCTCGCCCACCACGGCGCGCTCGCCAACGATGGCGCGGCGCACGACGGCGTTCTTTTTGATGACGCTGCCCGGCATAATCACGGAGTCCACCACCACGGCGCCCTCCTCCACCTTCACGCCGGCGAACAGCACCGAGTGGCTGACCGCACCGTAGACCTCGCAGCCTTCGGTGACCATGCAGGCGCTGACCCGCGCGTTTGTGCCGATGAAGTGAGGCGGCATGATGGGATTCCGGGCGAAGATGCGCCAGCGCTTGTCGTAGAGGTTGAAAAGCGGCGGGTCCATGAGCAGGTCCATGTTGGCCTCCCAGAGGCTCTCGATGGTCCCCACGTCCTTCCAATAGTCCTCAAAATCGTAGGCCATCAGCTTTTGTTTGTCAGCCAGCATCTTGGGAATGATGTTCTTGCCGAAGTCGTTTGAGGACTTCTTGTCCGCCTCATCGGCCACCAGGTATTCTTTCAGAACCTGCCAGTTAAACACATACACGCCCATTGACGCGCGGTTCGATTTGGCCTTTGCGGGCTTTTCCTCGAACTCGGTGATGCGACCGGTCTTATCGGTATTCATGATGCCGAAGTGATGGGTGATCTCCCAGGGCACGAGCCTTACCGCGATGGTGGCGGCGGCCTTGTTCCGAATGTGGTTCTCAAGCATCTTGTTGTAGTCCATCTTGTAGATGTGGTCGCCCGACAGGATCAGCACGTAGTCCGGATCGTACTGTTCGATGAAGCTGATGTTCTGATAGATGGCGTTGGCGGTGCCGCGGTACCACTCGCCCACTTTGCCCTTCACATAGGGCGGCAGCACGAACACGCCGCCGTTGGTCAGGTCCAGGTCCCAGGGTTGGCCAGAGCCAATGTAGCGGTTGAGCTCCAGAGGCTGGTACTGGGTCAAGACACCCACCACGTCGATGCCGGAGTTGGAGCAGTTGGAGAGCGGAAAATCGATGATGCGATATTTCCCGCCAAAGGGCACGGCGGGTTTTGCGAGGGTTTTTGTGAGCAGACCCAGCCTCGAGCCCTGTCCACCTGCCAGAAGCATGGCAATGCAGCTTTTTTTAAGCATTCCCTTCATCTCCTTTGAGTTGATGAGGCCGACAATTGTTAAGTATGTGAATAACCAGTTGATAACATTATACACGATCGGAGGGCGAAATACCAGTCTATTTTTTCACCGGCGCATAGAAAATCCCAATCAAAAAATGGCGCACTTTTTGACGCCCTTTGAACGAATCCCTGTGAAGAAACCGGGTAGGCCCCGGCAATTCGAGCGCCCGGTGGTGCGCCCGCCATGGGCGCCCGTCACCCGGGGATACCAATTACCGCCGGGGGACCCTCGATGTTCTGAGAGGTTGATCTGGCCGGGAAGTCTGCCTTTGCCCGCGTCCATCAGGCGCAGCACGCCCTTGGAATTCCCCGCGATCAGGTATCCGCGACCGCAGACCAGCAGGACGGCGGCCAGTCCAGGTCTCCCAAATCACAAAAAGCGCACTCGAAACCGGCACACCGTTGAGGCTTCGCCGCTGATCGGCGCCGCCACGGATACGATGCTGCATGCAGGGGGCAAATGGTTTTTTCTGATTGATCTGGCTCAAGGCCGCCTTCGATCCGGAGCGCGATGGGGTTTGGATCGATCCTCGGGGGACCGCCGAACCCGCAGCCAGGCTCGGCGCCCAAACCTCCCCGGCGGTCTACAACCGCGGCGTCTCCTTGCCAACCACGGAAGCGCGTCGCAGCGCTTGGGCCTCGACACGCGCTCCGCGTGCGGGCTTTCAGGACTGGGGGCGACGCGGGCGCTCCCATCGCGCTGGAGGCGGTGCCGGATGGGGCCGCCTCTACCCGGGTGACGTCCCGGCCGTTGAGAGAATACGGCGGTCGATCAGGCTGAAGATCCGCGTGCCGACGGGTACGCCCCGCCCGGCCGCCGCTTTCCCACCCCGGTCCGCAAGGCGTTTTTCGCGAAGATACCGGATTCTTTCCGGAAGATCGCCCTCCATGCCGAATGCGGCAGGCCAAAAACTCGGGCCGCCGCGCGAAAGCGTGGCGGCCCGAGAGGGCAATTGGCGTCTTCCGGATCAGGCGATCAGCAGTTTGGCCAGATCCGCCGCGGAGGCCGCGTCGGGCGAGTAGCCGTCCGCGCCCACTTCATCGGCGAAGGACTGGGTCACCGGCGCGCCGCCGATCATAATCTTGACTTTTTCACGCACGCCCGCCTCGCGGATCGCGTCGATGGACAGCTTGATGGAGGGCATTGTGGTGGTCAGCAGCGCGCTCATGCCCACAATCTGGGCGCCCTGGTTCTTGACCGCGTCGATATATGCTTCGGGCGAGACGTCCACGCCCAGGTCGATCACGGTGAAGCCCGCGCCTTCCAGCATCATGCCCACCAGGTTTTTGCCGATGTCGTGCAGGTCGCCCTTGACGGTGCCGATGGCCACCACGCCGCGGGACTGGGCGTTGGCGTCCGCCAGCAGCGGTTTGAGAATTTCGGTTCCGGTCTTCATCGCGCGGGCGGCGATCAGAACTTCGGGCACGTACACCTCGTTGTTCTTGAACAGGATGCCCAGCTCGTTCATGCCGACGATCAGGCCGTCGTTGAGAATGGTCTCCGCGGCGACGCCTTCGGCGACCGCGTCCGTCACCAGCGTCTTGACAATCTTGGCGCGGCCAGCCTTAACGGCGTCCGCGATGGCACGAAAGTCCGCCATACAATCCCCTCCGAAAATAACTTGGTTTGGTCTTCTCAGATAGTATAGCATGAAAAGCGGCAATAGATCATTGCAAAATCTTTCTAATACGTGTAATTTTTTATGATTTGTGGTACACTATCTCACGGAGGTGATCCCATGCAGAACGAACGCATCCATGAGCGCGCCGAAGCGCTGGGCGCCGTGACGGCGCTGCCTGTGCAGGTCCTGGACGAAAACGGGCGCACGGAGATGCGCTGCGGCGGCCCCTGCGAATATTGCCGCATCTTCAAGCGGTTTCTGAAGCCCGGCGAATCCTGCGAAAGCCTCCACGCGCTGGCGGGCCGCCGCGCGATGGACCTGGGCGAATCCTACATATTTACTTGTCACGCGGGCGTGTACCACATCGTGATGCCGCTGGTCAGCGGCAGCGAATTTGAGGGCGCGGTGCTCCTGGGGCCATTCATGCTGGGTTCGATGGATTCAACGCTTCTGCAGGAGGTCGCCCGGCGTTACCAGCTGCCCACGGACGCGCTGCTGGACATGTACGACGCCGCCTCGGGGCTCCGTTCGCTGACCACCGAAGAAGCCGGCGCGCTGTGCCGCGTGGTGCGGTTTTTGTTCAGCGCGCTGGAGGGCGGCGCGCTGGAGGCCCGGCGGGGCCGCGCGCAGCAGCAGAGCCGTATCGGGGAGTCCATCCAGACCTACAAGGGCTTCCAGACCGCGGGGCCGGCCTACCCGCTGGAGAAGGAGCGCCAGCTGGTGCGCCACGTGCGCTCCGGCGACGCGGCGGAAGCCAAGGCGCTGCTCAACGACCTCCTGGGCTACGCGCTGTTCGCCAGCGGCGGCACGCTGGAGGTGGTCAAGGCCTGTACGGCGGAACTCTGCGCGCTTTTATCGCGGGCGGCCATCGAGGGCGGCGTCGAGACGCTGGACGCGCTGGCCATGAACCGGTCGTTTATGCGCTCGCTGTGGCAGGCATCCACCACGGAGGACCTGTGTTACCACATGCAGGAGGCGGTGGAGCGCTTTTGCCAAAGCGCCTTCCCCCCGGGGGCCGCCACGGAACGGGATGTGATCCAACAGGCCACACGCTTCATCAATATCCACTTCGCGGAGCCTTTGACCCTCTCCGATGCGGCCAAGAGCGTGCATCTGAGCGAGAGCTATTTCTCGTCAATCTTCAAAAAAGGCTGCGGTGCCTCGTTCCGGGAGTATCTGAACGCCGTCCGTATCGACGAAGCCCGGCGGCTTCTGGACCTGAACCAGCAGTCCGTCACGGAGATCGCGCTGATGGTGGGCTTTGAAAGCCAGAGCTATTTTTCAAAAGTCTTCCGCGCGGTGACGGGGATGTCCCCAAAGGAATATCGAACAAAAGTACATGTAAATCATACGGAATCGAGCGCGGGTGCGTGAACCCTACTGCTATAATGGGTGATGGAAGACCCAATGCTCAAGATTGCGGGAGTGATTCTCATGACGCCCAAGGAGATTCTGTTTGCGACATTCCGACGGGAGGCCGTGCCGTCGATGGCGTGGGTGCCCTTCGCCGGGGTTCACGCCGGCAAGCTGACCGGAACCGACGCGGATGTGCTGCTGACCGATGCGGACGCGCTGCTAAGCGCGCTACTAAAGGTCAACGAGCTCTACCGCCCCTCGGGACAGCCGGTGCTTTTTGATCTGCAGATCGAAGCCGAGTGCCTGGGCTGCGATCTGGTATGGGCCAAAAACGGCCCGCCGTCCGTATCCTCCCACCCGCTGGAGGACGACATGTCCATCCCCTGCGTCTGCACCATCCCCACCGAAAAGAGCGGCCGCATCCCCATGGCGCTGGACGTCATGCGCCGCATGAAAAAGGCGGTCGGCGAGACCACCGCGCTCTACGGCCTGATCTGCGGGCCGTTCACGCTGGCGTCGCACCTGCGCGGCAACGACATCTTCATGGACATGTACGACGACGAGGAGTACTGTCAGAACCTGCTGGCCTTCTGCAACAAGGTGGCCATGCGCATGGCGGATCTGTATGTGGAAGCGGGCATGGACGTGATCGCCGTCGTGGACCCGATGATCAGCCAGATCTCGGTCAGCCACTTCGAGCAGTTCATGACGGAGCCCTTTACCGCGCTGTTTGACCACATCCGCAAACTCGGCGCGCTCAGCGCGTTCTTCGTCTGCGGCGACGCCACCCGCAACATCGAATCCATGTGCAAGACCCGGCCGGACTCCATCTCCATTGACGAAAACGTGAACCTGGCGGCAGCCAAGGCCATCACCGACCGCTACGGCATCGCCATCGGCGGCAACATCCCGCTGACGACGGTGCTGCTCCACGGCAACCAGCAGGACGTGATGAAGTGCGTGGTGGACCTTCTCGACTCCGTGGAGGACCGCACGGGCCTCATCGTCGCGCCGGGGTGCGACATGCCCTACGACGTGCCGGTGGAAAATGGAATCGCGGTGTCCCACGCGGTGCTGCACGAGGCAGAGGCGCGGGAAATGCTGAAAAACTACGTGGCCGTCACCGACGATATCGAGATCGAACTGCCCGACTACGCGCACCTTTCCAAGCCCCTGGTGGAGGTGTTCACGCTGGACTCCGCCACCTGCGCCGCCTGCGGCTACATGATGGGCGCGGCAAACCGCGCAAAGGCGGACTTCGGCGACAGGATCGACCTGGTGGAGTACAAGTTCACCGAAAAAGACAACATCGCCCGCTGCAAGAAGATGGGCGTGCCCAACCTGCCCAGCCTGTACATCAACGGCGTGCTGAAGTATCGCTCGCTGGTGCCCAGCCGCAAGGAACTGACCGAGGCGATTGAGGAAGCCATGAAATGACCCGGCTTTTTCTCATCACCGGCTTTCTGGGCTCGGGCAAGACCACATTTCTCAAGAAGCTCGCGCCGCGCCTCGGCGGGCGGCTTTCGATCATCGTCAACGATTTCGGCCGTGAGCGCATTGATGAAAAGCTGCTCTCCGAGGTCAACGCGCGCCTTTCGGGCATCGCAGGCGGGTCGGTCTTTTGCACCTGCCGGCTGGACCAGTTTGAAAACGCGCTGTCGGAGGCGCTTGAGGACGCGCCGGACGCGATTCTGATCGAGACCAGCGGGCTCAGCGATCCCACAGCCATGCGGGACGTGCTCGGCCTCCGGCCGGAGTTTGCCCAAATCGACTACCGCGGCTGCGTGTGCCTCGCCGACGCGAGAAATCTGCACAAGGTGTATGAGACGGCGCGCGTGGTGCGAAAGCAGCTCGACGCGGCGGATCTGGTGGTGCTGACCAAGTGCGACGCCGCCCGGGAGGCGCAGGTCGCGCTGGCAAAATCGCTGATCCGAAAGCACGTGGAACCGGAAAATATAATGGAAGTTTCCTTTGGCGACCTGTCCGGGGCACAGGCGGAACGGATCCTGTCCATGAAGGCGGAGCCCCGCGGCGGTTTTCTGACCGCCGACCTGGGGCTGCACAGCCTGACGCTCCGGGTGGACGGACGGGCGACCTCCGGGGAGGTCGCCGCGTTTTTGAGGGCGCTCGCCCCGGACGCCTACCGCGCGAAGGGCTTTCTCCGCCTGATGGACGGCGTCTACCGGGTGGATTGCGTGGGGCAGGACGTGCTGCTCGCCCCGTGGGACGGCGGCGCGGACAACCTGCTGAGCGTGCTGTACGCCTACGGCCAGCAGGCGAAAAAGGCGGTGGAAGCGGCGAATCTGGCGTGGATCGCCGTAGAAACCGCGAGATGACAGCCGCAAACCCATTACTCCAGTTCCACCCGCGCGCCCTTTGAGGAGATTAGGCCCGCGGCGCAGGCGGCGTCCAGGCTGAGCGCCACCGTGGCGCCCATGATCGCCGTGGCGATCGCCTCCCCACCGATCAGCGCGCCGCTCCACAGGTTCAGCACGCGAGTGAAGATGTCTATCAGCATATAAATCAGGAAAAACGGCCGCACGAGGGCGCTGCGCGCGCGGTACAGCGCGAGAACGGCCGCGCCCAGCAGCGCCAGCGCCGCGGCCAGGGCCAGAATCCCCTGCGCGCCGACGGGAACTTCCGGCGGAATCGGCGGACCGAACCGCGTCTTTTCCGGCGAGATCACCTTGAGCGCGTACCAAAGCGCGTAGAGCGCGTCAAAGTACAGCCTGAGCCGGCTCCAGAGCCGGCAGGCCGCCAGCGGGAAGGACTGCGCCTTGCGGCGTCCGGCCGATGGCTCCGCCCTTGCGGCGGGCTCGGGCGGCGTCCACATCGGTTCCCCCGCTCCGCCCCCGTCAATGTCGTAGTCCTCCGGGTTCTCCGCCACGGATTCGTCGTATTCCGGCGGAATCCACTCGCCCGAGGCGCCTTCGGGCAGATCGCTCAGCGGCGGGGCAGCTTCAGCAGGCTCCCGCCCGGCGACTCCTGCCGCCTCCCCGGCGGGATCATCCGCCCCGTCCGGCCCCTCCCCGCTGGGCGTGTCCTCCCCGCCGCCGTTTCGAAGCCAGAGTCCGGCGGCGACCACGATCACGAGCAAAGAGAAAAGCGCGCCCCACATCCGGCGAACCCTCCTTGAACGGGCACGGCCATGGCCGTGCCCGTTGAAAATCAGCCGCTTTAAGTATCGCATAGCCCGCCGGAAGCGTCAACCGTGACGCCCTTTGTGCGAAATTGCAACGTTCCTGCAAATTTCATGTGAAGATGCATATTGCTGCAAGTTCCCCGTCATTTTGTGCCGGTCTGATCGAAAACCAGTTTTCAAACCGCACATTTTCGCTTGCAAATATGTCATTTCAAGCGTATAATGTGGGCATCACTTGCAAGGAGGGAAATTCATGAAGAAGGTACTCGCCTTGGTTCTCGCCCTCATGCTGATCGTCCCCGCCGTCGCTTTCGCGGAAGATGTCGTAAAGGTCGGCGTGTTCGAGCCCGTGACCGGTGAAAACGGTGGCGGCGGCTTCCAGGAAGTGCTGGGCATGCGCTACGCCAACCAGGTCACCCCGACGGTGGACGTGGGCGGCAAGACCTACAAGGTGGAGCTGGTGGAGGTAGACAACAAGTCCGACAAGACCGAGGCCGTCACCGCCGCCCAGAGCCTGATCGCCAGCGGCGTTTCCGTGGTTCTCGGCTCCTACGGCTCCGGCGTCTCCATCGCGGCCGGCGGCATTTTCGCCGACGCCAGGGTGCCCGCCATCGGCGCTTCCTGCACAAACCCGCAGGTCACCCTGAGCAACGATTACTACTTCCGCGTGTGCTTCCTGGATCCCTTCCAGGGCACCGTCATGGCGAACTACGCCTTCCAGGACGGCGCCAAGACCGCGGCGGTCATCACCCAGCTGGGCGATGACTATTCCTCGGGCCTGGGCAACTTCTTCCTGAAAGCCTTCAAGGCACTGGCCGGTGACGCCGCCATCGTCGCCGACGAGCAATTCCAGACCAACCAGACCGATTTCAAGGCCATCCTGACCAACGTCAAGGCCGCGAATCCGGACGTCATCTTCGCGCCTTCGTCCATCGCCACGGCGCCGCTGCTCATCAAGCAGGCCCGCGAGCTGGGCATCACCGCCAAGATCATGGCCGGCGATACCTGGGAGAACGTGACCATCATCGAGAACGCCGGCGCCGACGCCGAAGGCATCACGCTGTCCACCTTCTTCGACGAGGCCGATCCCACCGCGGCGGGCTTCGTCAAGGGCTTCAAGGAATATCTGAAGGCCAACCCCGAGTCGATGGAGAAGAACGGCGGCGAAGGCGTGGCGGCGGTTTCCGCACTGGGCTATGACGCCTACATGACCGCGCTGGCGGCCATCCAGGCGGCCGGTTCCGTCGATTCCCAGGCAATCCGCGACGCGCTGCCGAACGTCTCCATCACCGGCGTGACCGGCGCGATCTCCTTCGACGAGAACGGCGACGCCAAGAAGGACATGGCCTACATCAAGACCGTCGAAAGCGGCGCTTTCAAGTTCCTCAAGACGGTTACCATCCAGTAATCGGCGGATTTTTTAGCGCAGGGGCCGATACCCATCGGCCCCTGTTCTTGTAAATCGGAGGGGTTCCATGAGCCTGACTACGTTAACGCAGCACTTCCTGACCGGCATTTCGCTGGGCGGCGCCTACGCGCTGATCGCCATCGGCTATACGATGGTGTACGGGATCCTGCGGCTGATCAACTTCGCCCACGGCGATATCTTCATGATGGCCGGCTACTTCATGATCTTCTCCATGTCCAGCCTGCCCTGGCAGATCTCGATCCCCATCGTGATCGCCTGCACGATTCTTCTGGGCTTTGCCATTGAGCGCGCCGCCTACGCGCCGCTGCGCACCGCGCCCCGTATGTCCATCATGATCTCGGCCATCGGCGTATCGTACCTTCTGCAGAACCTGGCGACCTACCTCTTTTCCGCGCTGCCCAAGCCCTATCCCGAGATCCCCTTCCTCAAGCGTATTTTCCAGATCGGCAACGTGTCGGCCTCGCTGGTCACCTTCGTCACGCCCGTCATCGCGATCCTCCTGGTCTGGGGATTGACACAGCTCATCAATCACACCAAGATCGGCATGGCGATGCGCGCGGTCAGCAAGGATTTTGAGACCTCGAAGCTCATGGGCATCAAGATCAACACGGTCATCTCCGTCACCTTCGTGATCGGCTCGGCGCTGGCCGCGGTGGGTTCGATCCTCTATTTTACGGACCGCATGTCGGTCAATCCCTTCAGCGGTACGCTGCCTGGCCTCAAGTGCTTTGTGGCGGCGGTGCTGGGCGGCATCGGCTCGGTGCCGGGCGCGATGGTGGGCGGCTTTGTGATCGGCATGTTTGAAACGGCGCTGGTGGCGGCGGGTGCGTCCACCTTCTCGGACGCCTTTACGTTCGTCCTGCTGATCGTGATGCTTCTGTTCCGGCCCACGGGCCTCTTCGGCGAAAAGACGACGGATAAGGTGTGACGCGATATGAAAAAGACGACAAAATGGCTTCTATCGCTCATCACAATCGCCCTTTTGATCTACGCGCTCAGCGTTCTGGAGGCGAACCGCTTCGCCCAGGGCATGCTGTATTCGGTATTGCAGAAGAGCGCGATCCTGGCCATCGCGGCGGTTTCGATGAACCTTCTGAACGGCTTTACGGGCCTGTTCTCGCTGGGGCAGGCGGGCTTTATGGCGTTGGGCGCATACACCACCGCCATTCTGACCATTCCCACCGGGAAGATTGAAGGCGTGTACTATATGGATGGCATTTCCTCCGCCATCATCTCCTTCCGGACTTTTCTCGACGGCGCGCCGGCCTGGCTGCAAACGACGTACCCTTATCTGGCGCTGATCGCGGGCGGCCTGGTGGCGGCGGCCTTCGCGGCGCTGATCGGCCTGCCGATCCTGCGCCTCAAGAGCGACTACCTGGCCATCGCCACACTGGGCTTTTCCGAAATCGTCCGCGCGCTGATCGCCAGCCCGCAGCTTAACACCGTCACCAACGGCTCTTACGGCCTCAAGAGCATCCCGAAGCTGGGCTCCATCGTGACCACCTTCATCATCGCCGCGGTGTGCGTCGGCGCGGTCGTGCTTCTGATCAAGTCCAGCTATGGCCGGGCGTTCAAGGCCATCCGGGAGGATGAAATCGCCGCCGAGGCCATGGGCATCAACCTGATGAAGCACAAAAACCTGGCGTTTGTGATCAGCTCCTTCTTCACGGCGGTGGCGGGCGGCATGCTGGCGATGTTCATGCAGTCCATCGATTCTTCCACCTTCAAAATCGCCATGACCTACGACATCCTGCTGATCGTGGTCATCGGCGGCATCGGCTCGGTGACGGGCAGCGTGCTTTCGGCGTTTCTGGTGACCGCGGCGAAGGAGTGGTGGCTCCGATTCTTCGACACGCCGCTGACCATCGGAACCTTTGAGGTGCCGCTTCTGCGCACGGGGTTCCGGATGGTGGTGTTCTCGGTGCTGCTCATGGTGGTGGTGCTGTTCTACCGCCGGGGCCTGATGGGGACGAACGAATTCTCGTGGGACTTCTTCTGGAAAAAGCGGAATGCTTCCGTGAAGGGGGGTGCGCGGGATGGCGAGTAACGTGCTGCACCTGGACAACGTGACGATGCAGTTCGGCGGCGTGGTCGCCGTGAGCGATCTGACGCTGGACGTGAACGAGGGCGAAATCGTGGCCCTCATCGGCCCCAACGGCGCGGGCAAGACCACGGCCTTCAACGTAATTACCGGCGTTTACGCGCCCACCAACGGGCGGGTGACGCTCCGGGGCGAAACCATCGCGGAAGGCTTTCCCTCCGGCAAGATGAAAAAGCTCTACGCCGCCGGACACCAGGGCGAATACACCCGGCTCGTCGCCAACACCCCGGACAGGATCACCGCAAAGGGCGTGGCGCGCACCTTTCAGAACATCCGCCTCTTCAAGGACCTGACGGTGTTTGAAAACGTGCTCATCGCCAAGCACCTGCACGTTAAGGCCAACGTGGTCTCCGCGACCTTTCGACTGAATTTTCAGGAGGAGGCGCGCATGCGGCGCGAGGCGCTGGAACTGATCGACTCGCTGGGGCTTTCCTCCGTCCGGAACGAGAAGAGTTCCTCCCTCCCCTACGGCAAGCAGCGCATCCTCGAGATTGTGCGGGCGCTGGCCACCGGCCCGAACCTGCTCCTTCTGGACGAGCCCGCCGCCGGCATGAACCCGCAGGAGACGGACGACCTTTCCGACTTCATCCGGAGGATCAAAGCGCAGTTTGGCCTCACCGTGTTCATGATCGAGCACCACATGAACCTGGTCATGGACATCTCCGACCGCATCTACGTCATCGACTTCGGGAAGTACATCGCCTCCGGCACGCCCGCCGAGGTACAGTTCAACCCCGACGTGATCAAGGCATACCTGGGGGTGGAAGAAGCATGAGCCTGCTCACCGTAAAGGATCTCAAGGTCAGCTTCGGCGGCATCGAAGCCCTCAAGGGCATCTCCTTCAGCGTGGAGGAGGGCGCCATCGTGACGCTGATCGGCGCCAACGGCGCAGGCAAGTCCACCACGCTCCGGGCCATCAGCGGCCTGGTGCGCCCCTCCGCCGGCACCATTCATTACGCGGGCGAGCCCATCGGCGGCATGGACACGCAGAAGATCGTCGAAAAGGGCATCGCGCTGGTGCCGGAAGGCCGCCGCGTGTTCCCCAACCTGACGGTGCTGGAAAACCTGCGGATCGGCGCGTACATGCGCGTCGGCAAGCCCGCCATCGAGCAGGACATCGAGCACGTGTACCACCTGTTTCCCCGGCTCAAGGAACGACATTGGCAATTGGCGGGCACCCTGTCCGGCGGCGAACAGCAGATGCTGGCGGTCGGCCGCGGGTTGATGAGCCGGCCCAAGATCCTGATGATGGACGAACCGTCGCTGGGTCTGGCGCCGATGGTGGTGCGGGATATCTTTTCGATCATCCGCACCCTCAACAAGGAGGGCATCACGATCCTTTTGATCGAGCAGAACGCCAACGCCGCGCTGCGCGCCGCCAATTATGGCTACGTGCTGGAGACCGGGCGCATCACGCTGACCGGCACCGGCGAGGAGCTGCTCGAGAACAAGCAGGTGCGCGAGGCGTACCTGGGCAAGACGCGGGAAAAGTAAGCGCAGGAGAAAGCATCGGGGCTCCGCGGGGGCATGATGCCCTTTGCCCCCGAGAAGGGTATAAAGCAAGTGCAGAGCGATTCGTTTCGCCCTGCACTTTTGTGCATCAAAGACCCGCCGAAGCTTGTGATCGAAAGAGGAAGCCCCGCCTTCCCGTCACGTCCCCTCCCCTTCCAGCCCCATCTGGCTGACCACCATCTCGTAGTAGCGGCCCTTTTCCGCCATCAGGCTCTCGTGGCTGCCCCGCTCGACGATACGACCGCCGGAGAGCACCAGGATCTGGTCCGCATCGCGGATGGTGGACAGGCGGTGGGCGATCAGAAAACTGGTGCGCCCCTTCATCAGACGCAGCATGGCCTTCTGAATATCCTTTTCCGTCTTGGTGTCAACGGATGAGGTGGCCTCGTCCAGGATCAGAATGCGGCTCTCGCAAAGCACCGCGCGGGCAATGGCGATGAGCTGCCGTTGGCCCTGGCTGAGGGTATCCGCGTTGCCGGCCAATTCCGTCTGATAGCCACGCGGCAGCCGCTCAATGAAACCGTGGGCGCGGGCGAGCCTGGCCGCCTCGACCACTTCCTCGTCCGCCGCGCCGGGGCGCGCATAGCGGATGTTGTCCATGATGGTTCCGGTAAAGAGGCAGGTGTCCTGCAGCACCACCGAAAACACGCGCCGGAGGCTCTCTCGCGTCACACTTTGGATGTCCTGCCCGTCGATCAGGATGCGTCCGGAGTCCGGGTCGTAAAACCGGGTCAGCAGGTTGACGACCGTAGTCTTGCCGGAACCGGTTTCGCCCACCAGCGCGCAGGTCTGCCCGGCGGGCACGGTGAAGCTGGCGCGCCTCAGCACCGGATGACCGCTGTCGTAGGAAAAGCACACCCCATCAAACTCCACGCTTCCGCCGGGGCTGACAAGGCTCCGGGCGCAGGGCGCGTCCGGACGCTCCTCCGCTTCGTCCATCACCTCAAACACGCGCTCCGCGCCGGCCAGCGCCGACTGGATCGTGGCGAAAAGCCCCGCCACCGCGTTGAGCGGCCTGGCAAACTGCTTGGAGTAGCTGAGGAAGCTGACCACCGCGCCCACGCTCAGCCCCGCCGTGATCGACAGCCATCCTCCGGCGATGGACACCAGCGCGAAAGTGAGGTTGCCGATCACGTTGACCAGGGGCATCATCAGGCCGGACCAGAAAAACGCCCGGTAGCCGCTCTCCAGCAGCCGTCCGTTGATTTCGTCCAGTTCCGCCATCACCGCGCGCTGCCGACCGAAGGCCTTGACCAGGCGCATGCCGGAGATGGTCTCCTCCACCACGCCGTTCATCGCGCCCAGCGCGCGCTGCTGCGCGAGGAAATGGGCGCGGCTGCGCTTCGTGATCAATCGCGTCAAAAAACCCACCAGCGGCACGGACACCAGCGTGACCGCCGTCAACGGGACGTTCAGCGACAGCATCACGATCAGAGAGCCCGTCAGCGACAGCACGCTGGACAGAATCTGCGTGGTGGATTGGGCGATGGTGGCCGAGATGCTGTCCACGTCGCTGCTGAGCCGGCTCATGGTGTCGCCGTGGGGGCGGGTGTCGAAGAACCGGAGCGGCAGGCGCTGCAGTTTTTCAAAGAACGCGCCCCGCAGGCTCCGGACGAGCCGTTGGGAGGCCCGGAGCATCAATACGTCGCAGACAGTCCCCGAAACGTAGCCCGCGACGCCCAGAAATACGATGGCCGCGAGGCACTTTTTGATCAGGTCGTCATCCAGCTTCGCCCCCGCGAAGGCGTTGAACGCGCGGCCCGTCCAGTAGGGGATCAAAACCGCCACCACCGCCGACAGCACCGTGAGCCCCAAAATCGCCGCCAGCGCGCCTTTTTGGTTTTTGTAGAGCAATACCACGCGCATAAGCGTGCCGCGCCCGTCCCGTGCCTTCTGCCCCGGCGCGAACCGCGCGCCCGCGTTGCCGAAACCCCGGCCGATCTGCGGCTGTTTGCTCCCGCTTCGTTCGCTCATGCCGGCGCCCCCTCTCCCGCCACCTGGGACCGGTACAGCGCCCGGTAGGTTTCGCTCTCCCGCATCAGTTCCCGGTGCGTGCCAATGCCCGCCACGCGGCTTCCGTCCAGCACCAGAATGCGGTCCGCGAACATGGCGGTGGTGCAGCGTTGGGTGATGAGGATCAACGTGCGGCCGGCGCGGTCGCGCACCAGCGCGTCGCGCACCTTCGCCTCGGTCAGCGCATCCAGCGCGCTGGTGGCGTCGTCGATGACGAGCACTTTCGCGCGCCGGACCAGCGCGCGCGCGATGGAAAGCCGCTGCTTCTGCCCGCCCGAAAGGTTGACCCCGCCGCCGTTGAGCGGTTTGCCAAGCCCATCCGGCGCGGCGCGCATGAAGTCCGCCTGGGCCATGTCGAGCGCCGCCCACATCGCGTCCTCGCCCGCGCCGGGATCGCCCCAGCCGATGTTCTCCGCCGCGGTGCCGGAAAACAGCAGCGCCTTCTGGGGTGCCAGCGCGACGGCGGCGCGCAGCGCGCCCACGTCCAGTTCCCGAACGTCGCGCCCACCCACCAGCACGCGTCCGCGCTGGACATCGTAAAACCGGAGCAACAGCCAAGCCAGCGTGGACTTGCCGCTGCCCGTGGGGCCGATCACCGCCAGCGACGCACCCGGCTTTACGCGGAAGGAAACGTCGTCAAGCGCGGGCACGCCGCTGCCCCCGGGGTAGGCGAAGGTCACGTGATCAAACTCCACGCCGCCATCCTCCACCCGGGTCTCCCCTCCGGGTGCGAAGTCCTCCTCGGCGTCAAACACCTCAGCGATCCGGATCGCGGAGGCCTTCGTGCGGACAAAGATGGTGAAAATGTTGGTCATCATCGTCAGGGAAATCAGGATCTGCGCCATGTAGACCGTAAAAGCGGAGATGTCGCCCGGCGTCGCCGCGCCCCGCTGAAAGAGCCCCGCACCCAGCCAAAGAATCAGCGCCGTGCCCAGGCCGATGGCCAGGGTCATCAGCGGCGACAGGAGCGTGATCACCATCTGCGCCGAAAGCTCGCGGCGCATCAGCCCCTCGTTGGCCTCCCCAAAGCGCGCGGACTCCGCGCCGTAAGTGCCGAAGGCTTTCACAAGGCGCACGCCCATCAGGTACTCCTGCACCACGGAGTTCATCCGGTCCACCGCCTTTTGAAGCAGCGCGAACCGGGGATAACTCAGCTTCATGCTGACGATGATCAGCGCCGCAACCAGCGCGACCACGCCGTACACCACCAGACTCAGCCGGAAATTGAGGGCCGACGCCAGCAGGATGCTGCCGATGCAGGTGATGGGCGCCTTCAGAAAAATGCGCATCGCGCCGTTGACAAACTGCACCACCTGGGTGATGTCGCCGGTCTGCCGGGTGATCAGCGAGCCGGCGGGAATTCTGTCCGCGCTGGACTCGGAGAATTTCAGGATCTTTTCAAACTGGTCGTGCCGAAGGTCCGCGCCCACCTTCTGGGATACGCGGCTCGAAAGCGCGTTTCGCGCCAGCGCGAACGCCGCGCCCAGCGCCGTAACAAGAAGCATGATCCCGCCCCAGCAATACACCTTCGCGAGGTTCGACGCCCGCACGCCCTCGTCCAGAATCCGCGCCATGATGGTGGGGCCCATCAGATCGCACACCGCCTCCATCGCCACGCAGGCGACGGCCAGATAAAACGGACGCCGATAGGTTAGAAAGTACTTTTTGAATACGCCCATGGGAATCCCCCGGATGTTTCTTCTTTTCGTATGCTTGCCCGGCGCGCGCCGCTCTACGCAAAGCCCCGCCTTCAGGCAGGCCCGCGCGCAAGCCGGTTCCGCAGCACGGCCGCCAACGGCACGTCCGCCGGCGCGAAGTCGACGCCCGAAAGCGCCTCCGGCTCCACCCACTCCAGCCGGTCATGCACGGTCAGCGTCATCTCGCCGCCCCGCCAGTCAAACCGGTAGAGCCTGAGCAGCACCTCGCCGAAGGCATACGCATACGCGCTCTCCCCCACGTATTCCCAGGCCGTGCCCTCGATGCCGAGCTCTTCCTTCAGCTCACGCTCAAGCGCCGCCTGGTCGCTCTCCCCCGGCTCCACTTTGCCGCCGGGAAATTCCCATTTCCCCTCGATCTTCTGGCCCGGCGCCCGCCTGACCACCAGCACGCGTCCGCAGTTCTCCACCGCCGCCGCCACAACCGTCATACCCGCCGCCTCCCACGCGCATTGAATTTTTGTATTATATCACTTTTCATGCGCTCCGGCCAGCGGCAGGAACCGTGCGAAGCGCGGTTTCGTCCAATTATAGCGACCAAAAGCAAGGAGGAGGCGCCATGAACAAGACGCCAAAAAGGAAAATGGGCAAGCGGGCACGCCGCGAACTGGATGTTTCCGCCCGCCGTGCGTGGCAGGTCTCCCCGGTTACGCGCCTTGTGCCCAGCAAGAAGCTCTACAGCCGAAAAAAACGCCGGGCGGACGACGATCCAGGCCCGGCGTTTTCCACGGCTTCCCAAAGCCCCCGGGAAATGGTATAATGGCCGAAAACCCGCTTGCCGGTTGGGAGGGAGCCCCATGCGCAGGAAAGATCTGGAGGTTCTGGAAAAAGAAAAACTTGTGGAGATCCTCGACGGCTGCAAGGTGTGCCGGCTCGGCATCGCCGCGGAGGTACCCTACATCGTACCGATGAATTTCGGCTATGAGTGGAGCGACCGACTGACCCTGTATTTCCACAGCGCGCCCAAGGGCCGGAAGATCGACCTCTTGGCGGAACGGCCCCGGGTGGCCTTTGAGATGGACTGCGATCACAAGCTGGTGGAGGGTTCCACCGCCTGCCGTTACACCTACCGGTACGCCAGCATCACCGGCGAGGGGCGCGTGCGCTTCCTTGACGACTACGCCGATAAGCTGGACGCGCTCAAGGCCATCATGCGGCGCGTCACCGGCACGGACGCTTTCGAATACGACGAACCGGCGGTCCGGAGCGTCGCGGTGTTCGCCGTGGACGCGGAGCGCGTGACCGGCAAGAAGCGATAATCCGCATTATAGCGGCATAAAGGAGAGAAGATGATGAAAAAACGATGTGCGGCGCCGATCCTGGCGCTGATTCTGATCGCGGCAGCCGCGCTGCCGGCCCTGGGCCAGACGGTCGTGGATGAACTGGCCGCCTATTGGGAGAAAGCCGACCCGATCTACGCCCAAATCCAGGCGCTGGGCGACCGGCAGGGGGAGATCTATCAGCAGTTCGGCCTGTCGATGGACGACGAGGACACTGAGCCCATGGACGACGCCGCCTACGAGGACTACGTGCGCGGCCTCAATGTGTTCAGCGAGGACGAGCTCAAGACGCTGATGGACGCCAACGCCCAGATCGTGAAGCTCTCCGACGAGATCGACGAGCTGACCGTCCGGCACGACGCCTCCGCCGACGAAACGGAGCAGGGGGTGCTGGACAACCTGATCCACTATAAGCAGGACCAGATCACCGCCCTCGCCGACTCCGTGGCGGATCTGGACGCCCGGCTCCGCGTCGCGGAGGAGAACAGCTATGTGATGAATCTGCCCGGGCTCACCGATGAGGCGCGGCAGGAGCTGATTTCGATGTACGCCACCCAGCGGGATCTGGAGGCCCAGCTGGCCGCGCTGGAGGCCACCCTCAGCGACGAGGCCTTGGCCCAGCTCTACGGGGAAGCGGGCTGACGCCCTTCTGACGTTATGATACGGCAGAAGCGCCGCTTCGCGTATTACGCAAAGCGGCGCTTGCCATTTTCCGTCCGATCAGTTCACCCTGTTTTTCAGATCGCCGTAGCCCATTTCGTCCATCCTGTCGTAGGGCACGAACTTCAGCGCCGCGCTGTTGATGCAGTAACGCACGCCCGACGGGGACTCGCGATCGCCGTCGAACACGTGACCCAGGTGAGAATCGCCGGCGCGGCTGCGCACCTCTGTGCGGATCATGCCGTGAGACCGATCGCGGCGGTAGGCCATCGCGTTGTCGTCGACGGGCTTGGCGAAGGCGGGCCAGCCGCAATCGCTCTGGTACTTGTCCTTCGAGGCAAAGAGAGGCTCTCCGGTGGCGGCGTCCACGTACAGCCCTTTCTCGTTGAATTTCCAATATTCGCCCTCGAATGGACGCTCGGTGGCTCCCTCCTGGGTGACCGCGTACTGGATCGGCGTTAGCTTCGCCCGGAGCGCGCCGTCGTTGGGCCTCAGGTAACCCTTCGGGTCGACGGTCAGGCTTCTGGCGCGGGCGAACGCCGAAGGGCCCAGGTGGCAGTAGCCGCCGGGGTTTTTGTCCAGATAATCCTGGTGATACTGCTCCGCCGGATAGAAACTGGTCAGCGGCTCGATCAGCACTCGGAATGCTTCCCGGCGTCCCCGTTCGATCTCCGCGGCCCTCTGAATGATTTCACCGTCGTCCGGGTTCTCATAAAAGACGCCAGTCTGATACTGTTCCCCGACGTCATTGCCCTGTCGGTTCTCCACCGTGGTGTCGATCACCGAGAAGAAAAGGAATACCAGCGCCTCCAGGCTGACCTTTTGGGGGTCGTAGGCGACGCGGACAGTTTCTTTGTGCCCGGTCATGCCGGCGCAGACCTGCTCATAGCTGGGCTCCACCACATGCCCGTTGGCGTAGCCGCTCATGGCGTCCACCACCCCCGGAACCATGCTCATCAGTTTTTCCATGCCCCAAAAGCAGCCGCCCGCAAAGTAGATGACCGACGGCTCCTGCTGTGTGTTCATGCGCGTTCCCTCCCAACCGATTCTTGTCCCAGTGTGCGCGGCGCGGCGCACACCCATGCTTTCCATTTATACCGCAAAATCTTCCGACCAATCACGGGATTTGACAATCGTGGTATACTGGGTACGGAGGTGGGTCCGTGTCTCTCTATCAGGAAATATCTTCCTATGAATCCGGCTGCGAACAGGAGGAAGCCGACCGGCAGGTGATGCTGTCGCTTCTTGTGCGCGGCGAAGCGCTTCTGACCCGTGACAATCTCACGATGCACTTCACCGCCTCGGCCTGGATCGCAAACCCCGCGCGCACCAAAGTCCTCATGGTCTACCACAGCATTTACGACTCCTGGGCCTGGACCGGCGGGCACGCCGACGGCGAGGAGGATCTTCGCGCGGTGGCGATGCGCGAAGCCGTTGAGGAGACCGGCGCCCGCGTGCGGCTCGCGCGGCCCGGCGTTTTCTCGCTGGAGACGCTTCCGGTCAACCCCCATATCAAGCGGGGCAAGTTCGTGCCTGCTCACCTGCACCTGAACCTGACCTATCTTCTCGAAGCCGACGAGGACGCGCCGCTCACCGTTAAACCGGACGAAAACAAGGCCGTGGGCTGGTTCACGCTGCACGGGGCGGTCGAGGCCTGCTCCGAACCGTGGATGCGCCCAATCTACGAAAAGCTCAACGCCCGGCTGATCTGATCCGGATGTCTTGTCCGATGTACCCAATTAATAACATTTTCGAAATTTTTTCTTCTTCGGGTTCATAAAATTGACGCATTCAATCAATGATGCTATACTACTCTCGGAGCATCCAATGCTGGGAGGTATGTTTCCTCATGCGGCGCAATCGAGCGGTATTTTTCCTTCTTTCCATCCTGATGGTCCTCATGGTGACCGCTCCCGGCGCGATGGCTTCCGGGCAGACGGTGCGCCTGGCGCAGCAGTACGGCATGCAGTACGCGCCGGTTTACGTCGCGCAGGCGCTCAATTTGATCGAAAAACGGCTGCCCGGCGTTACGCTGGAGTGGACGAAGCTGGGCGGCGGCTCCGCCATCAACGAGGCGCTGATCGCCGGCAAGCTGGACGCGGCGTTTATGGGCATCCCGCCCGCGCTGATCGCCATCGACAAGGGCGTGGACTACCGGATCGCCTCGGGCATCTGCGTGCCCCCGGCCGAACTGATGGTGCGGCAAGACGCGGCCGGCTCCCTTTCCGAGATGGGCCCGGAGGACAGGATCGCGGTGCCGGGTGTCGGCTCGATCCAGCACATCATGCTGTCCATCGCGGCCGAACGGGAACTGGGCGACGCCGGCGCCTTTGACAACGCCATCGTCGCGATGGCAAACCCCGACGCCTACACCGCGCTCATCAGCGGTACGGACATCGTGGGTCACTTCGCCAGCATGCCCTACATTGACCTGGAGACGGGCGAAGGCATGAAATCCATCCTCAGCGCGCCGGTCAAAGCCAGCATCGTCTGCGTGACCACCAAGCCGCTGCACGAGAACGCAGAGGTCGAAGCGGCGATCACCAGCGCGCTGGCCGAAGCCATCGAGCTGATCAATGCCGGCGATCCCGAGGCGCTTAAGATCATCGCCGCCACCGAACAGATCACCCCCGAGCAGGCGAAGGCGTACGCGGTCTGGCCGGGAACCCTCTACACCGCGGACGTTTACGGCGTGGGTACGCTTTCTGAGTTCATGGCCCGCAACGGCTACACCAAAAAACAGATCGCCGCGTCTGACGCGTGCTGGAGCGGCGTCAACACCATCGACTGACGCGGCGCGCCGCGCGAAAAGGATGATCGCAAGACGATGATATTGAGGCGCCTTTGGGCCCGCGCCTGGGTCCGCCGGCTGGTTTACTTTGCCATATTCGCCCTCTTTTGGCAGCTTCTGTGGGCCCTCCGCCTGTTTCCGCAGATTCTCTTCCCTTCCGTTGGCGATATCGCCGGCTCCTTCTTTCGGGAGCTGGCCGACGGCAGCCTGCCTGCCAAGACGGGCTATTCGCTCTACCTGATCCTCCAGGGGCTTGCCGTTTCGGCGGCGCTGACGCTGATTCTGACCACGCTTTCGATGTTCTTTCCCACCGTTCGGGATCTGATCCGCACGCTGATCTCGGTGATGGACCCCCTGCCGGGCATCGCGCTATTGCCGCTGGCGATTCTGTGGATCGGCATCGGCGAAGGCGCGATCCTGTTTGTGATGGTGCATTCCATCCTGTGGCCGATGCTGCTCAACGTGATCACGGGCTTCGAATCCGTCCCCCGGATTTACGAGGACGTGGGCAGGCTGATCGGCCTGAACCGGTTTAAAATGATGACCGGCATCCTCGTGCCCGCCTCCTTCCCCAGCATTCTGGCCGGCGTCAAGACCGGCTGGGCCCGTGCGTGGCGCGCGTTGATCAGTGCGGAGATGGTGTTCGGCGCCACCGGCGTCGTGGGGGGGCTGGGCTGGGACATCTACATCAAGCGCAGCTATCTGGATATGCCCGGCATGTTCGCCTCGCTGATCACAATCATGGCGGTGGGCATTCTGGTGGAGGACCTTCTGTTCCAAAATCTTGAGCGCGTCACCGTGCGCCGCTGGGGGATGATGCGATGAGCGCGTTTCTGGAACTGAAGAACCTCTCCAAAACCTTCAATTCCGGTCAGGAACACTACGAGGTGTTTTCCGGTGTCAGCCTGACGCTGGAAAAGGGCGAATTCCTGTGCATCGTCGGCTCCTCCGGCTGCGGCAAGACCACGCTGCTCCGGGTCGTAGGCGGGTTTGAGAAGGCCACCGGCGGTCAGGTGCTGCTGGAGGGGCGTTCCGTCACCGCGCCCGGCCCCCGCTGCGCGATGGTCTTTCAAACCTTTGATCAACTCCTGCCCTGGAAGACGGTGGAGGACAACATCGCCTATCCGCTCACGGCGGGCGGCCAGGCAAGGGGCCGGCGCGAAGCCCGTGCCCGCTCCGGAGAATACCTGGAGATGGTGGGGCTGGCGCAGTTCGCCACATATTATCCGCACCAGCTGTCCGGCGGTATGAAGCAGCGCGTGGCCATCGCCCGGGCCCTGGCGATGCGGCCGGAGCTGATTCTGATGGACGAACCCTTCGCAAGCCTCGATGCCGAAACCCGAACCACGCTGCAGAAGGAGCTCAAGCGCATCTGGCGCGAGTCGGGGATCACGGTATTATTCGTCACCCATTCGATCATCGAATCCATCTCGCTGTCGACAAAGCTGATGGCGATGGGCGACAAACCCAGCGTCAAGCTGTTTATGGACAACCCCGTGGAGGGCCCGCGCGAGGCGCTCAAGACGCCCGAGAGCCCCGGTTATGCCGAGTGCTGGGGCATGCTCTCCAAAGCCATACGAAAGTGAGCCCGTCGATGAAACGAATCTGGGTGCGGCGGACCGCCGCCGTCCTGACCTTTTTCCTAATGTGGGCGCTGGTCGAGCACGCTGCGCGCTTTTTTACCAATCCGCTGAAACAAGCCTGGCCCTCCATCGTGGAGGACCGGAAGCGCGTGGAGGGTACCATCACCACGGCCTTTATCGGCGCGTCGCTGTTCCGCAACGGCGTCATCCCCGCCGCCTTTGACGAGACGATGGCGGGACAGTCCTTCAACGATTCCACCTCCGGACAGACCATCGCGCTGACGGAGTATGCGCTCGAGGACATCGCCGAAAACAACCCGTTGAATCTCCTGCTGGTGGACGTATCTGTCAACCGGCTGATGAAGGAGGCGGACGAGAGCGGCCGCATTGCAAAATACGCGGTGTTCTGCCAGATGCTCTCATGGCGTGCGCGGCTGAACCTATTGAAAAACGCCTTCACGCTGGATGAAGTGCCCATGACCTTGCTCACCAGCGCCCGGGATCAGCTGCACTTCTTCTGGGGCACGCTGTCGAACCGTCTCTCCCCCGAGTACGTGAAGACCTACCTCCGGTACGGCTACGTGCCCGATCCGCTCTATCCCTCCGGCTCCATGGGCTATACGCCCGATAACGGGGTCAATCCCGAGGGCGGCATCCCCTTCAACGAACCCGAAGGCGAGATGGAAGGCGTGGCGGCGGAAAACCTCGAGAGCCTGACGCGCATCATCACCTATTGCCGGGAAAGGGGGATCACCCCGGTCCTTCTCTCCATGCCCACCACCGATACCTGCCTTCTGTACTTTAACCAGTACGAGGCGCTTCAAGCGCCGGTTCGCGCGCTGGCCGAGCGGGAGGGCGCGCTGTACCTGGATTTCAACCTGTCCAAATTCCGGAATATGCTGACTGACGCGAACTTTCTGGATGAGCGGCACATGAACGCCTCCGGGGCGGAGCGCTTCACGCCGTATCTGACAGAGGTACTGCATAAGGCGCTCTCAGGCGAGGACGTGTCCGACCTCTTCTACGCCTCCTGGGATGAGGCGGCCGCCGCCATCCACCGGGTTTCGTCGGTGGGGCTGGAGGTGGCGGAGGCCGGCGGCGGCGACGCGCTGCGCGCCTACAGCCTGGAGGGGACCGGGGTAACGCCCGTGTACCGCTTCTTCGCCCGGCGTCAGGATGCGCCGGAGGGGGAATACCGGGCGCTGGAATCCTCCGGCGGCATCTGCCTTCTGACGTCGCTCGAATCGGGCGCGTACACGGTGCGCGTCGAAGCCTACAGCGATCCCGCCGCCTCCTGCGATGCGTACTGCGAGCGGGACGTCCAAATCCACTAGATCAGAGGCAACGCGATGAATCACTCGATCGTCGAATCCCTCGCGCGGCACGCCGCGCGGCAACCGGACCGGGTCGCCGTTATTGACGCGGACGGGCAGCTCACCTACAGCGAACTCTGGGCCGCAACGCGCGGCTTTGCGGCGCTTTTGCAGCGCGCCGGCTTGAAAAAGGGCGAGTGCTGCGTGATGCGCGCCGAGCAAACCCGTGCTTTCGCCGTGTGCCACATGGCAACGCACCTGGCCGGCGGTATCTTCACCCCTGTGGAAAAGCGCGCCCCGGCGGAGCGCCTCCAGGCCATCCTGGATCAGACCGATGCGCGCATCCTGATCAGCGCTTCCGACGAGGACCGCCCCGGCCGCGTGGATTCGCGCCTGGCGCTTACCGCCCTTGCACCGGAGGACTTCCCGCTGCCCGAAGCGGGCGATCCGGCGGAACTCCTCTTCACCACCGGTACCACCGGCGCGTCCAAGGGCGTTTTGTGCGCCCACCGGAGCGTGGCGGCGGTGGCGGAAAACCTGGTGCAGGGTATGGGGTATAAGCCCGATACCCTGATCGCGGTGCCTGGCCCGGTGAGCCACGCCAACGCCATACGGAAGCTGGCCAGCACCTTTCTCGCCGGCAGCGCCATCCTGCTTCTGGACGGCATGAACGACCTGGCCGCCTTCTTCCGCGCGCTGGACGAACATCCGGTCACCGCGCTGTGCCTGCCGCCCTCGGCGATCCGGATGCTGCTTACGCTGTCGGGCAAGCGGCTGGCGCGTTATGCGGATCGGATCGATTTTGTGGAATCCGGCACCGCGCCGCTGACCGAGGCGGACAAGATCCGCATGCGGCAGCTGCTGCCGGGGTCCCGGCTCTACAACAGCTATGGCACCAGCGAGGCCGGTTCCTGCTGCATGTACGATTACAACAAGGCGGCGGGCGGCGCGGGGGCCATCGGCTTCCCGGCGGTCAACGCGCACTTTGAGATTGTGGACGAGGCGCGGCGGCCCATCGAGTCCTCGCCGGAGCGCACGGGCCTCGTCGCCATCTCCGGCGATATGACGATGATCGGCTACTGGCGCGACCCGGCCCTCACCGCCGAAACCCTGGTGGATGGTCGCCTCTATACCAGCGACATCGGCTACTTCGGCGAAGACGGCATGGTGTACGTGGTGGGCCGTCAGGGGGACGTGATCAACGTGGCGGGCCGAAAGGTAGCGCCGGACGCCGTCGAGCAGGCGGCACTCCTTCTGGACGACGTGGCCGACTGCGGCTGCGCCCGCGCCGCCGATCCGCTGACCGGAGAGGCGCCGGTGCTCTACGTGGTGATGAAGCCCGGCCGCGGCTTTGACCCCGCGGTCCTTCGCGCCGCGCTGGCCGAAAAGCTGGAGGACTATATGCTCCCCCGCCGCATGATCCAGCGGGACGCGCTGCCCCGGGCCGAGAACGGCAAACTGCAGCGAAAACTCCTCCAATGAAAGGATGGCCGGTATGGACGAACTGATGGCGCTTCTCAAGGAAATCCGCCCGGATGTGGACTTTGGCGGCGGCAAAAAATTGATGGACGATGGGCTCGTAGACTCCTTTGACGTGGTGGCGATCGTCGGGGAAATCGGCGAGCGGTTCCAGGTGGACGTGCCGGTGGAAGAGATCACCGGCGAAAACTTCAATTCGCCCGAAGCCATGCTGCGCATGATCCGGCGGTTGAAGGCCGAGCCGTAAGATGCAGCCCGGTACATTTTCCTTTTTCGTATTTCTCGCGGCCGCCGTCGCCGCGTGCTTTTTCACGCCCAAGCGCTGGCAATGGCTGATTCTCCTGGCCGCGAGCCTTTTCTACTACTCCACCTTCGCCACCCGGGCGCCCCTCTGGCTGGCCGTCACGGTCCTCGCCACCTGGGGCGGCGCGCTGGCGCTGGAGAAGCTGAACGGGCGCGCCAAGGCGGCCACGAAGGGCAGCCCGGAGCGTGAAAAGTGGACGCGCGTGAAAAAGCTGTGCCTTGCCGCGGTGGTGGCGGTGGACGTGGGGCTGCTCGCGGTGCTCAAATACCGGGGGCTTCTCACCGGCGGCAGCATCGTCGCGCCGCTCGGCATCTCCTTTTACACGATGACCGCCATCGGCTACGCGGTGGACGCGTACCGGGGGAAATACGCGGCGGAGCGCAATCCGCTGCGCGTCGCGCTGTTCCTGACGCTGTTTCTGCAGATCGTGCAGGGCCCGTTTCTGCGCTACGACGACATGGGGCCCAAGCTGCGCGCGCCGCTTCACTTCGACTATGATCGCCTGCGCCGGGGGCTTGTGCGCATGCTGTGGGGCCTTTTGAAAAAGGTGGTCATCGCCGACCGGCTGGGCGCCTACGTGCAGGCGGCGCTGGCCGATCCCTCGTCTCAGGGCGCACCGGTGGTGTTCATCGCGCTGTGCGCCTATTCGGTGCAGATCTACGCCGACTTCTCCGGCTATATGGACATGATGCTGGGCGCGGGCAATATTCTGGGCCTTGCGCTCCCGGAGAACTTTGAAAACCCGCTGGCCGCCCGGTCCGTGGCGGATTTCTGGCGGCGGTGGCACATCACGCTGGGCGCGTGGTTCAAGGATTACGTGTTCTACCCCGTTTCGGTTTCGCACATCGCCACCCGCTGGAGCCGCGCGCTGCGCAAGGCCGGAAAAATCCGCTTCGCAAAGCTCGCTCCCGCGCTGATGGGCCTGGCGCTGGTGTGGCCGCTGACGGGCCTCTGGCATGGCGCGACCTGGAATTTCCTATTCTGGGGGCTTCTCAACGGCATTGCGATCGCGGTCTCGCTGGTCACGGAACCTTTGCAGCAGCGCGTGCTGGCAAGGCTTCACATCCGGCCGGAAAGCCGTGCGTTCCATGCCTTCCAGATCGCGCGCACGTTCCTGCTTCTGACGCTGATCCGCACCTTCTCCAGAACCGCAACGCTGCGGGAGGCGCTTACGGCGCTGCGCTACGCGCTGCTGCCCGGCGTTTCAAACGGCTTCGCGCTCTTCCCAAACATGGACGGCAGCCTGCGGATCTACGCGCTGATCGCTTTGCTTTTGACCATCCCGATGCTCCTCGTTGAGCGTCTGGGAAGCCCGGAGTCCCTTCTCGACCGCTTCGACGCGCTGAAGCTGCCGCTGAAGTACGCTGTGGGGCTCGCGCTGCTGTACGCGGTGCTTGTGACCGGCGCGCTGGGCGGCGACCTGTTCACCGGTTTTTTGTACGCGGGGTTTTAGCGCGATTTGCGCCATCCAAACCCATTATTTGTTACAATCTGCAATACTTTTGTCATAATCCATTTACAACTTGCCCCTCCCGTGGTATAATGGCGCGGGAGGGGATTTTCATGCGCAAGGCGATGCTGACGGCGGTGGCGCTGATTCTGGTTCTGGCGATTCCGTCCACGGCCGCGACCACCTTTAGCAAGGTTTCTCTCATCGTGGGCGGGGAGCGCGTGGCGCTGTCATCCTCCACGGGATATGTTCAAAAATCAAACGGCCGCGTGATGCTGCCGCTCAAGGCGTTGTGCGAGGCACTGTCCGTATCCTATTCCATCTCAAAAAACGGCAAGCTGATGTACATGGAGGGGCCGGGCAGCACCCGCGTCGCGGTGAGCGCGGGCTACGCCTACGCCAAGGTAAACGGCAGAAAGAAGGCTCTGCGCACCCGTGCATACGTCAAGGGAGGCCTTTTGATGGCGGATCTTTCGGTGCTCCGGTGGATCGGCGCGAGCTACAAGACCGCGTCCAAGTCGGCGCTGGCCTCGAAGGGTTATTTGGACGGCGCGGTGTCCGTCAGCCTGGCGGGCACGGCGGTCACCTTCCCCGCGCTGAACACAGATTCCATCTCCAATCCCAGCTCTGATTCCACCGCAAAAGACAGCTTCGCGGCGGACCTCCCCGCCGCCGCCTCCTGCGACCAGATGGTGGTTGTAAAGTATAAGAGCGGCTCCAGCGCCGTGCTGACCATGCATGAGAAGACGGACGGCGTGTGGAAGCAGATCCTATCCTCCACCGCCTACGTGGGCAAAAACGGCATCGGCAAGACCAAGGAAGGCGACAAAAAGACGCCCACGGGCACCTTCAACCTCAAGACGCCCTTTGGCATCAAGTCCAATCCGGGCACAAGCCTCAGCTATCTCAAGGTGACCAAGTATCACTTCTGGTGCGGCCAGTCCGGCTCCAAGTACTACAACCAGCTGATCGACACCCGCGTGACAAGCCTCAAACGCACTTCCTCCGACGAATACCTGATCAACTACAAGGGCGTATACAACTATTGCGCCTTCATCGACTACAACGGCTCCGGCGAGAAAGGCAAAGGCTCCTGCATTTTTCTGCACTGCACCGGCTCGAACAAGTATACCGCCGGCTGCGTGGCGGTGCCTGAGAGCATGATGATCAAGATCCTGAAGAACCTGAAATCCGGATGCAAGATCGTGATCTATTGATGAAACGCGGCGCCTTGCGCCGCGCGGGGGAACGGGGCGCTTTCCCGGATTCCTCCAGTCAGGGATAACCAAAGGCCCCGCGGCTGATCCGCGGGGCCTTTGGTATTTGGATTGATTTCTCATACCAAGTAAAAACTTTAAGTATTCCAAAGAACCGAGAGGTTTTTGATGCGAGGTTAGGAGTCGGAGCGAGGAATAGCAGCGCTATTTTGAGCGGAGAGCGACAACACCTCGCGCAAAAAGATCCGGTTCGACAAATCATTAATGTTTTGGATTGGTATCAGGTCCCCGCGCCCGGCAGCGGCGGCTGAGCGCCTCGGGGTACAAAGGTTCCCTTCTGTTGCCCCTGCAGGCTGATGGGGCCGAGGCGGTAGGAGAACATGATGGCGGAATTGGGGCACGCCTTGTAAAACGCCCGCTTGATGCGCTCCAGCACCATCTTGCCGGTGTCGTGGTTGACCAGCGGCAGCAAAAGCGCGTATTGGGATGCGCTGAAATGGGTGATGGTGTCCCCCTTACGGAGGTTTGTGACCAGCGTCTTCTGCAGCGTCTGCATGATGTCGTTCAGGCGCATCGGCTCCATGGGGTTGCTGCCGATGGAGGTGATCATGATCAGCGCGATAAACATCGTGGAACCCATGCGCTCAAGGTTTCGCATCTGCAGGTTGTAAATCTCCTTGAATACCGCGTACTCGCACACGAACGCGCCCCGCTGGGTGCCGTACTCGGTCAATTCCTTTCGGATGGCGTCGATGTCCATGTCCAGCGTCTTGCCCGCCTTCAGGATCTGCTTGTAGAACTCCTGGATCGCCTCCGGCGGCTGCATGCCCAAATACCTCAGGTGCAGGTTGGTCGCATGCTTGTACTGGATCAGCGCCTCGTTGTTGCGGTTGGTTCGGATCAGCGCGTTCATCAGCGCCAGGTGCAACCGCTCGTCAAACACGTCCACATCCAGCGCCAGGCGGCACACATGGATCATCCGCTCGAAGTCCTTGGCATCCTTGAGAAGATCCAGATACCGGTAGACCATCTTCAGGTACTGGCTGTGCAGGTACACGCTGCGGGAGACCACCCAATCCTCCTGCTCGAGGCCCGGCAGCAGGTCGCCCTGGAAGAGCGACAGCAAGCGGTTGAATTTCTGATGCACCTCGTCGTCCAGCGCCGCCACGTCCGCCAGATCCGTGTTGAGCTTCTCGAACTCCAGCGTGTCCACCGAAATGCCAAGCTGGGTGTTGAAGCGGTAGGAACCGCGCTCGGTGACGATGGCCGCGCCAAGCTCCGGCGCGATCTCGCTCAGGATTGTGCGGGTGCGGCTAACCAGCGTTTTCAGCGCACCTTCGGGGTTGGAAGACTGCTCGTCCTCCCACAAAACCTCATACAGCTTGAAGTTGGGCGCGGATTCGCCACCCCTGAGCACCAAATACTGCAGCAGCCTCGTGCCTTTTTTGGTTTTTGCCAGCTGCTTTTCGACGCTCTGCTCGTTCACCATCACATCAAATTTTCCCAGCATTCTGATGGCAATCCTGTTTTTGCCCTCCATCGGGAGGCCCCCCTTCGTAGCTGCGCGCTAAATCTTCTTGGCCATGAGGTCCGGATTGATCGCGTAGGAAAGCGCGTAATCGCGCGTAATTCGCTTTTGACGGTAGAACCTGAGGATATCTTCGTCCATCGAGATCATACCCTGCGCGCCGCCGGCGTAGATCGCATTGTCGATCTGATGTCCCCTGCCCTCCCGGATCATGTTGGAGATCGCTGGGGTGACCAGCATGACCTCCATCACCGGAGCGAGTGCGCCGTCCACAGTCGGAATCAGCTGCTGCGAGACGACGGCCAGCAGCACCATCGAAAGCTGCACCCGCACCTGCGTCTGCTGCGGGGCCGGGAACACGTCCACGATGCGGTCGATGGTCTTGGCCGCGCCCAGCGTGTGCAGCGACGAGAGCAGGAGATGCCCCGTTTCCGCCGCGGTCAGCGCGGTCTGTATGGTTTCAAAGTCCCGCATCTCACCCAGAAGAATCACGTCCGGCGCCTGCCGGAGCGCGGCGCGCAGCGCGCCCGCGAAGTCCGCCGCGTCCAGCGCGATTTCCCGCTGGCTGACGATGGACTTCTGGTGGGGGTGCAGGTATTCGATCGGGTCCTCCAGCGTAATGATGTGGCTGGCGGTCTCCCGGTTGATCCGGTCGATCATGCAGGCCAGCGTGGTGGATTTGCCGCTGCCGGCGGGGCCGGTGACCAGGATCATGCCGCGCCGTTTCGCGCACAGGTCCATGACAACCTGCGGGATGCCCAGCGCCCGATAATCGGGCAGGCCGAAGGGCACCGCGCGCAGCACCGCCGCGTAGGAGCCGCGCTGCTTGTAGGTGTTGCAGCGGAAGCGGCCGATATCCCGTACGGAAAATGAAAAGTCGTCATCGCCCTTTTCCGCCAGACGGGTGATCTCCCGCTTGCCGGCCAGCGCGTAGGCGCCCTCAATCAAGGCCTGCGTCCCGTCCATGCCGAGCTTCTCGTCCATCAGCGGCTGGAGCTGGGCGCCAACCTTGACCGTCGCAGGCGCACCCGGTACGATGTATACGTCCGATCCGCCCCTGTCGACCGCCGCCTTGAGCAAGGCCATCAAATCCACGATCGTTCCCCCAAGCATCAATTGAAGAGGTTCAGCGGGCCGTTCTCGCCCGTCCACAACTCCCCGCCCGCCAGTTGATAGCGAACCACCGGGCAGCGCTGGCCCGTCATCGACGGGCGCACGGCCACGGTCAGCGCGCGCCCGCCGCCGGCGTCTACATCAAAGGTCACAATACCCGCCTCATAGACCAGTGAAACGCCGTCCAGCGAAAGATCCGCAAGAAGCGCCTGAAACGCCCCGGAATCTGCGGCGGAGGCCGCCGCCTCCTTCACGGCCGCGTCCAGACGCGCGAGAATCCGCTGCGCCTGATCGGAGGCCCGATAGTAGTCCGTGGTCATCTCCACGGCACGGCCGGTCAGCGCGGCGTCGCCCCGGGCGCCGGAGAGTGCAAGCAGCGCAAGCGTCGTCACGCAGAGCACCACGAAGATGGTGAGCATCGTCGAGGCGCCGATGCCGACCCTGTATTCCTGCTTGAGCCCTTTCAAGGGGACACCTCCCCCGGCACATACCGGCTGGCCGGCAGATCCACCAGCGGAACATCCCCTCGGGAGACACTGAGACGGATATCGTACAGCGTGCCCGCACCGGTATCCTCCGGCATCACGAGGGCCCGGAGCGTGTAGCCGTCCTGCTCGATCGCATAGCCGCCCGCGTCCTTCCGGGCGCTTCCGTCAAGAAGGGCCACCGGGTCCTCCGCGGCTGCGATGCGCTCCGCCCAGCTCTGGGCGACAAACAGCGCGTCGGTGGTGCGGCGGCTGTCGACGCTGGTTTTATAGGCCCGTGCCAACACACCCGTGCCGATGACCGCCGATACCGCGAAAAAGGCCAGCGCGATCAGAAGCTCGAGCAGTACCAGGTTGCCCTTATAGCGCATCCCGTCCGCCCCCTTCCCCGGCGCGGAGCGCCACAGAGGCCGCGGCCTCGGTGCCGTCGGACAGCGTGGCCCGAAGCGTGATCAGGCTGCCCGAGCGCTCGAAGCGGAAGCCGGGCAGCACCGTAAGCGCCTCGCCCTCCTCGGGATCAAAGGGCAGGCCCGCCTCGCAGAACTGCTCCCGAAGGCTGCCGTCCGCGTAATAGATGCGGGTTTCGTAGCTTTCAGCCTCGGCCTCCTCGGTGATCACCAGGAGTTTCACGCCCGCCTGCTCCCGAAGGCTCACGGCACTCTGGTCTCCGCAAGCGCGCAATTTACCGCTGACATAACCCAGCGCAATCCGCTCCTGGCTGGACAGCCGCGCGGAAGCGGCCATCCCGCGGTAAGACTGAACCCCGGAGACGACGATCGCCAACGCAAACAGCGCAAAAAGCCCGATCAGCACAAAAGCGAACAGGCCGCTGATGCTGTGGTTCAAGCGCCTTGCGCCGCTCATGCGCCCTCATCCCTTCTGAAGATCGAAACCGTCGGCATCACATTGGAGGCAAACGCGTTATAGGACACGATGAAGCGCTCGTCGTCAAACCTCAGCGCGTAGTTGGCCTCCAGATAATCAAGCGACGGCGGGTATTGCCCCTCCGTGGCATAGCAGGTGACCATGGCGCGACGGACAGCCTCCCGAAGCTGTGCCTCCTGCTCGGCCCCCGTACGCGCGTCCGCTGCCGAGACCAGCCAGGCGAACACGCCCGCGACCGCCATCAGCGCCGCCAGCGATACGATCAGGCCACGGAACCCGGCCAGTTTTTTCTTCTCGTAAAGATGCATGCCTCTACCCCATGGACGACATCAGGCTGGCCAGCGGCAGCATGACCGACAGCAGGATGCCGCCGATGACGATGGAAAGCGCCGCCACCAGCGTCGGCTCGATGGCCGAAACCAGGCGGCGGATGCCCTCGTCCACTTCGTTTTGATATTGCTCCGCCAGCCGCTCCATCACCGTCTCGGTCTGTCCAGCCAAAAAACCCACCCGGATCATCTTGCCGTGGATCGGTTCGAAGATCTTCGCGCCCTCGACAGCGTCTGCGAAGGACGCGCCGGAAGCCATCCGCGCCCGGACGTCCGCAACCTTCCTGCGGGCGCTCTCGTCACCCATTACGCCCGGCAGCAGCGCCATCGCCTCGTCCAGCGGAAAGCCGCTGCCCAGGAGCATCGCCATGACCGACGCGAAGCGCCCGGCGGAGAGCTTGTCCGCAATGAATCGAAGCGGCGGAAATGCCCTCTGAAGCGCGCGCATTGCCGCATCGCGGTGGCCCGTTTTCAAGAGCAGCGCCACCGCCAGCACCGCCAGGAAGACAAGCGCCGTCAGAATCAGCACGAAAGCGCCCGCGCTCATCCCAGCGTTCATCCGCGCGGAAGCGGAGGCGGAGAGGTCGCCGCCAAGATTTCTGAGCACCTCGGAAAACATCGGCAGCACCTGCACCACCAGTACCACCACGACCACGGCCATCAGGCCTACCATCAGGAGGGGGTAAGTGACCGCGCTGATCACAGTGGCACGCACCTGGGCCTCCCGCGCGTAATAGGTCGAGAGCCCCTGCATCACGCGCTCCAGCGTGCCCGCCTGCTCTCCGACCAGCACCATTTCAACCATATAAGGCGGAAAAATGCCCAACGAGCGCACAGACTCGTGCAGCGAACCGGTATTTTTCATCGTCTCGTTCAGCCGTGCGAAGCTGTCGCCGTAACGGGTGGACGCATAATTCTGACACAGCGCTTCGATGCCGTCGTAGAGCGGGATGCCGCTTTTGAGCAGCAGTGCCACCTGCTCGCAGAACAGCGCGGTTTCGTCCGCCGGCAGATACCGGGTGCGATTGGCCATCGCTTCTTCCCCCATCCCTCTTCAGTAAACCCGCTCGGTCGTGTAGGTGATCACCTTAAGCCCGGAGGCCATGCTGGTCGTATCGTACCGGAGCCACTTGCCGTCCACCAGCACCTCGTTCCAGGCGTGGTAGTACGCATCCGCATAGCCGATAACCAGCTTGCAGCGGATGCCCTGCACGCGCAGCATGCAGGCCACCAGCGCCGCGTAGTCAAAGCAGATGCCCTTTTTGCTCGAAAGCGTGTCGTCCACGTCGGGCAGGTAGCCGCTCTCGACGGTCTTGGCCTTGATATGGTCGTAGAGCACCGCGCCGGCGACGTAGTCGATGACCGCCTTGACCTTGTCCGCGTCGCTGGTCAGCGCGCCGCACACTTCCTGGGACTTCAAAACCGCCGCACTGGAAGCGTCGTAGTGCACATACTGGTTCGGATACAGCGTATAGCCGAACTCGTCGGAGATTTCCGCCTTGATCTTTTTCGAGTAGAGCTGCGCGTACTGGCTGCCCTTGACCTGTTGAAACACCAGCACCTGGTAGGTGCCGCCGCCCGATTGCAGCGGAAAGGTTTCATAGTCACCCTGCCGCAGGTCATAGGTATAGGTCGCGGAGCCCTTGACGAGGCGCAGTTTGAGTTTTTTCTTGCTGGCCGCCTTGACCATCAAGTAACCTTCCGAAGCGTTGCTCGCATCGATGCTTACGCCGGAACCCTCGTAAACCGTGGCTCCGGACGCTTCCGGGTATTTTGATCCGGTTACATCCACGAGAAATGCGCACACGGAACTGACGAAGAGCCCCACGACAAGCGTAACGGCTGCCACGGTATGAATCGCGGTTTTTAGACCTCTTTTCATTCCGCGCGCGGCCTCCGTCCCGTCAGATACTCCTCCATGTAACCTATATCGTATTATATCAGTAAACGTTTAGCGGCGCAACGTCTTTTCACGCGCGCATATCCTGTTCGTTTCTTAAAATTTGCATGGCGTCAACGTAGCCCTGGAAGCCCCGCCCGGCGATTTTGGCCACACAGGCGGCCGTCACGTAGGAGTGCCTCCGGAAATCCTCCCGCGCGTCCACATCGGAAATATGCACCTCGACGGCGGGCAGGTTCACTGCCTTCAGCGCGTCCAGAATGGCCACCGACGTATGGGTGTAGGCGGCGGGATTGATCACGATGGCGTCGAAGGCGCCCAGGGCCGCCTGGATCTCGTCTACGATGGCGCCCTCGTGGTTGGACTGAAAACACTTGACGGCCACGCCCATCGAATCGGCAGCGGCCTCGATTTCCGCCACCAGGTCTCGGTACGTTTTCGCGCCGTAGATGTGCCTCTCCCGCACGCCCAGCATGTTGAGGTTCGGTCCGTTGATCACCAGAATCTTCACGCGCGCACCTCCTCCCGGAATTTTTGGATGACCTGAGCAGCGGTTTCCTCCGGCCATGGGCAGAGCGGAACCACGGCGTCCCGCACGGCGCGGTAAAGCGGCTGGCGCATCCGGTACATCTCCTCAAGCGCCGCGGCGCCCGTGGAGAGGGGCCGCCCGCCGGTGGCCAGTTCGCCCAGCGGGCGCTCGAGCTGCACGACGAAGGCGTTCGCCCGAAGCAGCGTGCGGTTATCCGCGCTGAGCACCGCGCCGCCGCCGGTGGCGATCACCGCCGCGCGCTCAAGCGCCGCTTCGCCAAGCGCCTCGGCCTCCAGTTCCCGAAAGCGCGCCTCGCCCCACCGCGCGAAGATTTCCGGGATCGGCCCATGACGCTCCTCGATCCTCTGGTCCAGATCGAAAAGCGGCCGCCCCAGCTTTTGGGCCACCAGGCGGGCGACGGTGGACTTGCCGGAACCCGGCATGCCGACAAGGGCGATGGAGCGGGTCTGGCGCGCCAGCCAGCCGAGGGTCTCCGCCACGCGTCCCGGCTCCACCGGCGCGCCCAGGAAGCGCCGCGCGCTGCCCGCCGCCTGATGCACCAGCATGCCAAGGCCGCCAGCCGTCCAAAGCCCCGCGCCCTGCGCGCGCTGCAAAAGCCGCGTGCGGGCGGGGTTGTAAATCACGTCGGCGACACCCGTCAAGCCTTGTATTTTTTCAGGCTCCACCGGGCACTGAAGCAGCGCGGGGTGCATGCCCACCGGCGTGGTGTTGATGAGAAAGTCCGCCCGGATCCCGTACACCGCTTCATAATTCACTGCGCCGCGCCGCGAGACGGGGATCACCCGAGCGCCGAGGTCCGAAAGGGCGCAGGCGGCGGTTTTGCCGGTGCCGCCGGTGGCGCCCAGGAGCAGCGCGTCCTTTCCGCGGAGGTCGAAGCCCTCCAGCATCTTCTTCATGCCATAGAGGTCGGTGTTATCGCCGGTCAGCGCGCCGTCCGAGTCAAAAAACAGCGTGTTGACCGCGCCGATCCTGGCGGCCTCGTCGGTCAGGCGATCGCAGAAGGGAATCACCGCCTGTTTAAAGGGGATGGTCACGTTGAGCCCGGCAAAGTCCCGCGCATGGAGAAACCCTTCCAGCGCCTCCGGCTGAAGCTCGATCAGCCGGTATTCGCACCCGTACATCCGCTCGTGGATCAGCTTCGAATAGCTGTGGCCCAGCCTCTCGCCCAGTAATCCGTAGTAAAGGGCCATGTCACACCTCGCTGTAGTTGCCCAGGAACGTGAACCCGCCGGACAGGCTGAGCTCGGACAGCAGCATCTTCACATCCTGATCCACGACCGAGCCTTCGAAGTCAAAGTAGAACATGAACTCGAAGTCCCGGCCCGGGATGGGACGGCTCTCCAGCTTCAGAAGGTTTAGCCCTTCCACGGCGAACCTGGCCACCGCGCGGTACAGCGAGCCCGGCGTGTGGGACAACGCAGCCATCAGGCTGATGCGGTTGGCACCCGGATAAATCTCCATATCGCGGGAAATGCAGATGAAGCGGGTGTAGTTGCTGCCGTCGTCCATGATGCGCTCCTCCAGCGGCTCCAGGCCGTAGAGTGACGCGTTGCGCGCCGAGGCGATGGCCGCGATGTCCCTGCGACCGGATTCCGCCACGTACTTGGCGGCGGTGGCGTTGTTGGCAAAGGGCGTCAGCTTTACATCCTTGAGGCCCGACAGGAACCGGGCGCATTGCCGCAGCGCCTGCTCGTGGGCCACGACCTCCCGGATTTCGGAGAGCTTGACCCCCGGCGCGGTGAGCAGTCTGTGCTCGATGCGCAGCTTCACCGAACGCGCTATGAAGAATTTATGCGCCTTCATGAGGTCGTATACATCGGTGACAGAACCCGCGAGGCTGTTTTCCAGCGGCAGCACGCCGTAGCGGCACATGCCCTTTTCCACCGCCTGGAACACGCTCTCGAAGCTGGAAAAATACAGAATGCCCGGCATGTTGAACATCACGTCGCAGGCCTGCTGGGAATAGGCGCCTTCCGCGCCCTGGCAGGCTACCAGCGCGCTCTTGGGAAACAGCTTCGGCGTACCGGCCACCGCGGCGTCCAGCGCATCCGCGAAGGGCTCGGCGTCGGGCCGCATCAGCCGCGCCTGGGCGCTGCGGCTCAGGTCAAAGAGCAGCGAATAGATCAGCTTCAGGTCGGCCTCGTGAATGGGGTCGTGGGCCTGGGTGAGGCGCTGAAGGATCGCGCGCTCCCGGCCGGGGTCGGAAATTGCGATCCCGCCCGCGCGCTTGGCCTCCACGATTTCCTTGACCGTCTGCATCCTCCGTACGTACAGCGCGGCGATCTCGTCGTCGATGCCGTCGATCCGGGCGCGAAGTTCCTGCATGTCCATGGGGCATTCCTCCCTTATTGTTTCCGCACTTCAGATTGCGCGCCCACGCGCGATCATCATCAGGTCCAGGATTCCCAGCGCGGCCATGGCCTCCACCACAGGCACCGCCCGGGGCACCACACAGGGGTCGTGACGCCCGCCCACCTGAATGGTCTCCGCCCGCATCTCCGAAAGGCTGACCGTTTGCTGCGGCCGCGCGATGGACGCCGTGGGTTTGAACGCCACCCGGAACATGACTGGCATGCCGGTGGTGATGCCCCCGAGGACGCCTGCGTGTCGGTTTGTGGCGGTGCGCACCCGGCCGTCCTCCACGATAAACGCGTCGTTGTGGGTGCTGCCGCGCATCCGCGCCGCCTGAAAACCCGCGCCAAACTCCACGCCGCGCACTGCGGGGATGGAAAACATCAGCCGTGCCAGCACGCTCTCCACGCTGTCCATCATCGGCTCCCCCACCCCCGGCGGAAGGCCGTCAATGGCGCACTCGATCACGCCGCCCACGGAATCGCCCGCCAGCCTGGCGCGCTCGATGGCCTCGCGCATTCTGGCCCCCGCCAGATCATCCAGCACGGGGAAATCCTTGGCGGAGACGATGGCGCGGTCGCCCTCGAAGGCGTCCAGGATGCCCGCGATTTCAGCGATTCGGGCATGTACGGCGACGCCGCGCCGCTCAAGCACCTGCAGCGCCACCGCGCCGCCGAAGCATACCGGCGCGGTCAGCCGCCCGGAGAAGTGACCGCCGCCGGACAGGTCCACCGAATCGCCGTACTTCATGCGGGCGGTAAAGTCCGCGTGGCCGGGGCGGGGCGTATCCCGGAGGGCGTCGTAGTCCGCCGGGTGCTGGTTGGTATTCTCGATCAGCGCCATCAGCGGCGCGCCGCAGGTTCTGCCGCTTACCAGCCCGGAGAGCACCTGCGGCTCGTCGGGTTCCTTCCGCTTGGTAGAATAGGCGGCGCCACCGGGCGCGCGGCGCCGCATGAAGGCGCGCACCCGCTCCATGTCCACGGCCTCTCCCGCGGGCAGCCCGTCCACGACCGCACCGATGGCCGCGCTGTGAGACTGGCCGAACACGCTGAGTTTAACGATCGTCCCGAAGCTGGATGACATCCGCCTTCCCCCCCAATCGCTGAAAATCCTCGAAGAATGCCGGGTAGGACTTGTTCGCCGCCTCGGCGCCCCGGATCGTGACCGGCCCCAGACAGCGGGTGCCCGCGATGGCGAAGGCCATCGCGACCCGGTGGTCGCCCGCCGCATCCACAATTCCGCCCGGGAGCGCGCGGTCGCAGGATACGACGAGACCGTCCGGAAACTCCCGGGCAAGGCCGCCGATAGCGCGGATGCCTTCCGCCATCGAGCGGAGCCGGTCGCTCTCCTTGATGCGCAGCCGCGCCGCACCGGTAAAATGGGTGACGCCCGGCGTGGTGGCGGCCACTGCCGCCAGAATGGGCAATAAGTCCGGCGTTTCCCGCACATCCAGCGCGCGGTTCGGCCGGGAAAACGAGCGGAGCATCTCCCCCGCCGCCCGGTCGGGCTGAGCGGAGGCCGGGTCGAGCCCCGTCACCGACGCGCCCGCCGCCAGGAAAAAGGCGGCGTTTGACCAGTCTCCCTCAATCTCCGCCCGGCCCGGCGAATGGTATCGCCCCCCGGGCACCGTCCAGCCTTCCGCATTCTCCCGGACGGATACGCCAAAGCGCGCCATGGCGGTAAGGGTCATGCGCACGTAGCCCGCGGATTCGAGGGGTGTGGTCAAGACGATGCGTCCGCCGCCCACGAGGGGCAGCGCCATCAATAGGCCGGTGATGAACTGGGAACTGACGTCGCCCGGCAGGCGAAATTCCCCGCCGGTCAGCCGTCCGGAGATCGTGAAGGGCAGCTTTTCCCCATCGAAGGCGCAGCCGTGCGCTTTCAGCGCGTCCGTCAGCGCGCCCAGCGGCCGATCGGGCAGCCTGCCGCGCCCCTTAAAACAGGTAGCCGCGCCCAGCGCCGCCGCCAGGGGAATCAGAAACCGGAGGGTGGAGCCGCTCTCAAAGCAGTCCGCTTCGCCGCCGGGCCGCGACCGTCCGGGCCGTATGCATACGCCCCCGGGCAAAATCTGATAATCCGCGCCCAGGGCGGAAAGGCAGCCCAGCGTGGCGTCGATGTCGTCGGAATGGGCTTCTGGCGAAACGAGCGTGGGCTCATCCGCCAGCGCCGAGAGCATCATCAGGCGATGCGCCGACGACTTCGAGGCGATTGCCGGAATGCTCCCGGACAGCGCGCCCGGCCATACGCGGGCGATCATGCGCCCCTCAGCGCGCCGGCGAGAAATGCGCCCAGCGCGTCCACGTCGATTTCATAGAGCGCGCAGCGGCCGATTTCGCGCGGCAGCGCCAGCGCGATGCGCCCAAAGCGCACCTTCTTGTCCCGGAACATGGTATCGAGAAGCGCCTCCGCGGAAAACGGGCAGGAAACGGGCAGGTTGTTGGCGACGAGCGCGCGCCGGATGGGCTCGGCCGAGGATTCCTTCGCAAAACCCGCCGCCTCCGCGCCCCGGGCCTCGAGAAGCATGCCAAGCGCCACCGCGCGGCCGTGAGAGATCGCGTATCCGCTGGCCTTTTCGACGGCGTGGCCGATGGTATGGCCGAAGTTCAGAAGCTGCCGCGCGCCGATGTCACGCTCGTCGACCTCGACCAGATCCCGCTTGATGCGCACGCAGCGGGCGACGACCTCCTCCGCCTCCGCCGGGTCATAGCCCTTCGCCAGCAGGTCAAAAAGCGCCCTGTCGGCGATCGCGCCGGTCTTTAAGGCCTCGCTGACGCCATCCGCCAGCACCTCCGGCGGCAGCGTGGCGAGCGTGTCCGGGTCGATCGCCACGTAGGCGGGCTGGTGAAACGCCCCGGCCAGATTCTTGCCGGCGCCAAGGTTCACGGCGGTCTTGCCGCCCACCGACGCGTCCACCATCGAAAGGAGCGTCGTGGGCGCCTGGACGAAGCGCACGCCCCGGAGGTATACCGCCGCGGCGAAGCCGGTCAGATCTCCGGTCACGCCGCCGCCGAGGGCCACCAGAACGTCGCTGCGGCTGAGCTTTTTCTCCGCCAGAAATTCCAGCAGTTCAAAGAGCGTGCGGCCGCACTTCTCCGCCTCGCCGCCGGGGAACGTCCACCGCTCGACGCGGATGCCCGCCGCGCGAAGGCCCGCTGCCACCCGGTCGCAGTAGAGGCGGTCCACCCGCTCTTCCGACACCAGCGCCGCAGCCCGGGGCGTATCGCCCAAATGCGCGCCGATCGTATCCAGCGCGCCGCGCTCAATCCGGACCCGGTACGTTCCGGACGCGCGCACCGTCAGTTCCGTCATGTGCTCCCCTCCTTTTCGATCAGCTGAAGCTTCCGCCGGTTGCCCGCTTCAAGAAGCGACCGGAGGCGCGCCTCGTCGCGGCCATCCAGCGCATCGCGGAGCTCGGTCAGCCGCGCGATCAGCCCGGACAGTTCGGCCGACAGCATGTCGCGGTTGAGGTCGAAGAGCTCCGTCCACATGTCGGCGTCCAGCCGGGCGACGCGGGTCATATCCCGGAAGCTGCCGGCGGAAAAGCCAAAATGCCTGGCGGCGGCGGGGCTCATCACATAGGCGGAGGAGGCGACGTGGGCCAGCTGAGACGTATAGGCGATCAAGCGGTCGTGCTCCTCGGGGGTGGTGACCACCGCGCGGGCAAAACCCAGCCGGAGCGCCAGATCGCCCAGCGCGCGGGTTTCTTCGCAGGGCTGTCCGTCCGGCGGCGTCAGAATCAGCGACGCGCCGCGAAACAGCGCCTCGTCGGAATGCGCGTAGCCGCTGACCTCGCGCCCGGCCATCGGGTGCGCGCCCAAGAAGCGGACGCCCGCCTCGGCGGCGACGGGCCCGATGGCCTCCACCACGGCGCGCTTCACGCCGCACAGATCCGCCGCCATCGCGCCCGGCTTCATCCGCGGCAGCGCAGATCGCAAAAAGCGGATCGCGTCCCCGGGCCTGAGCGCCACCAGCAGAAGATCCACCGACGGGAGGTCCTCCGGCAGATAGGCCGCGTGGATCGCGCCGTCGGAGAGCGCCCGGCGAAGGGTCGCTACATCCCTGTCGAAGCCCAGAACCTCGCAGTCCGTATTTCGGGCCAGCGCCTTCGCCATCGATCCGCCGATCAGCCCCAGTCCCGCCACCAGCGCCCTCATGAGCCCCCTCCGCTGACAGCGGCGCGCACCGTCCGAATCTTCGGCACCAGGCGCTCAAAGGCTTCCGGCGTCAGCGACTGCGGGCCGTCGGACAGCGCGTGCTCCGGATCATTGTGCACCTCGATCATCAGAGCGTCCACGCCGCAGGCGACGCTGGCCAGCGACAGCGGCTCCACGAATCGGGAGATGCCGGTGGCGTGGCTGGGATCGACCACGATGGGCAGGTGTGTCAAATGCTTCAAAACCGGCACCGCCGAGATGTCGAGCGTATTTCGGGTGGCCGTCTCGAAGGTGCGGATGCCCCGCTCGCACAGGATGACCTGTTCGTTGCCGCCGGCCATGATGTATTCGGCGCTCATCAGAAGCTCCTGAATCGTATTGGCCAGGCCGCGCTTGAGAAGAATCGGCTTCCGCAGCAGGCCCAATTCCTTAAGGAGCTCAAAATTCTGCATGTTGCGCGCGCCCACCTGAATCACGTCCACGTCCTTGAAGAGCGGGATGTGGGCGGCGTCCATCAACTCCGTTACGATGGGGAGTCCGGTGGCGGCTTTGGCCTCCAGCAGAAAATCGATGCCCTCCTTGTGCAGCCCCTGGAACGCGTAGGGCGACGTGCGCGGCTTGAAGGCGCCGCCCCGGAGGAGCCCCGCGCCGGCATCCTGGACGCGTTTTGCCACCTCCACAATCTGCGCTTTGCTCTCCACCGAGCAGGGACCCGCGATGATTTGGAAGTTTCCGCCGCCGATTTTGACGCCGCCCACGTCCACAATGGTATCGGCGGGATGGAACTTGCGGTTGGCGCTCTTGTAGGGCTCGAGGATCCGCCGGACGTCTTCGACGATCTCCAGTGCCCGGATCAGATCCATGTCCACCCGGGTGGTGTCGCCGACGAGGCCGACGATCGTCTGCTGCTGGCCTTGGGACAGATGCGTTTCGAGCCCCATGCCGTGCAGCCAGGTCAGAAAGTTCTCCAGTTGTGCTTTGTCGGTTTTTTCCTTGAGGATGACGACCATGCTTGATCCCTCCCGCTCAATATGTTAACCAAAAGGGCCCCGCAGCGCTTGGCTGCGGGGCCCCCGTCGAACCGTCGGATGCGGTTCATGCAGTCATGCGCAAAAGACTCTGCCGCGTAAAGCCGGCAAAGTAATACGCAAAAAACCGCACGGACTGTTGCATGAGATTGACCTCCGGTTTAGATTGGATTCATTATAAACGCTGGATTTGACGCTGTCAACGCGAAATCGGCCGTTTTGGGGGCATGCGCGTTTTTTAATAATTGAGGCTCTGCCGCATTTCACGGTGAACCCGGCGCTGGTTTGACCGCTTTTCATCATACATGCGGTTGTCGATCATCCGCAGGAACGCATCCGGCGTCATGTGTTCCAGTTCGCTACACATTCCCGAACCGATGGAGACCTCGATGCCAAACGGGAAGTCCCGTTTCTGGTTGAGCGCGCCAAGGTTTTCACGGACGCGCCCGGCGATCCGCTCCATATCCTCCTGCGAGTATACCGCGGCCAGGAGCGCGAATTCATCGCCGCCGACGCGGGCCACAAGGTCGCCCTTGCGGGCGCTGCGCCTGAGCGCCGCACCCACCGCCTCCAGCGCCCGGTCACCCGTCAGATGCCCGTACCGGTCGTTAATGGCCTTGAAGTTGTCAATATCCACCAGGATCAGCGCCATCGGCACCCTGCAACCCTCCTGCTTAAAGAGGTTCTCCAGGCGGCTGTCAAAGCGGCGCCGGTTGGCCAACCCCGTCAGGTGGTCGGTATTGGCCTGATTGACGATGATGCCGATATAGAGAATCAGAATCGAAAACGCCGCGGCCAGCCACGTCACATAAATGCCCGGAATCAACACCTGCATCAACCCCGCCAGCGCCATCGGCAGCATGGCCAGGAAGATTGAGAAGAAGTCGCGCCGAAGCATGGCCTTGCGCATGCGGAAGGCATAGTACAGGTAAAACAGCAGGTAGCTATAGCAGAGAACCGGCGTCAGGATGTAAAGCGGACCGCGATGAAACACGTTTTCATCGTTGACTGCGAAGAGGTAGCCGCCCGAAATGCTGAGGAGCGTGACGACCAGGTTGATCATTACCGGCAGCAGCATCAGTCTTCCATGGGTGCGGTTGGGGCGTTCCTCCCCATGCACCACGCCGAACACATAGCCAATCCAAAGGCCCTCGGGGGCGGGCTCCAGCGCGAAGAGCAGCGCAAGCACCACCTTCAGCGCGGCGCCGCTGGTGGCGCCGCGCTTGCCGTTGAGCATATAGAAGACGTACTCCGTCGCGAGGGCGAAAGCCACCGCCACCATCATGCCGATGAACATGACGTGGCTGAACTGCCGCCTGTCGAAGATTTTCCGGAAATTCAGGTAGACGATCAGCAGGATGGCAAAGCCGATCACGCAGTTTTGCGTATAATAGACCGTGGGCATGTTCATCGGCTGTCCACCCGTTCATCCCCTTCACCGCGCGGCGGACAGCCGACGCGCGGCGCCCATCGATAACGCACCCAATAATTTGGTGGAAGTTGTGTCCAATATAGCATAACCGTCCGAAGGCGTCAATCTGCGAAAGCAAAAGGGAGGCCGGCCGCAGGGGCCCGCCTCCGGAACGCAATCACACGAGCCGATCCAGCGTCAGGCCGTCCTCCGGGATAAACTGCCTCCAGTACGCGACGCTCTCACGAATACCCTGCAGCACGGCGCGGTTTTTGTCCGCGGTGCCGGTAAAGATTTCGAGGGTCAGGTACAGGTCGGGCAGCATCGGCGGCAGGCCTTCTCCCGGCACGCTGTCGTAATGCGCCTTGAGCGCGGAGAGCACCTTTCCGGGTTCCACGATGCCGCGGGCGTTGTTTTCCTTCGTAAAAGCCCAGTGGGGAGACGACGTGGCGGTCGCCTGCTGCAGGTGGATGATGGGGGAATAGCCGCCCAGCTTTGAAAGCCACCGGTAGGGATCGCCGTCTTCGCAGGGCGCGAACATATGAGGATACTCGTCCATAATGGCATTGAGCTCGGAGAGCGGCAGCACGTCGGAATTCTCAAACAGCTTCACGGCCTTTTCCGGCCCGAGCCAGAGTTCCGGCACCGGATCGCCCGCCTTAAACCGCTTGTGCATCTCCAGCATCTTTTCGTCGTCCGGCCGCGTGAACCGGCGTTGGCCGTTCATGTGGCCGACGTCCACCGTCAGGTAGAAGGGCGCGCCGCCAAGGCGGTATACCTCCCGGAGCAGCTTTTCCGAACCCTCCACCGTCCAGGGCACCTGATGGGGCGTGTACATCTGCTCCACGCCCAGAACGCCCAGGTTCTCGGCCTTGCCATAGGCGGCGAGCTCCGCCAGATCCTTATACAGCGTATTCTCAAACTCCCGGTACCGCGGGGGATCCTGCAGCACGGCATCGGAGAACGCGTGGCAGAAAAAGCCCAGCCCCGCGCCCACCTCGCCCGCGGTCCTGGCCATGGGCTTGAGCCATTTGTTGAGGAACCTGTCCCGAACGATCGGGTGGGTGTGGGCCAAACCCAGCGTGGCATAGGTGCCATGGCCGGAGTACAGGTTCGCCACCACGACGCCGTGTTCCTTCATCGCTTTTCGGACTTCGCCGGACCACCATGCGAGGTATTCCTCACCCATGTACATGGGGTCGCACTCGTTGTCGGCGCTGGCCTCCACATAGGTAAGCCCCAGTTCGCGGATCACCCGCGCCCAGTCGGACGGTTCCGTAAAGCGCTTGGACGCGAAGCAGTTGTCGATCGCCAGGTAGATCTTCGGGTAGCGCATGCGATTCAATCCTTTCCATTTCACGGTAACAAAGCGGCTCCAACGCCATCATACACGCGAAGGCGGACGCTGTCAACCGGAACGCGCGCTTGCGCGGAGGGCCCCGCTCTGGTATCATGACGGGAGGGAGGCGAGGGCATGGACAGCGGGCTTTTCGAAATGCTGGAGGCGTACGCGGCGCGGGGCGTCCGCGCGATGCACATGCCCGGCCACAAGCGGCACGCGGGCGCGGCGCGCTATCTGGCCGCGCTGGGCGCCGGGCTGGACATCACGGAGATCGACGGCTTCGACAACCTGCATGATCCGTCGGGCATACTGAAGCACGCGATGGCGCGGGCGGCGCGCCTCTGGGGCAGCCAGCGCGCGTTCTTTCTGGTTGGCGGCGCCACCGTCGGCATCCTCGCCGGCGTCCGCGCGCTGACGCGCCCGAAAGACCGTGTGATCGTCGCCCGGAACTGCCACCAATCGGTGTACCACGCGCTGGACCTGATGGCGCTGGACGCCGCCTATGTGCTGCCGGCGTACGATCCGGCGCTGGGCATCCTCGGCTCCACATCCCCGGGCGCGGTGAAAGAGTCGCTCGCCGCCTGCCCGGAGGCGAAGCTTGTGATTATCACCAGTCCCACCTACGAGGGCGCGGTATCGGATGTGGCGGCCATCGCCCGCATCGCCCACGCGCGAGGCGTACCGCTCTTGGTGGACGAGGCCCACGGCGCGCACCTGGGGTTCTCCGGGGCATTTCCCGGCGGCGCGGTCCGTGCGGGCGCGGACGTGGTGATCCAGAGCCTGCACAAGACGCTGCCCAGCCTCACACAGACCGCCATCGCCCATGTGGGTGGTCTGGCGGACGCCGACCGGTTTCAGGCGCAGCTGGGCATCTTTGAAACCTCCAGCCCCTCCTACCTCCTGATGGCGTCCATCGACGGCTGTGTGCGGCTGATCGAGTCCGAGGGCGAAGCGCTCTTTGATCGCTGGGCCGGGGCGCTGGCGGCGTTTGACCGCGCGGCGGAGGGTCTTCGCCATATCCGCCTGCCGGGGCACGGCGCGCAGACGAGCCCCGCGATGTACGCCTTCGACCCGGGCAAGATCATCCTCTCCACCCGCGGCGCGGGCCTGACCGGCCCGTGCCTCATGCGCCGATTGCGGGAAGAACACGCAATCGAACTGGAGATGGCCGCCTGCGATCACGCGCTGGCGATGACCGGTCTGACCGAACCGGAGGACGCGCTGCCGGCGCTGGCGCGCGCGCTTTATGCAATCGACGACGGGTGCGCCCCGGTGAAGGCGCCGGACCCCATCGAGGGCCCTTCCCTGCCGGAGCGAGTTCTGACCATCCCGGAGGCGCTTTCCCGCGATCACGAGGTCCTGCCGCCGGAGGCGGCCGTCGGCCGCGTCAGCGCCCAGTACGCCTGGGCCTACCCGCCGGGCGTCCCGCTGATCGCACCGGGCGAACGGGTGGACGGGCGTTTCTTACGCGAGGCGCGGCGCTGCGAGCAGGCGGGCGTTTCGCTGCGCGGGGGGCCGGTTGAAGGCATGTTCTCCGTGGTACGCGGCTTCTGACGCCGCTACTCGCCATGCCGCCGCGCTTTGCCTCCGGGCGCTCAAAGCTAACCTTGCGCGTGTTGACAGACGGCCGCCCATGGCCTATAATGGATGGAAGTAGAAATCCAGCGAAGGGAATGGAACACATGAAGAGAATCGTCACCCTTGAAACGCGGGATCTGGCCGAAAGCGCGAAGACCGGCGGCTGCGGCGAATGCCAGACCTCCTGTCAGTCGGCCTGCAAGACCTCCTGCGGCATCGCCAATCAGCAGTGCGAACAGGAGAACTGAACCACGCCCTGGTATCCCCGGCCGCCTGTCGCATGCGCGCAAGGCGGCATTTTTTATCACAGAGGAAGGTTTCATGATCCATCAATACAAACTCAACGGCTTTAACATCGTGCTGGATGTGAACAGCGGTTCGGTGCACTCCGTCGACCCGCTGGCCTATGACGTGATCGCGCTGTACGGGCATGAACCGCCGGAGGAAATCGTCCTGCGCATGCTGGAAAAATATGCGTCCGACCCGGAAATCGACGAAGCCGAAATCCGCGAATGCCTCGCGGATGTGGCGCAGCTCGAGGCCGCCGGCAAGCTGTTCGCGCCCGATCCCTACGAGGACGTGAAGCTCGCGCCCCGCAAGCGCTTTGTCAAGGCGCTGTGCCTGCACGTCGCCCACGCCTGCAACCTCAACTGTTCGTACTGCTTCGCCAGCCAGGGGCGCTATCAGGGCCAGCGCGCGCTGATGCCCTACGAGGTGGGCGTGCGCGCCATCGACTTTCTGATCGAAAACTCCGGCGCCCACAAGACGCTGGACGTCGACTTTTTTGGCGGCGAGCCGCTGATGAACTGGGATGTGGTCAAGCGCCTGGTGGCGTATGCCCGGGGCCGCGAGGCGGAGAGCGGCAAGCGCTTCCGCTTTACGCTGACCACCAACGGCATGCTGGTGGACGACGACGTGATCGAGTTCTCCAACCGGGAGATGTACAACGTGGTGATGAGCCTGGACGGACGCAAGGCGGTGCACGACCGCTTCCGCCGCGATTATGCGGGAGAGGGCAGCTACGACCGCATCGTACCGCTGTTCCAGAAGTTCGCCAGAAGCCGCGGCAAGCGCAGCTACTACATGCGCGGAACGTACACCCACCACAATACCGATTTTTTGCAGGATATCCTGCACATCGCCGATCTGGGCTTCACCGAGATCAGCATGGAGCCGGTGGTCAGCGCCCCGGGGGACCCCGGCGCGCTGACGGAAGAGGACCTGCCCGTGCTCCTCGAGCAGTACGAGCTTTTGGCACTGGAGATGCTGAAGCGCCAGCGCGAAGGCCGGGGCTTCACCTTCTACCACTACATGATCGACCTGGCCCACGGCCCCTGCATCGTCAAGCGGCTCACCGGATGCGGCTCCGGCACGGAGTACTTCGCCGTCACGCCCCAGGGGGATCTGTACCCATGCCACCAGTTCGCCTCCGACCCGGCCATGAAGGCGGGCAATGTGTGGGACGGCGTGACCAATCAGGATCTGACGGACGAATTCGCCCGCTGCAACGTCAATTCGCACTCCGAATGCCGGGACTGCTGGGCGAAACTATACTGCTCCGGCGGCTGTGCGGCCAATTCCTTCCACGCCACCGGCTCGATCACCGGCGTGTACGATTACGGCTGCAAACTGTTCAAAAAGCGCATGGAATGCGCGCTGATGATGAAAGTCGCCCAGGCGCAGTCCTAGCGCCGGGCCGGGAGGTTAAGCGTATGAACGCCTATGACGCGCTGGCGGAGGCCGCATCCACCCGGGAGATCGTCAACACCCACAGCCATTACCGCCTGCCGGAGGCCCCGCGCACGCTGGACGGGCTGATCGAAAACAGCTATGTAAGCTGGCTCAAGGTGCCGATGGGCGCGGATGAAGCGGGGCGCGCGGACTTCCTCGCCCGCGTCCGGCATAATACCTACTTTGTGTGGCTGGAGAAGGCGCTCCAGGCGCTGTACGGGTTTTCCGAAGGGCTCACCGCCGCGAAGTGGGACGAATGGTCCCGCGCGATCGAGCACGACAGTCTGCCGGATGAGCGCATCCTGCGCTACGTCTGCCGCTACCGCGCCATTGTGCTGGACGCCTACTGGAACCCCGGCGCGGACCACAGGATGAGCCTGTTCACGCCCACCTTCCGGATCAATCCCTTCCTTTACGGGTACGACCCGGCGGCCTCCGACCACAACGGCAACAATGCGCTGAGGCTGTACGGCGTTTCGCCGGAAGGGCCGGATGAATACCTCAATTTCATGCGGGAAACCATCCGCCGGAAAAAGGCGGAAGGCTGCGTGGCGCTCAAGTGCGCTTCCGCCTACGACCGGGCGCTGAACTTTGAACCAGCCTCCCGGGACGAGGCCGCGCGCGCGATGCGGGCGGGCGCAAACGCCACCGCCGGTGAGATCCGAGCATTTCAGGACTGGGTTTTCTTCCAGCTCTGCCGGATCGCGGCGGAGGAGGACTTGCCCTTTCAATGCCATACGGGGCTGGGACAGATCGATCGCACCAACGCGCTCCAACTCCTTTCTGCAATCCGGCAGAATCCTGAAACCCGGTTTGTACTGTTTCACGGCGGATATCCGTGGACGGCCGACATCGCGGCGCTGGCGCACAATTTCCCAAACGTGTACGTGGACCTCTGCTGGCTGCCGATCCTGTCCACCAGCGCGGCGGAGCGGTTCCTGAACGAGATGCTGGACGTAACCACCGCCGACAAGCTGACTTGGGGCTGCGATACCTGGACGCCGCAGGAGAGCTACGGCGCGCTCCTGGCGATGCGAACGGTTCTCTGCCGGACGCTCGCCACGCGGGTGGACCTGGGGCTGACGGATCTGGAAGGCGCGCTCGATCTGGTCGCGCGCATTCTCAGCGAAAACGCCTCGGCGCTTTACAAAATCGGCGGCTGACCGCGGGACGCGATTTATGCCAAGTAAAAATTATCTATAGATTTCTAAAGAGGGAAGGATTTTTGATGCGGAACAAGGAAACAAAGCGATGTGACCCTTCGGGATACGCCTTCAGCGTGAATGCAGCGCTGCGTTGAGCGACAGGCCGCATAGTTCCGCGCAATACGGCCCACCTCGACGAATCATTATTGCTTTGGATTGGTATTGAAAAAGGGAGAGGGCCTCGCTGCCCTCTCCCTTTTCATTTTTGCTTTGCTCAGGTCGCGGCTCCTTCCCCGCCTTCGCCCGCTTCCGGCGCGCGGCCCACCAGGCCGCCGCTTGCGATATCGCGGATCATCTTGGGGACGTCCAGCCCGACCGATGCCTTCATGGCCTCGAAGGTCTGCAGCATGGAGCCGGTCATGTCGCGGGTGAGGCCGGTGGCCGCGCCCTCGCCGAACAGGATGATCTTGTCGGTCTTTGAAAGCGGTTCGCCGATGGCGCGGGCGATCTCCGGCAGGCGCTCCACCACCATCTCCAGCATGGCCGCCTGACCGTAATTTTTCATGGCCTCCGCCTTGAGCTCCAGCGCCTCGGCCTCCGCCTTGCCCTTCAGAAGGATCGCCTCGGCCTGCCTCTGCGCTTCGTAGAACGCCGCGTCCGCCACGGCCTGCCGCTCGGCGCGCTCGGCCTCGGCGCGGGCGATGCGGGCGTCGCGCTCCGCGTTCGCCTTTTCGCGGATCTCCACGTTGAGCTTCTCGCGCTCCACCGCCACCTGCTGGCGGTTCAGCTCGGTTTCGCGCTGCAGGCGCACCATTTCAGCCCCAGCGCGCTCTTCCTCGAAGGTCTTGCGCGCGGTCTCCTTCTGCACGTCGTAGGCGATATCCGCGTCGGCGCGGGAGTGATCCTCCAGAATCTTGTATTCGGCTTTCTTGAGCGCCAGGGTCTTCGACTGCTCGGCGATCAGCGCCTGAGACTCGACCTCGGCCTTGTGGCCCTGCTGTCGCGCCTCCGCGGATCGAATCTGCGTGTCCCGCTCGGCCTCTGCCTTGGCGATGGCCGCGTCGCGCATCTTCTCCTGAATGTTGCGCGTAGCCATGGTCTCGACAACCTTGTCATCGTCCGAGAAGTTCTGGATCGTGATGTTGACGATCTCAAGACCCATGTTGCGCATATCGGACGCCGCGGCCTTGGAAGTCTCCGCGGCGAACTTGTCGCGGTTCTGCACCAGGTCCGCGATGGTCATACGGCCGATGATCTCGCGCATGTTGCCTTCCAGCACCTGCGTGGCGATGGCCGCGATGTCCACGGGCTTCCAGCCCAGAAACTGCTCGGCGGCAGTGGCGATGGACACGTCGTCCGAGCCGAACTTGATGTTGGCCACGCCGTCCACCATGACCGGGATGTATTCCTGGGACGGCACCGGCTGCGTGGTGCGGATATCCACCTGCATGATGCCCATGTTCAGCTGATCCACCCGCTCGAAGAACGGGATCACAAATGTCGCGCCGCCGCGCACGATGCGGTAGCCGAACCGCTTGACGACCTCGCGGCCGCTGTCATCCTTGACGCGGTACTTCCTGCGGCGGCCGGAAATGATCAGCGCAACGTTGGGCGCCACCTTGACGTACTGCACGCGAAACGCGATCAACAGCACCAGCACGACCACCGCCAGTCCGGCCCATCCGAGCCCCGGCAGCTCAAACAGCTTCTCCCAATTCAACTTCATTTCTCCACCTTCCGTCCATTCTCAGCCTCTTTATTATTACATGTTTTTCAAATTTACACAATCCATTTTTCCACAAACGGGCGGTATATTGTCGGAAACAGGCGCGAATGGGTTATATCATTTCGTACTCGCCGTCGGACAGAACACGCAGTCGCACATCGCCGGGTGCGCTATGATCGCGGTAGCGCAGGATGTTGGGCCGGTCGCAGGTTTCGTAGTGGCACAGCGCCGCCTCGGGGCTCGCGCCGCCCTGGCGCTTGCGCCGGATCAGCCGTTCCCGCAGCAGCGCCTCCTCCGCCGTGAGCGAAATCGAGAGATCGCAAAGCCCGCGCAACTCCGAAAAGCCGGGCTCCCGCAGCATGAGCCAGTTGCCCTCCACCACCAGGATCTCCCCCGTGATCGGAATTTCGCCCTCCACCACGTCGTGCTTCCTTCGGTCGTAGCCATTCCATCGGACCGCGCCGCCGCGCAAACCACGAATGGCGGCCCGGAGCGCCTCAACATCGAAGGATTCGGGGCTGCCCTTGACGCGGGCCATCGGCACAATTTCGCCATCGCGGAGAACCGTATGGGCGCCGATGTAGGCGGCGGTATGGTGATAGCCATCCATCGGCAGCGCCTCAAGGACCCCCGGAACGCGCGCCGCCGCGAGGCGCTCCAGAATCAACGACAGCGTGCTCTTGCCGGCGCCCGGCGGCCCCGCGAGAAACACCACCAGCGGCGCGCGCCGTCGCGCCTTTTCGGCAAAGAGGCGGTCGACCAGTGGGCGGAGAACGCGCTCCGCTCCGCCGGAAATGCGCGCCGCCACCGTCAAGCCGTTGACACTCAGTTCAAGCGTTCGGTCCGTCATGCCGCGCCTCCCGTCCCGCCGACACCCTCCGCGCCAGCTCGTCAAAACCCTCCAGCGTGCCTGAAGCGCCTACGCGCCCGACGCACACCGCGCCGGCGGCGTTGGCAAAGGCGAGGCAGTCGGTCAGTCCATAGCCCTTTTCCCGCGCCACCAGATAGCCGGAAACGAAGGCGTCCCCCGCGCCGGTTGTATCCACCACCCGCGCGGGAAAGCCGGGCGAGGCGTATCCTTCGCCGTCAGAAAGCGCCACGCAGCCGTCCGCGCCGCACTTGACGACCACGGTGCCCGGCCCCATCCCGGCGAACACCCGGGCCGCCTCCAGCGGCGCCCGGCAGCCGGTCAGCCGGCGCGCCTCCCGGAGGCTGGGCAAAAAGACGTCCACGTGCCGGAGCACCTCCGCGAGCGCGGGCAGTTTTCGTCCGTCCACCTCGCCGGTCACGTCCAGCGCGGTCGCGAGGCCCGCCGCCTTCGCCCGCGCGAAGAGCCTCGCCATGCCTTTTCCATCCAGCCCCGGCAGGCCGTTGGCGCTGCCCACGTACATCGTCTCCGCGCCGGCGAACACCGTGTCGTTTACATCCGGCTCGGACAGCAGGTGGCTCGCCCCGTGGTAGGAAACGAAGCTGCGCTCGCCCTCCGGCCGGATCAACACCGCCGCGGCCGACGTGGGCGCGTCCATTTCCACCAGCCGCGCCTCCACGCCCAGACGCGTCAGGCTCCCCCGGATCAAGTCGCCCAGCGCGTCCCGGCCGACGCCCGCCACCAGCCGCACCGCGGCCCCCAACGACGCCATATTGCCCGCGGCGTTGAACGCATCACCGCCACCCAGAAGCTTTACAAATTCTGCCCGGGTGGTGTCCCGCGCAAGGGTTTCCTCCGAAACGGGTTTGACCAGCACATCGCACACCGCAATGCCCACGCAGAGAATCATCGGCCTCATCCTTCCATATCCCGAACCCACGCGGCCATTATACCATCCGGCCCGCGCGCTGCCAAGGCTGCCGGCCGACACACGCGGAAAAGCGCGAAAAAGCGCCCGGACAATTGTCCGGGCGCCAGGGAAGGCTCTTTGCGCCGCCTGAGGCGGATGTGTTCCGCTTAGGCGAGGCTGGGCAGCTCCAGCGGCTCGCCGATGTAGGTGTACATCAGCGCCGCGGACCAGGACCAGTGCGCGTTGGGCAGATAATTCTGCACCGTGTTGTCGGAGAAGTCGTAGTACACGTTGGAGTACAGCGGCACCGTGGGCAGAATCTGGCTGTAGTATTCCATCAGCTTCAGCCAGCGGTCCACAAAAGTCGTCTCGTCGCCCGGCGTGGTCTCGCGCAGGCTCTTGGCCAGCCTGAGCAGCTTGGCGTCGTCGATGCCGAACTGGTTCAGCGAGCCCTGATACTCCGCCGCGCCGTTGAACGCGAAATAGGGGTCAAACACGTAATTGAAGTTGGTGGCGAAGGCGAACATGTTGTAGGTCCTGCTTGCCTGACGGTTGACGGAGGCCAGCATTTCCGCAAAGTCCACATCCGTGATCTTCACATCAAATCCAATGGATTTCAGGTTCTCCGTAAGCATCTCGTCCAAGAGCTGGGCCGCCTGGCTGTCCTTCAGCTTGGCGAAGTTCAGTTCCAGCGGCAGCAGCGTGTAGCTGCCCACCGTAACGGCCTCGACCACCGGGTTTTCCACGCTATTGTACGCCTTCAGCGCGTTGCCCTTAAGGAGCTTGTAGCGCACGGTATCGGTGCCCTCGACAAACTTTTCGCCCTTTTCGTTGAGCGTCCAGCCGTCCTCAACCAGCTGCGCCTTTGCCGCTTCCAGGTCAAGGGGATAGGTGGTCATCAACTCGCCCATCTGGTTGACGTAGTTGGTGGTCATCCACTGGCCCAGGCCGTAGTAGCTGTACACCGTCTGGCCGTTGTCACCGGTGAAGGCCTTCGCGTAGGCTTCCTTGTCCAGCGAGTAGGCGATCGCCTTGCGGACGCCGACGGAGGAAGTGGGGCCCTGCTCGTCGGCGAATCCGATGAAGCCGTAGCCGGAGCGCAGGTAGTTGGAGATCTTCAGCTTCTGGTCGCCAAAGAGTGCCACACCCTCCTGGATGACCGAGGCGTCGCTCATCTTGTTGACGATGTTGACATCGCCGGATTCCAGCTTTCCAAGAGCCTCCGCGTTCTTCACCGGCACCAGCGTGACCTCGTCGATCAGCGGGCGTTGGCCTTCGTAGTTGCCCTTAAAAGCGGGATTGGCCTTGAAGGACACCGTGCCGGTCGCCCGGTCATAGGCGGTCAGCTGATAGGGGCCGGAGGTGACCATCGGGTGGCTCTGATAGCCGGTGTCCGGGTCCAGAATGGTCTTTTGCAGCAGGTCCGACGTGAATTCCGCGTCTCCGGTGGGGGCCAGGTAGGCCCCGTCGCCGTCGTCCGCCACGGTGAAGCCGGGCGCGATGGCTTCGATCGGATAAGGGGTCACGTTGACGTAGGTCAGCTCGTAGAAATAGGGCAGATAGCCGTTGTAGATGGTCAGGCTGAAGGTGTTGTCATCGATCAGCCGGACGCCGGAGAATACGTTGGTCCTGCCCGCGCTGAAGGCGGTGTAGCCGACCAGCTGGCTGTAGCCGTAGGTCGCAGCGCCCAGCGCATTCATCTGCGGCGCGCTCTGCAGCAGCACGCTGAACACGTAGTCCCGCGCGCTGATGGCCGTGCCGTCGTTGTAGGTCAGGCCGGGGTTGACGGTGAAGGTGTAGGTCTTGTTGCCCGCGGCGTCCTCGGTGGGCGCTTCGACCGCGATCACCGAACTGTCCGGCACGTACGTCGCGTCGTTGGTCCACGCGATGGTGGAGTAGCCGTGCAGCATGGCGCGTACGTCGATGTCGGAGGTGTTGTTCCCCCACATGTCGGTAAAGAAACTGCCGCTCACCTCCGTGCCCGAGCCGATCACCACTTTGGAGCCTTCCGCCAGTTTGCGGACGATCAGGTCTACCGCGGTGTCGCTGAGGAAATTGAAGGATTGGGCCGTCGAGTATCCGTCCGCCGGGTCGACCGCCTTGGCGGTGTAGACGCCGGACGCCAGCGTGTCAAGGGTGGCGACGCCCGTTGCGTCGGCGGTGTATTCGCTCACCACTTCGCCAGCCGAGTCACGTACGCTCACCTGCGCGCCAACCAGGGGATTACCCTGTCCGTCGACCACGCGCAGCGTCAGCTTTATCGGAGCCTGATCCGCCTGCGCATCGCCAACCGCCTCGGCGGCGGCGATACCCTGAACGGCCAGAAGCAGCATCAGGAGAAGCGCCAGAAACTTTTTCATCGTTGGGTCACCCCTTTTCGTACTGTTGGACTAGGTTCGTTCTACGATTCATGCCCGGGACCTCCGGCCGGCTGACGAATCAGCCGGCCGGAAGGTCATCCGGGTCATGACATCATCAAGTATGTGGATCAGTCGAAGCTGTCGCCGACGTTCGTCACCGTGCCGCCCGCCAGCGGGATCCCAAGCTCGATGATTTCCGTAGTCCTCGTCTCGATCAGCGTGAAGACCGTCCGGATGATCTGGTCGCTGGTCACGTTCTCCCAAACGCCGCCAGTCCATCCATTGAAGGTATAACCGGTTCTGGCCGGATCAACCGGGGTGGTCGTCGAGCCGTTGTAGGGCACCTTCTCCGTCTTCAGCACCGTGCCGTCAAAATTGACGAACGTCACGGTGAAGTAGTGCAGCGCGTTGGTGACCGTCAGCGTCAGACCATCCTGGCCGGTGAACGAGCCGTACGTCGTATCGTAGCCGATGATCGGGGTCTCGAAAGCCGTGTACTGGATTTCGTCGCCGTTCACCGTATACATGTACTGATCGTACCAGGCCGCGCTCCAGCTGTTGTCGTTGTTCAGTGTGGCGTCGCCGACGGCCTCGCCGCCCGCCAGCAGTGTCACGTGGACGCTGTCATATGTCGGGCTGTTGGTCGTATCGCCGTCACCGTAGTTCCAGTTCTTCACGATCCGAACCGTGAAGGTCTCCCGCTCGAGCCTCGCGTACAGTACGCTTGATCCGCCCTCAGGCATTGCGGCGTACAACGCATCCGCATCGTAGGAGTCACCGGTCAGGTCGTTTTGGGTGTTCCAGCCGGTGACGATCCATCCGGTCGGCGCGGGCAGCGCCGGCACCGTCGCGGGGTTCACCACCGTGTAGTTCTGCGGGCTCGGCGGCGTCAGGCCGTCCGGAAGCTCCGCGATCGGGTTGCCATCGGCGTCGACATAGGCGAAGCTCAGTTCGTATTCGATCGGTTCAAACTGCGCCGTGTATGTCACGTCGAAGTACATGTTCAGCGCGTTCTTCTGCGGATCGATCATCGCGTTTCCAAGTTCCGTCAAGTCGCCTTCCACGCTGCTCGTCCAGCCCGTGAAACGATATCCGATGTCCGGGGTCGCGGTCGAACCCGTGGCTGTACCCGTCACCGAAGCGATCGTTTCCGTTGTGAGGTCAACGTTGCCGCCGACTTCCGCCTGGTAGTTGATCGTCACAGGATTTTCTGTGATCGTCAGGTCGCCTTCCGCATACGTCAGATCGTAGTTGTCCGTCACGTCCTCCGTGCCGTCCATGATCTGCGCTGCACTCGGCGCCAGTTCATCCGCGTACGTGCCGACATTCTCCCGTCCGCCCGCCACCATCAGGCTCGTCAGCGCGTCCGTGCCCTCAAGCACCGTCCACACCGCCTGCTGGTCTATTCCGCTGGTGAAGGTCGCTCCCTGCGGGCCCTGCACCGTCGCGTTGTACCAGTACGTCTTGTCCGTCGCCGTGATCGTTACCGGCCCGTTCGGGTCGTCCGGCGCGCCGCGCTTCTTGATCGTCAGGTCGCCTTCCACATACGTCAGATCGTAGTTGTCCGTCAC
>JAEZTL010000049.1 GCA_023421395.1 Bacillota bacterium | reverse complement strand
TTTTTACTCCTCGGCGTCACCGGCAGCGGCAAGACGGAGGTCTACATCCGCGCGGTCAAGCACGCGCTGCAATCGGGCAAAACGGCCATCGTGCTGGTGCCGGAAATCGCGCTGACCCCCCAGATGGTGGACTGGTTCCGCGCCCGCTTCGGCGCGGACGCGGCGGTGTTGCACTCCTCGCTGACGCCGGGCGAGCGCTACGACGAGTGGCGCAGGCTTCGCACCGGCCGCGCGAAGGTGGCCATCGGTCCCCGCTCCGCGGTGTTCGCGCCGCTTGCGAACCTGGGGCTTATCGTGGTCGACGAAGAGCACGAGCACACCTATCAGTCCGACCGGCACCCCTGCTATGACGCCAGGGACGTGGCGCGCTACCGCTGCCGGCAGGAAAACGCGGTGCTGGTACTCGGCAGCGCCACGCCCTCCATCGCCAGCTTCATGCGCACCCGGCCCGGAGTAAAGCCCGAAAACGCGCTGGAGCTCGTCGACCTGCCCGACCGCATCCCCGGCAGCCGCCTGCCGGAGGTCGAAATCGTGGACATGAGCAAGGAGTTCGCGCTGGGCAACCGCTCGATTTTCTCCGCCAAGCTGCAGGATGCGATGAGCGACTGCCTGGCCCGGGGCCATCAGGCGATCCTGTTTCTGAACCGCCGCGGCTACGCCACCTTCGTCAGCTGCCGCGCCTGCGGCCACGTGGAGAAGTGCGCGGCCTGCGACGTGTCGATGACCTACCACCAGTCGGACGCGCTGATGCGCTGCCACTACTGCGGCGCGACCCGCAGGCCCCCCGAAAAATGCCCCGCCTGCGGCAGCCCGTCCATCCGCTTTTTCGGCGCGGGCACCCAAAAGGTAGCGGAGGAGACGCAGAAGCTGTTCCCGGACGCCCGCGTCCTTCGCATGGACATGGATACCACCCGGGGCCGTGACGCCCACGAAAAGCTGCTCTCCGCCTTCCGCAAGGGCGAAGCGGACATCCTGATCGGAACCCAGATGATCGCCAAGGGGCTGGACTTTCCGGGCGTCACGCTGGTGGGCGTGATTGCCGCCGACATGGCGCTGAACCTGCCCGATTACCGCTCGGCGGAGCGCACTTTCCAGCTGATCACCCAGGTTTCCGGCCGCGCGGGCCGCGCGAAAAACCCCGGCCTCGTGATCGTGCAGACCTATCAGCCGGACAATTACGCCATTCGCCTCGCCGCCCGGCAAGACTACCGCGCCTTCTACGAGCAGGAGTCCAAACTCCGCCGGCGCGCGCTGTACCCGCCGTTTACGCTGCTCACCCGCCTGGTCGTGACCGCAAAGGACGAAGCGGCCGCACGGGAGACGGCGCTGGCGCTGGACGCCGAGCTCGCCGAATGGCTTGAGACGACCGGCCTTGAAAAGGGTGTGCTCTATCGCCACGCGCGGGAGGCGGCCATCAAACTGCTCCGGGGCCAGGCGCGCTGGCAGGTGTTTTTGAAGCTCTTTGTGCCGGGGCCCGCCGACGAAATCCTGGAGAAGATGCGTTCGCTTTCGCTGAACCCGCCGGAAGGCGTCACCGTCGAACTGGAAATAAACCCCTCCAACATGATATAATGGCGGAGGTTTCACCATAGGAGGCTGAACATGGCTGTGAGAAAAATCTTACGCATCGGCGACGAAACCCTGCGCCGCAAGGCGCGCCCGGTGGATTCGTTCGATAAGCGCATCCATACGCTGCTGGACGACATGGCCCAGACCATGTATGAAGCCGACGGCGCGGGCCTCGCCGCGCCGCAGGTGGGCATTTTGCGCCGCGTCGTGGTCATCGACGTGGGCGAGGGAATCATTGAGCTGATCAACCCGGAAATTCTCGAAACGGAAGGCGAGCAGATCAACGCCGAGGGCTGCCTGTCCGTACCCGGCCGGCGCGGCACCGTGAAGCGGCCGAAGAGGGTCGTGGTGCGCGCTCAGGACCGCCACGGCAAGACCTTCGAGCTGACCGGCGAGGATTTCCTGGCCATCGCGGTTTCCCACGAACTGGACCACCTGGACGGCGTGCTCTACGTGGACAAGATGATCGAGGACGTGACCGACAAGCCCGAGGACGAGGGCGAAGAAGATGTGAGCGAGGTCTGACATGCGCATCGTATTCATGGGCACGCCCCAGTTCGCGGTGCCTTCCTTTGAGGCCCTGATCGGCCGCGGTTATCAGGTGGTCGGGGCGTTCACGCAGCCCGACCGTCCGGCAGGGCGCGGCCACCAACTGGCCTCCTGCCCGGTGAAGGCCGCGGCAGCGCGCGCTGGCGTGCCGGTTTTTCAGTTTCAGAAGATCCGAAGCGACGAGGGTGTCGAGGCGCTGACGTCGCTTTCGCCCGACCTCTGCGTCACCGCCGCCTTCGGGCAGATCCTGTCCCAGAAGGTGCTGGACATCCCTGCGCTCGGCACCGTCAACGTGCATGCGTCGCTGCTCCCCGCCTACCGTGGCGCAGCGCCGGTCAACTGGTGCCTGATCGAAGGCGAAACCGTCACCGGCGTCACCACGATGATGACGGATAAGGGCATCGACACCGGCGACATCCTGCTCCAGCGCCAGGCCCCCGTCGCGCCGGAAGAGACGGCGGGCGAACTGCTCGCGCGGCTCTCCGTCATCGGAGCGGAACTGCTCCTGGAGACCCTTGAAAAACTAGAGGCCGGAACCTGCCCCCGAACGAAGCAGGACGAAGCGCGCGCCTCCTATTTCCCCATGCTCAAAAAGGAGATGGGGCGGATTGATTTTCATCAGAGTGCGGAACGCATCGCAAACCTCGTTCGCGGGCTGAACCCGTGGCCGGGGGCTTACGCGCTCCTGCCGGAAGGGCAGCTCAAGGTCCACAAAGTGCGGCCCGCCGCGGCGGAGCGAACGGGGCGGCCCGGCGAGATACTCGAAGCCGGCGCGAAGAAAGGCCTCGTCGTCGCTTGCGGCGACGGCGCGATCGAAATTCTGGAAATGCAGGCTCCGAACGCCAAGCCCATGACCGCCAAGGCCTACCTGGCCGGAAAGCGTCTGCCGGCGGGCGACGTCCTGAATGAGGTGCAGCCATGAACCGCGGCAACGGCGGGCCCCGTCGCCCCCGTCCGGAAGGACGGCGCGACGCAACGAAATCCGGCTTCAGCCCACGGCAGGGCGATTTTGCCAAGTCCGCCCGGGATGTTAAGGGACCTCAATCTCCCGCGCGGCCCCATTCGCCCGCCCGGGACGTTAAGGGACCTCAGTCCCCCGCGCGGCCCCATTCGCCCGCCCGGGACGTTAAGGGGCCCCATTCACCCGCGCGGCCCCATTCACCCGCCCGGCCTTATTCACCTGCCCGAGACGTTAAGGGGCCTCAGTCCCCCGCGCGGCCCCAGTCCCCCGCGCGGCCTTATTCACCTGCCCGGGACGTTAAGGGGCCTCAGTCCCCCGCGCGGCCCCATTCACCCGCCCGGGACGCAAAAGGACCCCAGTCCCGCGCGCGGCCTTATTCACCTGCCCGGGACGTTAAGGGGCCCCAGTCCCCCGCGCGGCCCAAGCCGCCCATCGGGCCCGACGCGCGCCGCATCGCACTGGATTCGCTCCTCGATGTGACCGCCTCCGGGGCCTACTCCACGCTGGCGCTGGACGAGCGCCTGCGCAGAAGCCGCATCGACCCGCTCGACAAGCGGCTGGCCACCAGCATCTTCTACACCGCCCTTGAAAACCGCCTGAAGCTCGATTACGCGCTCAGGCAGTTTGTCGAGCGCATGCCCGACCGGGAGACCGGCTGCATCCTGCACATCGCGGCGGCACAGCTGCTCATGATGGACAAGATTCCCGACTACGCGGCAGTGGACGCAGCCGTCACGCAGGCCCGCGCGCTGGACCGCGAACCTTACGCGAAGCTGGTCAACGGCGCGCTGCGCTCCCTCATCCGCGCCCGGGATGCCGGTGAGATCCGCTGGCCCGACCTGAGCGACCCGATCGAGTACCTTTCGGTCATGCACTCGCTGCCCGCGCCGCTGGCGCGGCGCCTCGCGGACGATTACGGGCTTGAGGAGGCCGAACGCATCATCGCCTACCGCCCTGCCGTGCGCACGGAAACCGTCCGGCCCAATTTCCTCCGGATGGACGATGCCGCTTTCGAGGCCTACGGCCGGCAGAAAGGCTGGGCGATGGAAAGGGCTTCCGTGCCCGGCGCGTGGCACCTCACCCGGCCGGGCGACCTGACCGGCGACCCGGATTACAAGGCGGGCCTTTTCAGCGTACAGGGCGAGGGCTCTATGCTGGCGGCGCTGGCGCTCTCGCCAAAGCGCGCCGGCCATTATCTCGATGCCTGTGCCGCGCCGGGGGGCAAGTCCGCCCTCATCGCGGAGATTATGCAAAATACCGGCCGCGTGCAGTCCTGGGATGTACACGAGCACCGGGTGGAACTCATTCAGAACGTCAAAAAGCGGCTGAAGCTGGACAACCTGCGCCCCGTCCACCGGGACGCCTCCGTCCACCGGGACGATCTCGATGGTGCGTTTGACGCCGTGCTGATCGACGCGCCCTGTTCGGGCCTTGGCGTCATGCATGACAAGCCCGACATCAAATACCGCGTGACCGAGGGAGATCTCTCCTCGCTGACGGAGCTTCAGAAGCAGATTCTAGACGCCTGCGCCCCCTATGTGGCGCCGGGTGGGAGGCTCGTCTACGCCACCTGCACAATTCTGAAAGACGAAAACGAACGGCAGGTTCGGGATTTCCTCCGCCGCCATCCGGAGTTTGAACCGGAGACGGATTGCGCTTACCTGCCGGATTCTCTGAAGGAACTGTGCCTTGACGGTATGACCCAGCTTCAGGCCTATCAATGGAACGCCGAGGGCTTTTTCATCGCCCGGATGCGAAGGAAAACGCCATGACGGAGCTGATGTCGCTGACATTTGAGGAGCTTCAAGCCTTTATGAAAAGCCTGGGGCTTCCCGCCTTCCGCGCCAAACAGATCCATGAATGGCTGCTTCGCGGTGAGGATTTCCCCGGCATGACCAACCTGCCGGAGCCGATGCGCACCTCCCTCGCGGCGGTAGCCGCCGCCCGAAGCGTCGAGATTCTGAGTACCGTACGCTCGAAGATCGACGACACTGAAAAGCTTCTATACCGGCTTTCGGACGGCAACATCATCGAGGGCGTCGTGATGCGCTACCGTCACGGCGACACGCTGTGCGTGTCCACCCAGGTGGGCTGCCGGATGGGCTGCGCCTTTTGCGCCTCCACGCTGGGCGGGCTGGTGCGCAACCTCACCCCCGGCGAGATGCTGGGCCAAGTTATCTCCGTGGACAGGATGCTGCGCCCGGAAGGCCGCCGCGTGCACAACGTGGTGCTGATGGGCAGCGGCGAACCGCTGGACAACTATGACAACGTGGTCAAGTTCCTGCGCCTGGCGACGGACGAGCGAGGGCTGAACCTCTCCGCCCGAGGCATTTCGCTGTCCACCTGCGGCTTGGTGCCCGGGATCCGGCGCCTGGCGGACGAGGGCATCCCGGTGACGCTGTCGGTTTCGCTGCACGCCCCGGACGATGAGACGCGAAAAAAGCTGATGCCGGTGGCGAGCGCCTACTCGATCGACGAAATTCTCGCCGCCTGCCGCTATTACATTGAAAAGACCGGCCGCCGCGTGATCTTCGAGTACGCGCTGGCGGGCGGCGTTAACTGCGAACCGCGCCATGCGGACCAGCTCGCCCGGAAACTGCGCGGCATGCAGTGCCACGTCAACCTGATCCCGCTCAACCACGTGGCGGAGAGCGATCTTCTGCCGCCGCCCGCCGGCGCGGTGGAGGCGTTTCTCGCCCGCCTGGCGGAAAAACACATCTCCGCTACCCGGCGGCGGGAGATGGGCGACGACATCGAGGGCGCCTGCGGACAGCTGCGCCGGCGCGTCATGGAGGAGGTGAAGCCGTCGTGAAGGCCTTTGCGGCCACTCATGTGGGCAAAGTGCGCCAGATCAACGAGGACGCCTACTACCTCCCCGGAGACGGGGAGGGCTTTGCCGCGGTCGCCGACGGCATGGGCGGGCATCAGGCGGGCGAGGTGGCCAGCGCCATCGCCATCCGCGAATTCACCGATGGAATCCGGGGCAAGGCCCCAGACGAGGATATGCTCAAAGAGGCCGTGCGCCGCGCCAACGCCGCCATCTATGAGGAAGGCGCGCGGGACCCGCTCAAGCGCGGCATGGGCACCACGCTGACCGCGCTGTGGTACGACGAGGACAACATCTACCTGACCCACGTGGGTGACAGCCGCGCCTACCTTCTACGCCATAAGGCACTGATGCAGCTGTCCAACGACCATTCGCTGGTCAGCGAACTGGTGGCGATGGGCGAAATCACCCCCGAACAGGCGCAGCACCACCCCCAGCGCAACCTCATCACCCGGGCGCTGGGCACCGGTAAAAAGATCGAGCCGGACATCCTGCACCTGGACTTCCAGCCGGGCGACGCGTGGCTTCTGTGCTCCGACGGCCTGACCAACCATATGCGCGCCGCCGAGATCGCGGAGGTGCTGCTCCGGGACGTCTCCTGGCCCGACAAACTGGCTGCGTTGATCGACACGGCGCTTGACCGGGGCGGACGGGACAACATCACGGCTCTGGCCGTCCTGAAGGAGGCGGCCGTATGAACGAACGCATCCTCTCAGGACGCTATGTGCTCAATGAAATCATCGGCACCGGTGGCATGGCGGTGGTCTACCGCGCCTGGGACCGGACGGAACTGCGCGAGGTAGCCGTCAAGGTGCTGCGCAGCGAGTACTCCGGCGACGAGGAATTCATCCGCCGCTTCAACAACGAGGCCCGGGCCGCGGCGCAGATGTCCCACCCCAACATCGTGGGCATGTACGACGTGGGCCAGGACGGTGATTCCCGCTACATCGTGATGGAATACGTCAAGGGCCGCACGCTGAAGGAGGTCATCCGTCAATGCGGGCGGCTGAAGCCTCAGCGCGCGGTTCAGATGACGCTGCGCATTCTGGCGGCGGTGGATCACGCCCACAAGAGCCACATCGTACACCGGGACATCAAGCCCCAGAACATCCTGGTGGACGGCGAGGGTACCGTCAAGGTGGCGGATTTCGGCATCGCGCGGGCGACCAATTCCTCCACCCAGACCTATACCGACGCCAACAACGTGCTGGGCAGCGTGCATTACTTCTCGCCAGAGCAGGCCTCCGGCCAGGTGGCCGACGAAAAGAGCGACCTGTACTCCGTGGGCGTGGTGCTCTATGAGATGGTCACCGGTCAGGTACCCTTCGACGGCGAGACGGCGGTCTCCGTGGCGCTCAAGCATGTGCAGGAGCCGCCCCGGAGCGCGCGGATTTTGGAGCCTTCTGTCTCCAAGGGGCTGGACGAAGTGATCCTAAAGGCGCTGGACAAGGAAGCCTCCCGCCGTTACCAGACCGCCGCCGATATGGCGGGCGATCTCAAGCGCGCCATCAAAAGCCCCAAGGGCGGCTTCGTCGCCACCCAGCCGGAAAGCGCCTCCCGCGCCGAGCGGCGCAAAAAGCGCCAGCAGGCCACAAAGAAGTTCAAAAAATACGCGATCGCCGCCGCCGCGCTGGTGCTCACCGCACTGATCGCCTACTTCGGCTGGGCGCTGTACCGGGACATCTTTGCCAGGGTGCGGGTGCCGAGCCTTGTGATGCTGGATCTGGAGACCGCGTCGGAGGATCTGAACGCGCTGGGCCTCAAGTACACCACCGAAAAACAGCACCACGACGAGATCGGCATGGGCGTAATCATCTCGCAGTATCCGGAACCGGGTTCGGCGGTCTGGCCGGGCAGCCTCGTGCGGTTGACCGTCAGCGAGGGCAAGGAAAAGCTGATGATGCCCAAGCTCCTTGAACTGACCCGCTCCGAGGCGGTGCATATCCTGGAGGAGAACGATCTGGTGCTGGGCGAGGTCAAGCTGGTCATTTCCCAGTTTCCGCCCGGAACCGTGGTGGAGCAGAGCCCTTCTGTCAACGAATGGGTCAAGCCCGGCGATGTGGTGGCGCTCACCATCAGCGGCGAGAGCGCGCCCATGCCGGAACTAACCGGCTACACGCTGGAGGAGGCCAAGTCCCTTCTGGTGGGCGCGGGCTTCGCGCTGGGAAGTGTGATCGAGGCGGACAGCGATGAAAAAGAGGGTACCGTCATCGCCCAGAGCATAGCGCCGGAGGTGCCTTCGCTCCTCTCCACGCCGGTGGATCTGACCATCAGCCGCGTCACCGTCAGCGTATACAGGGCCACCACCTCGATCAACATCGTGGTGCCGCAGGCCGGCGCCTCGGTGCATTGCACCGTCGAGGAGGCCTCCGGCGAGCGCACCGTCTATCAGGAGACGCTGCCCGCCGGCGACCACACCATCAAGCTGACGCTGGAATCCCAGGAGGCCGGCGCGCACGCGGTGCGCGTCTATATCAACGATGAACTGGCTGCGGAAAAGGATCTGATCTTTGAGTGACGGTTGAACTGGAGGGACTGATTACAAAGGGCATCGGCGGGTTCTACACCGCGGTGACGGAAGAAGGACGCGCCTACACGCTCCGTGCGCAGGGCAAGCTGCGCAGGCAACGCCTGACGCCGATGGTGGGCGACCATGTCCGGTTCCAGCCGGGGGCGGAGGGCGAGGATGGCTGGCTCGCCGCCATCCTGCCCCGCCGCAACGGCCTCGTCCGGCCGCCGGTGGCCAACATCGACGCGGTGCTGATGGTGGTGGCCGCCGCGTCGCCGGATCCCGACCTTTTGCTCCTGGACCGGATGCTCATCGCGGCGCGGCAGGCGGGGATCACCCCCGTCGTGGCCGTCAACAAGGCGGACCTGGACCCGGCGCGGGCAGAGGAAATCGCGCGCGCCTACGAAAGCGCGGCGGACGGCGCGTTCCTCGTGTCCGCCCGGTCGGGCGAAGGCATCGAAGCCCTCAGGGCCGCGCTGGCGGGTCGCGTCCACGCGCTCTCCGGGCAGTCCGGCGCGGGCAAATCCACGCTGATCAACGCGCTATACGGCTTGACCCTCGTCACCGGGCAGGTATCCCGCATTGAGCGCGGCCGCCACACCACCCGCCATTCGGAACTGATCCGGCTGCCCGGCGGCGGGATGGTGCTGGATACCCCCGGCTTCAGCCTGCTGGAGAGCCGTCTGATCGAGCCGATCCGCCTGAAGGAATTTTATCCGGAATTCACACCCTTTGAAGGGACATGCCGCTTCAGTCCCTGCGCCCACGCGTCGGAACCCGACTGTGCGGTTCGCGCGGCGCTGGCGCGCGGCGGGATCGACCCGGGCCGGCACGAGCGCTATAAAGAGCTCTTTGATGAAATGACGAAAAGGTGGAAGGATCGTTATGATTAAGGTTGCCGCATCGATTTTGTCCGCGGATTTCCTCAAACTGGGCCAAGAGATTGACCGCGCCGCCGACGCCGGCGCCGACTGGCTGCACTTCGACGTGATGGACGGCATGTTCGTGCCCAACATCTCCTTCGGGCCCGCGGTGCTCGAAGCCGCGGTTCGAAGCGGCCGGCTGCCCTGCGACGTGCATCTGATGATCGAGGCCCCCGAACGTTACATCGAAACCTTCGCGAAGGCGGGCGCCAGGGTCATCACCGTGCATGCGGAGGCCACGCGGCACCTCCACCGTGCGCTCCATCAAATCCGGGCCTGCGGGTGCCTGGCGGGCGTATCGTTGAACCCCGCCACGCCGCCGGAGGTGCTCGAATATGTGTTGGGAGACTTCGACCTGGTGCTGGCGATGACGGTCAATCCAGGCTTCGGCGGGCAGAAGATGATCCCCGCGGTGCTCCACAAAGTGGCGAAGCTTAAAAAAATGCTCGCCCAGGCGAGCGTTTCGGCCGAAATCGAGGTGGATGGCGGCGTGGACGCGCACACCGCGCCCGCGCTGGTTCGCCATGGCGCCACGGTGCTGGTGGCGGGTTCCGCGCTATTCGGCGCGCCGGACGCCGCCGCCCTCGTTGACGCGCTCAAGGCGCCGGGACGTGCGGAGGTGTAGTTTTCAACAAAAGAAAGCCCTCGGAACGAGTGTTCCGAGGGCTTTCTTTTATCCCATCGCGTCAGCCCATGGCCGCCTGGGGCATCAGCAGGTTGTTGTAGGAGAACTTCGACTCCATGTTGGTCTTGAGGGTGGCCATGTACTGGCCAAGTTGCGTCAGCGCGCTGTCGGTGCTCTGCCCTTTGGCCACCCGCTTTTCGATGTCGTCCAACGCCAGCGTGATCTGCTGGTACAGGTTTTCATCCAGCAGCGACACGCCTTGGCCGTACTGATCCACCAGTACCTCATTGGCCGTATCCGCCGCGTACAGGTACATGCGCATGCCGGGCACCACCTCACCCGCCAGATCCACCTTGGGCAGGCTGGCCTCGTCAAAGGTGCGCAGCGCCATGTTCAGATCCGTCTGGACGTGGCCGGCCAGCGCGTTGTATCCCGCTTCCAGCCGTTTTGCGCGCTGGCTCAGCAGGATACTGACCACCGCCAGCGCGATCGCGAGCGCCGCAATCAACGCAATGACGGCGTACACCGGATACAAATTTGACCGGTGCGCCGTAGCTCGCGGGCGCTTCAAACGAAAAAACCGCATAACTCATTTCCCTTCTGTATACATTGCGTCGGGTGCATATCCACACATACAGCAGTTATTTGTAAATATTCTACATATTATCGAAATATTCCTGCCGTCGTTTTAAACATCATGCAAAATATACTATACAGCATGTACGTATATGCATTTTGAATGCATATTTTCGTCAAATTGCACAATTCCCGCTCGTTCCCAGAATATTCCATTTTTCGGCAGCCAATCGCTTTTTTCGCGTCGGCAGGAATTCGGATAGCCGACGCCGAAATACTATATGTTGGACGAAGCGTAAGGGTTTGGGAGGGGGCATGGGCATGCGGTTTGACTTATTGCATCCCGCGGATCAGCTGGTCATGCTGATGGGCCGCATCTATCACTATGGGATGACGACGACATCGGGCGGAAATCTGTCCGTTCGGGACGATAACGGCGATATCTGGATCACGCCGTCAGGCATCGATAAGGCGAGCCTGACGCGAAACGACATCATTCAGGTCAAGCCCGACGGGACGCTGATCGGCCCTCACAAGCCGTCGGTGGAGCTGCCCTTCCACAAGCGGATCTATCTGGCGCGGCCGGACCTCAAAGGCATTGTCCACGCGCATCCGCCCGCGCTGGTGGCGTTTTCGCTGGCGCGGCAGATCCCCAACGTTCACCTGGTGCCAAACGCCGCGCTGGTGTGCGGCGTCGTGGGCATGGCGAAGTACGACGTGCCGGGCAGCGAACAACTGGGCAAAAACATCGCGCTGGAATTTGAAAAGGGCCACAACACAGTGCTTTTGGAAAACCACGGGGTAGTGTGCGGCGGCAAGGACGTGTTTCGCGCGTTCATGGCTTTTGAGACGCTGGACTTTTGCGGCCGCCTGGAGATCGACGCCAACAAGCTGGGCGCGCCCCGCTCGCTGACAGATGCCGACATCCAGCTGGACAGCTCCAAGGCCCACCCGCCGATGGACGCCTTCGTGCCCGGCGCCGTCTCCAGCGAGGAACGCGCCGCCCGCCGCGATCTGTGCCAGCTGATCCACAGAGCCTACGACCAGAAGCTGTTCACCAGCACCCAGGGCACCTTCTCACAGCGGCTCAGCGACGGCTCCTTCCTGATCACGCCCTACATGAAGGACAGAATGTACCTGGACATCGAGGATATCGTGCGCATCAAGGGCGGCATGTGCGAAACCGGCAAGACCCCAAGCCGCTCGGCGCTGCTCCACGAGCGCATCTACGCGCTGCACCCGGAGATCGGTTCGGTGATCATCGCCCATCCGCCGGCCATCATGGCCTTCGCGGTGACCGACGTGGATTTTGATTCCCGGCTGATTCCGGAGAGCTACATCATGCTGCGCAATGTGCCGCGGCTGCCCTACGCCGCCAGCACCCTGGATGTCGAAGGCACCGCCCACACCTTCTCCGCCTCGTCGCCGGTCATCATCGTCAACAACCAGTGCGCCATCGTATCCGGCACGACGCTCTTAAACGCCTTCGACCGGCTGGAGGTACTGGAGTACAGCGCCGCCGCGGTCATCGCCTCCAAGGACCTGGGCAAGGTGGTGCCCATCAGCCCGGAAGAGGTCGACGCCATCGAAGAGGCTTTTCATTTGAAGTAACCCCGTTACCCCATTGAAAAGCGCCCGGAGCGTTCCCGCTCCGGGCGCTTCTTTCTGGAACGAACCATTGCATATGGATCAAGCATGCCTCGTCGCAGTTCTTCTCCCAGCAGTTCGTGACGCCCCCGGGCAGGGTCGGCACGGCGATCAAGCGCCGTGCAAATTCGTCGCTTGCCATGCCTTCCTCCGTACTTCTTCCGACCGGTCGCGTATTGAACAACCGGGCGGGACGCCGGGGTTGGGGCGGGTCAGATAAGGCGCAAAAAACCACCCTCCCGCGCGAGAGGGCGGCGAGCCGGTCACGTTTTATGGCGAAGCCGCCCCCTGAGAAACCGCATCCCCTCCCGGAACACATCGCCGGGGGACGTCAGGCACATCATGGCCGCCGCGCCCAGCATCGGAAAAATGCGCCGATCCCGAAGGTACACCACCGTGAGCACCGCCCAGTGGCGGAACCGGATGAAGCGGCGCTCCCGGCCCGTCAGCCGGTCAAAGTACTCCTTTTTAAAGGCGTACAGCGCGTTTTCGCCCTTCACCTTGCCGGGGCCGGAAGAGATGCGCCCCTCGTCGTGGTAGTGGGCGACGATGTAATCACCTGGAAGGTACCCGATTTTGAGTCCCTGTTCAATGGTGCGCTGCATCAGGTAGAATTCCTGCCCGGTGGCCGCCCGCTGAAAGCCGCCGATGCGCCGGAGCGCCTCCGCGCGGTACATGAAGGTGGTGGTGCCGGTCATATGGCGCAGCATGTGGTATTTGAGGAGCGAATCCCGGTCGAAGGCGGGGATGTCGTGGAACTCGCGGTAGTCCATCACGCGGCCGCCGTCGTCCACCAGTTTAAAGTCGGAAAAGCTCATGTCCAGATCCTTTTCCAGCATCAGCGCCATCTGTGCCGCCGTCTTTTCCGGGCGGAACTCGTCGTCGTCGTCGAGAAACGCCAGATACTCGCCCCGGGCGGCCTTTACGCCCTCGTTCCGGGCCTCGGACCCGCCCAGGTTGACGGGGTTGACCACCGCGCGCACCCGCGAAGCCTCCGCGTATTCCGCGAGCAGCGCGGAAAGCGCCGCCCGGGCGGGGGAACCCGGAGGGTTGTCGTCCACCACGACGATTTCGATGTTTTCGTAGGTCTGATTCAGCGCGGAATCAATCGCGCGTCGGACGAACGCCGCCGGGCGGCTAAAGCTGGGGATGATGATGCTGACGAGCGGCTGCATGGCTGGACTCCTTTGCGTAAAGTGATGCGCTGTGTACTGAAATACTCTATCACGCGGTCCCCTCCGGCGTCAAGGCCCCGGCGCCGGGGAGCGCCGCCGCGCGCGGCGCCAAGCCCGCTCCCGTTTACAATACTAAACTTTGGGTCGCATAATATTTAACGCTTCCGCATCCCCAAAACAATTGACAAAACCCGCCGCGTTTGGTTTAATATAAACCGTTTGTTTGTTTATTATTTTAAACTCGGCCGGGAGGACACCCCATGAAAATCGGCGAGAAGATCAAGCGGCTCCGGCTTACGCGCGGCCTCACCCAAGAGGAGGTGGCCGACCGCTGCGAGCTGTCAAAAGGCTTCATATCGCTTTTGGAGCGAGACCTGACAAGTCCGTCGATCGCCACGCTGGTGGATGTGCTGGAATGCCTGGGCACCGACCTCGCGCAGTTTTTCAGCGAAAAGGCCGAAAAGAAGCTGGTGTTCTCCGAGGCGGACACCTTCGCAAAATTTGACGACGAGGGCCTGAAGGGCTCCATCCGCTGGCTGGTGCCCAGCGCGCAGAAAAACCGCATGGAGCCGATCCTGGTGGAAATCGGCCCGGGCGGCGAAACCGAGGAGGATGACCCCCACGAGGGTGAGGAATTCGGCTATGTGCTCTCCGGCGGCATCCAGATCGTGCTGGGCGATCGGACCCTCCGCGCCCGCAAGGACGAGAGCTTCTATTACGAGCCCACGGCGGTGCACAAGCTGGTCAACCCCGCAAAGACGATGGCTCGCGTATTGTGGGTAGCGACGCCGCCCAGTTTCTGATTCGAAAGCAAAGGGGCATGGGCCATGATTGAAGATACGCGGCTGATTGAGCTGATTGGCATTTCGAAGGAATTTGACGGCGCCGCGGCGCTGGCGGACATTAACCTCTACATTCGCAAGCGGGAATTCGTGACGCTTTTGGGCCCCTCGGGCTGCGGCAAGACCACGATGCTGCGCATCATCGCGGGCTTCGAATATCCAACCGAGGGTACGCTTCTGTTCGAGGGCAAGGACATCGCGTCCGTCCCGCCCTTCAAGCGGCGCGTCAACACGGTTTTTCAGAAGTACGCGCTGTTCCCGCACCTGAACGTCTTCGACAACATCGCCTTCGGCCTCAAGCTCAAGAAGATGAGCCGGAGCGAGATCGATAAGCGCGTCACGCGTATGCTGAAGCTGGTCAAGATGGCCGGCTATGAAAAGCGCGCGGTGGACTCCCTTTCCGGAGGGCAGCAGCAGCGCATCGCCATCGCGCGGGCGCTGGTCAACGAACCGGAGGTGCTGCTCCTGGACGAACCACTCGGCGCGCTGGACCTGAAGCTGCGGAAGGAGATGCAGTTGGAGCTGAAAAGCATGCAGCAGGAACTGGGCATCACCTTCATCTTCGTCACCCACGACCAGGAGGAAGCCCTCACCATGTCCGACACCATCGTGGTCATGAACGAAGGCCGCATTCAGCAGGTGGGCGACCCCAAGCGCATCTACGACGAGCCCAAGAACGCCTTCGTCGCGGACTTCATCGGCGAGAGCAACATCCTGCCCGGCGTTATGCTTGCGGACGAGCTGGTCGAGATGTGCGGCGAAAAGTTCCCCTGCGTGGACTCGGGTTTTGGCATCAACCAGCCGGTGGACGTGGTGGTGCGACCGGAGGACATCATGCTGGTGGGCGAGGACGTGGGCATGCTGACCGGCGAGGTCAAAAGCGTCCTTTTTAAAGGCGTCCACTACGAGATGATGATTTCCGCCGGCGGCTTCGACTGGAAGGTGCATTCCACCACCATGCAGCCGGCAGGTTCCACCGTGGGCCTATCGATCGTGCCGTTCAACATGCACATCATGCGGCGGCAGAAGATGGAGGCAACCGCATGAAGCGCAGCGCCTTCGCGGGGCCCTACGTGGTCTGGATGGCGCTGTTCACGGTGGCGCCCCTTTTGTTCGTGGTGTACTTCGCGTTCAAGGGCGACGCGGGTTTCACGCTGGCCAACCTGCAGAAGTTCGCGGCCCCCACCTACCTGGGCGTATTGTGGCGGAGCCTGTACCTTGCGGTCTACTGCACGGCCATCTGTCTGATCGTGGGCTACCCCGCCGCCTACTTCCTCGCCAGCAAGGATTTTTCCAAGAATCAGACGCTGTTCGTGCTGATCCTTTTGCCGATGTGGATGAACTTCCTCCTGCGCACCTACGCGATGATGTCCCTCATGGAGGACAGCGGCATCATCAACCAGGTTTTGAAGCGCCTGGGGATGCAGCCGCTTTCAATGATCGGCACCGAGGGCGCGGTGCTGACCGGCATGGTCTATAACTTCGTGCCGTTCATGATCCTTCCGATCTATACGGCGCTCAAGAAAATGGACGAGCGCATCATCGAAGCGGCGGAAGACTTGGGCGCGAATCCGGTGAACGTGTTTCGCCGGGTGGTGCTGCCCCTTTCGATGCCGGGCGTGGTCTCCGGGATCACGATGGTGTTCATGCCCGCGGTAACGACGTTCGCGATCTCGCGCCTTCTGGGCAGCGGCAACTTCTGGCTCTTCGGCGACATCATCGAGCGCCAGTTTCTCGAGGCCAACGACTGGAGCTTCGGCTCGGCGCTTTCGCTGGTGATGATGGTGCTGATCATCGCGTCCATCGGGCTTCTGAACCGGATCGACCCCAAAAAGGAAGGGAGTGGCGCCTGGTGAGAAAGTTCCTGCGGGGCACGTACCTGGGCCTTCTGCTCACCTTTCTGTACTCCCCCATCGTGGTGATGATCATCCTCTCCTTCAACGCGTCGAAATCCCGCGCCAAGTGGGGTGGTTTTTCGCTGCAATGGTACGAGCGGCTCTTCACCCGGGCGGACATCATGCAGGTCCTGTACATGACGATCCTGATCGCGCTGATCGCCACGGCGGTGGCCACGGTGCTGGGCACGCTGGCCGCCATCGGCATTCACGCGATGCGCGCCCGAAGCGCCAACCTGATCATGAGCATCTCCTACCTGCCCATGACCACACCGGACATCGTGACGGGCGTATCGCTGATGCTGATGTTCGTATTTGTGAAGGTCCCGCTGGGCTACGGCACGATGCTGCTGGCCCACATCGCCTTCGACACGCCCTACGTTCTCTTTTCGGTGCTGCCCAAACTCCGGCAGCTGAACGTGAATCTCTACGAAGCGGCGCTGGATTTGGGCTGTCCGCCGATGAGGGCGGTGCGCAAGGTGATCCTGCCCCAGATCATGCCGGGCGTGGTAACCGGGGCGCTCCTGGCGTTTACGATGTCGCTGGACGATTTCGTGATCAGCTACTTCACCTCCAACACGGACCGCAACCTCTCCATGATCATCTACGCAGCCGCCCGCAAGGGCATCGAACCCACGATCTACGCGCTGTCCACGCTGATGTTCCTGGCGGTATTGATCCTTCTTCTGATCGTCAACAAGCGCTCCGCGCTTGAAAACGTATCCTGATTCCATTTACGGAGGTATGCAGAAATGAAAAAACTCGTCGCCGCGGTGCTGGCTCTCCTGACCCTGTCCCTCTGCGCGGGCGCGCTGGCCGAAGGTTCGATCACGGTGTTCAACTGGTACGACTACATCGACGAATCGGTCATTTCGATGTTCGAGCAGGAGACCGGCATCAAGGTCAAGTATGCCAACTTCACGACCAACGAGGAAATGTACGCCAAGATCTCCAGCGGCGCCGGGGAGTATGACGTGATCTTCCCGTCGGACTACATCATCGAGCGCATGATCAAGGAAGGCCTGCTGGAAGAACTGGACAAGTCCGCCATCCCCAACGCCGAGGGCGTATCGGACTGGCTCAGAACCCCGGACTACGATCCGGACAGCGCCTACTCCGTCCCCTATATGTGGGGCACGGTGGGCCTTCTGTACAATACCACCATGATGAGCGGCGAGATCGACTCCTGGGCGCCCATCTTTGACCCCGCCAACCAAAAGAGCGTATTCATGCTGGACTCTATCCGGGATTCGCTGGGTGTTGCGCTGAAATATCTGGGCTACTCCATGAACACCCGCGACCAGGCGGCGCTGGACGCAGCCAAGGCGCTCCTCGTCAAACAGAAGGCCGACGGCATCGTGAAGGGTTATCTGGTGGACGAGGTCAAGGATAAGATGGTGGCCGGCGAGGCGCCCATGGCGGTGGTCTGGTCCGGAGACGCGCTGTACGCGATGGATCAGTCCGAAGACCTCGCCTACGTGGTCCCCCAGGAGGGTTCAAACGTCTGGGTGGACGGCATGTGCATCCCCAAGGGTTCGAAGAACAAGGCGCTGGCCGAGCAGTTCATCAACTTCATGTGCCGCCCGGACGTCGCCCGCATGAACATGGAGTACATCTACTACTCCACGCCCATCCAGGCCGTGGTGGACGGGATGACCGACGAGGAGAAGAACAACGCCACCCTCAACCCGCCGCAGGAGGTCATCGACCGCTGCGAGTTCTTCCACGACATCTCCGAGGACATGGCGAAGTATGACCAGATCTGGATGGAAATCCGCAGCTGACGCGGGTATTAAACCCGGAGCCCTTCGCGCCATAAGAAACGGACGGTCTGCCGCATCGGGTTTTCCCGGCGCGGCAGTTCTCTTATGGGGCACGGGCCGTAGCCTCCAGGCCCGCCAACAATCCCGTTGACCGGAGGGCGCGGCGGGGCTATAATCAAATCAAAACGAACCCCCGAAAGGGCGCAGGAGATGAACCGCATGGACGCGCACATCCGCCGCATCACCATTGCCGCATCCGTCGCGCTCGAGGACGCGGGCGAGGCGACACGCTGCCTTGAAATCATGGACAGCGTCCGCGCCAGCGCGCCGCCGGGCATGCGGATGCGGGCGGTGTTTTTCACCCATGGCAGCAAGTTCGACTCGATGGTCCGCGAAAGCGGCTACGAGCTGATGAGCGTGGAGCCCCGTCTCCCGGGCGAGGGCTATCTGGGCGATTTGAAGCCCACGTCCTTCAACTTCGTGGGCAGCAGGGCGTTGGCCGCGGATATGATCCGGGGCGAGCTGGCGGCGCTTCGCGCGCTGCAGCCGGATTACGTGCTTCACGGCTTCTGGCCCTTCGCCTCCATTGCGCGGCGAATGGTGACGCCAGAAATCCCCGGCATCCGCTTTCTGCCGCTTCCCCTCTCCCCCGAGGCCTTCTCCGCACACCTTTTGACCGACGTTCCGGACCAGATCGTGCCGCTGACACTGCTGAGCGCCACAACCCGGCGGCGCATCGCCCGCGCGATCCCCGGCCCGCTCCTGATGAGGATGCCGATCTACCGCCAGAAAAACCTGGCCCGGGCCGCCGCGGACTGCGGCTGGGACGGTGAAAAGCTCGCGAACCTCTTCGACATGCTGGAGGCCGACCTGACGCTGGTCAACGATTTCTCCGGCTTCTACGAGGGCATGCGGCTGCCCCGGAATTTCGTGATTACCGGAGCGGTCTACGCCGGGCCCAGGAGCGGCGAAACCGTGGACCCGGCCATCGAGTGGGTGTTCCGCCGGAGCCGGCCGGATCAGGTGAATCTCTTCTGCTCGCTGGGCAGTTCCGCCACCAGGGAATACCTGATCGAGGCGGCTCACGCCATCGCCGCGCTCCCGCAAGACCGATTCCGCGCGGTGATTCTGTCGCCCCGGGCGGTGTGCCCGGTCAAGGAGATACTCGCCATCGTGGGACGCATGGAGAACATTCACGTCACCGACCGCTTCGTGCCCGCCACCCTGGTGAGCGCGCTGGCGGACATCACCGTCAGCCACGGCGGGCAGGGCACTGTGCAGACCGCGCTGATCTCCGGGACGCCCATCGTGGGCTTTGCGATGCAGCCCGAGCAGCAGATCAACCTGGACCATGCGGCGCTCCGCGGCGCGGCAATCCGCATCCCCAAGTTCCGCTGGAACCGGCGCAGCGTCGGGGATGCGATTCTGACCGTGGCGTCCGAACCTTCCTACCGGGAGAATGCCGCGCGCCTGGGCCGCATGATGGTGCTGGAGGACGGCCGGAAAAAATCGGCGGAGGCCGTCTGGGCCTACATCCTCGGGCGGCGGACCTGACGGCGCTGAATATCAGAATTAAAAAGACCGGGGAGCGCGCAGCGCGCTCCCCGGTCTTTTGGCCTTTGCCGCTTACGGTTTGGGCGCGTCGCAAACGGTGCAGCGCACGTACTTGCGGGCCAGCGCGGTTTTGAGTGTGATCTTCATCGTGTTGTGGATGCCGCCGCAGTCCACCTTGCTGTGGTACTTGAGTCCCGCGGCCGTCACGTACACGTAGACGGTCTCGCTCTTGAAGCACACCGGGCAAGGCGTCTTGCCGTACTTCTTGGCGGTGGTCAGCGCCACCTTCTTGGCGCCGTCCGCGTCGGAAGTGGAGCAACCCTTCTTGTGGTAGTACTTGCCGCTGAGCGTCGAGTACACGTAGGTGCCGGATGTGGTGGACGACTTGGCCTTCATGCACACCGGGCAGGCGGTCTTCCCGGCGGATTTGGCCGCCGCGAGCGTCACCTTCCGGGCGTTCTTCATGCCCGAACAAGTGGACTTTGAGTGGTAGTACTTGCCGCCGGTGGTGGCATAGACGTAGGTCTTGGCCTCCGCCGCGCTCTGGGCCTGCTTGGAGAGGCACACCGGACAGGGCGTCTGGCCGCGCTTCTTGGCGGTGGCCAGCGTCACCTTCGTGGCGTTCTTCATGCCCGAGCAAGTCGCCTTCGCGTGGTAGTATTTGCCGCCCACGGTGGAGTAGTAGTAGGTCGTCGCACTGGTCTTCATGCAGACCGGGCAGGCGGTCTTGCCCGCCTTCTTGGCGGCCGCCAGCGTCACCTTCCGGGCGTCCTTCATGCCCGAGCAGGTGGAATTGGAGTGGTAGTACTTGCCGGCGGTGGTGGCGTAGACATAAGTGGTCTTCTCCGTCTTAACGCACACCGGACAGGGCAGCTTGCCCTTGGCCTTCGCCGTGGCCAGCGTGATCTTGCGGGCGTTTTTCATGCCCGAGCAGTTGGCCTTCGTATGGTAGTACTTGCCCGCCGTCGTCGCGTAGTAGACGGTGGAAGAGGTCGACTTCGAGCCGATGCACACCGGGCAGGGTTTCTGGCCGCGTTTCTTGGCGGTGGCCAGCGTGATCTTCTGCGCGTTCTTCATACCCGAGCAGGTGGGATTCACGTGGTAATACTTACCGAGGGTCGTGCTGTAATAGGCCGTGGTCTTGGTGGCAGTCTTACTGGTGGACGTCTTCTTGATACACACCGGGCAGGGTTTGAGGCCCGCTTTCTCCGCCGCCGCCTTGGTAACCCGCTGCGCGTTCTTCATGCCCGAGCAGTTGGACTTGACGTGGTAGTACTTGCCGCCCTTGGTGGCGAAGTAGGAACCGATGCACACCGGGCAAGGCTTGAGGCCCGCTTTCTGCGCCTGGGCCTTGGTGACCACCTGCGCGTTCTTCATGCCCGAGCAGTTGGACTTGACGTGGTAATACTTGCCGCCCTTGGTGGCGTAGTAGGTGGTGCCGCTGGCCTGCGCGCCGTAGCACACCGGGCAGGGCGCCTGACCGCGGTTTCGGGCGATGTCCAGCGATACCTTCGCGGGCGTACCGGTGATGTTGGTGCAGGTATTGGTCTTGTGGTAGTAGCTGTCGGCATTGGCAGCCCAGACATAGGTGGTGTCCTGATCGTCGGCAGACGTATCCGAAGTGCCGGTATCAGAGCCGTCGACGATGTCCGTGCCGCTGTTGACCGTACCGCCGTCCGGTCTGGGCGTCGCCTGCGCGGCGGCGGGCGCGGGGGTTTCGCCGATGGTGACGTCCGTGGTGAGATCGCCGGTCACGACGCCGGTGGGCGCGGGCGTCGCCGTCGCGCCGACGACGATGGATTCCGGCGCCTGGATGTTGCCCACACCGACCGTCTGGTCCGCACCGCGGCCAAACATGGCGGAGAAGAGCCATACGAGCAGCACGATGAACCAGAGCGCCGACACGCCGGAGACGATCATGCGCATCCTGGGCTCAAGCCGTTCGCGCCGCCAGAGCAGCCAGATGCCCAGCGGCGGCAGAACCACCAGCAGGAGCCAGGTCAGCCAGTCGCTCTTATACAACACATCATAGCGCCCGGCCGGGGCGCTCTCGTCGGGGTAATAGCCGCCGTCGTAACCGCCCTCTTCCTGGGGAAAGGCGCCTTCCTCGGGCGGATAGAACCGATCCTGATCGTACCCTCGCCCATAGGCGCCGTACTCCTGCCCGTCGGCCCCGGCTGAATCATAGCCGTCCGCGGGCTGACCTTCGTCCTGACCGGCGTTCTGACGCTCAAAGGAAAGGCGGTGAATCTCCCCATCGCCCCATTTGTATGCGATGCCGCGCTTCGACCAGTGCAACTTCAACTTGCCGAATTGCTTTGTTGCCATTGTTCAACCACCTTTTCTCGCGTGCCCTTTGTCAAAAGACGTGCGCATCGAACGGATCAATAACTTCAATCGAGCGCAAAATCGCGCTTCGTCTTGAAAAGTGTACAACAAATCACACCTCCAGTCAATATCGGTTGGACGCAAAAGCCCTGGATATTGTTTCATAATAAGCGAAACGGTTTATATAGAACGCATTTTCCCGGGCTAAACGCGCCGCGGCGGGTCTTTGCGGCGGTATATGCAAACCCGGCCGTTTGTGGTATAATGCGGTTAAACCCCGGATATGGAGTTGATCCGATGCGCTCAAACAGGCTGCGCCGGTATAGGGCGCTGCCCCGGCAGGTTCGGCTGGCGATTTTTCTGGCGGCGCTCATTCTGATCGCCGTGCTTTGTGTTTCTCTGATCCGCCGTCCCGCGCCAAATCGGGACATCACCACCGCGGCGCAGGCTTCCCAGGCGCCCTTGGCGGCTTCGCAGGCTGAAGTGTCGCCGGAGGCCACCGCCGCGCGGGAAGACGCAGGCGAGGAGGGCGGCGACGCCTCCGCCCAAGCGCCCAGCGAGGATGTGGACGTCGAGGCGGACGTGGGCGGGGAGACCGCCTCACCCGCCGGCGCCGAGCGCAAGGCGGTGATCCGCTCCTTCGGCGACATCATCATCCATGAACCGCTGTACGCGACCGCCTACGACGCCAAGGAAAAAACGTTTGATTTTTCGCCCTATTTCGCGCTGATCAAGGAATCCCTGTCAAAAGCGGATTATACCATCGGCAACGTGGACGGCCCGATGGGCGGCAAGGGTACCCGCGGCTACAGGTTCTACCCCCAGTTCAACACGCCGCCGCACCTTCTGTACGCGCTGAAGGACAGCGGCACGGACATGCTGACCCTTGCCAACAACCACGCGCTAGACACCTTCTTTGACGGGCTCAAGCGCGAGATTGACAACGTGGAAAAGGTGGGCATCGACCACGTGGGCGCCTACCGCACCCAGCAGGAATACGATACGCCCAAGGTGGTCGCCATCAACGGCATCCGGGTGGGCATCACCAACTACACCGTGTCCACCAACAATCTGGAAAACAGCTCCGACCCGGAGGCTACCCTCTATGGGTTGCGCACTACGCGCAATTCCAGCCCCAAAAAAGACATCGCGGCGCTGCGGAGCGCGGGCGCGGAATTCGTGGTGGTCTACATGCACTGGGGCGACGAGTACGAGCGCGATGTGACCTCCTCGCAGAAGGATCTGGCCCAGAAGCTGGTCGCCGCCGGCGCGGATCTGATCATCGGCGGCCATCCCCACGTGGTGCAGGCCATCGACACCGTGACCGCGAAGGACTCTGACGGCAAGGAGCGGAGCGCGCTGGTGGTCTACTCCATGGGCAACTTTCTGAGCGATCAGCGCGCCCGCTATCGCGACAGCGGCATTATCTTCGAATTCACGCTGGTGGACGACGGTTCCGGCGCGGTCACGGCCACAAACCCGCGCTACGTGCCGGTCTATGTGTGGCGCGTAAAGAAGGGGTCCGGCTATGATTACCGGGTGGTCCCCTGTGGCAGCGCCATTGAGGACAGGCCCAAGTCCATGGGCGACGACGTGTATAACCGCGTCAAGCAGGTCTGGAACGAGTTGAAAGACCTGATCGGCGACTCCGCGCGCATCGCCAAGAGCTGACGCGCATACCATCCCCCAGGGGGGTGTGCGCATTGCGGGAAGACATCGTGCGGGAAGGCGAAGGGCTGGACGCGCTGTCGGCCAGGCTTGGCGTTCCGGGCTGCATGCTGTTGCGCGCCAACCGGCTGTTCAGCCCCGCATGGCTGCTGCCGGGACGCGTGATCCGGGTGCCCGAGGGCGATTTTTGCCGGACGGACGACTTCATCTGCCCGGCCCAGGCGCTGGACAGAACAGCCCGGGAGGAAAATGCTTGACCGATTTTACGAACGCGTTGCTTCGGTGGCACGACGATAACGCCAGGGACTTGCCTTGGCGGTGCGAAAAGGATCCTTACAAAATCTGGCTTTCGGAGATCATGCTGCAGCAGACCCGCGCCGAAACGGTGATCCCCTACTACCGCGCGTTCCTGGGCCGCTTCCCCACGGCGGAGGCGCTGGCCGGGGCCGACCCGGTGGAGGTCCTCAAGCTGTGGGAGGGCCTTGGCTATTACTCCCGGGCGCGGAACCTGATGAAAGCGGCGAAGCTGGTGGCGGAGGCGGGTGGTTTCCCGCGGGACATCAAGGGCCTCCGGGCGCTCCCGGGCGTTGGTGAATACACGGCGGGCGCCATCGCTTCCATCGCCTTTGGCCTGCCGGAGCCCGCCATCGATGGCAACCAGATCCGGGTGCTCAGCCGCGCGTTCGGCGTGCGCGTTCCGGCTACCTCGCCGGAGGGAAAGCGCGCGCTGCGCGCTGCGGCACTGTCCGTGATGCCTCAGGCGCGTCCCGGTGATTTCAACCAGGCGCTGATGGGTCTGGGCGCGCTCATCTGCGCGCCGCGGCCCGGTTGCGCGCGCTGCCCCGTGAGCGCTTTCTGCGACGCCTTTCGCACCGGAGACGCAGAAGAGCTGCCGATTCTGCCGCCCAAGGCGGACAAGCGCGACCAACAGCGGGCGGTGGCGCTTGTCTTCGGCAAAGACACGGTGTTGGTGCGCCGGCGACCGGAAGACGGGCTGCTGCCCGGGCTGTATGAGTTTCCCGGGTTCCCCGGCGCGCGCGCCGAAGCGGATGTCCGGGCCGCTCTTCGGGAGATCGGCGTCGAGCCGGAGAACCTGCGCCCGGCAGGCGCCGCCCGGCATGTGTTCACCCACCTCGTCTGGCGGATGAACGGCTGGGCCTGTGAGGCGGATCGCGCCGATGAGGGCGAATTTGTCGGCGCGGCGGCGCTTCGCGCGCTGCCCTTTCCCACGGCGCTCAAGGTGTTTCGCGAAACTGCGCTCCGGATGCTGGAGGCGGCCGGGCGCAAGGGATAACCGGAGGCGGTGCAATCGCCGCCGCAGGGAACGGAAAGGATGGAATGGTATGGCATTCTTGGGCGGAAATGACAACGAGAAGGCGCGCAAGGTCAATCTTCAGCAGCTTGAGGACAAGCGTCTCGCCTTTGCCGAGGCAAACCGGGATCTGAAGCTGGACAACGCGCTCTTGGTACAATTCGGCGGCGGCTTCAAGGGCATTGGATTGGGCCCGAAGGGGATCTATCTGTTCTGCGGCCCCGGCCCCGGCGACGAGGCGGATTTTTCCGTTCAGCGCTACGACCATTGCCGCGCGCGGCTTAAAGATGAGAAGATCGCCTCCGAGGGCGCGGCGGGCATCCTGGGATTTGGCAAGAAAGGCGGCCAGGGCTACACGCTTTCGGTGGAACTGGAGGATCAGGGCTTTGAGCTGACTTTCGTATCCGGCTACAACTTTCTGCTGGAAGTCGCGCCTGGCGCGAAAAATCCGCTTCTGGACACGAAACGCCGCCCGGGGAACGCCAACATCGTATGGGACATGCGCTCCATCTCCTACGCGGACAGCCAGGCCATGTTCTTCAAATGGCAGAAAATGCTTGACGAATTCAAGCCGGACTAGTGTTCCGCCCACGAACAAGGCCCCGGAAACGCAGCGTTTCCGGGGCCTTACGATTCATACCAAGTAAAAATAATCATTATTCCAACAGAGCGAGGGTTTGGGGATACGGAACAAGGCGCCGAAGCGAGGAAACCCTTCGGGATACGCCTTCGGCGTGAAATGCAGCGCTATTTTGAGCGGAAGGCGACACGGGGCGGGTGATTCAAATCCATTTGAATCACCCGGTCGCGAAGCGACTTGGTTTCC
>JAEZTL010000015.1 GCA_023421395.1 Bacillota bacterium | reverse complement strand
TCATTCACGACCAGAAGACCATCTACGGCTCCTGGGTGACCAGCTTGGCGCGGATGGAGGACCTGGTGGAGCGGCTTACGCGCTGGAACATCCACCCGGAGGATTTGATCACCCACCGCTTCAGGCTTTCGGACGCGGACAAGGCCTACCAGCTGATGGCCAGCGGCAGGTGCGGCAAGGTCGCCATCGTGTTTGACGGCACCGAGAACGCGTAGTCAAGGCGTTTATGCGCCGCCCGGCGGGAGCCGGGCGGCGCTTGTCATCCGGGTGCGCTTATAACCAGACATTGGCAGCACAAAGCCGTAAAGGACGTGTGAATCCGCAAAAACTAATTTAGCCGGCTGTTGATTTTTTCCTGTTCATTGGGTATAATAATCCCGAGCGCCGGGGGCGTGAAAAAAGGGAGCGGAAGGAGAGTGATTTTCATGGAGGAAGAACGTGATCTGGTCGTCTTTTCCGACGACGAGGGCAACGAGAAGACCATGGAAGTGCTCGATTATTTCTTCTATGAGGGCCAGGAATACGCGGTTTTGACGGAAGCGGACGAGTGCGATTGCTGCTGCGACGAAGAGTGCGAGTGCGGCGATGAGGCCGACGCCTATATTATGAAGGTCGTCCCCTCCGGCGAAGACGAGGAAGAGTTCCTGCCGGTCGAGGATGAGCTGATGGATCGCCTGATCGAGTTCGTGCAGAATGAGCTCTACGTGGACGATGAGGACGAAGAAGACGAGGAAGACGAAGAAGACGAGGAAGACGGCAAAGACGGGGAGTAATCTTCCATAGGCTTCAGGCTGTCGTCCCGACAGGGATTCCACCGGCCCCGGCGCGCCTGACGCCGGGGCCGGTTTTGGCGTTGATAAGCCTCATTGATCGTTTATATATCCAGCGCGCACATTGAGAGAAGCAGCGGCGCCGCAAGGCCTCGCGCCGCCCGGAGATTCCGGATAATTTCGGCCGCACAAAAGGTTTTTTCTTTCGCATGAAAACCCGTCGAGGATTTTTGGTTGAAAAAGAGCCGCAGGGTCGGCCGGGGAATTTTTCGCCCGCATGCGGTGCGGCCTCACGCCTTGCCGCCTGAAGACGAAACCCGGTACGCCTCGCGCGCGGGAACCGTTTTGGTTACATGGAAACGGCCTTTCAGCGGATTCACACAAGATTCTTTCTGTCGAACAAGCCATATACTTGGCATTTTTTTGGATATTTGCTACTTGTGCTGTTCCCCAAAAGACGGTATAATGATACCGATTGGTGGTTACGGTGTTTTCAATATCACTATAAGAAGGTGCGATGCGTGTCAACGAAGCCGTCGAACGTTCCTGCGACCCCCCAGGAGGAATGCCGGGCATTGCTCAATCGGTTACCCGGCGTGTTTGCTGCCGGCATTCGCACCAACGGAGATGGCCAAATCAACGAGATCCATGTGCTGGCCAGCAGCAGCCGCAGCCCCAAGCAGATGGCACGGGACATTCAGTCGGCGCTGATGGCGGCCTTTGGTTTGGATGTTGACCACCGGATTATCAGCATCGCCCAATTGTCCGGCGACCCGACGGAGCTCGCCGGCACCCAGCCCCAGGATGTCCTCAACGCGCGGCTGCGCTACAAGGGTACGTCGTTTTCCGGTGAGGAAGGGCGTTATAACGTTCGCGTAACGCTTTCCAACAACGGAAAAGACTATACCGGCACGGCCAGCTGTCGCGACAGCACGGCACTGCGCCTGCGCGCCATCGCGGACGCGACGATTTCTGCCGTGCACAACTACGTGGGCATGGACGACCTCTACACGCTTGTGGCAGTGCAGACCATCGAGATCTCGGCGTATCCTGTAGTGATCTGCCTGGTGGAGTACAACGGCGAACACGATGGCAGCCTGCTGGTTGGCGCAGCCGAGTCTATCGCGAGCGAAGCGACGGGCGTCGTCAAGGCGACGTTGGACGCGCTGAACCGTTCGATTGGACGAATTCCTGGAGAGGACGGCATCTCCTGATCGGATTACAACCCCGGCCGGGCGCGGGTATCTTCAGCGGAGCGGATACGTTTCACCATGAGAATGGTGAAATCGCGTGCCTATTAGCGGAATGGCACAGCCTTATTTAAGGAGGCTGTATCCATGAAGAAGGCGAAGATCGTCGCCGCCCTTATGGCCCTGGCATCGTTTGTGCTGTCGGCTGGTGCTTTCATCACCTGGAAGTAATCGCTGGATTATGAGGGTGCGCACGGCCGGGGTTGTTTTCCGATCGGTCTCTGCTTAGATCGCAGGAAAAGAGAGGTCACATGAACCGCAGGGCCAAGATCTATATTTTTTTGGTATCCGTGGTGGGCGCCGTCCTTGCAGCGTTTTCCGTTGCCCGATTCGCAAACCACATTCTGGAAGCCGGGCTTATGCACGACGCGTTCGAGCTGACCTGCCTGATCTTCCTTTGCACAATCAGCGGCGCTTTGCCCATTTACATGAGATCCAACCAGGCTCTGGATGTCACCATCATTTCCATTCTCGCGGTATATCTTACGCGGGGGATGGATTCGGCCATCTCGATCCTTTTGATCAGCAACGTCATCCTTTATCTGTATGACATCATCACCAAGCCCAAAAACGCGGCCTCTCTTTCGGGGTTGGTGAAGTTTATTTTCAATACCTGCACCATCATCATTGCGATCACGCTGGCCGCCAAGTTGAGCGAGCTGTTCCCGTGGCAGCCGGGTATGATGGCGTTCCCGATCGTGCTGGTGCCCATGTTTGTGTTCTCGATGGCCGCTTTTATGATCAACGGGCTGATCATGATGAGCATGTTCTGGCTCAATGGCGAGATCACCGGCAGGGACATTCTGAACACGATGAAGGGGCTTCTTTTCAACGTACTGGCGGCGATGCCGCTGGGTCTCTTGATCGCGGAAATGCTGTCGCTGGAGTCGGGTGCGTGGATCGCGATGGTCATGCTGTTCCCGCTGCTTCTGGCCCGGTACGCTTGGCAGCTGTACCTGGATTCCAAGCGCCAGCAGGACCGGTTGATCTCCGCTTTTATCTCCACGATGGAAGCCAAGGATACCTATACCCAGGGCCATTCCGAACGCGTGTGCGAATACGCCGAGATGATTGCCCGGGAAATGGGATTCAGCCAGAAGAAGATCAGCACCCTACGGGAAGCGGCTGTGCTGCACGACGTGGGCAAGATCGGAATCGAGGATTACATTTTGCGCAAGCCCGGGCCGCTGGAGCCGGATGAGCGCCGCAAAATGCAGGAGCACCCGACGATCGGCGTGAAGATCGTCGAGCAGGTGGGCCTCGCGCCCGAGGTGGTGCAGGTCATTCGCCAGCACCACGAGCGTCCTGACGGTACGGGCTATCCCCACGGCCTTACGGCGGACAAGATTTCCGAGGGCGCGAAGATTTTGGGCGTTGCCGACGCCTTCGACGCCATGACCAGCGACCGGCCCTACCGCACAGGCATGCCCAAGGAGCGGGCCGTCGAAATCCTGCTGGAGGAGTGCGACAAGCAGTTTGACCCGGCGGCCGTGCAGGCGCTGCTCAGAGCGCTGGCGAAAAAAGCATGATCCTGGTGTACATGATTGCGCTGTCGGTGGCGGTGGGATACGCGCGCGGCGGCCGGTTGAGGAATTACCTGGAGAATCCGCTCCGTGGCGTCTGGCTGCCTGTGGCGGCCTTTGCCATCGAAGCGGCGCTGTCGTTTGTGGACGCGGTATGGCTTGTGCCCGCGGTGATCTTGGAGTACGCGCTGCTCTTTGTGTTCGTATTTGTAAACCGTAGGCTTAGGCCCATCTGGCTGGTTGCGGCGGGTGTGCTGTTCAACGTGCTGGTGATCTTTGCCAACGGCTTTCGGATGCCGGTCACGCCGGTGGTCAACAACCCCGTGTTCGAGCAGTTCGCCCAGCGCGTGCAGTCGGGCGAATTGATCGAGTATGTGCTGGTGGGCTGGGACGCGCCGCTGTGGTTTCTGGGCGACACCATTCCCATCACCCGGGTCGTGCCCGGGATTGCCAGCGCGGGAGATTTTGTGCTGGCCGCAGGCATGTTCTGGCTGATCCAGTTCTTTATGAAGCCGCCCGTCATGCAGAATGAACGCGCCGGAGTGTGAGAAATCCCGTTCTTCCGCGCGGCCGCCAAAGGGGCCGCACTTTTGTCTGCCGTCTCGAAGCCAGAATTTGCCCGCCGTCGCTTGACAAGCGCCCCGTCACGTGGCATAATACCATGGCGTGCTTCCTTGGCACCGCATGCCTTCGCATGTCCCCGTAGCTCAGCAGGATAGAGCGTTCGCCTCCTAAGCGAAAGGCCGCGCGTTCGAATCGCGCCGGGGACGCCATCAATACCGACATTAGTTGGTGCAAATAAGCTCGCCGGTTGCGGCGGGCCTTTTTGTTTGCCTGCAAATTTGCCCTGAAATACGGGTTTCCTGCGCTCTTTTTGCAGGAATACACGGGCGGGCTCACATGAGAAAATCGGGCGCGGCTGGATCGTTGAAAAGCGCCGCAGAAAATGAGCAAAAGTACACGTTTCCCAAAGGCTCCCGTGTAATCGTGCAATGATGCACCCACCCTCTGTGCGGCGGAAAATCCAGCGCTGTGGATTGCGGGGTTGTCCATGAATGCAGGCAGCATTCCTATCTAACGGAAAATGATGGTACTATTGCTTGCAGAATGAAACAAGGGAGGGAGCTCTCGAATGAAGAAAGCGCTTTGGTTCGTACTTGCATGTCTGCTATGCTTGGGGATGGCCTGGCCTGCCCTGGCCCAGGGAGGGGAGAGGATCGTCTTTTCTGACGCTGTGTTGGAACAAAAGGTACGGGAGGCCCTGGGCAAGCCGGAGGGCCCGATTACCCAGGAAGACGCCGCCGCCTTGACTGAGTTGGACGCCGAGGCCCCTCAGGGCGTACCGGAGGATGCCAAGATCAAGAGTCTGGACGGCCTGGGAACTTTTGTGAACCTGGAGCTCCTGAATCTCTCCTTCAATGACATCCACGACATCAGCGAACTCACGAAGCTGCCCCGGTTACGGGGACTCTGGTTGGATGGCA
>JAEZTL010000005.1 GCA_023421395.1 Bacillota bacterium | reverse complement strand
GCCCCCGGGCTACGCGGGCCCCGCCCGGGCGGAACCCATTTGCGGTCCGATTATTGGACGGCTTCCAGCGCCTTGCGGGCGCCGTCATAGTCCGCGTCGGTGGCGATGGCATAGCCGGTGTGGCTGTACACGGAGAAGATCTCCTTGCCCTCGTCCGTCGAGATCACGTTGATCAGCGCGTTTTGCATGGCCTTGATGAACTCGGGATTGTAGACTTCGGGAACGGCCTTGGTGATGGACACGGTATCGTTGTAGATGCCGTTGGTCACGCCGATGACGTTCAGCTCGTTCCAGATAGAGTCGCTGCGGCCCATGCCGGCCTTGCCGGTGGCGTCCTGCTGGTCGGCGGGCAGCGTCCAGGCGGCCTCATAGTCGCGGCGGCCGTCGGCGTAGCACACGATGATGTCCACGGATTCGGCGGCGGCCTGCGCGAAGCTCTCGCCGTAGCCGCTGAGGGTCACGACGTTGGCAAGGTCGGTAATCTTCTTGCCTTCGTAGTTGTCCATCAGCCACATGGTGGGGTAGATGTAGCCCGCGGAGGAGGAGGTCTTCAGCACCGCCCAGTTGGCCTTGCTGAGGTCATCCCAGGTGAGGGTTTCTCCGGCGTTGACCTTGGCGGCCAGTTCCTTGCCGTAGGCGGAAGGCGTGGCGTAGATCAGCGAGCGGTAGAAGGTAACCTGCTCGTCGGTGGGCATGGTCTTGTTGGCGTCGCCGTTCCAGGTCACGGGATCGGTGGAATCGTTGGAGAGGCCGGCGCGGGTGGCGGTCAGGATGACGTCCACTTCGTCGCTGTAGAGCGCGTAGGTGCCGCCCGGCAGCCAGCCGATGTCGATGGTGCCGGCAGCCATGGCTTCGCCCGTCGCTTCATAGGAGGTACCCACGGTGATGTCGATCTCGCCCACGTCGTAGCCCTGCTCGAGCAGCGCGGCCTTCAGAAGATCAGGAAGGTTCTTCGTGCCGGTGATGATGACGTCCGCGTCCTTGGAGGGCACGAATTCGAGGGTCAGCTTGTCCAACTTGACGGCCTCGGCCATCGCGGAGGTGCAGCCGGCAATCAGCATGACCGCCAGCAGCATGGCAAGGAGCTTCTTCATGGAATATATTCCTCCTCAGTTCGTTATGGGGCTGATTCTATTGTAAGCCCACATGATCAAGAATTCCAACACATAAATGCAAAACTCGATTTTTTAACATGAAAACCGACGGCAAACGGCGGTTTGTGGAAGGGACCCGTTTGTGGTATAATGAAGAATGGCGTGGCGGAGGAGGATGAGGGCGTGGCGTTTGAAAATCTTTCGATCAAAATGACGGGTGCGCTGACGCGCGGCGACGCGGAAAGGGTCCGCGATCTGGAGGCGGCCTGCCTCCGGGCGGACAATACGCATCTCAAGCTGGAACTGGACTACAAGCTTGGCGCGGGTGCTCAGGGCGGCGAACTCCTATTTGACGAACTGATGGCCTTCGACGCGGACCGCCTCGTCGGGTATCTCGGCGTCGGCTGCTTCGGCGAAGGTTCCACGCCGGAACTGATGGGGATGGTGCGGCCGGACTTCCGCGGCCGGGGCGTGTTCACCGCGCTACATCACCTGGCGCTGACGGAACTTCGCCGCCGGGGCTTTCGGCGCGCGCTTCTTTTGGCGGACCGGATCAGCGTTTCAGGCCAGCGATTCATCGAAAAGACGGGGGCGGCATACCACCATTCGGAGTACGAGATGTACCTGAGGAACGCACCCTCGGCCCGCGCGGCGCCTGAAATATCGCTGCGCAAGGCGGTCAATGCGGACGCGCCGGAGATCGCCCGTCAGAATGTGCTCTACTTCGGTGAGGAGCGGGGGGACGGCGACGCGGACGCGAAGATGCCGCTGCCCGAGGAGGAAGAGAAGCGCGGCATGACCATCTATCTGGCGGAATCGCTGGGCGAAACCGTTGGAAAGGTGCATCTGCAGCTGATCGACGGACTGGGCGGCATCTACGGCCTTGGTGTGCTGCCGGAGAAGCGAGGCCGCGGTCTGGGCCGCGCGATCCTCACGGAGGGCGTCCTTAGGCTCAAGGCGGCGGGCGCGCGGGACGTCATGCTGCAGGTGGCCACCGGCAACGAAAACGCGCTGGGCCTGTACCGGTCCTGCGGATTTGAGACCACATCCACCATGGATTACTTTGAACTCAAGCTGTGAAAAATCAGGGGGAAATGAGCATGGCGCGAACTGAATTCGGCAGAACCGGGCTGCGGGTGGAGCGAAACGGCTTTGGCGCGCTGCCGATCCAGCGAATTTCGCAGGCGGACGCCGTCCGGCTCCTGCGAAGGGCGCGAGACGGGGGCATGGACTTTTTCGACACCGCACGGAGCTATACCGACAGCGAGGAAAAGCTGGGCGCGGCCTTCTCCGGATCGTGGAATGGGATTGTGCTCGCCACAAAGACCCCGGCGAAGACCCCTGATCAGTTCCGCGCGGACCTGGATGCCAGCCTGCGCGCACTCCGGACAGACCATATCGACCTGTATCAGTTCCACAACCCGCCCGCTTGCCCCAGACCGGGCGACGGCAGCGGGCTGTACGAGGCGATGCTGGAGGCAAAGCGACAGGGGAAGATCCGCTTCATCGGCATCACGAACCACCGTCTGCAGGTGGCGCGGGAGGCGGTGCAATCCGGCCTGTACGACGCGCTGCAGTTTCCCTTCAGTTACCTGAGCACGCCCGAGGAGACGCGCCTGGCGGAAGACTGCCTCCGGGCGGGCATGGGTTTTGTGGCGATGAAAGCGCTCTCCGGCGGGCTGATCACGAATTCGGCCGCCGCGTGCGCGTGGATCATGGAACACAAGGGGGTCGTGCCCATCTGGGGCGTGCAGCGGGAGCGGGAACTGGAGGAATTTCTGTCCTACATTGCCGCGCCGCCGCGCCTGACCGGAGAAATGCGCGAGAAGATCGGCGACGACCGCGCCGCGCTTTCGGGCGAGTTCTGCCGCGGCTGCGGCTATTGTATGCCATGCCCGCAGGGAATCCAGATCAACACCTGCGCGCGGGCCTCGCTGCTTTTGCGCCGCGCCCCGTCCGAAATGCTGCTCTCCGAAGAGGGCGTTCGGATCATGGAAAAGGTGCCGGATTGCGTCCATTGCGGGCAGTGCGCCGCCAAGTGCCCCTATGGGCTGGATACTCCGGCGCTTCTCGCGCGAAACTATCAGGACTACCGGGAGGCGTTGGCTGGAAAACTGCTCTAAGCAGGGCGGGCGCGCGCGTTTTTGCACGATTTGCGGTTTTTTCAAAAAAAACGACGCGGACGCGCCGGGATTTGTCAAAATCCGTTTTATACCCTGTGCAAGCCGTGAATTCTATGCTATAATCTCCACTGTTGCAGCTGCTATTGGCGGCGGCGCGAAGCTGATGGTAAAGGGGTGAGCGCATGCAGTCCGGCGCGATTGAAGAAATCCGGAAGGCGGAACAGAACGCCGACGATGTAATAAGCCGCGCCTACAAGGAAGCGGTGCGCATCCGGGAGGACGCAGCGCGGCAGGCGGCGGAGGACGACCGATCCGCCCGGCTGGCCGCGGAAAACATCGTCGCCTCGATGCTCGAGGTGGCGGGCCAGCAGGCGGAGCGTGCTGGCGAGGAAGCGCGCAAGGCCCTGGAGAAAGAAATGTCCGCGCTCAGGGCACAGGCCGAGTCAAGGCAGTCCGTGGCCGTTGAGCGCATCCTGCGCCTGATTGGCGGGCGCTGACAGGCAAGATTCCGAAAGGAGCGATCGCAGGCAATGGCAGTCATGCAGATGGACAGAATCTGTGTCTGCGCGCTGAAAAAAGACAGAAAACAGCTGCTTGAATTCTTGCAGCGACAGGGGAGCGTGGAGCTGTCCAGGGTGGAGCCGGACGACCGGTTCGCCTCGATGGACACCGCTTCTTCCCGCGCGCTGTTTGAAAAAAATGCCCGAACGGCTGCTTCCGCGCTGGAGATCCTGAACCGCTATTGTCCGGCACCCTCATCGCCTTTGAGCTTTTTGAACGGGCGGAAGGCGCTGTCGGTATCAGAGAGCGAGGCGTTTGCGGGGCGGCGCAACGACCGGATGAGCGCCGCGGAACGGCTGAACGCGCTGGAGCGGGAAATCGCCCAGGCGAAAGCCGATATCCTGAAGATTGAGGGCTCCGAAGAGGCGCTGGTTCCCTGGATGAACCTGCCGGTTCCGCTTTCGTATTCCGGGACGGGCCGCGTGAGCGCGTGGGTCGGTTCGGTGCAGGGCGAATTCTCAGAGGAGGCGCTCCTTGCCGGCATGGCCCGGGCCGTGCCTGCGATGGGGCCGGCCCATGTGGAGATCATCCGCGCCTCCAAGGAGATGACCAGCTTCTACGTGCTGGCGCTGAAGCGCGATGCGCCGGGCGTCGAGGAAGCGCTGAACGCGCTGGGCTTTACGCGTCCCGCCAGCGCCACGAGCCGCGTTCCCGCCGATGCGATGAGGCGCCTTGAGGAGAAAAAGCGGGACGCTCAGGCCCGCATCGACGCCTCTGTCGCGGAGATCAAGGGTTTCGAGCCGCTGCGCGAAGAGCTGCGCATGCTGGAAGACTATATGTCCATGCGCGCGGAAAAGTACGGCGTGCTGGAATGCCTGGGCCAGTCGAAGCACGCGCTGGTGCTGACGGGTTACGTGGCCCGGGAGGACGAAGAGACGCTTCAGAAGCGGCTGAAACAGCGGTTCGACGTGAGCGTGGAGTTCTCCCTCGCAGGCGATGATGCGCCGGTTCGACTTAAAAACCCGCCCTACGCCGAGGCTACCCAGTCGGTGCTTGAGAGCTATTCCATGCCGTCCCGTACGGAGATTGACCCCTCGCCGGTGATGAGCATCTTCTACTACGTGATGTTCGGCATGATGCTGTCGGACGCCGGATACGGGCTGATTATGGTGCTCGTGTGCGGACTTTTGCCGTTTATGTATCCCCGAATGGAGGAATCCTGGCGACGCACGCTGCGCATGTACTTCTGGTGCGGCGTATCCACCGTTTTTTGGGGTGTAATGTTCTCCAGCTACTTCGGTGACGCGCTGGATGTCATCTCAAAGACATTCTTCGGGCATCAGGTTTCAATCCCGCCGCTGTGGTTCATGCCGCTGGAACAGCCGATGCGGCTGCTCATGTTCTGCCTGGGCATCGGCGTCGTGCACCTGGTGACGGGTTACGTCATGAAGGCAAGAAATCTGGCCGCCCACGGACAGTATGTCGACATTCTCTACGATTGCGGCTATCCGGTCTTCATGCTTTTCGGCCTTCTGGTCGTTCTGATGGGCAGTTCGATGTTCCGGGACATGGCGGGCTTTTCCATCGCGCTGCCCGGTTGGGTAGGCCAGGCGTCGATGCTGCTCTCGGGCGCGTGCCTTGTGGGCATCATTCTGACGGGTGGGCGGGAGAGCAAAAGCTGGGTCAAGCGGATTCTGAAAGGGCTGTACGCGGCGTACAACGTGGCTGCCGGTTGGCTGGGCGACATTCTGTCGTATTCGCGGCTGTTGGCGCTGGGTCTTGCCACAGGCGTCATCGCGTCGGTGTTCAATTCGCTGGGATCGATGGCGGGCAAGGGCGTCTTCGGCGCGATCGTGTTCATTCTGGTGTTCCTGGTGGGCCAGGCGATGAACATGGGCATCAATCTCCTGGGCGCCTACGTACACTCCAACCGCCTGGAATACGTGGAATTTTTCGGGAAATTCTACGAAGGCAACGGTCGGAAATTCAGCCCCTTCGGCGTACATACGAAATATTACAAGATTGAGGAGGAGACTTGAGGATGGATCTTGGAATTTTCTTTGCGGTGACCGGAATGGCGCTGGCGGCGCTGATGCCGGGAATTGGTTCGGCGGTGGGCGTCAGTTCTGCGGGCCAGGCGGCTGCCGGCGTGGTGACCGACGATCCCGCGAAATTCTCCAAAGTGCTGCTTCTGCAGCTTCTTCCGGGTACGCAGGGCATCTACGGCCTTTTGATTGCCTTCGTGACCATGCTGTCGACGGGCCTTCTGGGCGGGTCGTCCGCCATGTCGATGGCCAAGGGGCTCAGTTTCTTCGCGGCCTGCCTGCCGATGGCGTTTGTCGGCTGGTGGTCGGCCATCTATCAGGGCAAGGCATCCATCGCCAGCATCAACCTGGTTTCCAAGCGCCCGGATCAGTTCGGCAAATCGCTTCTGTTCCCCGCCATGGTGGAGACCTACGCGATTCTGGCGCTGCTGATCAGCCTTCTGGCCGTGATGAACGTCGCAAATCTGCCCATCTGAGGAGGGCTCTTCATGTCCGGCCTTGAAACCATCACCAAGACAATCCTGGACGAAGCCGGCGCTGAGGCGCGTCAGGTTTTGGAACAGGCCCGGCAGGAAGCCGGGCGTACCCTGGCCGAGGCCAGGGCCGCGACCGAAGGCGATTGCGAAAAGATCGTCGAGGCAGGCCGGCAGAAGGCCGAGGCCGTTCGCGCCCGTGCCGCCGCCGCCGCCGACATGGAGAGGCGTCGCGCGCTGCTCGCCCAGAAGCAGCAGCTTCTGGATCAGACGGTGCGCGTGGCCCGGGAGGCGCTTTCGGCGCTGCCCGAAGCGGAGTACTTCGCGCTTTTGATGCGGCTCGCCAAACAAAACGCGGAGGCTGGGACGGGCGTCATGTACCTGTCCAAGCGGGATCTCGGGCGCCTGCCGGAAGGCTTCCATCAGGCGCTGAACGCGGCCCTGCCGGAGGGCGCCGCGCTGGACATCTCGTCCCAGGCGCGGCCCATCGACGGCGGGTTCATCCTCCAGTACGGCGACATCGAGCAGAACTGCTCGCTTTCGGCGATCTTTGACGTGAACCGCGAAAAGGTTCTCGACGAGGCGCGCGAGGCGCTGTTTGGCTGACTTTCTGCGGAGCGCGAAGGAGGCAGGCTGTTTGTCCGATTACATCTACGCGGTGACCCGCGTGCACAACCAAGAGCAGAACATGCTGGATCGCGCGGATCTCGAGCGGCTCCTCGCCGCGAAAACCGTCGGCGAGGCGCTTCGTATACTTCGAGACAAGGGCTGGGGTTCCTCTGATCTCCAGGAAGGCGACGTGGACGCGATGCTGGCTTTCGAGCGGGCGCGCGCCTGGGCGCTGGTAACGGAGTTGCTTAAGGACGCTTCGCCCTTTGACATTTTGCGCGTGGGTGCGGACTACCACAACCTCAAGGCCGTGGTCAAACTGCGCTACGCCAATCACCCGGAGGAGGACGCGCCGCGCTACCTGCTCTCAAACGGCACCATTCCCGCGGAGACGATTTGGCGGGCGGTTGCCTCCCGTGACGAGGCGACGCTGCCCCCCGAAATGGCGGAGGCCGTCCGGCGGGCTTCCGAAGCGCTGATGCATACCGGAAGCGGTCAGGCCGCCGACTTCGTGCTGGACGCGGCGCAGCTTATGGCCATCGACCGTTTGGGCAAGCGTTCGCCCAGTCCGATGCTGCGCCTCTATGCGCGGGTGACCGTGGACGCGGCGATCGCGCGGATCGCAGTACGCGCCGCCCGTATGGGCATCGGCCGGGACGCGCTCATGATCGCGATTCCCGAGGCGGGCACCCTTGATCGCAAAGCTATGGTCGCCGCTGCGCTGAGTGGGCCCGAGGCGGTTCGGGACGCGCTGGAAGGTACCGAGTACGCCGGCGCGGCCGAGGCGCTTCGGCACGGCACGGCCGCGCTCGAGCGCTGGTTTGACGACTACCTGATGGAAGCGCTCAGGCCGCTGCGCTACGCCTACGACGGCATTGAGCCCATTGCCGCCTACCTGATCGGCCGTGAGCGCGAAATCGACGCCGCGCGGCTGATCCTGGCCGCGAAGCTCAACAACATGAAAAACGATCTTGTCCAGGAAAGGCTGAGGGCGCTGTATGTATAGAGCGGCTGTGATGGGCGACCGGGACAGCATCTACGGCTTCGCGGCGATCGGGCTGGACATCTATCCGGTGACGGATCTCGCCCGGGCGGGGCGCCAGCTGCGGACGCTGGCGGAGGGCGGTTACGCCATCGTCTACGTTACCGAGGCGCTTTGCGCAGCACTGAAGGAAGAGATCGACTTCTACCGCGACAGGCAGCTGCCCGCGATCATCCCGATCCCGGGCGCCACGGGCAACACCGGTCTGGGCATGGCGCAGATCAAAAAATTCGTGGAGCAGGCGGTTGGTTCCGACATCCTGTCCGGCAATCCGTGAAGGGAGACAGCCGTCTCGCCTTGGAAAGGGATAATGCATGATGAACAATGGCACGATCGTCAAAATTGCCGGCCCGCTTGTCGTCGCGGACGGCATGCGCTTCGCAAATATGTTCGACGTGGTTCGCGTTTCGGAGAGCCGGCTGATCGGCGAGATCATCGAAATGCGCGGCAGCCGCGCGTCCATTCAGGTCTATGAGGAGACCAGCGGCCTCACGCCCGGCGAGCCGGTGGAGTCCACCGGCAGCCCCATGAGCGTCGAACTGGGCCCCGGCCTCATCGAGAGCATTTACGACGGCATCCAACGCCCGCTGGACGCCATCCGCGCCCTCTCCGGCGACCGGTTGGCCAGGGGCGTGGAAGTCCCCAGCCTGAACCGGGAGAAAAAGTGGCGCTTCATCCCCGTCGTGAAGCCCGGCGACCGCGTGTCCGGGGGCGACGTGCTGGGGACCGTCCAGGAGACCCCGGTGGTCTTGCACAAGATCATGGTGCCGCCGGGGAAGGGGGGCGTGGTGCGCTCCGCGCTGGCGGGCGACTTCACCGTGATGGAGACCGTGGCGGAGCTGGAAACGGCGTCGGGCGACATTGAGCCGCTGACGCTGATGCAGCGATGGCCGGTGCGAAAAGGCCGCCCCTACGTGAAAAAGCTCAGCCCGGATGTGCCGCTGGTCACCGGCCAGCGCGTCATCGACGCGCTGTTCCCGCTGGCCAAGGGCGGCACCGCCGCCGTGCCCGGGCCCTTCGGCTCCGGCAAGACGGTGGTTCAGCACCAGCTGGCCAAGTGGTCGGACGTGGACATCGTGGTCTACATCGGCTGCGGCGAGCGCGGCAACGAGATGACCGACGTTCTGAACGAGTTTCCGGAGCTGAAGGATCCGAAGTCCGGCCGGAGCCTCATGGAGCGCACGGTGCTGATCGCCAACACCTCCGACATGCCCGTGGCGGCCCGCGAGGCCTCCATCTACACCGGCATCACCATCGCGGAGTACTTCCGCGACATGGGCTATTCCGTCGCGCTGATGGCCGACTCCACCTCCCGCTGGGCCGAGGCGCTGCGCGAAATGAGCGGCCGCCTGGAGGAAATGCCCGGCGAGGAAGGCTACCCCGCCTACCTCGGCAGCCGCCTGGCGCAGTTTTACGAGCGCGCAGGGCGGGTGGTGGCGCTGGGGTCGGACGGCCGCGAGGGCGCGCTCAGCGTCATCGGCGCGGTTTCTCCCGCCGGCGGCGACATCTCCGAGCCCGTCAGCCAGGCGACGCTGCGCATTGTCAAGGTGTTCTGGAGCCTCGACGCGCAGCTGGCCTACGCGCGCCACTTTCCGGCCATCAACTGGCTGACCAGCTATTCGCTCTACTTTGACAGCATGAGCGGCTGGTACGACCGCAACGTGCGCGGCGATTGGACGGCCATGCGCGAGCGCATCATGCTGCTGCTCCACGAGGAGAGCGAGCTGCAGGAGATCGTGCAGCTGGTGGGTATGGACGCGCTGTCCCCGGCGGACCGGCTGAAGCTGGAGGCTGCCCGCTCCATCCGCGAAGACTTTTTGCACCAGGACGCCTTCCACGAGGTGGATACGTACTCCCCGCTGGAAAAGCAGTACGCCATGCTGACGCTGGTTCTGATGTACTACGACGCGTGCCGCGCGGCCCTCGAAAAGGGCGTCGCCATCGGCGAACTGGTGCGCCTGCCGGCTCGCGAGGCCATCGGACGCTTCAAGTATCTGCCGAGCGATGATGTCGCCAGGGGCCACGAGGAAATCGAGCGCCAGTTGGACGCTGAAATCGCCGCGCTGATCGTGGCGCTGGAAGAGAGGGATTCGTAATGCCCAGAGAGTACCGCACGATTCAGGAGGTTGCGGGCCCGCTGATGATGGTCGAGGGCGTGACTGGCGTTGCCTACGATGAGCTGGGCGAGATCGAAACCGCCTCCGGCGAAGTGCGCCGCTGCAAGGTGCTGGAAATCAACGGCACGAGCGCGCTGGTTCAGCTGTTTGAGAGCTCTGCCGGCATCAGCCTTGCGGACAGCAAGGTGCGCTTTTCCGGACGCAGCATGGAGCTGGGCGTTTCGGAGGACATGCTCTCCCGCGTGTTCGACGGCCTCGGGCGGCCCATCGACGGCGGCCCGGAGATCCTGCCCGAGTTTCGGCGGGATATCAACGGCCTGCCGATGAACCCGGCGTCCCGCAATTACCCGCAGGAGTTCATTGAGACCGGCGTTTCGGCCATCGACGGCCTGAACACGCTGGTGCGCGGCCAGAAATTGCCGATCTTCTCCATGTCGGGCCTGCCCCACGCGAACCTGGCCGCCCAGATTGCGCGCCAGGCCAAGGTGCGCGGCACGAGCGAACCCTTCGCCGTGGTGTTCGTGGCCATGGGCATCACATTTGAAGAATCCAACTTCTTTATCCAGTCCTTCCGCGAGTCCGGCGCCATCAGCCGCACGGTTATGTTCGTGAACCTGGCCAATGACCCGGCCATCGAGCGCATCGCCACGCCGCGCATGGGCCTGACCGCCGCGGAATACCTGGCCTTTGACAAGGGCATGCACGTGCTGGTCATCATGACCGACATCACCAACTATGCCGACGCGCTGCGCGAAGTCTCCGCCGCCCGCAAGGAAGTGCCCGGACGCCGCGGCTACCCCGGCTATATGTATACGGACCTGGCCAGTCTCTATGAGCGCGCGGGCCGCCTCAAGGGCCGGCAAGGCTCGATCACGATGATCCCGATCCTCACCATGCCTGAGGACGACAAGACGCACCCCATCCCCGACCTCACCGGCTACATCACCGAAGGGCAGATTATTCTGTCCCGAGACTTGTACCGCCGGGGCATTCAGCCGCCCATCGACGTGCTGCCCAGCCTTTCGCGCCTCAAAGACAAGGGCATCGGCGCGGGCAAGACGCGCGCCGACCACGCCAATACCATGAATCAGCTCTTCGCCGCTTATTCCCGCGGCAAGAACGCCAAAGAACTGATGGCGGTGCTGGGCGAGGCCGCGCTGACGGACATCGACCTAGTCTACGCCAAATTCGCCGACGAGTTCGAGCGCCAGTACGTAAACCAGGGCTATCTGTCCGACCGCAGCATCGAAGAGACGCTGGAGCTCGGGTGGAGCCTTCTGCGCATGCTGCCCCGCGGTGAACTCAAGCGCATCAAGGATCAGTTCCTTGACGAGTACTACGGAACCTGACCGGGAGGCGCAGCATGCAAAAGGGACAGATCAACCCGACCAGGATGGAGCTGACCCGGCTCAAGCGCAAGCTCGCCACCGCGCTGCGCGGCCACAAGCTGCTCAAGGACAAGCGGGACGAGCTGATGCGCCGGTTCCTGGATCTGGCGCGGGAGAACCGGTCGCTTCGCGCGCGGGTGGAGGAAGGCCTTCAGGCTTCCGCCGCCGACTTCGCGCTGACCCGGGCCATGACGCCGCCGCAGCTGGTGGATACCGCGCTCCTGGCGCCCGCGCAGGAGGTCGAGATCGCGGTCGGCGTGAAGAACGTGATGAGCGTGGACGTACCGGAGTTTTCCGTAAGGTTCCGCAGCGCGGATGGTTCGGCGCTGTACGCCTATGGCCTTGGCTTTACATCCGGCGACCTGGACGACGCGGTAACAAGCCTTGCCGGCGTATTTCAGGATATGCTGCGCCTTGCCGAGGTCGAAAAGAGCTGCCAGCTGCTGGCGCTGGAAATTGAAAAGACCCGACGCCGCGTCAACGCGCTGGAATACGTGCTGATCCCGGAAATGCGTCAGAACATCCGCTACATTGCGATGAAGCTGGACGAGAATGAGCGCGGGACCCAGATCCGCCTCATGAAGGTCAAGAGCATGATCCTCGAACAGGCGCACCATTACTCCGAACGCTCCGGGGAGCAGGGACATTAAACGCATACGCCTTTGGCCCGGCTCGCCCGGGCCTTTTTTTGTCAAGGCATTGACCGGAGCGGCTGAGTAGATTACAATGCAGTTGCGGAATCATCGCAAAGGAGCGCGTTTTATGGATGTCGTGGAAGTCAGGCATCTCCGGAAGTACTATGGAAGCGCCCGCGGCATCGAGGATGTGAGCTTCAGCGTGTCGCAGGGCGAGTTCTTCGGCTTCATCGGGCCCAACGGCGCGGGCAAGTCCACCACCATCCGCACGCTGCTGGCACTGATCCGGCCTACATCCGGCAGCGCGGCGATCTTCGGCAAGGATGCGATTGCCGCCGCGCCGGAGATCGCCATGGACGTGGGGTACCTCCCCAGCGAGGTGAACTATTATGACGGCATGCGGGTGGGCGAACTGCTCCGCTATGCCGCCAGCTTCTATAAAAGGGACTGCTCGGAGCGGATTAAGGCGCTGACCGGCGCGCTGGATTTGGACCTGAAAAAGAAGATCGACGACCTTTCCTTTGGCAACCGAAAAAAGGTGGGTATTGCGCAGGCGCTGCTCCATAGCCCCAGGCTGATCATTCTGGACGAGCCCAGCGCCGGGCTTGACCCGCTGATGCAGCAGCGATTTTTTGAAATCCTGCGGGAGGAGAACCGGAAGGGCGCCACGGTGCTGTTCTCCAGCCATGTGCTCAGCGAGGTGCAGAAGCTGTGCAGCCGCGTGGCGATCATCAAGGACGGACGCATTATCCAGGAGGACGCCGTGGGGGCGCTGCGGGACAGCAGCTATAAAAAGGTATCGCTGGAGGCGAAGGGATCTTTGGACGCGGCCGTGCTGCAACTCGACGGGATGGCGAACCTCGAAATCCGCGGGAACACCGCCAGCTTCATCTACCGTGGCAATGTGAACGCGCTGTTGGGACGGCTCGTGTCGCTGGAGCTGAGCAACGTGACCATCGCCGAACCCGACCTGGAAGAAATCTTCCTGCACTATTATCAGTAAGGAGGGCGCCGGGTGAACATCTATCGGCATGAAATGAAGGCCTTTGCCGGGAACACGGTCATCTGGATTCTGGCGCTCGCCGCCGGCACACTGTTCATGTTTTCCGTGTATCCGGCCTTCGCGCAAAACGCCGCCGACATCGGCGACGCGCTCAAAAACTATCCATTGATAATCCAGCTGGCCTTCGGGCTGTACGTGGATCAGATCGGCAGCGTCACCGGCTTTTACGCCTTCATCGTCACGTTCCTGACGCTGGTGGGCGCGGTGCAGGCGATGGCGCTGGGGCTGAACGTGATGGCGAAGGAGGCGACCGGAAAGACCGCGGATTTCCTCCTGACCAAGCCGGTCTCCCGCGGCCGCATCGCGGCGGCGAAGCTCCTGGCAGCGTTCAGCTGCGTCGCGCTGACCAGCGCGGTCTATGTCGCGCTGGCTTCCGTTCTCGCGAATGCGGCGTCCTCCGCCCCGTTCAATCACCGCACGTTTCTTATGATGTCGCTTACGTTCTTCTTCGTCCAGACGATGTTTCTTTCGATGGGCTTCGCCGTGGCCGCCGTCCGCCCCAGAATCCGCTCGGTGCTGCCCCTGGCGCTGGGTACCGTGTTCGCCTTCTTCGCGCTGGGCGCGGTGGCGGCGATGCTGGAACGGCAGATGCTCTACTACCTTTCGCCCTTCAAGTACTTTGAGCCGTATTACATCTTGACGACGTCGTCTTACAGGCCCTCATTTTCCGCGGCGGGGGCGCTGGTGACCGCCGCGTTCGTCGCGCTGGGCTTTGGGGTATTTATCCGCCGGGACGAACGCGCCGCGTGAGGGAGGGGAGCCCATGAACGTTTATTTGCGGGAAACCCGCGCGGGGCTCAAACCCGTGCTCTTCTGGTGTCTGGGCATACTGCTCTTCATCGCCGCGTCGATGCAGAAGTACTCGGCGTTCAGCATGGACCCCGCCTCGCTCAACATCCTGAACCAGTTGCCCCAGCCGCTTCAGGACATGTTCGGCGTGGGGTATCTGGACTTCACAAAGATCAGCGGCTTTTACGGCATGGTCTACCCATTCCTGATGCTGATGGCGGCGGTGCATGCGTCGATGCTGGGGGCGGTGATCATCTCCCGGGAGGAACGGGATGGGGTGAGTGAATTTCTCTACGCCAAACCCGCGTCGCGCCTCAGAATTCTGACGGCGAAGTGCCTGTCGGCGCTCACGTCGACGCTGGTTTTCAACCTTGCGGTCTGGGCCGCGTCGGTGGCGATGCTTGGCGTCTTTGGCGGCGGGGAGGACATGGGCGCGGCGCTCGCGCGCCTGATGGCGGGACTTTTCCTGATCCAGATGGTCTTTCTGTCGCTGGGCGTGGCCTCGGCGGCGGTCATGGCGCGGCCCAAGGCCGCGGCGGGCATCGCCACCGGCGCAATGATGTCCGCATACCTTCTGTCCATCGCCATCGACGTTGGCGGCAGGTTGGGCGCGCTGAAGGCGCTGACGCCCTTCGAATACTTCGACGCCCGGCGCATCGTGGGGAAGGGCGAGGGGCTCGCCCCCGGGAGCGTGGCGCTCAGTCTGGCCTTGACCGCGCTTCTGACGGGCGTCGCCTACGCCCGCTTTGGACGGCGCGATCTGAAGCTGTAACGGCGAACGAAGCATTCAAAAAATACCCGGCGCTTATGAATTGACCCCAAAGAGTTAGACAAAGTTTTAGTTAAGCAGCAGAGAGGGCATGAAGTCTGTGAATGGCAGGCGTCAGGCCCTTTAGCTTTGCCTTTCTGCGGCGGGTGTTGTAATAGTCCAGATAGTCCACGAGTACGGCCTTGAAGTGTTCCATGGACTGAAAGTCCTGCAAATACAGAAGCTCGCTTTTGAGCAGGCCGAAGAAGTTCTCAATCACGGCATTATCCAGGCAGTTCCCCTTGCGGCTCATGCTCTGCCGGATGCCCTTGCCCTTCAGCATCCGTTGGTATTTCCTATGCTGGTACTGCCAGCCCTGGTCGGAGTGAAGAATCAGGTCAGTGCCATCCGGAATCTGCACAAACGCCTTTTCCAACATCCTTGTCACCATGGAGAGCACGGGTTTGTCCGAAAGAGTGTAGCTCACAACATCCCGGCTGCACAGATCGAGGATCGGCGACAGATAGAGCTTTTGCCCGAACAGACTGAACTCCGTGACATCCGTCACCCACTTCCGGTTCGGTTTCGCCGCTTCAAAGTCTCTCTGCAAGAGATCAGGCGCGATTTTGCCAACCTCTCCCTTGTAGGATTTGTACTTCTTCATCCGCACCCGGCATATAGGCCCCAATTCCTTCATCAGCCGCTGCACTGTCTTATGGTTGAGAGTAAGGCCCCGGCAGCGAAGGTCTATAGTAATTCGGCGATAGCCATATCTTCCTTTGTTCTCATGGTAAATGGCTGCAATTTCTTCCTTTGCCCTGCTGTATTTGTCCGGCTCCGCTTGGTGCTTCACATGGTAGTAGAAGGTCGCTCGGGGAAGTTGAGCGATGGAAAGCAACAACGCCAACGGGAAGGTTCGCCTTAGTTTCTGAATCACCAGCGTTTTTTGTGCTGGCGTCGCTCGTCTTCCAAAACCAAGGCTTGCAAGTTTTTTAGGTACGCATTCTCCGCCCGAAGCCGCTGTACTTCCGCGATCAGGTCTTCTTCTACTTCCTTGGCCAGCTTCGCCGGACGCCCCTTGCTGCCCCGGCCTCGTCGCTCTATCTGAAATCCTTCCGGCCCCTCGGTCAGGTAAATCCGCTCCCATTCCTGTATTCGCCGATGGCAGTTTACTTCAAATACCCGTGCCGTCTCACTGTAACTCATTCCTTTTTCTCGCATCGTTTCTATTACGTGCTGCTTGAACTCTGCCGTATACTTCTTGTTTGGCACCCCTTTTGGCATGAAAACACCCCCAAAGTTATTTGCAGTATACCATACTGTCTATCTTTAGGGGTGCAGTTCATTAAAAGCGCCGGGTATTTTCGTTTCACGTCAAACCGCCGTACGGCTAATTCGCGGGGTCTAGGCGGATGTCCAGGCACACATCCCCGATGGAGGTGGTGATGCAACTCGCCGACTGAAGCGCGAAGTTTGCGCTGTCGTCGGGCTTCAAGAGGCGCGGCGGCAGGATGTCACACTTTAGATCATCCTTCGACAGCAGTGTCAGCACGTTGCCGCTGATGATGTTGGCGATTTCGGAGATTGCGGAGGTGACGAAGTCGTCCACGCTTTCCATTTTCATGCCGCTCATGATGGCGACCATGTTGAGCGAGGTTGCGCTCGGGAAATGGTAGATCACTTCGCCTGTAAGATCGCCCACGACGCCGATGGAGACATCCAGCGCGTCGTCGCATACAAAGCTGTCCGTGGGGTTGTCCGAGACGTCGGAGATGTCCAGCATCAGCCGGAATACATTACGCGTTGCTTCCAGGAACGGCTCGTACAGTTTATAAGACATCGGCGGCCACCCCCTTTTCGATGGCGTAGGCGGCGATGCGCTGATCTTCCGCGGCGACATGGTTGATCAACCATGCCAGCAATTTTCCGGCGAACTGCTGAATCAGCTGCTCGCTGCAGCCGTTCCGTTCATACTCATTCGCGACTTCCAGCACGTAGGCGATCATGTCCGCGTGCTTTTGCCGGTGCGCCTCATAACCAGGGTAGCCGGTCTTTTTCTGATAGGCTTCCTCATCCCGGAAGTGCTCCACAACGTATCCCTTCATGAATTCCAGGGTTTCGTTGACGCGCGCTACCTTATCCGCCCAGGGGCAGGAGGCTCGAAGCGTCGTCATGAACGCTTCCACACGCTGGAACAGCTCCTTATGCTGTTCGTCGATCATCACGACACCAAGCTCGTACTTATCCTTCCAGAGCATGCCGTTCTTTCCTTTCTGTTGCGATATGGGCTATGCTTTATACTATCGGCGCGCGCGTCCGCTTTTTTAGTTTTGGCGCGGAAATCGCATCGCCCGCCCTATGGCAATGGTTACGCCGCGCTTCGGGTTGTGTGGGATCCGAGTAAGAATTTTTGCCGGGAATGGGGCGCGGATGTAAAATTTTTTCGGGCGGTTGTCAGAACATTATAATTTCGGCTGTGCCGTTCGATATATCAGGTATACGAGCAACAGATCACATCGCCCCGTTCGCAGGAGGGATTATATGGCCAGCTCCGTCAACGCATCCACGCTCAGACTTACCGGTCTTTCGTCAGGCCTGGACACCGAGAGCATCGTCGAAGGGCTTTTGACCGCCAGCAAGCTGAAGCTTGAGAGCGCCGAAAAACAGAAAACCAAACTTGACTGGAAGCAAACGGCTTATAAGAGCATACTCTCCAAGCTCAGCACCTTCCAGACCAAGTACTTCGGTACATCGACGACCAGCAGCGCCAGTACGCTGCTGGGGACGAACCTGACCAAGCTGGCCGCCAGCTATTCTTCTCCCTATGTGTCCGTCACCACCACCTCGGACTCCGCGTCGGGCGCCTTTTATATCTCCGACATCGTGAGCCTCGCCTCCAGCGCGAAGCTCTCCGGCGCCGGCGGCGTCAGCGCCAACCCCACGATTTCCGTGGATACGGACAACCTTGCGGAACTTTCCGGCAAGGCCGTCGCCGTCACGCTGGACGGCGTCAAAAAGACGATCACCTTCTCAGACAAGACCTATACCTCCGTAGAGGACGTGCGTGCGGAGCTGGCGTCTCAGCTGCAGGGCGCGTTCGGAAGCGGCCGGATCAACGTGTCCGCCGCCGGGGACAGCATCGCGCTGGCTGCGTCAAACTCCACACTGCAGATCAGCGTGCCTTCCGATACCACCCAGGATCCCACCAGTGTGCTGGACTTCGGGGGCTACACCTCGAACCGCCTCAGCCTTTCCACCGCCTTCGGAAGCGCCGGACTCAGTCAGAGCGTCGCGGGCGAGGACGGCTCGCTGGCCTTCTCGATCAATGGTGTTTCGTTCAGCTTCTCGTCCACGGCGACGCTGAATGAGATTATGAAATCGGTCAACGCCTCCAATGCCGGCGTCAAGATGAGTTACTCTTCGCTCACGGATAGCTTCTCGCTCACTTCCACCGTCACCGGCGCCCAGTCCGCCGTTTCGGTGGAGGACACCACGGGCAGCCTGATGGGCGCGTTGTTCGGCGGCGGCACGATGACCGCGGGGACCGACGCTGTGGTCAAGATGAGCGTGAACGGCTCGACCGACGAGGCGGATATGATCACCCTGACCCGCAGCAGCAACACCTTCACCGTGGACGGCACGCAGATTTCGCTCTTGGGCAAGGCCTCCGGCGATGCCGAGGAAGGCATCGGCGTCAAGCTGGCCTACGATACCGACGCCATCGCCACCAGGATTTCCGACTTTGTAACCGACTATAACGAGCTTTTGAAAACCCTTACCGACGCGCTCTCCGAGGAAGTGTACAGCGATTACGCGCCGCTTACCGACGATGAACGGGCGGAGCTGTCCGACGACGAGGCCGCCAAATGGGAGGAGAAGGCCAAGAGCGGCCTGCTGCGGGGCGACTCTGCGCTGTCCTCCATCGTGTCGGATCTCAGGACCAGCATGAGCTCCCTCGTCAAGTCGCTCATCGGCGATGACGCGTCGACGCTCACCAATATGGGCATCACCACCGGCAACTACTCCGAAAAGGGTCAAATCCACATCGACACCACGAAACTCAAGGAGGCGCTGGAGGCCAATGCGGAGAAGGTGCTGGGCGCATTCACCCAGAAGAGCACCATCAACTACTCCGCCTACGCAACCACGGATCAGCAGAAGCAGCGCTTTTCCGAATCGGGCGTGCTGTGGCGTATCTCCGACATCCTGGCAAAGAACCTCGCCACCGTTGGGAAGAAGGGCGCGCTGATCACGCTGGTCGGCAGCCCGGGCAGCACATACACGGCCAATACGGAGTATGGGAAGAAAATCAGCAGCATGGAGGATAAAATTGAAATGATGAAGGACAAGCTTTCAGACGAGGAGGATCGCTACTGGGACAGGTTTACCGCGATGGAATCGGCGCTTTCCAAGCTGCAGTCGCAAAACAGCTGGCTGACGAGCATGCTTGGCGGCAGCACTTAATTGACGGACGGGAGTGAAACTGGTATGACCCTTGCGAACCAGTATATGAAGTATATGGCCCAGTCGGTGAGCGCGTCCACGCCGGGCGAGCAGATTGTCATGCTGTTCGAACATGCGTCGATGAAGCTGGCCAAGGCGATCCAATGCATCGAAGCCAAGGACGTACAGGGCGCCCACAATGCCCTCGTGCGCGCCCAGAACATCTACCAGTTTCTGTCGGACTGCCTGGATATGCGGTACGAGATCTCGAACAATCTGTACGCACTATATCAGTACGCCATCGACGAGCTGACCGCCGCGAACCTGAAAAAGGATCCGGAGATCGTCCGGCGCATCCTGAAGATGACCCGCGACTTCGAGGATACCTGGAAGAAGGCGGATCTCAAGACCCGCCTGGAGAGATCGGCAAGGTGAAGCAAATGCAAAGTGACATCCTTCAGAAAATTGAATTGATGTCCCGTCAGCGACTGAATCTCGTTAAGCAGTTCAACGCGCTGTCCGCCTGTGCGCTCCAATGCCTGGACGGAGGGGATATCGAAGGCTTCGTGCAGAACGTCGACGCGTCCAGCGCGCTGACCCATTCGATCGACGAGCTTTCCGCTTCGATCGACGCCCATGTTTCCCAGCTGGGCAGCGCCAGCGCGGCCACGGTGCGCGCGCTTTTCGCCGCCGGTGCGGAAAACGTCGCCTGTCCGGAATGGTGCACGGCGCTGGCTTATGACAGCGCGAACATGAGAAAGCTGCTGCGCAATTCCGCCAGCCTCAATACCAGGATGGACGTGCGCGCCCGGGCAGTCAGCTCGGACATTCGCGAGCAGCTCAACCGCATCCGCATGAATCGCAAGATCAATAACCGCTACGCGATGCACGGCGCCACGGCAGGCATGCACATCAACTACCGGCTAAAATAGCGCGCGCTCGCAGAACCGGGGGTTAGTCAATGGATATCTCCACGATTTTGGGCTTTCTGGTCGGGTTTGGCTCCATCTATTTCGGCTATACGATGGATGGCGGCAATGTGGGCTCGCTCATGATGCTCAGCGCCATCATCATCGTGCTGGGCGGATCGATCGGCGGCCTTTTCATGTCCTACGGGCTCAGCGAAATCGCGAAGCTGCCCAAGCTCTTCGTCGAGGTCTTTTTGTTGCCCAAGGCTACCATTGCAGGGACCATCGATTACCTGGTGCTGCTGGCCACCCGGGCGCGGCAGGGTGGCCTCCTGAGCCTCGAAAAGGAGATCACGAGCGCCGACGCAAAGAAGGTGGATCCGTTCCTCAAGCGGGGCGTGCTGATGGTGGTGGATGGCACCGACGCGGAGAAGATCAGCGAGATTCTGCAAAACGACATCTACATCTACGAAACCAGCAGAACCGTTTCCATTTCCATGTTCGACGCGCTGGGTGGCTACGCGCCGACGTTCGGCATGGTCGGCACGATCATCGGTCTGATCATGATGCTGGGCGCGGGCATGGGAAACCCGGACGAACTGACCAAGGCCATCGGCGTCGCGTTTATCACGACGCTGTACGGCGTTCTTCTGGCAAACCTGTTCTTCGTTCCCTGCGCGTCCAAGCTGCGAAACCGCATGTCCAATTACCGAATGGAGAAGGAAATGATCATCGAGGCCGTGTGCGCGATCCGAAACGGCATCAACCCGAGGCTCTTGCAGGAGCAGCTCTCCTCCTACTACATTCTCAGCCCGGGCAAACAGCAAAAGAGCGCCGCGAAGGGCGAAAACGTGCGCAGCATCAAGGGCGATAAGAGTAAAGCCGCCTGATGAATCCGGCGGCGGAAGCTGACGGTCGGCGCTTGTCGCGGACGTCCCTTTCTGAAAGGTCGGCAGAAAATGGCGAAAAGATCCACCCCGGAAGTAAAAATCGACGGCAACCGATGGCTGACCACCTACGCGGATCTGATGAACAACCTCCTGGTCATGTTCATCTTGCTCTACGCCATCAGCGTCATTGATCTGTCCAAGTATGAAAAGCTTGTCGTCAGCTTCTCCAACACGTTCGGAAAGACCACCAAGACCGAAGACGTGACAGGAAACGGCGATTTTTCGATCGAAGACATTACAAAAGAGCAGATTGACGCGTTTCTGGCGAGCGCGTCTCCGGCGCCGGGCGGCGTCATTGAAGAAACCCAGGCGCCGGATGAATCCTTCGCCCCGGGTGAGGACGCCGGGTCTACGCCGAGTCCTACGCCGGAGCCTACACCCACCCCGTCACCGGGCAAGCCGTCGAGCGGACTCAGCGAGGAGGACACCGGAGACGAGGAGTATGACGAACTGGTCAGCCGCATCTCCAATATGCTGAAGGCCAATGGCTACGATCAGCATGTTACGGTCGAGAAGATCGGGGATTTCATATACTTGCGCTTCCGGGAAGGCGTGCTCTTTTATCCGGATGAGGCCGTGATGCGAGACGGCGCCGCCCAGATGCTACTGAACGTCAGCGCGGTCATCATGGACTCCTACGGCCTGATCAGCAACATCGACATCAGCGGACATACCGCCAGAATCGAAAACGACCTGCCCTCCAAGGAGAACCTTTTTTCATGGGAGCTCTCCACCAACCGCGCGTTGACGGTATTGGAGTACCTTGTGAAAAAGTGTGACATGCCTCAGGAAAAGCTCTCTGCCACCGGCTATTCCTGCAACCAGCTGCTTTCACAGGGCAACACCGAGGCCGACCGGGCGCAAAACCGGCGCGTTGAAATCCGCTTGACCAAGGCGGAAAACGCGGGCGGAGAAAACGTCCAGCAGGCTCCGCCAGTCTGACAAATCCAGGGTGGTTTCCTGCCCGGCGGGCTCGGCGCTCCGCCTGAGTTCGCCTCCGCCATCGACCCGTCGGATAGAACCGCAGTCCCGCAGATGCGGTTGCCGGGTTGATCAGGCGGCTGGGATCCGCCGTCAAAGCCCCGCAGCATCTGGCTGTGGGGCTTTTGCCCGTTTTATACCAAGTAAAAACAGTAATTCTTCCAAAGGATCGAGAGATTTTCGATGCGAGGCTAGGAGCCAAAGCGAAGCGACCCTTCGGGATACGCCTTCGGCGTGAAATGCAGCGCTGCGTTGAGCGGAGAGCGACAACGCCTCGCGCGAAAAGATCCGGTCCGACGAATCATCAAGGCTTTGGATTGGTATGAGGTCCATCTACCCCTCGGGAGGTCATCGGTCGCCGGGGGGATCTCCCGGCGGTGAGGGAGAAGGAGGGCCTGAAGTGCAAAGCACTTCAGGCCCTCCTTCATGCTGTTTTCCGATGGAATCCGCCCGGCTTACCGCCGGCTTAGTTGCTGGATCAGCTCTCCTGCGATGGCGTCCAGACTCATCTGCTTCTCCACCGCGCCCAGATCGTAGGCGATTTTGGGCATGCCGTAGACCACGCAGCTCTTCTCATCCTGCCCGATGGTGTAGGCACCGTTTCTGCGCATGTTCAAAAGCCCCCGGGCGCCGTCCTGACCCATGCCGGTCAGCAGAACGCCCATCGCGCGGTCCCCGCATTGCTTGGCCATCGAATCGAACAGCACATCCACCGAGGGGCAATGGCCGTTGACCTTATCGCCCTCAAAGACCTCGGCTTTGTAGCGGTCGCCAACCTTGCGCAGCTGCAGGTGTCTGTCGCCGGGCGCCAATAGAACCAGCCCCGGCTCCATGAAATCACCGTTTTCAGCTTCCTTGACGCGAAGCGCCGTCTGCGCGTTCATTCGCTGCGCGAACATGCCGGAAAACACCGCGGGAATGTGCTGAACGATTGCGATGCCCGGGATGTTGGCGGGCAACGCCTTGAGTACATGGAAGATGGCTTCCGTGCCTCCGGTGGAGGCGCCGATGCCGATGATCTTCGTGGTGTCAAAGTGCGCCGGTGCTGCCTTGGGCTCGGTCAGTGATGCGGTCCTGCGGCGAACCTGCACCTTGGACGCGATGACGATCTTGGCGATCAGATCGCCGATCAGGGCGTCAATGCCCTTGGGAGAGCGGTCGTCCGGTTTGGTCACGAACTCCACCGCCCCGGCGTTCATGGCGTCGAACACCGCGTCGGATATGCTGGAAACCACAATGACGGGGATCGGATACTGCGAAAGCAGACGACGGATGAACTCGATGCCGTTCATGCGGGGCATCTCGATGTCGCAGGTGATGATGTCCGGATTGGCGTCGAGAATTCTGTCGCGGGCCTCGAAGGGATTGGAGGCCTTCGCGACCACCTCGATGCGCGGATCTGCCGACAGCCCCCGGGCCAGAACCTCCCGGAAGACCACTGAATCGTCCACGATCAGAACCCTGATCTTTTTTGTCTGTTGCATAATCGTCCTCGCTTGAAAGTACGCCGGGGCTACATCTTCCGGTAGACCGCGGGCATGACGTATTTGTACTTTGACTTCGCTCGGTCGATTGCTTCCGAGTGCCCGATGAACAGGTATCCGCCCGGCTCGGTCATGTCGTACAGTTTGTTGATGATGGAGACGCGCGTGTCGCTGTCGAAGTAGATCATCACGTTCCGGCAGAAAATCACGTGGAATTTCTTCCGGAAGGGGTAGACCGGCTCGATCAGGTTAAACCGGCGGAAGATGACCTCACTTCGCAGCCGGTCTACGATCTGGTAGCTTCCGTCGGTCAGGCGTGTGAGGTATCGCTGCTTCCACAGGGGTGGAATCGGCTCGATCCGCTCCTGGCTGTAGACGCCCCGGGCCGCCTCCACCAGCACCTTTTCGGAAAGGTCCGTAGCCAGGATCTTGCCGTCCCAGCGGGTCTTGTCCATTTCCAGAAATTCATCCAGAATCATCGCCAGCGCGTAGGGCTCCTCGCCCGTGGAACACGCCGCGCTCCAGATGCGCAGGTCCCTGTCGGTGACGCTCTTCTTCAGGTAGGGGAGCACCGTGTCGCGAAAGTAATTGAAGTGGGCGGGCTCCCGCATGAAATACGTGTGGTTTGTGGTGATCCTGTCCACCAGCGCGGCAACGGAGGCGCCGGTCTTGTCGCTGATCAGCGCGTTGTAATACTCCGTGAAATTCTTCCGGCCCGACTGCGCGAGGACGCCCGCAAGCCGGCTGGTAAGCAGCGCCTGCTTGGAATCCTTCAGGGAAATGCCGCTGACGGAATAAATCAATTGCGCGAGCTTGTGGTATTCGGCATCCGTCATCTCTGGAATGGACTGAGCCAGAAATGAACCGGGCGGCACCATGTTGATGTCCAAACAGATTCTTCCTTTCGGGGTGAAGCTAATATTTCCCGAACTCACGGTCGCTCAGCGCAATCTTTGCGGAGCGATCAGGCTGCGACGGTTCGTCTTCCTCACCCAGTGAGATCTTCGCGGGCCGAGCGGGCCTGTCTTCCTCGCCCAGAGAGATTTTCACGGGTCGCCGGGGTTTGTGCTCCTGGCCCAGCAGCACGCTGGCGGGACGCCCGAAGGCGGCGCTGACGGCGGCGCTGGCGGCTTCCCGCACGGAAGCGGGGATGGGCGCGTCGCTCATCTTGCGGATTGGGGCAGCGGACTTTTCCGGAGCAGGAGCGGACTTTCCGGGTGCGGCTGAGCGCGTTTTCCCGGAGGGTGCCTGCGCGCTTACGGCGGGCCTTTCCGGCGGGATGGCGGCGGGATCGCCGGCTGACGGCGCGTCCGCGGTCTCGTTCCGGAGTTTAAAGCCGGCCACCTGCTCTCTGAGCGCGACGGCCTGGGCGGTGAGTTCCTTGGACGCCGCGGCGGACTGCTGCGATGTGGAGGAATTGGCCTGCACCACCTGCGAGATCTGCAGAAGACCCTGGTTGATCTGATCGATGCCGGTGGTCTGCTCGCCGGAAGCGGTGGAGATGCCCTGCACCAGCGAGGTCACGCGGCCGACCTCTCCGACAATGCGCTCCAGCGCCTCGGCCGTCTCGCGGGCGAGTTTGGTGCCGCCGGCCACACTGCGGGTGGAGTTTTCGATCATGCTGGAGGTCTCTTTGGCCGCGCTGGCGGACTTCGCCGCCAGGTTGCGCACCTCTTCCGCGACGACCGCGAAGCCGCGGCCGTGCTGCCCGGCGCGGGCGGCTTCCACCGCCGCGTTGAGCGCCAGAATGTTGGTCTGGAACGCGATGTCATCGATGACCTTGATGATGCGGTTGATGTCGGCGGAGGCGCGGTCGATGTCCTCCATGGCCCGGAGCATATCGCCCATCTTTTCATTGCCGCGCTCGGCTAGTGTGCGGGCACTGCCGACCAGCTCATTGGCCTCATTGGCATTTTTGGCGTTCAGGCGGGTCTGGGAAGCAATCTGCTCCACCGAGGCCGACAATTCTTCCAACGCGCTGGCCTGCTGGGTGGCGCCTTGCGCCAGCATCATGCCGGAATCGGCAATCTGCCGGGAGCCCTCCGCCACCTGGGTCGTGGCGGTGAGAATGTTGCGGATGATGCCACTCATATTGATGGATACGGTCCTGAACGCTTGGGCGAGCTGGCCGATCTCGTTGCGCTGGCGGATGTCCACATCCACATCCAGATTCCCCACGGCGAACTCTGCCGCCACACCGGACATGGCGAGTATGGGTTTGTGGATGCGGTTCGCGATGATCAGCGCCGCGCCGGCGCTGAGGAGCGCCAGCAGCGCCGCCGCCGCCAGCAGAATCCACTGCAGTTGTTCGGTGGCTGCGAATACCTCACTGTAGGGGGCCGTCAATGCCATATACCAGGACGTGCCCTCGATCGGCGCGAAGCCCGAGAACTTGGTTACGCCCTTGTAGGTATACTCGCCGATTCCGGTTTCCCCGCTGACCATACGGGTCAGGAGGCTCGCCAGCTCTTGCTGAGCGGGATCGGCCTTGGCCTTTTCAAGCGTGCGATCCTGTTCAGCAACCATCGTCCGGTCCGCGTGCGCCACCATGACGCCCTCGTCATTGACGACGAAGGAATAGCCCGTATCGCCATAGGTGACGTCGGAGATCAGATTGCTCAACTCATAGCCGTCGGAGGTCTGCATCAGTACGCCCGTCACGCTGCCGGCGGAATTGACCACCGGTACCGAATAGGTCATGGCCATCTTGTCGCCATCCCCCGTGGCCGTGGGGTCCGTGACGCTTCTGTTGCCGGCCATACCCTCCTGGTAACTTTCGTCGTCTCCAATGGGGTACTTTTGGCCGCCGCTGTTATAGGCGATTCCGTTTTTGTCCACATACACCAGATCGAGGTAACCCTCGTCGGCCTGCACTCTTTTCAGAAGCGAAAAGAGGCGGCTTTCGCTGATGTAGGCGCTCCAGAACAGATCGTTCGTGGCGACGGCACTTAGCCGCTCATAGTAGCTGTTGACGCGCTCGGAAATCAGCGAACTGCTCTGATGGGTGATACCCTCCAGGGAAGTCTCCATCGAACGGTTGATGGCCGATCTGGACAGGGTCACCGAGGCCGCGAAGTAGGCTGCGCAGATTGCGATGCTCAAAAGGGTAATATACAATACCATCTCAAGGCGTATGCTCTTGAGGCCTCTTTTTTCCACGTTATTCACCCTGCCTTATGCTTCGTTTACCGTTTCCTGATGCGCTCCGTCCGCCCGCGCGAACACGTCCTCGTCATCGGCAACCAGCTTGTCAAAGTCAAGCAGCAGCTTGATCTCCTGGCCGACCTTGCCGATGCTCTTGATGAAACGGTTGCTGTTTGAATTGATCCGGGGCGGCTGAGCGATGCTCTCGTCGGCGATCTGGATCACTTCACACACGCTGTCCACAATCAGGCCCACGCACAGCTGCCCTGTGCGGGCTACGATGACGCAGGTGCGCTCCGTATAGCCGATCTCCGGCTTGCCAAAGCGGAGCCGGACGTCCATCACCGGGATGATCTCGCCGCGCAGGTTGATGATACCCTTGAGGTAGCGCTTCACTTCCGGCAGCGTCGCAATGGGCTGCATCTGGATGATGTCGGTGATGTAGCTGATCTCCATGCCGTAGCATTCCTCGTCCAGCATGAAGGTGAGGTATTTTCCGTGCAGGGTATCTTCGGCCGTCTGGCTGAAATCCATCGCCAATTCGCTCATGCCTGAGATCCTCCTTCGCTTGCGCTATTGATGCCCGTATCCACGAGCCAACCGGCGTCCAGGATCAAGCTGATGCTTCCTTCACCCAGCAGCGTCAGGCCGGAAAGGCACTTGGACAGCGGCGTCTTCTTCAGATATGCAGGCAGCGCCTTGACCACGACCTGCTGCCGCCCCACCAGCTTGTCCACGAAGAGGCAGCGCTTTTTGCCGTCCTGCTCCACCATCATCAGGATGCCGTCAGGGAGATTTTTCACCTGGGTGTCGATCTTCCACTGCCTGTGGAGCCGGAGCACCGCGTAACACTCGCCCCGCACCATAATCATCTCGTTGCCCTCGATGTCGCGGAGGATATCCTGCGGCCGGGGCTTGAAGGATTCACAGATTACAGAGATGGGAACGGTCAGCCGGGTGTCGCCGATGCACACGTTCATGCCGTCCAGAATCGCGATGGTGAGCGGGATCTTGAGCAGGACGTTCATGCCTTTGCCCAGTTCGCTCTCGATGGATACAGAGCCGCCGATGGCGGAGATGTTCTGCATCACAACGTCCATGCCTACGCCACGACCGCTGAATTCGGTGACGGACTCTTTGGTGGAGAAACCCGGCAGGAAGATCATGTTGTAGACTTCCCGGTCGGTGTATTCGCCCTCGGGTTTGGTCAGAAGGCCGTTGGCCCGGGCGCGCGCGAGGATATTTTCCCGGTTTAGCCCGCGGCCGTCGTCGCGAATGGAAATCAGCACGTTGCCGCCGGCGTTCTGAGCTTCCAGCGTCACGGTGGCTGTGGCGCTTTTGCCCGCGCGCGCGCGCTCCTCGGCGCTCTCAATGCCGTGGTCGATAGAATTGCGCACCAGGTGGATGAGCGGGTCGGCAATGTGCTCGATGACGTTCTTGTCGACGCTGGTATCCTCGCCGATCAGCGTCAGCCGCACGTCCTTACTGAGCGCGTTGCTCATATCCCGCACGATCCGGTGCATCCGGTGGAAGGTGGCCGACAGCGGTACCAGCCGCATCGTCATCACCAATTCCTGCATCTCGGTGACAATCTTGCTCAGGTGCGCGGCGGACTTCTGGAAATCCGCCACCTCCAGCCCGGCGATCTCCGGGTTTTCCACCACCATCGTCTTGGCGATGACCAGTTCGCCCATCAGGTCCATCATCATGTCAAGTTTATTGACGCTGACGGAGATGATCGACTGCGGCTGCTGATGGTATTGGGCTTCCGCACCGGCGCCCCGCTTCGAGCCTTCCCTGAAGGCGGCGTTTGTGCCGACGCCCTGTTCCGTATCCGGAGCAGGCGTGCCTTCATCCGCATCGACGGCGGGATCGGCGGTTTCGCCGTCTGCCGCACACGGCATTTCCTCCGCTTCCACGGCCAACTCCAGCTCGCTCAGGAACACGGTCTGCATCAGCTTTGAACGCACTTCATCTTCGGGCAGATCGGTCTCAAAGCGGATGGTGAAGCCGTGGGCGCGGATTTTGTCCGCGCTGTGGCCGTTTTCCATGATGTCCGGGGGATCGAAGGACAGCACCTTCGCGTATTCGCCCACCTCGACGGAGACCGAATAGGCTCGGACGTCCTCCATCGCGCAGCCGTCCTCGAACAGAATGACCGCCTTGAAGCGCTTCGCGCCCGGGGATTCGGGGGACAGCGCGACGGGGGCGGGGACGCTCCCGGCGGCTGCGTTGGCGATGCAGTTGGCGTGGGGGGAGGAATCACCGGTCATCACGGCCATCAGCGCGTCGATCCGGTGGATCAGAAGCTGATTGTCCTCCTGTGCGGCGGTTTCACCCGAACGGATGCCTTCCATCTCCTGATTGATGAAATCCATACAGGAGAGGATCAGGTCGCTGACAGCCCGGGGGTCGTAAGCGGCCGCGGGGTTTTCTCGAATGTAGAAAAAAAGATCCTCCATGCGGTGGGCCAGTTTCGCGATCCCGGTGAAGGACATCATCGCGGCGGAACCCTTGATGGTGTGCATGATCCGGAAAACCTCGTTGACCTCATCATGGGAAAAGCTTCCTTCTTGCTCTGCGGTGAGCACGACCTGCTCCAGCTGCTGCGTGTTCTGACTCGTCTCGAAGACAAACAACTCGAGCAGGGAGTCGTCCTGGTTGTTTCCCGGAGCCATATGTCTCCCCCTCAGCTCTTGGACGCCACTTTGAGCAGCGTCTGCGTAATGTGCTCCTCTTTATAGGGCTTCACAATAAAGGATTTTGCGCCGCTCAGGATCGCTTCCTTGACCATGCTCTCCTGCCCCATCGCCGAGATCATGACGATCTTTGCGCCGGGATCGAATTCCCGGATCAACTTCAGCGCCTCGATGCCGGTCATATCGGGCATTGTGATGTCCATCGTGACCACATCAGGCTTGAATTCTTTGTACTTTTCCACGCCTTCCTGTCCGTTCTTCGCATCGGCGATCACGGAAAAACCGTGCTTGCTCAAGACGTTCTTGATCGCAAGCCGCATGAACGCCGCATCGTCAACCACCAAGACGCTAATCAAAGTGCTTCCCCTCCGCTAAGTCATCTGTCGAGTCCGAGAATTGTCACGCTCCAGAGTGTTGGATCATTCAAGAGGTCCAGAACCTTGTCGTCCACCCGGGCTTCCCGGTTGTTGATGTGCAGCAGTTTTACCTTTGGCCGCATCAGCGCTTCCTTCTGGTTTGCCACCACGATGGCGCGCTGGCCGTTGCTGAGCATGACGCGGCTTCCGACCGGATAGGGTACGACCTTGCGCATGAACGTAGAGACGACCTGGGGATCAAACAGGATGCCAGAATTGCCCATGATGTGCTCAATCGCCTCCGAGGGCGGGAGCGCCGCGTGGTACGCCCGGTCGGAAGTCATCGCGTCGTAGACGTCGCTCAGCGCGATGATCTTGCCCTCGAGAGGTTGCTTGTCCCCCTGAAGTCCGAGCGGGTAACCGCAGCCGTCGTATCGCTCATGGTGGGTGAGAACCGCAACCACCGATTCCACCGGCCCGCCCCACTGCTCGCGCAGGTAGTCGTAGCCGAAGGAGCTGTGGCGCTTCATTTTCTCAAACTCTTCGTTTGTCAGCGCGCTGGGCTTATTGATGAGATCCCTTGAAATGAAGACCTTGCCGATGTCATGCATCAGCGCGCCCATGCCCAGTTTGTACAGGGCCGTCCGGTTCATATTGGCCGAGACGCCCAGGAGGATGGAGAGCGTCGCCACGCTCACGGAATGATAGTATGTATACTCGTCATGCGCCTTAATATCGGCCATGTTGATGAGCATGCTCCGGTCGGAGGACAGCTCGTCGATGATCTCATCCAGGAAGTGCCGAAGTTCCAGGAAGGAACTGTTCTGTGCCTCCTGATTGCCGACTTCGATATGGGAGAAGAGCGCGCGCACCGCGTTGGCCGTGTTGCGCTTGAGGCGCATGCTGATGATGCCGATGTCCTCGTCCACATCGTCTATGTTGTCGACGATGTAGGCATCCTTGTGCTGAATGGCCCGGAGCCTGGCAATGTGGGATGCGGTCAATGCCTGGCCGCGCGTCAGAAGGACTTCGTTGCGCATTCCGAGGAGATCCCTCGCCAGGATCATACCGGGTTTCAGGTTTTCGGGCTGTATAAATATCATATCGCTGCTTCGCTTATCCTTCGGGTGTTCCGCTTGTTTGTGCGCCTGGCATCCGTTCCAGCGCCCTTGCCGTGTACGCGGTGCGCCGTGCGGCAGCCTCCCTGCCGCTTAGGCGTCTGCCGGCGGCTGTTAAACCGGATCGCCGTCGGGTGGGACCGGGATTTCGGCCCCGCCGCCTTTCGGCGGCGGGGCCGGCCGCAGGGTTACTGCAGCAGCTGGAGGACTCCCTGGGGCTGGGCGTTTGCCTGGGCGAGCATCGCCTGCGAGGCCTGGAGCAGGATGTTGCTCTTGGTGTAGTTCATCATTTCTTCGGCCATGTCCACGTCGCGCACACGGGATTCAGCCGCCTGCAGGTTCTCCTTGGTGGTGGACATGTTGTTGGCAGCATGCTCCAGCTGATTCTGCTGGGCGCCGTAGGTGGCGCGGGTGGTGTTGACCTCGCTGATGGCGCTCTCGACGTCGGTGTCCTTCACCAGGAGGGCGTTGGAGGAGTCGTCAGCGGTGCCGAGCGTGTCGTCCGCACCATCGTCGATCTGGTCGGCCACGATGGTCTTGGCGGTGAGCGTGGCCAGCGCCGTGGTTTTGGCCTGCTGGATGCGCACCGACTGTCCGCCGTTTTCCCCGTAGACGATCTTGGCCGCGGTGGTAGCATCGGTGCCGTCGCCGGCTGCGAGACCGGTCAGCGCGCCTGTGGTGGCACCGGATGTCACCGTGGCCTGCGCACCAAACACCTGGGTTCCGTTGAACTTGGTGTTGACGTAGATATCCGCGATGGCCGAACCCAGCGCCTTCATCTCCGCGCCGATGTTCTGCTGGTCCTCGATGCTGTAGGTGCCGTTGGCGACCTGGGTGGTCAGCTCCTTCATGCGGGTGAGCATGTCAGAGACTTCGCTCAGCGCGCCTTCCGCCGTCTGGATGAAGGAGGTGCCGTCCTGGGCGTTGCGGGTGGCCTGGGTCAGGCCCTTGATCTGTGAGCGCATCTTCTCGGAAATCGAGAGGCCCGCCGCGTCGTCCGCGGCTCGGTTGATGCGCGAGCCGCTGGACAGCTTCTCCATGGACTTGTTGGTCGAGACGGTGTTGGTGTTGTACTGCCGGTAGGTGTTGAGGGCCGTAATGTTGTGGCTGATCCTCATGGTCTATTCCTCCTTGAATCTTGACCCGCGGAATCCTTTCCTGCGGGATGCCCGGAAATACCCTTACGCCTCTGCCGCTTCACGCGACGGAGGCTCCGCCGCTTACTGCAGCAGCTGGAGGACGCCCTGGGGCTGGGCGTTGGCCTGGGCGAGCATCGCCTGCGAGGCCTGGAGCAGGATGTTGCTCTTGGTGTAGTTCATCATTTCTTCGGCCATGTCCACGTCGCGCACGCGGGATTCGGCCGCCTGCAGGTTCTCCTTGGTGGTGGCCATGTTGTTGGCAGCGTGCTCCAACTGGTTCTGCTTGGCGCCGTAGGTGGCGCGGGTGGTGTTGACCTCGCTGATGGCGTTCTCGACGTCGTCGTTTTTGATGATCAGCGCCTGAGACTGGTTTGCCGTGACGGCGAAAACCGTACCGTTCACCGTTACGTTGCCGTCAGCGGAAGCGATCACATCCGCCACGGCCGTCTTGCCGGTGAGCATCGACAGCGACGAGGTCTTGGCTTGGCTGACGGTGACGGACTGGCCGCCGTTCTCGCCGTAGACAAAAGTGGCCGCGGTGCCGGCGCCGGTTTGGGTGGCCAGGCTGTCAGTACCGGACTGCGCGCCGAACACGCTGGTGCCGTTGAACTTGGTGTTGACGTAGATGCCGGTGATGGCCGTGCCCAGCGCCTTCATCTCGGAGCCGATGTTCTGCTGGTCCTCCGTGCTGTAGGTGCCGTTGGCGACCTGGGTGGTCAGCTCCTTCATGCGGGTGAGCATGTCGGAGACTTCGGACAGCGCGCCTTCCGCCGTCTGGATGAAGGAGGTGCCGTCCTGGGCGTTGCGGGTGGCCTGGGTCAGGCCCTTGATCTGCGAGCGCATCTTCTCGGAAATCGAGAGGCCCGCCGCGTCGTCCGCGGCGCGGTTGATGCGCGAGCCGCTGGACAGCTTCTCCATGGACTTGTTGGTCGAGACGGTGTTGGTGTTGTACTGCCGGTAGGTGTTGAGGGCTGTAATGTTGTGGCTGATCCTCATGGTCTATTCCTCCTTGAATGTATGGCCGCAGGAATCCTTTCCCGCGGTTGCCTAAGCTGCCACGCCCGTACGCTGCGTTGCGGCTTCTGCACAATTTGAACCCCCGCCTGCCCCAGCGGATTTTGGTTTTGTGCCGGGGCAGGGGAGTCAGGCTACTGCAACAGCTGCAGGACTCCCTGGGGTTGGGAGTTGGCCTGGGCGAGCATCGCCTGGGACGCCTGGAGCAGGATGTTGTTCTTGGTGTAGTTCATCATTTCTTCGGCCATGTCTACGTCGCGGACGCGGGACTCGGCGGCCTGCAGGTTCTCCTTGGTGGTGGCCATGTTGTTGGAGGCGTGCTCCAGCTGGTTCTGGAGGGCGCCGTAGCCGGCGCGGGTGGTGTTGACCTCGCTGATGGCGTCCTCCACCATGTCGGAGGAGACGGCCAGGGCGTTGCCGGTCTGATCCGCGATGCTTGTGGCGGTGGTGAGCACCGACAGGTTCGTGGTGACGGCCTGTTTGACGGTGACGCCCTGGCCGCCGCTTTCGCCATAGACGAAGGTGGCCGCGTCGCCCGAGCCGTCCTTGGAGTCCAGCGCGCCGTCGGTGGCGGCCTGATCACCGAAGACCGCGGTGCCGTTGAATTCGGTGTTGGTGTAGATGTCGGAAATCGCCTGGCCCAGCGCTTTCATTTCCGCGCCGATGTTGTCCTGGTCTTCCGTGCTGTAGGAGCCGTTTTCCACCTGCACCGACAGTTCCTTCAAGCGGGTGAGCATGTCGGAGACTTCGCTCAGCGCGCCTTCCGCGGTCTGCAGGAAGGACACGCCATCCTCCGCGTTTCTGGTTCCCTGGGTCAGCCCGCGGATCTGGGCGCGCATTTTTTCGGAAATCGAGAGGCCCGCCGCGTCGTCCGCGGCGCGGTTGATGCGCGAGCCGCTGGACAGCTTCTCCATGGACTTGTTGGTCGCGGTGGTGTTGATGTTGTACTGGCGGTAGGTATTGAGCGCAGTGATGTTGTTGGTAATCCTCATGATCTATCCTCCTTGAGTGATGCGGCACGGATTCCAGGATCGAGCCTCGCCTGAGGCTATCTATTGCCAACGCGTGTCAGGCGAAGACTTGCGTTACTGCAACAACTGGAGGACGCCCTGAGGCTGGGAGTTGGCCTGCGCGAGCATCGCCTGCGACGCCTGCAGCAGGATGTTGTTCTTGGTGTAGTTCATCATTTCTTCGGCCATGTCCACGTCGCGCACGCGGGATTCGGCCGCCTGCAGGTTCTCCTTGGTGGTGGACATGTTGTTGGAGGCGTGCTCCAGCTGGTTCTGGAGTGCGCCGTAACCGGCGCGGGTGGTGTTGACCTCACTGATGGCGGCTTCCACCATGTCGGAGGTGACCGCGGTGGGATCCGTCTCGGCGTCGACAGTCTCGTCGGTCAGGAGCGCCACTTGGGTGGTGACGGCCTGCTTGACGGTGACGTCCTGGCCGCCGTTTTCGCCGTAGACGAAGGTGGCCGCGGCGTCTCCGGTGCCGTCCGCACCTACCAGCGCGCCGGTGGTGCCATCGACGGTCTGATCGCCAAACACGGCCGTGCCGTTGAACTCGGTGTTGGTATAGATGTCGGTGATGGCCTTGCCAAGCGCCTTCATCTCCGCGCCGATGTTGTCCCGGTCCTCATCGCTGTAGGAACCGTTTTCCACCTGGACGGACAGCTCCTTCATGCGGGTGAGCATGTCGGACACTTCACCAAGCGCGCCTTCCGCGGTCTGCAGGAACGATACGCCGTCTTCCGCATTTCGGGTTCCCTGGGTCAGCCCGCGGATCTGGGCGCGCATCTTTTCGGAAATCGAGAGGCCCGCCGCGTCGTCCGCGGCGCGGTTGATGCGCGAGCCGCTGGAGAGTTTTTCCATGGACTTGTTGGTCGCGGTGGTGTTGATGTTGTACTGACGGTAGGTGTTGAGGGCCGTGATATTATTGCTGATTCTCATAGGGCGATCCTCCTCGAGATTAGGATTCTGCGAACGCCCCTCCTACCCCTGCCGTCAGTAGAACCGATCCTCCGCCCGGTGCGGCGGAACCTGAAGTTACTGCAACAGCTGGAGTATGCCCTGGGGCTGCTGGTTTGCCTGGGCGAGCATTGCCTGCGCGGCCTGGAGCAGGATGTTGCTCTTGGTGTAGTTCATCATTTCCTCGGCCATGTCCACGTCACGGACGCGGGATTCGGCGGCCTGCAGGTTCTCCTTGGTGGTGGACATATTGTTGGCCGCGTGTTCGAGCTGGTTCTGCTTGGCGCCGTAGCCGGCGCGGGTGGTGTTGACCTCGCTGATGGCCTTTTCAACGTCGGTATCCAGCACGGAAATGGCGTTGGAGAAGTCATCCGTGTCGTCGCCGGCGGTGCCGTTGTTGTTGATCAGATCCGCAATCACGGTCTTGCCGGTCAGCGCGGCCACGTTGGTGGTGGTGGCCTGGCTGACGGAAACCTTTTGGCCGCCGTTCTCGCCGTAGACGAAGGTCGCCGCGTAGACCGGATCTCCGAGAGCATCTTCGCCGTCTTCGCCGGCCAGGTACTTGGTGCCATCTGCGGCGGTGCTTGTGGTCTGATCGCCGAACACCTTGGTGCCGTTGAACTTGGTGTTGGTGTAGATGTCGGTGATGGCCGTGCCCAGCGCCTTCATCTCGGAGCCGATGTTCTGCTGATCCTCCGTGCTGTAGGTGCCGTTGGCGACCTGGGTGGTCAGTTCCTTCATGCGGGTGAGCATGTCGGACACTTCGGACAGCGCGCCTTCCGCCGTCTGGATGAAGGAGGTGCCGTCCTGGGCGTTGCGGGTGGCCTGAGTCAGACCCCTGATCTGCGAGCACATCTTCTCGGAAATCGAGAGGCCCGCCGCGTCGTCCGCGGCGCGGTTGATGCGCGAGCCGCTGGACAGCTTCTCCATGGACTTGTTGGTTGAGACGGTGTTGGTGTTGTACTGCCGGTAGGTGTTGAGGGCCGTAATGTTGTGGCTGATCCTCATGGGTTTTTCCTCCTTGAAATATGACCGCGGAATCCTTTCCTGCGGTGCTTAAGCCGCTGATGCGGCCCGAGCGCGATTGTTTGCGCCGTCCGGCGCGGGTCAGGGCTTTTTGTCCGGATCATCCTTGAGCTTCTGCCGTGTAAGCTTGAACCCAAGCGCGCCGCCGGACTGCTCGGCCTCCAGGTTGCTGCGGAGCGTGTCCAGCACTTCGGTGCGCACCACCGGCACGCTGCGCGGCGCTTCGATTCCGATCTTGATCCGGTCTCCGTTGACCTCAAGGACGGTGATTTTGATGTCCTCACCGATCAGAAGGCTGTCTCCAGGCTGCCGGGTGATGACCAACATCTCTATGCCGTCCTTTCGCTGCCAAACAGGCGGAACCGGACGGAGTAATCCCGGTTGCTCAAAATCACCTGCATGCCCAGATGTTCCTTGAAGTTGATCACGACCGGGCTTTTGAGGTTGACGGTCGAGGCCTTGAAGTCCTCGGGGATGACCGCGATGACCAGAATGCTCAAATCCGTCAGCGATTCCGCCTTGAGCCTTTTGAGCGCTTCCGGGGGAAAGTCCGGCGTGTAATCCTCCAGAATCATGTAGGGGTCCAGCACGATGAAGCGGGGGGTGGGGGCGTCCACGCATTGAAGGTGCATGACGCCCGCGCTGGAACCGGTATCCAACAGCGCGAAACGCTTGCTGGCGTCAAACCCGTAAATCCCGTCGGGGAAGCTGATGATTTCATCTTCGGTGATCTCCACCGGTCCAAAGTCCCTGGTTTCAATCTGCATGCGCAGCCCTCCGTCGTGCCCGCTCACCTTGCGGGGCTCACCATTTGTCTATGTAGAACTCCACCGAATAGGGGACGTATGTAAAGTCGACGCTTTGGGGCTCCCACTCGATGTCGACCTGATCCCTTTCCGCGCTGATGGTTACCTTGCCGCCGCTCCAGCTCATCTCAGGCTTTTCGATGGGGACGACCCCCACCTGAGCCGGGACGCTCTGGGTGGCCTCGGCGCCGGCGATTTCCGCGGGCGACTGGGCGTTTGGACCCTGCATCGCGTTTTTTTCGCGCGTGTACCTGCCGGCGGCGTCCTGAACCGCCGTCTTGCCTTTTTGCACCTGCTCCCGCGCCCGGGCGGTATTGGACTTGATGCCGACCGAATCGAAGAAACCGCGGTTGTCGATGGTCAGCTTCAGCGGTTCGTGCTGAATGTCCATGGAACCATGCTTGACCGAGATGTTCATCTTGGCCGGCGTGGTCTCATACAGCAGCTGCGCGTTGGTTATTTCAACCTGTAGACGAAGCCTCTCTATCTCCATATTCCCTCACCTGTCAATCGATGGCCCCGATTACGAGCTCAGATAGTCGAGGAGCGATGGTTGCAGGATCTTTGTACCCATCTGCAGGCATGCGTTGTACATCAGCTCTTGCTGCGAAAAGAGGATCGCGCCCTCTTCCAGGGGGAGGCTTTCGAGGTCGGACTGTTTTGCGGAGGCGGTGATCTTCTCGCTGGCCAGGCGGTTCGTAAAGAAGGAGATGTAGTTGGATTTTTCGCCGATGGATACGTACTGCATCCGGACGTCGTCCGCGCGGCTCTCCAGCTTGTCGGTGTAGGTGGCGATGTCGTCCAGATCCCCGGCTTCAATCTTATCGGCGATTTCGCCGATCAGGTTGTAGAGATTGTTGGGCAGTCCGTTGCCGTCCATCCCGGTGCCCAGGAGATCTGCGCCCGAGTAGGCAACGTCCAGCGCGGTCTGCGAGTCCACCGTGCCACCCGAGATCGAAAGGCCGATGCCGATGTCCACGTAGCGGTGCTCCGCGGGGAAGGAGCCGGTGTTGACGTTCTGGCCGTTGTAGGTTAGCTGGCCAGAGCCGTTGACCGTGAAGGGGGTTTCACCGAACCCGGAACCGCCGAAGAGGTAACGACCCGAGGACTTGACGTTGGCCGCGCCCAGGATCATCTGCTGGTAGGAGCGCAGCGTATTGGCCACCGTCGCCCGGTCGGAGTCACTCATGGAACCGTTCATGCCCTGGCTGATGTGGGCGAGGGTCTCGGTCATCACGTCGCTGATGGTTGAGAGGGAATCCTCCGCCTCGTCGAGCAGTGCCTGGCTGTCGTTCAGCGAGGTATTGTACAGGTCTATGCGGTTCAGGTCCTTGCGCACGTCGAAGGCTTTCACCGCCCGGGCCGGGTCTTCCGACATCTTCATGAAGCGCCGCTGGGCGGAGACTTTGGTGTTGAGATCGCTCAGGTCCTGAAGGTTGCGGTTGAGGCCCTTCAGGTAGTTCCCGGTGATCATGTTGTCCGTCAGCCGCATCGCCCGCACCTCCCGTTCATACTCTTTGTTTTCTTATCTTCCAACCGTGCCCATCCGGTTGATGACGGTATCCAGCGTTTCATCCAGTGCGGTCATCACCCGGGCGGAGGCGGCGAAGGCCTTCTGGTACTTGATGAGGTTGGCGGTCTCCCCGTTCAGCGAAACGCCCATCGTGGATTCCCGCTCGTTGCCGATGGACCGGAATACCATGTCGCTGGTCTCGGAGACGTCCGCCGTGTAGTCCTTATCGATGGCCACGTCGCCCATCAGCGCGAGCACGTAGCCGCCGAAGCTGCCGGTGAAGTCCGAGGTGATCGCGCGGTCTTCGTCCATCGCGGAGATCATTCGCAGGATATTGTCGTTCTTGCCCTTTGCGCCGTCTGCGTCCAGCGTGGCGGTGATGTGGTTCGGGTTGGCCAGCCATTGGCTCGAAATCGCGATGTCCGCGGCGCCGCTGCCGGTGAAAAGCGCCGAACCGTTCAGCGCGTTGAAGGTGGAGGACAGGCTATCCGCCAGCGAATCCAGCGAGGCCTGGTAGTAAGGGATGCCGCGAAAGCTGTTCTCGCCGGAGGCGGCGTAGCTGCCCTTGCCGTTTAAGACCTGCATCGATCCGAAGAGGGAGCCGCCCGCCAGATTCATCGGCGCGCCGTCCGCCAGAAGGCGCATTCCGGAGGCGCCGTCCTCGGTTTCGAGGGTTGCCACCGTTCCGCCGGCCGCGTCCAGCAGCGCGGTACTGCCGGAGGCGATGCTGACCGTTCCGTCGGTCAGGTAGGTCGCCCGGATATTCATGTACGAGGACAGCTTGTCCAGGTACTGGTTTCGCATATCGTTGAGCGCGTTGGTCTCGGTACCCTGCAGCGTGGCGATCTTGATGGATTCGTTGATGGTGGCGATCTTGCCCAGCAGCGTGTTCGCGTCCTTGACCGAGATCTCCATTTCGTCCGCCGTCTGCTTGCGGATGGCCGTCAGCTGGGCCGAGTACTGGTTGAGGGTTTGCGCCACCTTCTGGGCGCTGGAGCGCGCGAGACTGGCGTATTCGACCTCACCCGCGTTCAGCGACAGCACCTGCAACTGCTTGTTGAAGTCCTCCAGCATGGCGCTGAGCCCGTCGTTTTCGGTCTCGTCGAAGTTGTTCTCCACGTCGGAGAGGATGGAGAACATCTTCGCGTTGGCGCTGTTGACCGCGTTGGCGTCCCGGTACCGGAGATCGAGAAACTGGCTGCGCACCTGGTTGATGCCCTCCACCGTGGCGCCCGATCCGGTTGTCTGGGTCAGGCCCACCGGCGCCAGCTTGTCGCTGGTCGAGCCATAGAAGGTTGCGGTCTGGTCGACCACCTGCCGGGAATAGGCTTCCGTGGACAGGTTGGCAATGTTGTTGCCCGTGACGTCCAGCCCGGCCTGCGCCGCCGTCATGCCGCTCCGCGCGGCCTCGAACCCGTAAAAAGTCGGTCTCATGGATCCCTCCGCGCTAAGCCTTGACCGTGACGCCCTTGCCGTAGGTATTGGGGGATAGCCCCAGTTGCTGGTTCATGAAGCGAATGGTGGCCAGACGGGCTTCCAGCAGCTTGCGGTTCCGCAGGTTCTTTTTCTTGAGGGAACGCACCGTCTCGCTGAGGGCGAGAAACACCGGCTCCAGCGCCTCGCGGCATTCGGGACTCGAATCCACAAATTCCCGGAGCGTGGGCGCCGTGCCCTCGCACAGCTTCATGCGCTTGTCCTCAAGCCCCCTGGCCTGCACCATCAGCGCCTGCTGGCCGCTCATGACCCTGGCGAGCGAGTCCGCGTCGCCCTTGATGAGCGCCTGCGACTTCTCCTCTTCCATCTCCAGCATCTTCGCATAGGTGGCGCGCTGGGCGTCCAGAACCCGAGCCAGTTCGCGTAGATCCTTCATGCGCCGTAGTCCCCGTTCTCGACGTGGCCCAGCATCGCGGCGGCAATCGCCTCGGAGGGAACGTGGTACGTCCCGTTCTGGATCTCGTTTTTGAAGCGGAGCAGCCTCTCGGCTGAAGTGGTCTTGGTGGCGTCCGTCACCACCATGTTCACCGCGCTGTCAATGTCCGAGCGGTTCTTCGCCGCCTCGGAGATGGACAGACTGTCCGTGCTGCCGGCGGCAGCGGCCTGCTGCTTGTCGGTCTCCTTGGAGGTCGACAGCGTGCCCTCGGCGGACAGTGCGCTGAACAGCTTGTCTATCTGAGAAGGATTGATTTTCATCGTCATCACCTGCTCTATATATCGTATGAATCCATCCGAAGTTTAGCGCGGATGCTGAATTTGCTTAGCTTCTGAGGCTATTGGCGGTCTGCTCCAGCTCGTCGATGGTTTGCAGAATTTTCGCGTTGGCGGTGAAGCCGCGCTGGGCGATCATCAGGTGCGCCATCTCGGCGGCGAGGTCCACATTGGAGCCCTCCGTGCCGCCCTGCACCAGCCGGGAGACGGTGTCCTCCACGGGCTCGCCGGAGGCCTCGCTGGGGGTGAAGCGCCCGCCGCCCAGCGCTGTGAGCGCGCCGGGGTTGTTGAAAGCGTAGAGCGCCACCTGGCCGAGGGCCGCGGTCGCGTCGCCGTTTGCGACCTCGATCCGCTGGCCGCCCTGGTCCAGCACATAGCCGCCTCCGGGCGCGGTCAGGTAGAGCGTTCCGCCCTCCTCGGACAGCGAGAAGTTGCCGGAGCGCATGTAGAGCGCGGCGTTCTCCGCGTCCCCGGTGGGGTTTTGGATCGCGTAGTAGCCTTCTCCGTCAATCATGGCGCTCAACTCGTCCCCCGGCAGGTAAGCGCCCTGCTCCACGATGGCGGAGGTGGACAGCGCGCGGCTGCCGTTGCCGGCCACGACGGACAGGCCTTGGGTGCGGGTATAGACCAGATCCGCGAAGTTGACGGTCTTCGACTGGAAGCCGTCGGTATCCACGTTGGCGATATTGTTGGCCGTCACATCCAATCCGAACTGGAAGCTGCGAAGGCCCGACTTGGCCGCGTAAAACCCGTTGATCAAGGGTCGTCCCCTCCTTATTCGCCGCGCCCCGGCCTACAGCCGGCCGATTTCGGTGACGGTCTTCTGATTGATCGAGTCCAGGATCTTGACCACCTGCGCGCAGGACTGGTAGGCGCGGGAGGCGGCCATCATCTGGGACATCTCTTCGACCATATTGACGTTGGAACGCTCCAGCCGGCCCTGCACGATCTGGCCGGCAAAGGCGGCTTCGCCCTCGGGGCGGGCCAGCGCGTTGGGCGCTTCCTTGGCCAGGGCTTCCGCCGCCTGGCCATCCTCCGGAGGGGGCGAAACCAGCATGGCGAGGGTATCGACGGTCTGCCCGTCCGAATAGACTACGCCGTTCGAATCGATCGTGACCGCGCCCGCGCCCACCTCGATGCGGCCGCCCTGGCCCATCACATAGCCGCCTGCGGCGGTGCGCAAATAACCCTCCGCGTCCACCTCGAAGCTGCCGTCCCGCGTCGCCGCTTCCTGGCCGCCCGCGGTTTCGATGGAGAAGTAGCCGTCGCCGATGATGGCGAAGTCCAGCGCGCGGCCGGTGGTTTCAACCACGCCCTGGGTGTAGTCGGTGAGGATTTCCTCGGCGATGGCGCCGTGGTTGTCGCTGCCGATTTCCCGGGCGCCGTCGGCGGCCAGCCGGTAGGCGACGCGCTCGCCGAAGGAGGCGGTGATCAGCCGATCCCGCTTGTAGCCGGAGGTGGAGGCGTTGGCCAGGTTTGTGGCCGTCACGTCCAGCGCGCGGCTGCGGTTGATCATGCCGGTCGTGGCGGCGTAAATGGCATTGTTCATGGCTTGTCCTCGCTTTCGGTCTATTCGGCCATGTATTCGGCGATGCGTGTTCTGAGCCTGGTCAGCGCCTTGGAGTGGATCTGCGAAACCCGGGAGACCGTCAGGTTCAGTACGAAGGCGATCTCCTTGAGCTTGAGTTCCTCATAGTAGTACAGCGAGATGACCGTGCGCTCCTTTTCGTCCAGCTCGTCGATATACCTTGCGATCTGCTGCCGGAAGTCCCGCTCCATCAGGTGGTGCTCGGGGGACTGGGCCTCCTGGTTTTCCGTCACGTCCAGAAGCGTCATGCCGGTGTTATACAGCGTTTCCTCAAAGGACACCACGTTGAAATTCACCTCGTCCGAACGGATTTTTGACAGCTCTGCTTCGGTGATGCCCAGCCGCTCGGCCAGTTCGGCCTCCTCCGGGAAGCGCCCCAGCTCCATCTGCAGCTGGTCGGTGGCCAGGTTCATCTGCTTGATCTTCTTACGGATGTCCCGGGACACCCAGTCCTTCTTGCGGATGTAGTCGATGATCGCGCCGCGCACCCGGATCGAGGCGTAGGAATCAAACTGTACGCCCCGCTCCACGTCATAGCGGTCGATGCAGTTGATCAGCTCGAGCACACCCTGGCTGGCCATATCCTCCGCGTCCGCCCGGTTCCGGATGAAGGTCTGCGCCTTCTTCAGGGAATAGGTGACGATCGGGAGGTAACTCATCAGGATCTCGTTGCGAAGGCCGACGTCTTTCGACTTGGCGTACCTCAGCCACGTCTGCTCGGTGATTTTGTTTTCCGTCCCCTTGATCTGGCTCATGCTTTTACCGTCCTACGAATTTTCAGGCGGGATCAAATCGAGATGGTTCCCAGTGCCTGCATGTTGACTTCCTTGTTGATTTCGTTGAAGGAGAGCACCACCGCTTCCGAGGAGAACTGCTCGATCAGCTTGCGGTAATAGCAGCGCACGACGGGGGAGGTGAGCACGATCACGTCGTTGAGCTGGTCCTTCAGCCGGTTTTCCTGCTCCATGTGGGCGTTGACGATGGACTGCATCACCGAGGGCTCCAGCGATACGTAGGAATTGCCCGCGGTCTTGCGCACGCCGCCCATGATCAGGTTTTCGATCTCCGGATTCAGCGTGACCACCTTCAGGTTGCCGTCCGGCGCGAACCGCCGGGTGATGGTGCGCCGGAGCGCCTGCCGCACGTATTCGGTGAGCAGGTCCGCGTCCTTTACGTTGGGCGCGTACTCGCCAAGCGTCTCGAGGATGGTCTGCAAATCCCGGATGGGCACCTGCTCGGCCAGGAGGTTGCACAGTACCTTCTGCAAATCCAGGTGGGAGACCACGCCGGGCACCAAGTCGTCCACCAGCTCCTTGTTGGTCTTTTTCAGGTTGTCCATGAGCAGGATCAGCTCTTTGCGGCCGAACAGCTCGTGGGCATTCTTTTTGATGATCTCCGACAAGTGCGTCACGATCACCGACAGCGGGTCGATGACGGTATAGCCGCTCATCTGCGCCAGTTCGCGCATGTCGGAGGCGATCCATTTGGCGCGGATCTTGAAGGCGGGCTCCAGCGTGTCGATGCCGTCGATTTCCTGGGCGCCTTCGATGGGGTTCATGGCCAGGAAGTGATCGGAGAGCACCTCGCCGCCGGCGATGACCTCGCCCTTGAGCTTGATCACATACTCGTTGACGCCCAGCTCGGCGTTGTCGCGCAGCGTGACCGCCGGCACCACCATGCCCATCTCTTCGGCGAACTGCCGCCTGAGCATCACCACGCGGTTGATGAAGTTGCCGCCCCGGGCTTCGTCCACCAGCGGAATCAGGCTGTAGCCCACCTCCACCTCGATGGGCTCGACGCTGAGCAGCGTGTAGATGTTCTCCGTGTTGCGGTAAAACTCGGTCTCGTTCATCGGCAGCGCGCCGGCGGAGGTTGCGACCACGGGCTCGGGCTCCTTGCGGCGGTTCAGCATCGCCGCCAGCGCGATCAGGCCGCCGCCGATGACCAGCAGAACCAGCACCGGGAAGCCGGGGATCAGCGACATCGTGACCAGAACGCCGCCGGCGATCATCAGCGCGATGGGGTAGGATACGATCTGCGACTTCAAGTCCTCGCTGAAGCTGTTGACCGACGCGGCGCGGGTGACCACCATGCCGGTGGCGGTGGAGATGAGCAGCGCCGGAATCTGCGCGGACAAACCGTCGCCCACGGTGGCGATGATGTAGGTGTTGACCACCGTGCCGAAATCCCCGCCGCCCATCACCATGCCGATGATGATGCCGCCGACGCTGTTGATCAGCATCGTGATGATGGAGACGATCGCGTCGCCCTTGATGAACTTGGCCGCGCCGTCCATGGATCCGTAGAAGTCGGCCTCGCGCTGCACCTTCTGGCGGCGGACGCGGGCGGTGGCCTCGTCGATCAGGCCGGAGTTGAGGTCGGCGTCCACGGCCATCTGTTTGCCGGGCATGGCGTCCAGCGTGAACCTGGCCGCCACCTCCGCCACGCGCTCGGAGCCCTTGGTGATGACGATGAACTGCACCACCACGATGATCAGGAACACGATGAAGCCCACCAGCGCGTTGCCGCCGATCACAAAGTTGCCGAAGGTCTGGATCACGTGGCCCGCGTTGCCGCCGTTGCCGAGAATCAGCCGCGTGGAGGACACGTTCAGCGCCACGCGCAGAAGCGTCGTAATCAGAAGGATCGACGGGAATACCGAGAATTCCAGCGCCTCCCGGATGTGCATGGCGATCAGGAGGATGATCAGCGAAAAGGCGATGTTGAAGATCAGCATCACATCAAGAATCGCCGTTCCCAGCGGTATGATGATGAGAAATATGATGCCGACGATGAACAGCGTCAGCGCGTTGTCCAGGATCTTCTTCATGCGGTGCGCCTCTTCTTCAGGGTGTTTCCGGGGTTTCCCCGCGCGGGAAGCCCCCTTTAGGGAGAATTTCGCGCGGTCTTCACGCGGTGCGCCTCTTTTTGAGGTTGTAGATGAACGCGATGATGTCCGCCACGGGCTTGAAAAATTGCTCCGGGATGGGCTGGTTCAGTTCCACCGCCTCGTAGAGGCCGCGGGCCAGCGGCCGGTTTTCGGTGACGTACACGCCGTTTTCCTCCGCGATCTTGATGATTCGGAGCGCCACCAGGTTCATGCCCTTTGCCACCACCACCGGGGAGGCGTCCCCCGGCGGGTCGTACTTCAGCGCCACGGCGTAGTGGGTCGGGTTCTTGACGACCACGGTGGCGGTGGGGACCTTGTGCATCATGCGCGCCTGGGCCATCCTGCGCTGCAGCGAGCGGATCTTGCCCTTGATGTTGGGATCGCCCTCCATGCGCTTGTGCTCCTCTTTGACCTCTTCCTTGGTCATCCTCAGGCGCTTTTCGTAGTCCCACCACTGGTAGAGGTAGTCGAAGGCGGCGAGGACGGCCATGAATACCGAGATCCGGATGGTGATGTCAAACGCCGAATCCGCCACCCAGGAGATGCTGCTCTTCGGGCCCACCAGCGGCGAGAGCGTGATGGAGGTCAGCCGCGAGGAGAGATCCGAATACAGGATTCCGCCGATGATGACCACCTTGAGGATCGACTTGACCAGCTCGACGAGCGTCTTGGGGGAGAAGAGGTTTTTGAGGCCGCTCATCGGGTTGATGCGGGAGAACTTCGGGGCCAGCAGGCCCGGGGTGACCAGGAACTTCGTCTGTACGCCGGTGAGCACGACCCCCATGACCATCGCCGCGCCGGTGATGGGCACCAGGATCATCGCCAGGTTCAGGCTGAACCCGGTCATCATCTCCGACGCGCTCCGGGCGTTCAGCGCGTCGGTGGTGCCCAGCGCCAGACAGCTCTCGCGCACCAGCCGTTCCATCGTCGCGATCACCCAGCCGCCGCCCAGCTTGAGCAGGGCCGCCATCGCCAGCAGAGAGACGGCGGTGGTCATGTCCTTGCTCTGGAATATATTGCCTTTTTTTCGCTCGTCGTCCTTTTTTCGGGGGGTTGCCTTTTCGGTTTTCGAACCGCTGTCCATGGTCCCACCCCCTTTCGCGAGCCCGGATTATCCCAGCATGACGGCGAGGCTTTTCTGCAACTGCTGAAACATCTCCGTCAGCGCCAGATCCATCAGCCTTGAGATCGCCGGCAGCGCCAGCACCACGATCAGAAGGCCGATCCCCAGCTTGATCTGCAGACCCACTACGAACACGTTGATCTGAGGTACGATCCGCATCAGCGCGCCCATTCCGGCTTCCGAAAGAAGCTCGATCGCCAGGACCGGCATCGCCAGCTTCAGCGACAGGATCAGAATGTTCCCCAGCATCATGGCGATGGTCTGGCCCACGTCCGCGGCAATCATCCGAGGCCCCGGCGGAAACATCTGAAGCGACTGCGCCATGATGCGGATCAGCGTCAGATGGCTGTTGGAGGCGAAGAAGATCAGCGTGAGCATCACGTTGAGCGCCGTGCCGGTGAGCGGGAGCGAAGCGCCGCTGGCCGGGTCGTAGATTTTGCTGACGCTGGTGCCCATCTCCATGTCCATGGCCTCGCCGGCCACCAGCACCCAGGAGATGAACAGGTTCATCACCAGCCCCAGCGCGTAGCCGATCAGCATTTCGCGGATCAGCGCCAGCATGAACGACAGCGGCGTGGGGAAACTGGGCGCGGGGGCGGTGAGCGTTGGGGTCACCACGATGGCCAGCATCAGCGCCAGCGAGATCTTCACCATGGCCGGCACGTTTCTGCGGCCCAGAATCGGGTTTAACAGCAGCGCGCCCGTCATGCGGGTCAGCACCAGCAGGAACAGAAGGTACGCGTCGTAGGTTGCCGTCAAGCCCTCGCCCTCCTTCGCGTCCGTCAGTTCAGCGCGTCGATGGCGGCGAACGTGCGGGTGAACAGGTCTACGCCATGGGCGATCAGCCAGGAACCCAGACCCACCAAAAGGAGGGCAATCGCCAGAATCTTGAACACGAACCCCACGTTCTGCTCGTGGATCTGGGTCGCCGCCTGAATTACCGAGACGACGATCCCGATGCCCACGCTGGCCGCGAGAAAGGGTGCGGCCATGGTGAGCGCCGTGGACAACGCATCCCGGAGAACCGATACGATGCCCGCCTGCGACATGCGGTTTCCTCCCTATGCGAGGGGTATACCCTCGCTCAATTGAAGCTCATCACCAGCGACTTGACCACCATGGACCAGCCATCTACCAGCACGAAGATCATCAGCTTGAAGGGCAGCGAGATCAGAACCGGCGGGAGCATGACCATGCCCAGGCTCATCAGGGTGCTCGCCACCACCATGTCGATGACCAGGAACGGCAGGTAGAGGAGGAAGCCGATCAAAAACGCCCGTTTCAGTTCGCTGGTAATGAAGGCGGGGATGATCACCGCGAGGTTGATCTCATCGTAGGTCTCGGGGGTGTCGTAGCCGCCCAGTTCCAGGAAGAGATTCATGTCCTGAGCGTTGGTGTTCTTCAGCATAAATTCGCGGACCGGCACCACGGCCTTTTCCAGCGCCTGCGTCTGGCTGATCTCGCCGCGTTCATAGGGCTGGTAAGCCGTTTCGTTGATCTGGCCGATGACCGGCGACATGATGAACAGCGACAGAAACAGCGCGATGCCCACGAGCACCTGGTTGGGCGGCGTCTGCTGCAGGCCGATGGCGTTTCTTAGGCAGCTGAGCACGATCACGATCCGGGTGAAGGAGGTGGTCATGATCAGGATCGACGGTAGCAGGGCCAGTACCGTCAGTCCCAGCAGGATTTCCAATAGATCCGAACTCTCACCCAAATCGATCCCACCGAAGCTGAGGCCGTTCAGAATGCCCGAAACGCCGGCGGTCGGAGCGGGGCTGGCCGCCACCACGGGCGAATTGGGGACGACGGCGCTCTCGGCCAGCGCAGGAGCCGCGAGGGCCGCGAAACCGAGCAGGATCAGCGCCGACAGCACCGCCAGCCGGAAGAAAGCGTGTTTCATCGCCGCGCGCCGCCTCTCGGGCGTTTGTCCCGTGCCGGGCGCTCCTCCCGTACCGGGCGCTCGCTCCGGGATGGATGCTCGCCCCGGGCGGAGTTCTCCTCCCGCGCAGGGCGGCGGGGCTCCGGGGGCTCTTCACGGTAGCGGCGCATGCGCTGAGATAGAAGCGACTCAAAGTCGTCTTCCTCCCGCGCCGGCGCGCCGCCTTCGACCTCGCTGATCTGCTCCACCCGGCCGGGTCCCACGCTGAGCAGGTACGTCCTGCCCTTTACGCGAACCAGCGCCAGATAGGTATCCCGGGTCAGCGGCACGCGCTCGATGACCCGGATGCGCTTGCCCGTCGGCTTTACGACGCTGCGTCCGGCCAGCCATTTGGTGGTGAGGTACGCCAGGATGATGACCGCCACGACCCCCAGCATGGGCGCGATCAGGGACAGCGTGTCCATTGCATCCGCCAAGTTGCCCACTCTCCCGCTTGTTCTCCTTGTGTAATACCGTGTTACGGCCTGGTCAGGCTGCCCACGATTTCGGTGATCCTGACGCCGAAGTTGTCGTCGATGACCACCACGTCCCCGCGGGCGATCAGCTTGCCGTTGACCATGATATCCACCGGTTCGCCCGCCTGCTTGTCCAGCTCCACGATGGAGCCCTGCCGGAGCGCCACGATCTCCTTGACCAGTTTTTTGACGCGGCCGATCTCCACCACGACGCTGAGGTCGATGTCCATGACCAGATCCAGGTTGACCTGATCCTGATCCTCCTCATTGCCGGCGTCCAGGCTGCCGAACTGCAGCGGCTTCACATCCACGCTGCGGTGTGCGTTCCTGCGCTCGACCACGGCCTCGTAATCGTAGTGAGGCGGGGGAGGGGGCGGCGGGGGTGCGCTGGCGCGGACCGGGGCGGCGGGCATTTTGCGCGGGGGCCGGGGCTCCGGTTCCGGTTCGGGATAGTCGGCCTCGTACACCGGCGTGGGCACCTGGCGGTGGCCGGTGACCGCCCCCAGATCCTGCTGAGGCATGACCGGCGCCCCGGCATCCTCCGAGGCATCTTCGTCCAGGGACATGGCGTTGTGCACCAGGTCCTTGGTGAACTCCACCGGCATGACGGTGATAAACTCGCTGTCCAGCAGGTCTTCCACGATGAAACGGAAGCCAACCGTCACGATGACATCCTGCTCTATCGTCCATGCGAAGCGATCCGGAGACTCGTCCACCTGGAAGGACTCGGGGGGCGAAATGTTGATGCTGCGGTTCAAAAAGGTCGCCAGCGCGGTGCTGGAGGCACCCATCATCTGGTTCATGATTTCGCCCAGCGCACTTGTCTGCAGCTCGTCCATTTCCGCGTCGCCGATGGACGCTTCGCCGCCGCTGCCTTCCAGCAAAAGGCCCACAATGGCGCGGGCATCCTTCGCGCTCATGATCATGATGTTTGAACCGTGCAGGCCCTCGATGTAGTGGATTTCAATGCCCATCGCCGGTTCGAGCCGTGAAAACTCAAGCTCCGCCGAAGGGATCACCTTTACCGTGGGCGTGGTAATGACGACCTTCCGGCTCAGCATCAGGGAGATGGCTGTGGCGGCTGCGCCCATGCTGATGTTCAGAATTTCGCCGATGGTGTCGATCTCAATGTTGTTGAGCACGGCGTTTCGGCTATTTTGGGGATTGGACGGCTTGCTCATCGCGCAAACATACCTTCCTCACACGGCGTACTGCCGGTTGATCCTGAGTGCCATTTTGTTTTTCCGGGTGCCCGGCGCCCCGTAAAACCATTTTTTGCCGTTGACGGTGATCAGAACCGGGGAGCCCACGCTCTGATCCAGCCGGATCACGTCGCCGGGCTGAAGATCCAGCACTTCGCGCATGGTCATCGCGGTCGAGCCGAGAATGCCGCACACATCGGCGGTGGCGTCCTGAAGCTTTGTGAGCACCGCGCCACGGGATTCGCTGGCGGCTGCGTCGGCCTCCTCCGCCAAATGGGACGCGCCCGACTGTTCGTTCACCACGCTCTCCAGCATCGGCAGAAGTTCCATGCAGGGCATGCAGCAGGTGACCGTGCCCTTGACCGGCCCCAGCGACACGCTCAGCACGATGGTAATCACCATGTCGTCCATCGCGACGGCCTTGATGAAGCGGGTGTTGGTCTCGATCTGGCGCACGTTGATCGAAGTGTCGGGCCAGAAGGTCCAGGCCTCCTCGAACAGCGATGTGATGCGCCGGACGATCCGCTCCATCAGCGTGACCTCAATATCGGTAAACTCGCGCTCGGGCGGTTCCCGGTCGGTGATGATGCCGCCGAACATCCGTTCGATCAGCGCGAAGGAGATCGAATTGGACATATCCAGCAGAATCGGGTTCTTGATAATATTCGTCTCGAGCACTCCGGTTACCTGCATGTCGGGCAGCGCGTTGTTGTATTCCATGTACGGGTGCTCTTCCAGCGTGACGACCACGACCTCGCAGTAGGTGCGCGTAAGGCCCGCCAGGTAGGAGGAGAGATGCCGCGCGAAGACTTCACCCATGGAGCGCAGCACCTTTTGCTGATCGCGGCTCAGCTTCTTCGGGTTTCTGAAGTTGTACAGCCGGACCTTTTTCTCCTCAGCCGCCGCCGCAGCAGCGGCCGGGCCATCCGGCTGGCCGGCCAACTCGTCGAGCAGCGCGTCAATCTGGCTTTGCGTCAGGACTTCAGGCATCGGCTATTCCTCCAGCGCATCCGGTCCGCCCGGATATGAAACGGGATCCGCGCACAGATACAGCGGGTCTGAGGAGCGCCTGAGGATCTGGGCCCTGTAGGCCGCGATCCCTTCGGCCACGCCCTGGACGCTCTCCAGCACGCAGTACTTGCGGCCGTTGGCCATGGTAATCAGCGTATCCGGCACCGCCTCGATGGTCTCGATCAGGCCCGGATTCAGGTAGAATTGGTCTCCGTTGAGGTTGGTTACCAGGATCATCGGCTCTCACTCCTTGCCCCCATGGGGCGATGAGGCGGCTTAGCGCTTCAGATTGACCAGCTCCTCCAGTACCTGGTCGGAGGTGGTGATCACGCGGGCGTTGGCCTGGAAACCGCGCTGGGCGATGATCATGTCGGTGAACTCCTTGGAGAGGTCGACGTTGGACATTTCCAGACCGCCGCTGACCAGCGCGCCCGCAGTCGGGCTGCCCGCCGCCACGAAGGTAGCCGTGCCGGAATTGACCGTCTCATCGTAATAGGAGGTGCCGGATTCCAGCAGGCCGTCGGGGTTCTGGAACACCGCGATCGCCAGCTGGGCCAGCTTCCGGGTTTCGCCGGCCGCGGGATCGGTGAGGTCCGCGGGAGAGTAGACGCCGGTGATGACACCCTTGGCGTCGATGGAGATGCTGGTATACTCGTTGAGGTTGGCGATGTTGATCTTTACCGGCGTGGCGGGCATGGCGGGAACCGGGTCATTGACCCCGACGGGCGTGGCCAGTACCTGGCCCAGCATATAGCTGCCGCTGGAGTCCAAAAGGTTTCCGTCCGGATCGAAGGAGAGCGCGCCGAGCCGGGTATAGCTGGTGCCCCCGGTGGGGTTTTGAACCGCGAAGTATCCCTCGCCTGAAATGTACAGATCCAGCGAGCGGGAGGTCTGCTGGAAGGAGCTGCGGGAGTTGACCACATCGATGGAGGAGACCAGCGCGCCGTACCCGATCTGGGTTGGGTTGTTGCCGCCGGTGGCGTCCGTCGCGGCGCTGGCGCCGGCGAGGGTCTGGTAGTACAGGTCAGAAAAGATCACGCGGCTGGATTTGAAGCTGGCCGTGTTGACGTTGGAGATGTTGTTGCCGATGACGTCCAGCATGGTCTGATGTCCCCTGAGGCCCGAAACCGCCGAATACAAGGATCGAATCATGGATTGTCATCCTCCGTTCTGTCTGAGGTACGTTAGCCTTCCGCCGCGCCGGCGGACTTGTCGATCCCCACGTCGGACACCTCGGCGAGCTTGAAGTAGGCGCCGTTCACCATTACAAGGGGAGAGCCGTCCGAGTAGCTTACCTGCGTTACGACGCCCCGGATGGACGTTGGAACGCCCTGATCGTTTTGGGTGGACACGGTGACACTCTTGCCGATCATCGTCACCGCCAGGTTGGACTGGAACGCGGTGGAGAGCTCCTCCATCTGCGAGAGCGTGGAGAACTGCACCATCTGTGACATGAACTCCGCGTTGTCCACTGTGTCGTACATGCTCTGATTTTGCAGCTGCGCCGCGATGAGCTGGAAAAAGTCGCTGATCGTCAGATTGGAAGAACCCAGATTGGACGCCTGTGCGCCGGTCGTTTGCGAGCTTAAGGCGGCTCCGATTCCTTCTACGCCCATGAAAATCCCTCCCAACGCGGCCTGGCCGCTAGATTCTGTAGCTGATCCCGCCCGCGCGTTTTTCCAGCGCCGGATGGCGCTGCGGCTGCGGGTCGGGGGACGCGCCCGGCTTCGCGTCCAGCTGGCGTTCGGGCGGCCGACGCCCGGATTCCTGTTGGAAAGCCGAGAAGGGTTCGCCGCCCCGGCCCTGGCCGGATACGTCCACACTGAAGCCTTCCAGGTGGTATCCGCCCGAGGCCAGCTCGTCCTTCAGCGCCCCCATCTGATCTACGATCAGGCTTCGGGTTGCTTCGGAGGCGGCACGGATGGACAGGTGCAGCCCTTTGTCCCGCGCGCTGATGGAAACAGCCACTTCGCCCAGGCCCTCCGGCCGAAGCTTCAGGCGGAAGCGGCTCTCGCCCCGCGAGAATGCCAGGCTCGATGCCCGTGCCAGCTGCATGGCGGCGTTTGGTTCGGCATTCCATACCGGCTGGCTTGCGGGGGCCGGAGTCTCCGCGCGCATCGCGTCGGGGGCCGCGTGGACGCCCTCTGACGGGAGCGCGCCGCGCACGTCCGGGAACTCGGACGCCTGGGACGCGGAGCCCTCATCCCGCGGCTCTGCGCCCGCCGGGCTCTCCTGCCCTTTCAGGCGCGCCGGGAACGCCGGATTCGCCTTTCCCGCGTCGCGCTGTGCGGGAACCTGCGCCGGTGTGCGCTGCGCCCGGTCGGCGCTTTCCGCGCCCCGCGACACCGCGGGGGCTGCCGCGCCGCCGGCGTTCGCGTCCGGCCGGAGCAAACGCTCCCCGGCGTTCCGGCGAGGAGAGGCCGTTTCCTGCGCCGCAGTCCTTGCCAACGCCGCATTGCCCGGCGCCGCCGCCCCCCGGAAGGCAATTCCGTCCGTCGAGGAGGTCCCGGCGGGATTCTCCGTTCTGGATGACGCTTCGGCTGCGTCCGGTATCTCCGCCCGGACGGTATCCATCGCCTTGACGGCGGCCTCCGCCCGGACGGTATCCATCGCCTTGACGGCGGCCTCCGCCTGGACGGGCGGCTTCGCCGCGAAGGGGGATTGCGTCCTGGCGGACATTCTCAAGCCGGCGCCGGTCTGAGTTTCCGTGTCAAGCTTTGCCCCGGCGGGCATTTTCAGTCCGGCGGGCGCTTCCGCCTTGCGGTGCTCTTCCGTTCCGAAGGCGGGCAGCGGAACTTGTGGCGCTTCCGGCCCGGCGGGCAGCGAAAGCTTCGGCGCTTCGTCCGGGAAAGTTTCAGCCTTTCCGGTGAACGGGCGACCGGCCGCCCGCGTATCCGCGGCTTCGGAATTCTCCCCGGCCTTCCCGGCTGAGACAACTGCTCCCGACGGGAAGCCCGCCGCAGCCATCCGCGCCGCGGGGCGATCGAACGCGGCCCCCGACGCCGGCAGGGCGGCGGATTGTTCCGCCCCGCGCGCTGCCCGCTGCGGGGCCTCCTCCACGCTTTGTGCCGGAGGGGCAGGGGGGACATCCGGAGAAACCGCCTGAGCAGGGGCGAAGGGTGAAGCCGTGTCCGCGCCGTTTTGCGCGCGCTCCGGTTTTGCGTCCTTTTTAAACGTCGGCCGGAACTTCGTGCCTGCGGAGGGCTTTTCCGCGGTGTCCGGCTTTCCGGCGGCGGCCACCCGATGGAGAGCGGGCGGAACATCCGCGGCGACCGCAACCTCCGGGGATATCGGCGGCGTGATTCCCTGAAGCGCGGCGCGCGCCGTCGCCTCCGGCGCACCCTGAGCCAGGATGCCGTCCTCCTGCGCCGGGACGGGCGGGACGAGCCCGTTTTGAAGCTTCAGCCCCGCCGCCCAGAGGCCGAGGGCGCCCGCGGCCTCAGCCGCCGCGCCTTCGGGTGCCGACGCGCGGGTCTTGGCGAAGGCCTGCTCGACGGCGTCGCCAAAACCGCCCGGGACTTTGGGAGAAAGAGCGTCCGCCCCGCACTCCGCCGGGAGCTGGACGGGAACCGCAACCGCCGCGGCCAAAAGCATGGGACTCACCTTCTTTCTCGCGCGTCTTTCAGGCGTTGGTCTGGGCAGCCTTGTTGGACAGGAAGTCCTCGATGAAAAGCTCGTCGCTCTTGCGCTCGGCGGCGCGGTAGTTCTCCAGTGAATGGACGCGGAGCTTCTCGATCATCTCCTTGTTCTGAGTGGCGGCCAGCAGCTTTTCGCGCTGGGCTTCGATGCGCTCCATCTGCGCCTCCAGCTGCGCGCGGCTCTGCACCAGATGCTGCGACACTTCCATGATGTAGCGGCCCGTGGCGGCGGCCTTGCCGGCGTTCTGGCCGCTCTCGCAGTCCTCCTGGTATCGGCGCTTGAGCTCCAGGTATTCGCCGGCCAGCGCGTCGTGCTTCTCCTTCATTTCCAGGTATTCCGCCTGCAGGAGATTCATCGCGTCGGCCTCGTTCCTCTGGAGGAACTTGTCGTATTCGAGCACCTTTTGCAGTCCGAACTCATATCGCTTCATAAGAAGCCTCCACCGTCTTTACCTTGCGCCGACGACCTTTTGCATGAGCTGCATGGTCTCGTTGAAGGTCAGCTTTTCGTTGATGTCCTGCCGGAGGAACTGGTTGATCCGGTCGATGTTTGCCAGCGCGTGGTCGATCTTCGGGTTGGTGCCGGATTTGTAGGCGCCGATGGAGATCAGGTCGATGTTTTCGTAGTAGGCCGACAGCACGGCGCGGATCTGCGCGGCCATCTGAAGGTGATCCTGGGGCGCAATTTCGTTCATCAGGCGGCTGATGGAGGCCAGGATATCGATGGCGGGGTACTGGTTGCGCATGGCCAGCGACCGTGAGAGCACGATGTGGCCGTCCAGAATGCCGCGCACGGTGTCGGAGATCGGCTCGTTCACGTCGTCTCCCTCCACCAGCACCGTGTAAAAACCGGTGATGGAGCCCCTCGTAAATTTCCCGGAACGCTCCAGCAGCTTCGGAAGCAGCGCGTACAGAGAGGGGGTGTAGCCCCGCGCCACCGGCGGTTCCCCGATGGCCAGGCCAATCTCGCGCTGGGCCATTGCGAAACGGGTGAGGGAGTCCATCACGAGGAGCACGTCCTTGCCCTGGTCCCGGAAGTACTCGGCGATGGTGGTGGCGGTCATCGCGCACTTGAGTCGCATCATGGCCGACTGGTCGCTGGTGGCCACCACCAGAACCGACCGGCCCATGCCCTCCTTTTGCAGGTCCTTTTCGATGAAGTCGCGCACTTCACGGCCGCGCTCGCCCACCAGCGCCACCACGTTGACGTCCGCCGCGACGTTCCGGAGCATCATGCCGAGCAGTGTGCTCTTGCCCACGCCGCTGCCCGAGAAGATGCCCATGCGCTGGCCCTTGCCGCAGGTGAGCAGCGAATCGATGGCACGGACGCCGATGGAGAGTTTTTCGTCGATCCGGGGCCGGGAGAGGGGGTTCGAGGGCAGGTTTTGCACCACATAGCTGCGGTCGCAGCGGATGGGCCCCCCGTCGTCGATGGGGTTTCCGAATCCGTCGATCACGCGGCCCACCAGGCCGTCGCCCACAGGCACGCGCAAGACGTCGCCGGTGGATTCCACCACACTGCCGCGCACCACGCCGTTCAGATCGCCAAAGGGCATCAAAAGCACCCGGTTGCCCTTGAACCCCACCGCTTCGGCGTAGGTCCAGGTGGACTGCTTCGCGCCGTAGACGCGGCAGATGGTGCCGATGTCCACCACCGGTCCGGTGCTCTCGATCACCATGCCGATGATTTTGTCGATTTTGCCGTTGCGCTGGATCGGGTCCGTATTGCGCACGGCCTGGCGGCAGCGGTCAAAGACCAACGGCTTGTCCTCCTCAGGTGTTTCTTTCAAAGCGGGCGTCCTGCACCGTCTGCATCAGCACGTCCAGCTGTTTTTGTACGCTGGCGTCGATCACCACGTCCTCCGTGTCCACGATCAGCGTGCCGCGGGCGGCGCCTTCCAGCACCTGAACCTCCAGCTTTTCGGCGTCCTGCACCATGGACTTCAGGTAGTCGGCGTGGGCGGTGACGAATTCGATGTCGTGCTCCGAAACGCTGAGCCGGACGATCTTCTGCTCGCTCATGCCCTCGACGGCCTTTTTGAAGATGCGGGCAAAGGTTTCGTCGTCCTGCTCGATCCGGTCGGCGACCACCTTGCGGGCGATTTCCAGCGCCAGGTCGATCAGCTGCTGCTCCTGCTGCCGGATGAGGACTTCCCGGCTCTGATCCAGGTCCTCCATCAGCTGCTTCAGCTCGTCCAGCGCGCGTTCGTTCTCCGTCAGCGCCTGGAACTTGCCCTGCTCGTACCCCTTCTGGTAGCCCTCCCGGCGCGCCTGCTCGCGCAGCTGCTCGGCGAGACGGAGCGCCTCCGCGCGGGTGTCGGCGCTGAACTGCTCGGCCTCCATCATCATGTCCCGGGCCTGCCGGCGGCGCTCCTCTTCGATGGCGCTGAGGGCGTCCTCCTCGTCTGCCCGCGGTTCTTCCTCGAGGCTGCCGGCGCTTCGGGGCGCGGGGACGTGGTAGTAATAGCAGTCGGGCTCCAGCTTGACGCTATGGCCTTTGTAAACCTTAGACAATCAGCTCATCCTTTCGACCGCGCGTGATGCTGATCTCACCGGCCTCCTCCAGAGAGCGGACGAGGGCGACCAGCTTCTGCTGGGCCTCCTCAACCTGCGAGAGCTTCACGCCGTGCAGGTACTTGGACTCCTCCTCGAGCGTCTGTTTGAGCCGGTTGGACATGTTGGCGTAGAACACTTCCGCGATTTCCTTGCTGCAGCCCTTGAGGGCGATGAGCAGGTCGTTGCTGTTGGCGTCCTGCAGGAAGCGCTGCACGAAGACCGCGTCGAGTGAGGCGATGTCCTCGAAGACGAACATACGGTTGCGAATCTCCTCCGCCAGCTTTGGGTCCTTGCGGAAGAGCTCATCCATGATATACTTCTCGGTTCCGCGGTCCACCAGGTTCATGATGCTGGCCATGTACTTGGTGCCGCCGATTTCGGCAAAGCCCACCGACTCGCTGACCGACAGCTTCTGCTCGATGATGCGCTCCACGTCCCGGATGGCCTCGGGGGACGTGGAATCCATGGTGGCGATGCGGCTTGCCACATCCATCTGAATGCTGGCGGGCAGTTCGCTCAGGATGTCGGCGGCCTGGTCCGGAGGGCAGTAGGCGAGGATCAGCGCGATGGTCTGAGGGTGCTCGTTCTGGATGAGGCTCAGAAGGTGCTTGGGGTCAACTTCGCCGAGAAAACCGAAGGCCTTGCTCTGCAGCGACCGGGTGATCTTATCGATGATGCCGGCGGCGCTGGAGGCGCCCATGGTCTTCTCCAGGATGGCCTTGGCGTATTCGATGCCGCCCTCGGTGATGTACTTCTGGGCGACGCAAAGATTGTAGAACTCCTCCATCGTAGCCTCGACCGCCAGCGAGGACAGGTTCTCCAGCGTCGCGATCTGCATGGTGATCTGCTCGATTTCTTCCGGGCGGAGATATTTGAACACCTGGGCGGCGGCTTCGACGCCCAGCGACAGGATGACGGTGGCCGCCTTGCGGATCGATTCGGTGTTTTTTGTCTTTGGCTTCACTTGGGGCCTTCCTCCTTCATCCAGGATCGGATCAGCTGCGCGACGATTTCAGGGTTCTGGCTGGTGAATTCCTTCACCTGACGCTTGAGGCCCTGTTCGCGGGTCTCGTTGAGCACAATCTCCCCGGGGACGGGCTTTTTGGATTCGCGCGGCTGCGACTTCTCCACCTCGTCCTCATCCTCCTCGTCAGCCTCGCCCGGTGCCGCCGCGGCGCTCTTGCCCTTGCCGCCCTTGCGCTTTTTGGAACCGCGGCGCAGTATGAGCAGTACGATCAGGAGCAGGATCAGCCCGCCCAGCCCGGCTCCGCCGTAGATCACAAGGTTCATCGGCAGCGCATCGGTCAGCGACAGCACATTCTGGGGCGCGACCTGACCGGAATCGGTGAACACCGGCGTTTCCGGCTTGGCCAGGAACTCGGCGTAGGTGATGAACACCTTTTCCTTGTCGATGCCCACGCCGTAGGCCACCATCTCGCGGTACTTGTCCAGCGTCTCGGGGGTCAGCTCGCGGCTGTTGATCATCATGGACACCGTCATGTCCTCGATGGTGCCGCCGTTGTCCAGCGCCGTTTCGACAACCTGGTTCACCAGGTAATCATTGCTGTAACTTTCGCTGGCGGAACCGTTGTTTCCTCCCTGTGTATTGTTATTATCTTCATTATTAGCGTCATTATTGCTGTCAGTCGCGTTGCCGTCCTGGTAGGAGGGTACGCCCACGTTGGATTCGGTGCCCACGCCCTGCTGCGGCAGCGTCGCGCCGTTGGTGGAGGCGCGATCCACCTGCTGCCGGGAGAGGATGCCGGAATCCCCCACCACGGGCGTATAGGTGGTCTGCTGGGTGTTTTTCTGTTTGAAGCTCATCTTTACGTTGACAGACACACTCACGCCGTCGGTACCGAAGACGGGCTCCAGGAACTTGGCGACCTTCTGCTCGTAAAGGGTATTGATCTTGTTGATCATGTCGATCTGGGAATCCGCCAGGCCCGCCCCGGAGTCTGAGACCGTGTCGTTGAGCACCGTGCCGGCGCCGTCCACGATGATGACGTTCTCGTTTTTGAGGCCCGGTACGCTCTTGGCCACCAGTTCCTCAATGCCCTTGATCTGCTTTGGGGAGAGGTCGGCGTAGGCGTACAGGTCCAGCACCACCGCGGCGGAGGATTCGGGCGCGCTCGACTTGAGCACATAGGCGCTGTCATCGGCCACGTTCAGCGTCACAATGGCATCCCGGACGCCGGTGAGCGTTTTGAGCGCCGCCTGCAGCCGGTCCTGCAGCTGAAAGATCAGGTACTGTTTCTTCTCGTAATCGGTGGTCATCAGGTCCGCCTGGCTGGTGAAAATGTCGTAGCCGAGGGTACTGCTCGGAAAGCCTTCGGCGGCCAGCTGCATTTTGAGCATCGCCTCGTTCTGGCGGGGGACGAGGATGGTGCCGTCGCTTTCGAGGCGGTACTCGACGCCGGAGGAATCCAGCATGTTGACGATTTCAACGCTCTCCTTGGAATCCAGGCCCCGGTACAGAACCGTATAGGACGCGCTGTCAAGAACCCTGCCAAGAACGACAGCCCCAACAAGCACGACAGCGGCGACGATCCCGAGCGTCAGCCGCTTGCGCATGCTCATCTTCAAAAAATAGGCGCTGATGTTCTTATACAGTCCTGACAGCGTTGTGTCCATCGTACCCCTCTACATCTGCAAAATAGCCCTTCGGCGTTCCGGTTTCGACTAGAGGGTGATCCGCATGATCTCGTTGTAGGCATCCAGCGCCTTGTTTCGTACGCTCACCATCGTCTGCACGGCAAGGTCGGCCTTGGCGGCATTGATGGTGATCGAGTGCAGCGCGTCGGTGTTGCCGGTGGCGAGTTTAACGGCGTCCTCCCGGACGGCATCCTGCGTTCTCGCGATTTCCTCGACGGAGTTTTTCAGCATGGACTCAAAGCTCTCGACGCCGGCGGAAACCGGCGATGTGCGCTGGGGGCCGTTCAGGTTGCCCAGAAGCTGCGATACGCGGATGGGATCAATGGCCATGGCGTTCGCCTCGCTTTCCTGAAGGTTTGGGATTACTTGCCGATCTCCAGCGCCTTGGAGGCCATGTCCTTCATGGCGTTGAAGGCGGTGATGTTCGCCTCATAGAGCCGGGAGGCGCTCATCATGTCCACCATTTCCTCGGTGGTGTCCACATTGGGCAGCTGCACGTAGCCGTCTTCGTTGGCGTCGGGGTGGGTGGGATCGTATTCCACCTTGAAGTCGTCGGTATCGTCCAGCACCTCTTCCACGCGCACGCCGCCCACGGCGTCCCCGGCGGAAGCGCGCAGCACGCTGGCGAAGTTGCCGGTGTTCCCGATTTCGGAAAACGTCACCAGCTTGCGCCGGTAAGGGCCGCCGGCCTCGGTGCGCGTGGTGTCCGCGTTGGCCAGGTTCTGGGCCACGATCTCCATGCGGTACTTCTGCGCGGTCAGGCCTGAACCGCTGATGTTGAGCGAATTTAGAAAGGCCATAATCAACCACGCCCCTCGGTCACGACATATTTCATGCGGCTAATCTGCGAGGAAAGGGAGTTCACCAGGTAGTTGTACTCGATCAGCGCGCGGGCCATCTCGACGGATTCTTTGTCCTGATCCACATTGTTGCCGTCCTCGCGGGCGGAAGTGCCCGACGTCTCGATGACCCGGGGCTGCGTCCGGTCCAGCGCGCCCTGAATGGAACTGTCGCTACTGCCGGTAACAGAAAGCTGACGGTCGAGGATGGATTCGAATTCCAGAGACTTGCTCTTGTAACCGGGTGTCTCGGCGTTGGCGATGTTGTTCGAGATCACCTGCTGGCGCATCCAGACGGCGTCCAGCTTCTTTTCCAGCAATTGCATGTTGGCGTTATTCAAAAAATCGCCCATGGAATCCTCCCCTCCATGCAGTCGGCTGCAGATGGAACCGAATGTGGAAAACTCACGTCCAAACCTGTGGATAAATGTAGCTTACTATGCTAAGTATACTATGAATGGCACAACTGTCAATACATTTTCTGCCAAAAAACGACAATTCTCATTTTTTCACTAAACTTTCTCTCCCATCTGTCGAAATATAATTAGATTGTTCACAAAATGCATCCGCGGACCATATTTTGTGGAGCGGACGCATTGCGCTAACTAAATGGCGAAACCTGCCGATATAAAGATCGGAATCTCATTTTTGACCGGCCGGCCCGCAGAAACGGGCAGGCCTTGGGTTGTTTATGCCCCCGGACCAATTTTAACCGCCATTCAGGGGATAACAGACCCGGGGAATTATCCACAAGACCAACTTTGACCACCGATCAACACTTTTCTCGCCGCGTATGCGCGGCGGTGCGTTCGCGTGGCGGTTTGATCGCGCCAAAGAGCTGTCGCAAAGCTTGCCTCGCACCCGCCGGAGCGCGCCGGGCCCGCGCGCCGCCCGTTCTTTGCCGCGTATGCGGAAAACGAAAGGTTTCACAAAATGCCGAAATCGGATTTTTCGGCGTTACTGCTTGATGCGCGCACTCGCGCATTTTGATGAAACGGCTGATTGGAAAGCGCGGGCGCCGTTTATAATGTAAATGTCGCGCCAATGCGCGCCGGGCGAATAAGGGAGGGATCCTCATGAGCGGGGAAATCAGCAACCGGGAATTCCGGCAGAGGGTTCTGAAGGAACTGATCGCGCTCCTTCACGAAGGGAAGGGCGTGGACGAGGTCAAGGGGCGCTTCGCCGCCGCGTTTGACGGCGTGTCGGCGGAGGAGATTGCCCGGGCGGAGCAGGCGCTGATCGAAAGCGGTCTGCCCGTTTCGGAAGTACAGCGGTTGTGCGACGTGCACGCCGCGGTGTTCAAGGGCTCTATCGAGGAGATTCACGCAACCGGCCCGGCGGACATTCCGGGGCACCCGGCCAATACGCTCAAGCGGGAGAACCGCGCCATCGACGCGATGGCGGGGGAGATCCGCCAGCAGCTTCTGGGGCTCGGCGCAGGCGGCGACCGAAAAAAACTGGGGGACAGGCTCCGGCGGCTGGGCGAGATCGACCGCCACTACCTGAAGAAGGAGAACCTGCTCTTCCCCTACATGGAAAAGTATGGCATCACCGCGCCTCCGAAGGTCATGTGGGGCGTGGACGACGAGATTCGCGCCCAGCTTCGGGAGGCTGCCGGCGCGGTGGAAGCCATGGACGGCGCTTCGCTCCGCGGTAAGATCGAGGCGCTTCTGGGCAAGGTTCAGGAGATGGTGTTCAAAGAGGAGAACATCATGCTGCCGATGCTGCTGGAAAACCTGACGCAGGACGAATGGCGTCAGATTGCCGGCGAAGGCGCGGAGTTCGGCTATTGCCTGATCGAGGAGCCGCCCGCCTGGGTGCCCTCCGCGCAGGCGGACCGTGGCGAGCCCCGCCGCGAGGGCATGCCGGGCGTGGTGGCGCTGCCTACCGGGCGTCTTACGACGGAAGAATTGGCGCGCATGCTCAATGTGCTGCCCATCGACATCACCTTCGTGGACAAGGACGACACGGTGAAGTACTTTTCGGAGGGCGCGGAGCGGGTATTTCCCCGCACGAAAGCGGTCATCGGCCGCAAGGTTTCCAACTGCCATCCGCCTGCCAGCGTGCACATCGTGGAGAAGTTGGTGGAGGATTTGCGCGCAGGCCGGAAGGATCACGAGGATTTCTGGATCAACATGGGTGAAAAGTACGTGCTGATTCGCTACTTCGCGGTGCGTGGTGAGGCAGGGGAATACCTGGGCGTGCTGGAGGTCACCCAGGACATCCGCCCCATTCAGGCGATTTCAGGGGAGAAGCGGCTGGTGACGGATTGAATCCCCGCCGCCTGCGCAATCGGGATCGCGCGGGCGCGCTGATCAATAAAAAGGAGGGTTCCCATGAAGGCGAAGCTTGACAGAGGTGGTTGCATCAGCTGCGGACTGTGCGCCGAAACCTGTCCGGAGGTGTTCCGGATGGCGGAGGACGGCGTGGCGGAGGTGTACCGGGAGGACGTTCCCGCCGGCGCGGAGGACAGCGCCGTGGAAGCGCAGGATAGCTGCCCCGTTTCGGTAATCACCGTGGAGTGAATCCGGCGTGTGTGCGGCGGCCCGATGAACGGGCCGCCGCTTTTTGCGCGCCGCAACGGCTTGACTTAAGGCTTCGAAAGCCCTATGATGATTGCGGGATCCGGCCGCGCGCGGCCGGAGACATGCGCGGGCTTGCGGGACCGACCGCTCCGCCCACGGAAAGGAAGGGATACGGATGGCTCCGAACGCACAAATGCCTCAGATCCGCATTGGCACCTGCATCCCGGGCGGCTTGGCGGAGGCTTGGGCTCGCCCGATGCTGGAGGCCGGCTTTGAAACGCTTTCGATCAATTTCCACATGGAATACCATGGCGTCGACATCCGCGAGCAGGGCCCGAAGCTGAAAGCGCTGGCCGACGAGTCGGGCGTCGAGATCACCACGCTGGGTTACTATTGCAACGCGCTGGAGAACGAGGAGCACCGGAAGGGGCTGGAGCTTGCCATTGACAGCGCCCGCCTGTACGGCGCGAAAATCGTGTCCACCTTCGCGGGCGCCCTGGAGGGCAGGAGCGTGGACGAGGCGTTGCCGCGGTTTGGCGAAGTGTTTCGCGACCTGGCCCGGCGCGCCGAGGACAGCGGCGTCCGGCTGGCCATCGAAAACTGTCCGATGGGCGGCACATGGGATCGCGCTACCTGCAACATCGGCTTTAACCCGCGCGCCTGGGAGCGCATGTTTGATCTGGTTTCCAGCCCTGCGCTGGGGCTGGAATGGGAGCCGGCCCATCAGCTGATTCAATTGATCGACCCCATCGCCCAGCTGCGCAGGTGGGTGGGGAAGATCGTCCACCTGCACGGCAAAGACGCCTCCGTTGACCGGCGCCAGGTGGAGGATTACGGCGTGCTGTGCAATACCGACTGGTACGCGCCGGAGCGCACCCCCGGCTTCGGCGACTGCGACTGGCGGGACATCTTTTCCATTTTGCACACGGGCGCGTACGCCGGGGATATCTGCGTGGAAGGATATCACGACCCGGTCTACAAGGACGAGTGGGAGATGACCGCGCAGCGCCACGCGCTGAACTACCTCAGGTGGTGCCGCGGCGGCGACTTCGTCAAGAATCCCTGGTAGTAAGCCCGTAAATGCCCAAAAACGGCGCGGCCCCGCAAACAAACGCGGGGCCGCGTATTTTATAGGAGCCTGATCGCGCCGTGCTCCGGCGCGCGGAGCCATGCCGTTTTCAGATGGCTTTGGACTTGGCCCAGCGAAGCGAATTCCATGAAGATCAGCGGATTCAGGGATTTCGGCGGCCGCTTCAGATCCGGGATCAGCACGGGAAGCATGCCTGCCCGATGGGCGGCGACGAGGCCGCTTTGCGAATCCTCCAGCACCATGCATGCGGCGGGATCGCAGTCCAGCCGACGCGCCGCGGCCAGAAAGATGTCCGGACAGGGTTTTCCGTTTGAGACGTCGTCTCCGCAGAGGATTGCGTCAAATCGGGCGTCGATCTTCGCTAGCGTCAAAAGCCGTTGCGCCCGTGTGCGCTCTGTGGAGGTGGCCACCGCCTTTTTCAAGCCCGCGTCATCGAGAAAATCCAGAAGGGCGTACAGCCCGCTCTTGACCGGAACACCCTCCGCCTCGATCGTTCGGTTGGCGTGCTCAATCCGAAGGCGTCTCGCCTCGCGATAGGGGAAGGACGGCCCCAGGCGCTCCATAAACAGTTTTTCGGTGCCGTGCCGGTCCAATCCGATGGTTTCTCCGGACATGGAGGGCGGGATTTCGTATCCGAGCTGTCCGCCGGCAATGCGCCAAGCTTCAATTGCGATGCGCTCGGTGTCGAACATCAGCCCATCCATGTCGAATATGACCAGCCGCACTTCTGACATAACAAACCTCCCGCGCCGCATTTCGGGCGCAGACTTATTATGCGGCAAGGTGTGATCACCGTCAAGGGCAAAAGGGAGCAAAGAGGGGGCGGGGTTGGTATTTTAAAACCATACATCGGTCTGTTTTCCGCGAGGCGAAGCAAATACAGACCGAAGTATTATTATCACTGCCGCAAGGCCGATCGGATGATCGTCGGGCGACTGTTTGCGGGAGAGAAAAGGTAATATGAATCGATGACTTGGCCGGAAGACATGTTACGGTTCTATCGCGCTTGTATCGTTTATTGTGCTTTTCATGAAGTGTTCGCCGGATGGAACCAGGATCAATCCTATACAAGGCGCCTTTGGCGTGACCGGAACGCGGAAACAGACTGCTGTTTGTGTGTATAGAAAGAACTTTTTTGCGTTTCTGCAAAATAAACTTCTAAACTCACGATTCAGATTGTCGATTTATTGGATGAATATGGTATAATGAATGGCACCGAAATCCGGACGCCAGGCGGCGGCCTACGTGCAAGATAAGCGGCTGGCGCGGCGCCGAGGCGCAGACGTGTGAAACGTGGAACCGTGTTTGCCATAAGCAAAACTGCCGCGGATCGTTTTTTTTAAATAGTTTCTTCCTTAATATATGATAAAATCATTTTCGCCCTGTCTTTCGGACCTCCAAAGCCGCGGCGGGTCGCGTATCCGTGCGCGAGCGCAGACGGATACCGCCGCCGCCAGGCTTTCTCCGGAGTTGGAGAACGGTTTCGCCACCCGTAATCATACCCCGCGCGGCATGTCAGGCCGACAATGCTCCCGTGTGCCTTCGAAATGGCTGCGGGAAACGGATTCTGCGCTGCCCGGGCAGCCGATATCCGCATCGATGGGCCGTGTCACATGCTCGCAAAAAAACGATGAATAGCAAATGGTTCAGAAAGCCTCGATGTAACCGGCCGCGTAACTGCAAACCCTTATAATGGGCGCATAAACGGGGATGTGTACTTGTCGGTGCACCCCGAATTTACGGAAAGTTTGCAGAACGCATTGGGAGGCACACAACATGAACCACATGGTCAGAAAAGTCTCGGCGGTTATCCTGGCTATGCTCCTGGCGGCTCTCATGATTGCACCCGCCGTTCTGGCGGAGGATCAGGCCGCGGAAACCGCTCCCCAGACGGAGCAGGCACCCGAATCCGAACAGAAGATCGACGCCCAGGCCGAGGAAACCGCTGCCGAGGAGCCGCAGCCTGCGGAAGCCGCTTCTGAGGAAGCCGCCCCCGAAGAGGCCGCCGCCGAGGAAGCTGTTGCTGAAGAGGAAGTTGTTCCTGAAGAACCGCAGGTTGAAGAAGAACAGCTGGTGGAGGAACCTGAAGCTGCGGTTACCGATGAGCCGGAACTCGTGGAGATTCAGGACGAGCAGATTCCCCTGGCCGGCGGCGCGCAGCCCAACGTCAGCATCCGCGCCAACCGCGACCTGAACGCCCTTCGCGTCGGCGATAAGCTGGTGCTGACGGCGGAGCTCACCGGGTTCGACGGCATGGAGACAAACATTCGCTGGCAGGCGAAGAAGAACGGAGAATGGACCGATCTCAAGGGTGAGAATGGCGCCAAGCTGACGATCACGATCACCGAGGACAACGCCAACTGGGCTTACCGGGTTGCCGTGGATGTGCAGCCCGCCGCATAACGACCAACCCTCCGAGGCGCATGCCTCGGGCTTTCGCTACTCAAGGCACTAAAACAGACCGCGGTCTAATCGCAACAACCCGGATGACGAGGAGGTAAACACCATGAAGAAAACGAGAAAACTGGCTGCCCTGGCGCTGGCGCTCATGATGCTGTTGAGCGCTACGGCCGCCTTCGCCAGCACGTATGTCAGCGATCCGGTCTCGCCGGCCATCGCCGGCCCGTCGGCGAGTGAACCCACCGCCGCGGCCGATCAGACCGTCGAACCGGAGCAGACTGCCGAACCCGCTGACGGCGAACAGGCGGGCGATGCCGTTGAAACCGAAGCGGTCGTAAAGACCGAGACCGAGAACGGCAGCGTCAATATCCGCGCCGCCGCCAGCACGGACGCCGAGATCATCGGCCAGCTGACCGGGGACGCGCGCGTAACCGTGCTGGGCACGGAAGGAGATTGGACCAAGGTGCGCGCCGACGGGGTCGTCGGCTACGTATTCTCCAAGTACCTGCAGGTGAGCGAGCCTGCCGCGACGCCCGCTCCCGTCGAAACCAAGCGCGAAGTGCGCATCGGCACCACGCTGGGCGATGTGATCAACCTGGGGGACTCTGTTACGATGAGCGCCGAGCTGATCGGTTTTGACGGAACCACCGTCACGCTCCAGTGGCAGCAGAACACCGGCGGCGGCTGGCATGACGTCTCCGGCGCGAACGGACTGAGCTTCAGCTACACTGCGACTGAAGAGACGGTCAACAGCCAATGGCGTATTGCGGTGAAAATCGTCGGTTGATCCTGGCTTCTACGGACGGCGGCGCGCGGAACGGTTCGCGCTGACGCCGGGCCATAAAGTTTGACTACGTTATTTTGCAGGTTGAGGAGGATGCCGCATGAAGAGCATTACCCGGAAAATACTTTCGGTTCTCTTGACGGTATTGATGCTCGGCCAGTCCCTGCCCGCGACGCTTTCTTTCGCCAGTGCGGAGGAAGTGTTCTACAGCGCGGCGTTGGACTCGGGCACGTATCACACCGTCAGGTTCCTCGATGAGGACGGCAGTACGGTTCTCGCCGCGCAGCTGGTCGCTTCGGGCAGCGCGCCGGTGGAGCCGCAGGTACCCACCAAAGAGAACTACGAATTCGATCGTTGGAACCCCGCGGTGGGCGTGATCACCGCAGACACGGATTATACCGCCGTCTACGCGCCGCTTGAGAAGGTCACGGTCACCGTGCAGTACCTCAAGCAGGGCACGGGCGAGACGGCAGCGCCCAGCACCGTCGTACAGCTCAAGAAGAAGGGCGCCGATACGACTGTGGTCACCTCGCCGGACGTCGTAGGGTACGCGCCGCAGCAGGCGTCCGTCACCCTTACCGCGACCGACGGCATCGTCACCGCCAGCGACGGGCTGAGCGTGGCGGGGGACGTCGTCACGGTGTACTACGACGTGGCCACCGCCAGCTACAAGGTTCGTTATCTGTTCGAGAAGCTCGACGGCTCCGGGTATGAGGCCAACGCCGCCTACCCCGACAGCGCGCCGAGATCCGCCGCCGTCAACCAGCTGGTGGAGCCGACGGTTGCCGACTATCAGCCCATCCCCGGCTTTGTGACGCCTTCGGACGTCGCGGGCGTGGTCAAGGCGGACAACTCCACGGTTCTGGAACTCAAGTACACCCGCAAGAGCGGCACCATCGTGTTTGATGTGAACGGCGGCGGTACGCTGGTCGACGCCATCACCGCCAAGTTTGGCGAAACGGTCGCCGCGCCCACCGCGCCGACCCGGGTGGGCTATACCTTCCTGGGCTGGTACAAGGAAGCGGCCGGCACCACGCAGGTCACCTTCCCGATGGTGATGAACGAGGAAAACGGCACGCTTGACCGTACGCTCTACGCCAAGTGGCAGGGCAACACGGTCAACTACACCGTGATCTACTGGGTTGAAAAGCCCGGTGTTTCCGAAACGCCGGATATCAACGACCCCACGAAGTACAACTTCAAGAGCCAGGAGACCCGCCAGGCGACCGCCGGCAGCGCGGTCTCCGAAAGAAGCACCGACAGAAACACCACGTTTACCGCGGCGCAGATCAACAGTGCAACCGGCACGAACAGCGACGTCACTGTCGTGACCTATCAGGACAGCAAGCCGATCGCTTCGGTGAACGGCGACGGAACCAGCGTCCTGAACGTCTACTTCAAGCGTATCGTTTTCAATTGGACGTTCGATGCCGGCAGCGATACCGATGGCTTCTACTTCATGAGCAATACCGGTACGCGATATACCAACGCCCAGTACCAGATCTCTGTTAAGTACGAGCAGAATATATCGGACATCTGGCCCAGTAGCTACAACGCTACGTTCCAGACGTACCAGAATCTTGGGACAAGGAAGAATCCGAATTGGCAATGGGTTGACCGGGATGGCAGCACCTATAGCGGTTTTGAGAGCTGGAACGACATCTTTGTCTCCCACCGCTGGACGGTGACGCCTCAACTTTTACCCTCATCGGGTACGAACATCACGTTCTCCGCCAATTATTCCTCGACCCGCAACGTCACCGTGAATTACTGGGTCGGCGTTATTGATGGTGAGGACAGGCCTTCCGGGTATCCGACGACGAACGCCGACAAGACGCGAGACCAAGTGAATTATTGGAAGCACTATGCATCGCAGGATCTAATCTTGGGCATCGGCAACACCCTCTCGCCCAAGCAGCTCGAAGGTTTCACCAACGTGGCCAACGATGGAACCGGGTCGACGCTCAGCACCTACAATTTCTACTATGCGCGCAACAAGTACACTTTTGCCTACAATCCGCAGACCAGCGCCTACTCCGGCGGCGGCGATGATTCCGTGCCGTACGAGAAGAGCCTCAAACTGGTCTTCCCGACCCACACCTCCGATTGGGCGGGCAGAACCATCGTGGTGGATGGCGTGACCAAGGTCTTCGGCGGCTGGTACTACGAGCCCGAATGCCAGACCCCGGTTGACTTTGCAAGCGACCGGATGCCGGCCAAGCCCCTGACCATCTACGCCAAGTGGGTGAAACAGCAGGTCAAACTGAGCTTTGACGCGGCTTCCGCCGGTCAGGCCTTTGCCGACCGCGACTACTACGTGGGCGATGTGGTCGAGAACCTGCCGGACCTCGCGGATAAGCCGTACGAGGAGTTCACCGGCTGGTATTCTGATGCGGCTGCGACGCAGAAGTTCACCGATGGCATGATCATCAGCCGCAACACCACGCTGTACGCCGGCTGGAAGCCCATCGCCACCCAGTACACCGTCCGGTATGTGGACCAGAGCAATAACCCCATCAGCGCCGCGAAGTTGGTTGCTGGGGTCAATGCCGGCGCCACGGTTACCGCGGGCGATACGGGGAGCGAGACGGAGCAGCCGATTTACATCAGCGGCTACACCTTTGACAGCGTCACCCCCGCTTCGCTGACGCTCTCCAAGGACAAGTCTTCCAATACGATCGTGTTCAAGTATAAGGCATTTGCCGGGTACCACTACACGGTCAAGTACCTGCTGGAGGGCGGTGCCCCAATTCCGGGTGTTTCGGATGTGTCTAAGGACACCACCAACGCCCGCGTGGTCGAGTACTATAAGCCGATCACGGACTACTACCCGCTGACGTACATCGAAAAGCTCGAACTGTCCGCCAGCAATCAGGCCGCCAACGTCATCATCTTCTACTATAGAGCCTATCAGAAGACGATGATTACCGTTAAGCACTACACGGAAAATCCCGACGGTTCCTTTACGCTGATTGAAACGGATGACCCGATCGGCGTCCGTGTAGGCAATACCTTTACGGCGACGGAAAAATCTTTCGTAGGCTATGAGTACGACCATGCGGTCGAGTCGAAGAGCTATACGGTGGAGACTTCCTCGCCGTCCACGAAGACCATTGAACTCTACTACTGCTACCCCAGAGTCGCGTACACGGTCAACTACTACAAGGGTTCGATCAGCTTGGCCAACCTGCTTGGCAGCGACGGCGACGTCGGTAAGCTCGGCGACCCGATCCCCTACACGGACGGGAAGTATCTGAACCTCGCGCCGGGATATTCGCAGCCTGGCGCCGTGACTGGCGCGACGATCATCGGTCCGGTCGCTGCAAGCAATGTGATGAACGTTGTTTATCCGGCGATCCCGTACACGGTGACCTACCAGTGGTCGGCTGGTAACGAACTGCCCGCTGGCGTGACGTTGCCGGCACCGCAAACCAACAAGCATGTTGGGGACGCCGTTGACGTGGCTTCGTTCCAGGCGGTAGCGGGTTACACATTCTACGGCTGGACGTACGAGGATGACAATTCCAACAACGGGAGCGATCCGTCGTCCTGGGCTCCGGGCAGTATGCAGACGATGCCCGCGGCGAACGTGATGCTCACGGGCGAATGGCGCAAGAACGGTGCCATTGTGGTGACTTTGGCCGACAAGAACGTGACCTACAACGGGACTGAGCAGTCTCTTAATGAGCCTTCCATCACAGGCGCTCCCGCGGGCGTCACGCTTGCTGACCTCCACGCATCGTGGACGGGCGGCGCGGGAACAAACGCAGGAAACTATCCGGGAACCTGGGCGAGCGGTGATACACAGTATACCGACCCGGGTACGGGGAAGGTCTACGATGTCACGTATGTTGGTGGCACGCTGACGATCGAGAAGAAGTCGGCGGAGTTCTTGGGCGAGAGCGGGACGCGTACGTACACGGGCGTGGAGCAGGAACTGACTGGGATAACGCCGAGCGGGCTGCTGGCGGGAGATACGTACAGTGATCTGACGTACTCTGCGAAGGGCACGAACGTGGGCGAGTACGACGGCACATTCGGCGGTACGGTGAAGATCACGAACGCCGGAGGCACGGATGT
>JAEZTL010000035.1 GCA_023421395.1 Bacillota bacterium | reverse complement strand
CTGAGAGATTTTCGATGCAGAACAAGGAGCCGGAGCGAGGAATAGCAGCGCTATTTTGAGCGGAAGGCGACACCGTTCTGCGCGAAAAGAGCCAGCCCAACGAAGAATTAATGTTTTGGATTGGTATAAAGAGCCTTGGAAAAACACACGCTGTCGTCACGGCCGGCATACTTGCCGAAGTTCTCGCACACCCGGTAGCCGCTCGCGAGGTAGAAGCCCACGGCCCGCTCGTTGGCCGTTCCCGTCTCCAGAATGATCCGGGCATACCCCAGCCGGGCGGCCTCCTCCTCCAGAAACCGCAGGATCGCACCGCCGGCACCCCGGCCCGCGCGCCGCGCGTACATGCGCTTGAGCTCGGCCGTGTCCGGAAAAAATTCCCGGATTGCGCCGCAGCCCACCGGCACACCGTCCAGATAGCAGATGGCGAAAGCCGAGCGGGGGTGGTCCATGTCCTCGATCCGGAAGCCGGCCTCGCCGCCCCGGCCGGTGATGGCGCGAAGAATGTCCGACAGCTCCCGCATCAGTTCCGCGGCCTCCGGGCTGTCCGCCGGGGCCCTTTGAACGCTGTACATGCCGCCCGCCCCTTTCCGCGCGCTACGAGACTTTCGCCACGTACGCCTCGACGTCGATCTTCCCTGCCAGCGCCTTGATCAGGTCAAAGGGAATCCCTTCCTCCCGCCGGAAGCGCACGCAGGCCCTGCCCATGTCCAGCTTCCCAACGTCCGCCTTTTCGTATTCCGCCCGAAACCATGAGAGAACTTCCGGGAAAGCGGCAAGCCCCATGTGGTACAGCGCAATGTGGTTTTTCTGCGCGCCAATGCTGAGAAAGGGTAGCGGCTCCTTCGGGTTCGCCCGGTAGCCGGGCGGGTGGATGGCGTGGGGCACCACGTAGGAAATCATGCCGTACTGCATGCGCTCCTCAAACCCCGGCGGCAGGCTGCTTTTCACGGCGTCCCGAAGGCGCGCCACGGCGCGGCGCCGCGGCTCCGGCAGCTTCGACAGGTATTCCTCCGGGCTGCGCGCCTCGATGGTCATACCCACCCCTCCTTCCATACGCTATTGATAAACGCGCCGCGCCCGGGCGAATCCGCGAAAACGCCCGCACAGGCCAAGGCGCCGAAAAACCCACGGGGTTTTTCGGCGCCTCGAGAAGCGGCCCGCGCACGCCTGAAATTTTCACGGATTTTCGGGCGCGCCGGCCACAAGTGCGGATCACGCCCAAGCGGACAACGCCGAAGGCCGGAGGCGCCGCCTTCCGGCGGAAAACCCGGCGTTTTCCTCTCGCTTCACATCGTCCGGTCAATGGCGAGCAGCGTCTGGATCAACACGTTGACACCCTTCGCGCACGCCTCCGCCGGGGTATACTCCAGCTCGCAATGGCTGTGGCCGCGCTCGGAGGGCACGAAGATCATCGCGGTGGGCAGTATGTCCGCGGCGTACTGGGCATCATGGCCGGGGCCGGACACCATGCGCTTGACGGAATACCCGCAAACCTGGGCGCTTTTGTCCACCATGTCCACCAGCTCCCCGGAGAAGGCGACGGACTTTCTGGACCAGGCCTCCTGATGGCTGGCCTTGCAGCCCGCCACCTCCGGCGGAATCCTGCCGATGATGGCCAGCGCCTGATGCAGCACGTCGGGGTTATAGTGCCGGGCGTCCAGCGTAAAGCGGACCTCGTCCGGGATGATGGTGTGGATGTTGGGGTGGCAGGAGATCTTGCCGGTGGTATAGACCAGCGCGGGGTCCAGCTCGTCCAGCTCGTCATGCAGGTACTGGATGGTCTTCACCGCGGCGTAGAGCGCGTCTTTTCGGTACTTCATGGGCGTGGTGCCGGCGTGGTCGGCCTGGCCGATGAAGGTGAATTCATAGTTGATCATGCCGGCGACGCCCTCGACGACGCCGATATCGTATCCCTCGGCTTCCAGCACCGGCCCCTGCTCGATGTGCAGTTCGACGAGCGCCGCGTATTTGTCCGGCGACATGCGGTTCTTTTCGTCGCCGGCGTAGCCGCTCTTGCGGAGCGCCTCGCCGAAGGTGAGTCCCGGCACGTCCTTGGCCACGGAGGCGAGCATCTTTTCCTTGTCGAACTTTCCGCAGACCACGCCGGAGGACATCATCGCGGGCTCGAAGCGCGCGCCCTCCTCGTTGGTCCAGACCATGGCGGTCAGCGGGTGGCGGTGAGGGATCTTCTCGCGGACGACGGTTTCCAGCGCCTCCATCGCGGACAATACGCCCAGTACGCCGTCATAGTTGCCGCCCTTTTTCACCGAATCCAGGTGGGAGCCCGTCAGGATGGCAGGCAAGTTTTCAGCGCCGGGCAGCGTCGCGTACAGGTTGGCCATGTCGTCGGAGGCGACGGCGCAGCCGATGGCCTCCATTCGCCGGACGAACTCCGCCCGGGCGCTTAGCGCCTCGGGCGACAGCGAAAACCGTGTGACGCCGCCCTTTCCGGTATCACCGAAGGCTGCAAAGGTTTTAATCTTGTCCTCCATTCGCTTGAGGCTGCACGAAATCACGGGTCATTCCTCCTTGTTCATACAACTCCGGCGCGAACACCGTCCTCTAAAGCGCGCCGTTTTTTCACGCGGATTCCCTGGGAAATGGCCTCCACCGGGCAGACGGTGACGCACAGGTGACAGCCCGCGCACTTCTTCGCGTCGAGAATGGGCGCGCCCCGGTCGCCCTTTTTCAGCGCCTGATGGCCCGCGTCCTCGCAGGACACGCTGCAGCGGCCGCAGCCCACGCATTTTGAACGGTCAAACCTCGGCAGGCAGACCGTCTCCCGGTCCAGATTTTCCGCCGGGACGATGCGGGGAAGCGCCCGGCCCACCAACTCAGTCACGCCGCCCATGCCCCGCTCGTCCAGGTAGAGCCGAAGGCCAAGGATCATGTCCTCGACGATGCGGTAGCCGTACTGCATGACGGCGGTGGTCACCTGGATGTTCTCGCAGCCCAGCGCGATGAATTCGGCCGCGTCCCGCCAGGTTTCAATGCCGCCCATGCCGCTGACGGGCACGGCGGCGAGCCGTGGGTCGCCCTTCAGGGACTGGATGAACCTCAGCGCGATGGGCTTCACCGCCTTGCCGGAATAGCCGCCCACGCTGGTGACGCCCGCCACATCCGGCCCGGAGGAGAAGGTTTCCAGGTTGACGTTCATCACGCTTTTGATGGTGTTGATGGCCGCGATGCCGCTCGCGCCGGCTTCGACGGCGGCGACGGCGGGGGGTTCCATGTTGCCGAGGTTCGGCGTCATCTTGGCCAGGACCGGCAGGCGCGTGCCGCGCCGCACCGCGCGGGTGAACGCCGCCACCAGCATCGGGTTCTGGCCCACGTCCGCGCCCAGGCCGTCCGCCGCCATGTGGGGGCAGGAGAAGTTGCACTCAATGATGTCCGCCCCCGCGCCGGTGACGAGGCGCGCCAGCTCCGTCCACTCCTCCTCGCTGCGGCCCATGATGGAGGCGATGATCACCTTTGTCGGAAACTCCGCCTTCAGCCGCCGGATGGCGGCGAGGTTCTCCCCGATGGGCTTTTCGGAGATCTGTTCGATATTTTTAAACCCGAGAAACGGCGTGGTCTCCTTGCGGAGGGCGTCGAACCGGGGCGACACCTCGTCGGGGACAAAGAGGCCGATGGTCTTGAACGCCGCGCCCGCCCAGCCCATCCGGAACGCCCGCGCGATCATCTCGTAGGAGCTGGCCACGATGGACGAAGACAGAAAGAACGGGTTTTCGCACCGGACTCCGCAGAAGTCGATGGAAAGGTCGGCCTTGGGCGCCGCCGGCCGAGCGCCGGCCGAGCGCAGCAATACCTCGTCGATGGCCACCGCCCGGCCCGTGCGCTTTTTCAGGCAGGCGCTCATGCAGGGCCGGCCCGCGCAGGTCTTGCAGGGCAGCGGGCCGGGCAGGTCCAGCGCCGCCCCGGCGGTGTTTTCAAAACGAACCGACCGGACGGCCCGCGCGGCGTCGATCCCGTAGGGGCAGGCGGCGGTGCAGGGCGCACCCTCGCACAGAAGGCAGCCGCCCGCCTCCTCCCGGAGCGCGATGGCGCCATAGATGCTTCGCAAGATACGTCCCTCCCTTCCCTACCGCATGACCGGCGCGCGCTTTATAAACCGGCCGAACCCCGGCTCGCCCACGAACGCGCCGTCGTCATAGACCAGTTTTCCGCGAACGAAGGTCTTCACGGGATAGCCGTGAAGGGTCTTGCCCTCCCAGATGGTGTGGTCGTAGTCGGAGTGCATGTTCGAAACCGACACGGTGAAGGTCTTCTCCGGGTCGTAGACCACGATGTCCGCGTCCTTGCCCACGGCGAGAGACCCCTTCTGCGTACAGCCGAAGATCCTCGCAGGGTTGGCGGCGCACAGTTGAACGGCGCGGGGGAAGGAAATTTTTCCTTCGTTGGCGGCGGCGAGCATATAGGGGTAGAGGTTCTCCACGCCCGCGCAGCCATTGGGGATCTTGGTGAAGTCGTCCTTGCCCCAGTCCTTTTCGTAGCTCTGGAAGGGGCAATGGTCGGTGGCGACGGTGTCGATCCCGCCGTCGGCCACGGCCTTCCAAAGCGCCGCACGGCTCTCCTCGCCCTTGATGGGCGGCGAGCATACAAAATTCCGGCCGTCCGGGCGCTTGTAGACCTCGCTGGTGAACTCCAGGTACTGCAGGCAGGTTTCGATGAAGATCTTCGCGCCCGCGCGCTTGGCCGCCACGGCGGCCTCGAGGCCCTCGGCGTCCGCCATGTGCACGATGTAGAGCGGCGCGTCCGCGTGCGTCGCCCAGTGGACGGCGCGCTTGTCGGCCTCGGCCTCCACGTATTCCGGCCGGGACAGGTAGTGGTACCAGGCGGAGGTGTGCCCCTCCTTCAGGAAGCGCTCGATGTTCATGTCGATCACGTCGGGGTTCTCGGCGTGGATGTTGGTGATGGCGCCCACCTCCGCGGCGCGCCGCAGCACCTTGATGAAGGTGCCATCGTCCACCATCATGCCTTCCTTTTTGTACACCATGAAGCACTTGAAGCTGGTGATGCCGTAGTCCGCCGCGGCCTGGAATTCATCAAGAAGCGCACCGCCGTTTAAGTCCGTGACGATGCAGTGGAACGCGAAGTCCACGCACGCTTCCGGCCCGCACAGCGCGCGCCGGGCCTCGACGGTCTCCAAAATGCCCTTGCCCTTCCGCTGCATCGGGTAATCGAACACGGTGGTCACGCCGCCTGAGGCCGCGGCCCGGGTGCCGGCGAGATAGCCGTCCGCCGACACGGTGCCGCCAAAGGGCATCGCAAGGTGGGTGTGCGCGTCGATGGCGCCGGGCAGCACGTACTTGCCCGCGGCGTCCACAACGGCCTTCGCCGGAAGATCAAGATGCTCCCCGATCAGCGCAATTCTGCCATCCGCCACCCCGATATCGCCGGAGAAAACCTCCTCCGCCGTGACGATCCTGCCGTTTTTAATCAGAAGATCCATGCGATAGCCTCCTTCGGCGGACCGCCCGCACCGTGCTCGCGGCGCGGGCGAATTGGGTTAGTTTGCTTGATTCTTTGCCTTTGCGAGGGGTCCCGGGGGCATCATGCCCCCGGGCGGGGTTCCAAGGGGCGGCGCCCTCCGGCGTGATTTACTCCGCGATCTTGTACACCAGCACCAGGCCGGAGCGCTGGAACACCTGCGCCACCTCGGTAAGGCCCATGCCGCCGGCGTTGGCCGCGATCAGGTTGGAGACCCAGGTTACGCCGAAGTCCACCTGGCCGGTGTAAACGGCCGTGGTCTCGGAGATGTCGCCGCCGCCGGGTACGATCGTCACGTTGAGGCCCGCGTCCTTATAGTAGCCCTTGTCCAGCGCCACATAGTAGCCCATGAACTGCGCCTGCGGCAGCCACTTGAGCTGAATGGTCACATCCGCCTTCTCGGGGGCCTCGAGGGCCGCGCCTTCCGCGGTGGCCGCCGCCCAGTAGGAGGGGTCGGAGATGTCGGCGAGGGTCAGCTTGGAGAGCGCGTCCGCCGCGGTAGCATCGGAGAGCTTGATGTAGGCCTTGGCCAGGTCCAGCGTCTGCTGCATGGCTTCCTCGTCCATCTTGCCGTAGGCGGAGACGGGATTGCCCTTGGTGTCGGTTTCCACCAGTTTCTTGACTTCCTCCGCCATGTAGGCCTGATGCTCGCTGGACACGGAGGAGCCGTACTTGTAGACGATCTCCGCGGCCTCCGCCGGGTTGGCGCAGGCGTAGGCCCAGCCCTTCATGGACGCGGCCACGAACGCCTTGACGGTTGCGGGATTGGCTTCCGCGAAGGCCTTGGTGGTGAAAATGTTGTCCTCCAGCATCGCCACGCCCTCGTCGTTCATGTCGATGTACTTCACTTTGTCGCCGTAGCTGTAGCCGCCCTGGTAGGCGTTTACAACCAGGCCCAGTTCGTTGTAGGTCATGGCGGAGGCCAGGAGGATGGAATCGTCGTCAAAGCCGTCCATATCGAAAGCCTGGCTGAGGTAGGTGGTGGGCTGGCCATATTTGGACAGGAGCGCCTGAATTTCGTACTCGTTGCCCAGGCCCCAGTTGCCCACCTTGCCCTGGGATGCGGCGTCCTTTACGATGGTTTCCGCGGTGGCGTCCGCCGGATAGCCGGCGGCCAGCGCGGGGCCGGCGGTCACGACGATCAGCGCCATCACCATCAGAACCGACAGAATCAGCGTTTTCTTTCTTCCATGCAACATGTCCGTTTCCTCCCTTGATTTGGAATATCTATTCAACCGAGTGGGCGTTACCTCCGCCACTTCAGAAGAATACTCTCCGCGACGAGCAGCGCCGCGTACATCAGGATGCCGATGACGCAGGCCACCAGGATGTAGGCCCAGGCGGTGGCATATTGCGCCAGCACGATGTTCTCGCGGATCTGCCGGCCCACGCCGATGATGTACTCCGCGAAGTACTCGCTGACCAGCGCGCTGATGACCGAGCCCGGCACGCTGACCCGGAGCGCCGTGAATACGTAGGGCACGCTGCTGGGCAGCCGGAGCTTATAGAAGATCTGCCAGGGCGTGGCGGCGTAGGAGTGCATCAGGTCCAGCGAAAATGGCTTCAGCTCCGTCAGCCCCCGGTAGGCGTTGACGCTCATGGACACCGTGGAGGTGATCATGACCACCAGCATCTTGGCCAGCATGCTGCGCACGTTGGCGTCCTGGCTGAAATCCTTGGTGAGGTTATTGAGGATCGGCGCGATGGCGATGATGGGGATCGCGTTGAACGCGGAGGCCAGTGTCAGCCCGCCCTTGCCCCATTTGGTGAATACGGCCGCGATCACGCCAAGAAGGTATCCCATGAGCGATCCCAGCGTGAGGCCGCCCAGCGCCACGATGACGGTGGCCCGGACGTTGACCATGATCGCCGGAAAGTTGTCGCCGATGATGGTCAGTATCCGCCCCGGCAGCGGCAGCGTGAAGGTGTCCGCGCCGAGAATCCTGTGCAGGATCTCCGTCTGCCAGAGGATCACGATCACCACGCCGAAGAGCACCGGGTACAGGATGGTGGAAACGCCGTCCCAGGAAAGTTTCTTGCTCTTCATGGCAGCGTCCTCGGCTTCACGGGGATGGCATTTTTGGGGTTCCGCCGGTAGGGGGAGGCCCATTTCTCCAGCGTGGCCATCAGCTGATAACTCAGGATGCCGACGATGGCGCTCAGAAACACGATCTGCCAGAACACGTAGATGCTCATCGCGTGCTTGAGCGACTGGCTCATCATCGTGCCCAGTCCGCTGCCGCCCTGCAGCGTGTCCACCAGGATGGACGCGGTGATGGCCATCGGCGCCGCGATCTTGAGCCCGGTGAACAGATAGGGCATCGAGAAGGGGATGAGGAGCTTTTTGTACACCTCGTACCGGCTGGCGGCCAGGGAGAACATCAATTCCCGCTTCTCCCGCTCCACCGCCTTGAAGCCGGCCAGCGTGTTGGTGGCCACCGGATAGAATGTCAGGATCGCCGCGATCACGATGCGGCTTTTGTCGATGGACTTTGTCAGCGCCAGCACGATGGGCGCCATGCCCAGGATCGGGATCATCTGAATGATCATCAGGTAGGGAAAAATGGTCTTCTCCACCGCCTTGAAAAGGCTCATCACGAGCGCCAGCAAATACCCCACCGCCGCGCCCAGCACAAAGCCGATGGCGGCGCGCAGAAGGGTGACCCCGGCGTTTGACATCACAATCTCCAGCGCCGACTGGGTGCCGTTGATTTTGCGGGCGTCAAACACCGAGAAGAGAATCTGCCACAGGTGGGGCAGCACGTTCTCCGGCGTGCGCTTGACGCCCGAAATGACCGTCGCGCCGATCTCCCACACCACGATGAGGCCCAGGACCCATACGAAGGTGACCATCTTGGGCGAAGAGAGCGTTTTTTTCAGGGGCGACAAGCGGTCACACCCCCTCGAAGCTGCCGCGAACCTTCGCGACCAGCGCGCTGAAAGCGCCCGTATCCTTGACCGCGAGACGCCTCGGGCGTGGGATGTCGATGTCGATCACCGCCGACACGCGGCCCGGGTGGGGCGAAAGCACCACCACGCGGTCTGACAGGAACACCGCCTCGGAGATGTTGTGGGTGACGAATACGATGGTCTTGTGGGTCTTGTTCCAGATGGTCAAAAGGTCCTCGTTCAGCTTCTCCTTGGTGAATTCGTCGAGGGCCGAGAAGGGTTCGTCCATCAGGAGGATTTCCGGATCAATGGCCAGCGCCCGCGCGATGCCAACCCGCTGTTGCATGCCGCCGGAGAGCTGCCCCGGATACTTGCGGCCGAAATCAATGAGGCCCACCATCTCCAGCATTTCGCTGACGGTGGCGGTGCGGTGGGGCTTGGGCAGGCCCATCAGTTCCATCGGCATGCACACGTTCCTGCGGGCGGTGCGCCAGTCGTAGAGCACCGGGCTCTGGAACACGATGCCGTACTTCTTCTGCAGGCGCACCTGCCGGGGCGTCTGCCCGCGCACGGTGATGGAACCCTCCGACGGCTGCTGCAGGTCCGCGATGGTGCGCAGCAGCGTGGTCTTGCCGCAGCCCGACGGCCCCACCAGCGACACGAACTCTCCCTGCTTGATTTCAAGGTCCACGTTGACCAGCGCGTCGATGGTCTCGCCGCGTCCCTTGTCCGGAAAACGCACGGACAGGTTTTCAATCAGGATCTCCACGTCGTCTCCCGGCTGGGCGGCGGCTTCGGGCTTTTTTCTGGCCAGCTGCATGGTTTCCCCTCCGATTCAGGTCATTTTGGAAAAGCATAATGGCGCAAGGATTGCGCCTTACGCCATTGTAAGCAAACGCTGTGTAAATGTGGCCGCAGTCAGTAAAGCGCCTCATACAGGCGGGCGATGTCCTGCTCCGTGACCTCGCGGAGGGTGTTGCCCGGACTGCCGCTTTGCAGGGCTTCCCGCGCCATCTGCGGAATCGCCCGGAAGAAATCCTCCTTCGGGATGCCGTATCCCGCCGGAGAGGGGATCTCCAGCTGGGCGGTCAGCGCGGCCAGCACCTGAATCAGCGCCTCCGCGGCCCGCTCGTCGCCGTCGGACTCCCTGGCCGCGCCGGTCAGCCGGGCCAGGGCCGCGAACTTATCCGGCCGTCCCGCCGCCGCGAAGGATAGGCATTGCGCCAGCAGCATGGCGTTGGATAGGCCGTGAGGCACATGAAACTTGGCGCCGATGGGTCGGCTCATGCCGTGGACCAGCGTGACGGAGGCGTTCGAAATGCTGACGCCCGCCTCGTAGGCGGCGATGGCCATCTCCTCCCGCGCCGCTCGGTCGCCGCCCGTGGCGTAGGCCCGGGGCAGGTTCGCGAAGATGCGCTTCACCGCGTCGGCGGCGTAGGGATCGGTCAGCGGCGTGGCCTTTCTCGACGTAAAGGCTTCCACCGCATGCGTCAGCGCGTCCATGCCGGTAAAAGCGGTGAGGGCGGGCGGCACGGACAATGTCAGGGTGTAGTCCACCACGGCCAGGTCCGGCAGCAGGCAGTCGCCCTTTAAAAGAAGCTTCGCACCCTTGACGCTGTCTGTGATGACGGTAAACTTCGTCGCCTCGCTCCCGGTGCCGGCGGTGGTGGGGATCAGCGCCATCCTGGGCAGATCCCCTTCGATCTCGCGTCCCGCGTGGGACACCACGCTGCCCGGCAGCGCCGCCCGAACCGCGACGGCCTTGGCGCTGTCCAGCGGGCTTCCGCCGCCGAGTCCGATGAGATAATCGCACCCGTGATCGAAAAACGCCTTGGCGCCCGCGTCGATTATTCGGTCGTCCGGCTCGCCGGGAATGTCCGAAAACACCGCCCAGCGCGCGCCTCTTTCCGTGAGCAGCGCCGTCAGACGCGAGAAGGCTTCGCCCTTTTTGACGGTGTTACCCGTGACGAGCAGCGCCTTTTTGCCCAGGCGGCAGATCGCGTCCGCCGCCGCCTCCAGCGCGCCTTCTCCCAGGACCGTGCGGACGGGAAGTTTCAGAATACAGGCCATACGTCCTCCGTCAGATCATTTGGTCGACTTCAGAGAGCACCTGGTCGAGCTTCTCCAGTTCCTCCGCCTGTTGGGCCTCGGTGATGATCAGCGGCGGCGCGACGAGGATCATGTTCTCGTGGGTGTAGGTCATGAAGCCTTTTTGGAAGAGCTTGCCCAGAATGCCCTTCATGACGCCCTCGGGGTCCCGGCCGTAGGGCACCAGCGGCTCGCGGGTGGCTTTGTCCCGGACGAGCTCCACTGCGGCGAAAAGGCCGATGGCGCGCACATCGCCCACGGAAGGGTGGGCTTCCTTCATGGTGAGGAGCTTCGCCTTCAGCGCCGCGCCGACGAGGTTCACGTTGTCGAGGATCTTCGCCTCCTCGTAGTAGTTCACGCAGGCCACGCCCGCGGCGCAGGCCAGCGGATGGCCGGAGTAGGTGAGCCCGCAGGACAGCAGGTGGTCGTCAAAGTAGTCCGCGATCGCCCGCGAAACCGCCACGCCGCCCAGCGGCACGTAGCCGCAGGTGACGCCCTTGGCAAAGGTCACCATGTCGGGCTTCACGCCGAAGTGTTCGAAGGCGAACATCCTGCCGGTGCGGCACCAGCCGGTCATGACCTCGTCCACGATCAAAAGAATCCCGTACTTGTCGCAGAGGGCCCGGACGCCCGGCAGGTAGCCCTCCGGCGGAATGATCACGCCGTTGGAGCCGGTGATGGTCTCCAGTACGATGGCGGCCACGGCGGCGGGGTTTTCGTAGACGATCTGCTCCTCCAGCTTGGAGAGGTAGTACTTCGCCGCGGCCGCTTCCGATTCAAACGCCACCGGCTCGCGGTACACGTAGGGGTCGAAAAACTTCACAAAGCCCGGCACGCCAGGCTCCAGCGCGAAGCGCCGGGGCTCGCCGGTCAGGTTGCCGGCGCCGAAGGAGGAGCCGTGATAGCTGCGGTAGCGGGAGAACACCTTGTTGCGCCCGGTAAGCATGCGCGCCATCTTGACGGCGTTTTCATTGGCGTCCGCTCCGGCGTTGGTGAAGAACACCTTGCCCATGTTGTCCGGCATCAGCGAAATGATCTTTTCGGCCAGCTTCGCCCGGCTTTCCGCGCCGTAGGAGGGCGCCACGAAGCAGAATTCATCCACCTGCGCCTTGATGGCGTCGCCGATGGCCTTGTTGCCGAACCCCAGGTTCATGTTGACCAGCTGACTGGACATGTCGGTATAGCGCCTGCCCTCGGTATCCCAGAAGTAGATGCCCTCGCCCCGGGCGACGGGGATGGGGTTGATATTGCGCTGTACGCTCCAAGATTGCAAGTTATACTTTTTCAAAGTGCATTTCATCGTTTCTCCGGTCACAGGATCATCTCCTAAAATTAACGCGCGGCAATGGTTTGCTGCTCCATTGCCGCGCGCTTCGTTTTATGAACTTGCATGGAGTATATCTTAATCCTGCAATTCTGTCAAGCATCAGAGGCCACAGATTTTATTGTGCACCCGCACACCCCACCCGCGGAATGTTAAAAAATATCGAGGGTGCGGAACCTCGCGGAGCGCATCCGCATGTCCGCTTGCTCAATCGGGCCGCGGCCCTCCCCTCCCGCACCCTCCCCGCCGGGTTTCCAGGGCTTCACGCCGCAGCTCAAAGAATATCCCGGATGTGAAGCCCGGTAGAGAGCATCAGCATATCCTTCTGCTCCAGCGGGTCGAGGGCGGTGATGGATTTGATCTTCTTCAGTTGGTTGGTGACGGTGTTGCGGTGCACGTAGCGGCTCTGGGCGATCCTGACCAGGTTGCCGTTGAGCGCCTGATAGGCGGCGAGCAGCCCCGTCAGCTCGGTGCGGTTCTCCCGGTCGTACTTTTCCAGCGGGCCGACGGTTTCCTGGTAGAACGCGCGCAGCACGCCCTTGTCCTCCACGGCGCACAGAATTTTGAAAAAGCCCAGCCGGTCGTAGTAGGCCACGGTGTCGCCGCGGCGGCGCGCCATCTGCATGGCGGACAGCGAGCGCTCAAAATTGGCGGTCTGATCGTAAATGCCCTCCTGGTTGGAACTGACGCCCACACGCAGCGCAAGGCCCGGCAGGTCCGACGCCGCCAGCGCGAGAAAATCCCGGAGGAACGCCTCGATCTCGTCGGGGTCGTAGTTGACGAGCACCAGGATGCGCGTCTCCTTGTAGGAAAAGGACACGAACAGCTCGTGCAGCTTTCGGGCCGCCGCCTCCGCGATGCGGGAGATGTCCATCTCCCGCCAGGACTCGCCGTCCGCACCCACGCACACGAAGGCGAAGCGGCTGCCCCGCTGGTAGCCGTAGCGCTCCAGCTGCAGCGCCTGGGCCTCCACATCCCCCACCTTGAAGAGGATGTTCTTGATCAGCGACGCGATGGTCTCCTCCGCGTGCTCATTGCGCATGATGCGGTGACAGAAGTCCCGGGTCATGTCCACCATGCGGGTCTCCCAGGGGATGGTAAAGAGCGGCAGGTTCACCTCGTCGCAGTAGGCGATGAGCGCCGGCGGAATCTCCCGGGTGTGGGGGCCCAGGTTGACCACAAAGGCGCTGACGCCGCTGACCACGAGCTTTTTGGCAAAATTCAAAAGCCAGTCTCCGCCCCGGTTCATGATGCCCGCGGTGAACACCAGCTCCCCGCCGTGCAGAAAGCCGGACACCGCCTCGTCCTCGATGATGTGCACCCATTGAACGAGGCCGGACATGCCGCCCTTCCCGGCCACCAGGTTCATGCCATAGAGAAAGGTGGCGTTTTTGTAGAGCTTGCGCACCATGATCGCCATCGCGTCGCCTCCCAAAAAAGCGCGAGGGCGCCGCATGTGCGACGCCCTCGTCCCTCAAGTTGGCGCAATTTTAGCACAATCCCCTCCGTCCGTAAAGCGCGGGCATGTTATGAGGCTGCACAATGGACGTTACAGAATGCTCAAATACCCCGGGGTTTTTAAGCGCAAAGGAGGAATCGCCGCGCGCGCCGTAATTCTCACGAATCCCCGGACGGATGATCCGTCCGGTTTTGTCAACCGTTTGGTTATTCAATCCGCACCCGGTACTTCTTCAGCCAGTAGTCCACCTGCAGCAGGTAGGCGACGGTCTGCGGCGCGGTCATCAGCTGGCCGTACCAGTTCTGGGTGGGTTCCTCTTTCAGCAGCGCCTCCGCGCGCTTCCGGCTGACGATGGTCCAGAGGGGCGCGCCCGGGGTGGCGATCAAATCCCGCAGCCGCTCCTTCACGAGGAGCGCGTAGGCCGGGTTGTGGGTCTTGGGGTAGGGGCTCTTCTTGCGCGTAAGCACCTTCTCCGGCAGGTAATCCGCCATCGCCCGGCGCAGAAGCCCCTTTTCGAAGCCGCCCAGCTCCTTCACCGGCCAGGGCACCGAATAGAGGTATTCCGCGATACGGTGATCGCAGTAGGGCACCCGCACCTCGAGTCCGGAGTACATGCCCATCCGGTCCTTGCGGTCGAGCAGCGTCTGCATAAACCAATCGAAATTGAGCTTTGTCATTTCCCGCATGCGCCTTTCGCCCGCGTCCGCATCCTCCAGCACATGGGTTTCCGCCAGCGTGGCGCGGTAGCGCTCGTCCACGTATTCGAAGGGGTCTCGGCCCCGGAGCGCGTCCGGCTGAAGCAGCGACGCGCGCCAGGCCGTGGACTGGGCCCAGGGAAAACCGCGCCGGGCGCGGATGTCCGGATCCCTGTACCAGGGATAGCCGCCGAAGATCTCGTCGGCGCACTCGCCGGACAGCGCCACCGTGATGTCCTTTCGCACCGCTCGGCAGAATAGGAGCAGCGAGCTGTCCACGTCCGCCATGCCGGGCAGGTCCCGGGCATCCACCGCCTCGTAGAGCGCGTCCGCCAACTCCTCGGTGTCCAGCTCGACGCGGTGATGGCGGCTTTTCAGCGCCCCGGTCATCAGGCCGATGTACTCGTCGTCGCTGGAGGGCTGGAATTTCGTGGCGCGGAAGTAGCGGTCGTTGTCCCGGTAGGTGACGGAGAAGGTGTCGAGTGTCTCGCCCCGCCGGCCCATGTGCTCCGCCGCCACCGCGGCCAGGATGCTGGAGTCCAGTCCGCCGGACAGAAAGCAACCCACCGGCACGTCGGAAACCAGCTGCCGCCGGATCGAATCGGCCAGAAGTTCCCGTACGGTTCTGACCGTGGTTTCCAGGTCGTCCGCGTGCGGGCGGTCGGTCAGATGCCAATAGGGCTTGAGTTGAAGCTTCCCGTCCTCCCAGTAGCCGCTCCAGCCGGGCCGCACCTCCCGAATGCCTGTGAACACGCCGCAGCCGGGCGTGCGCCCGGGTCCCAACAGCATCACCTCGCATACGCCCTCCGCCGAGATCGCCGCCTCCATGCCGGAGAAGGCAAGCAGCGTCTTGATCTCCGACGCGAAGAGAAACGCATCCCCCGCCGATGCATAAAAAAGCGGCTTGACGCCGATGCGGTCCCGGGCGAGGAACAGCCGCCCGCGCTTCTCCTCATAGACGCCGAAGGCGAAGATGCCGTTCATGCGGTCCACGCAGGTTTCGCCCCACTGGGCGTAGGCGTTAAGCAGCACCTCCGTGTCCGAACGGCTGGTAAAATCGTGCCCCAGCGCCCGGAGTTCCCCGCGCAGTTCGTCGGTATTGTACAATTCGCCGTTGTACACCAGTATGTAGGTTTCGCCCTTCCACGCCAGCGCCATCGGCTGCCGCCCGTTTTTCAGATCCACCACCGAAAGCCGCCGGTGCAGAAGCGCCGCGCCGTCGGCGTACCAGGCGCCCTCCTGATCCGGCCCGCGCCGCTCCATCGTCCGGAGCATCCGCCGGTAGGACGCTTCGTCGCCCCGCCCGATGGCCCCCGCAATTCCGCACATGGTGCCGCCTCCCCCACAAAACGCATGCTCCAGCCTATGCGCGGGAAACGCCGGGTGTGCATCGGCGCCCGTCCTCCCGGGCCCCGTTTGTTCCTGCCCTTAGCCCCGCCAGGCGGGGCGCACATGATCGGGGAACGCGCGGGAAAGGCGCGAAAAGGCTGCGAGCACATCGCCAGGCACGTCGCAGTGGGTGATGTAATTTTTTCCGCGGGGTCCGTAGCCGCCGGGGGTGTCGTGAAGGCGCGGGATCTCGCCCAGAATCAGCGTCAGAAACCGGTCCACGCTCCACATGCCCCAGGGGCGTTCGCCTTCAAAGGCCAGCGCGCCGTCCCGCCGGACCACCCGCGGCACAAAGGCCGCGTAGCCGTAGAATCGGGCGCCTTCGCCGCTCCACGCCTTCTCAAAGCTGTAGTGCATGCGGCGCTGCATGGTGCTGTCCTGCATCAGGATGACGGTTTCGGGGCTGAGGCCGCGGGCGCGGGCGGCTTTCAGCGCGCCCGCCGCGTTTTCGCCGCAGTTGGCGGATTCGTTCTCCAAGATCAATCCGTCCCGAGGCAGGCCGTAATGCTTTTCGAACAGATCCGCGATCAGGTCAGCCTCGGCCCGCCCCTGCGTTTCCACATCCGGATAGCGCTCGCGCACCACATCCCGGAGCGCCTGGGTGGTGTGGCCCGCGCCGCCCACGATCATGAACCGCTCCGCCACGCCCGATTGATAGGCCCGGACGGCCGCCTCGCAACCCGCGGCAATGCTGCCGCCCATCAGGATCAGAAGGTCCGCCGGTCTCCCCAGCGCGGCGGCAACAGCGGGACGCGTCAGCTCGGGGAAATCCCGCTGCGCAAGGTAACGTGAAATCCGGTTGACATCCGCCGCCGCGGACGGGCCGGGGACATTTGCTTCCATTTATACACGCCTCCCGGCCCATTATACCGGCCCGGACGTGCTCTGTAAACCCGCGCGACGCGCTTGTGCCGTCACTTTTCCCGCTGAAAACCGCAAAATATGAACCGAAGAAAAATAATCCTGCACAAAACGAATAAACCGCGTGTGAAACAACGTAAATTTGCAGTTATATCGCATTCGCTTTTCATTTCCGTGTTGACAGGGGGGGCGGGGGCATGCTATAATCACAGAACCGTCAATGGCGATGGAGCGTCTTCGCGCGCTCTATTTTTTACCCACTTCGCCGGGGACGGGGAATTCTTTCAATAAAGGATGAACGGCATGGGGCAGCAAAGGCGAGAGGGCCGCGATGGCCAGGTGGATCGACAGCAACGGTTCGAGCTGTACGACGCGCGTTTTGAGCACGATGCCTGCGGCATTGGCGCCGTGGTCAACATTCACGGCATCAAGACCCACGAGACGGTGGACAACGCGCTGAAAATTGTGGAACGGCTTTCTCACCGCGCCGGCCGGGACGCGGACGGCGACACCGGCGATGGCGTCGGCATATTGTTACAGATTCCCCATGACCTGTTTCGCGCGGAGCAGCTTGGCTTTGAGCTGGGCGAGGCGCGCGACTACGGGGTGGGGATGATTTTTTTTCCGGCGGACGCCGTCAAGCGCGGCCAGCTGATGCGGCTGATGGAAGTCATCGTCGAAAAAGAGGGCTTGGCCTTTCTGGGCTGGCGCAAGGTGCCCATCCGGGAGGAAGTTCTGGGCCGCAGGGCGCGGGAGCGCATGCCGGCCATCTGGCAGTGCTTTGTGAAGCGCCCGGCGAAGGTGGACCGGGGCCTCGCGTTTGACAGAAAACTCTACGTGGCCCGCCGCGTGTTCGAGCAGTCGTCCAGCGGCGCCTACTTCTGCTCCTTCTCCAGCCGTACCGTCGTCTACAAGGGCATGATGCTGGTGGACCAGCTGCGCACCTTCTACCCCGATCTCGAGAGCCCGCTCTCGAAGTCGGCCATGGCCACGGTGCATTCCCGCTTCTCCACCAACACGAACCCCAGCTGGGAGCGCGCGCACCCGAACCGGCTGATCCTGCACAACGGCGAAATCAACACCATCCGCGGCAACGTGGACCGCATGATCGCCCGCGAGGAAACCGTGGACAGCGAGCTCCTCGCCGCCGACCGGGACAAGATCATGCCCATCGTGGACCAGTCCGGCTCCGACTCCGCGATGCTGGACAACACGCTGGAATTCCTCATGATGTACGGCATGGACCTGCCGAAGGCCGTCATGGTCACGGTGCCGGAGCCCTGGCAGAACAACGGAGAGCTCTCCCGCGAGCGGCGGGACCTGTACCGCTACTACGCCACCATGATGGAGCCCTGGGACGGCCCGGCGGCGCTGATCTTCTCAGACGGCGACATCGTGGGCGCGTCGCTGGACCGGAACGGCCTCAGGCCCTCCCGGTACCTCTTGACCGCGGACGATTATCTGATCCTCGCCTCCGAAGTGGGCGTTCTCGACATTGAGCCCGGGAACGTGGTGCGCAAGGAGCGCTTAAAGCCCGGCGCGCTCCTGGTGGTGGATACCGTCCGGGGCCGCGTCTACGAGGACGCCGACCTGAAGGAGGACTACGCCCGCCGCCAGCCCTACGGCGAGTGGCTCTACCAGAACCTGATTGAAATGAAGGACCTGCCGCTGCCCAACGAGCGCGTGCCCTCCTCCCGGAAGGACGAGCGCGCCAGGCTCTACCGGTTCTTCGACTATACCTGGGAGGACATGCGCGAGGTCATCATGCCCATGGCGCTCTCCGGCGGTGAGCCCACGGCCTCCATGGGCACGGATACGCCGCTGGCGGTGTTGTCCAGCGCGCACCCACTTTTGTTCCAGTACTTCAAGCAGCTCTTCGCCCAGGTCACCAACCCGCCGATTGACGCCATCCGCGAGGCGCTGGTGACGGACACCGCCGTCTACGTGGGCCCGGACGGAAACCTGCTGGTGGAAAAGCCGGAGAACTGCGCGGTGCTCAAGATCGATAACCCGATCCTCACCGCCGCTGAACTGATGCGCATCCGCGGCATGAAAAAGCCCCACCTGAAGGTGGAGACCATTTCGATGCTGTGCTACAAAAATACGCCCATCGGCCGCGCGGTGGAGCAGATGCTGCTCTCCTGCGACCGCGCCGTGGCGCGGGGCGCCAGCGTGCTGGTGCTCTCCGACCGGGGCGTGGACGAAAATCACGTGGCGATCCCGTCGCTTCTGGCCACGTCGGCCCTCGAGCAGCACCTGGTGCGCACCAAGAAGCGCACCCAGGTTTCGGTGATCCTGGAAACCGCGGAGCCGAGAAGCGTTCACCACTTCGCGCTTCTTCTGGGCTACGGCGCGCGGGCGGTGTGCCCGTACCTGGCCCACGAGTGCATCAAGGAAATGATCGACGAGGGCCTGATGGACAAGGACGTGTCCGCCGCCATCTTTGACTACAACAAGGCCGTGACCAGCGGCATCGTGAAGATCGCCTCCAAGATGGGCATCTCCACCATCCAGTCCTACCAGAGCGCCCAGATCTTCGAGGCACTGGGCCTGGCGCGGGACGTGATCGACCAGTACTTCACCAACACCGTCAGCCGCGTGGGCGGCGTGGGCCTCACGGAGATCACCGAGGATGTGGAGTACCGCCACAACCGGGCCTTCGACCCTATGGGCCTCGCCATGGATACCACGCCGGAATCCACCGGCGACCACCGGCTCAGGAGCGGCTCCCGCAAGGAAGACCACCTCTACGACCCCGAGACCATCTGCGCGCTGCAGAAGGCCGTGCGCGCCGGCAGCTACGAGCTGTTCAAGGAATACTCCCGCATGGTGGACGACGAGGGCCGGCCCCACACGCTGCGCGGGCTGACGGAGTTCGTCTTTGCCGCTAACGGCGGCGTGCCCCTCGACGAGGTCGAGCCGGTCTCCGAAATCGTCAAGCGGTTCAAGACCGGCGCGATGAGCTACGGCTCCATCTCTCAGGAGGCCCACGAGTGCCTGGCCATGGCCATGAACCGCCTGGGCGGCCGCTCCAACTCCGGCGAGGGCGGCGAGGACCCGGAGCGCTTCGGCACCGACCGGGTATCCCGCATCAAGCAGGTTGCCTCCGGCCGCTTCGGCGTGACCAGCGGCTACCTGATGAGCGCCGACGAGATCCAGATCAAGATGGCCCAGGGCGCCAAGCCCGGCGAAGGCGGCCACCTCCCCGGCAAAAAGGTGTACCCCTGGATCGCCAAGACGCGCCACTCCACCCCCGGCGTCAGCCTGATCTCGCCTCCGCCGCACCACGATATCTACTCCATCGAGGACCTGGCGCAGTTGATCTACGACCTCAAAAACGCCAACCGCAAGGCCCGCATCACCGTGAAGCTGGTGAGCGAGGCGGGCGTGGGTACCATCGCTTCCGGCGTGGCCAAGGCCGGCGCGCAGGTGGTCCTCATCTCCGGCTATGACGGCGGCACCGGCGCGGCGCCCCGCACCTCCATCCACGACGCCGGCCTCCCCTGGGAGCTGGGCGTGGCGGAGACCCACCAGACGCTGATGCGAAACGGCCTGCGGAGCCACGTGCGCATCGAAACCGACGGCAAGCTGATGAGCGGCCGTGACGTGGCCATCGCCTGCATCCTGGGCGCGGAGGAGTTCGGCTTTGCCACGGCGCCCCTGGTATGCGTCGGCTGCGTGATGATGCGCGTGTGCAACCTGGACACCTGCCCCATGGGCGTGGCCACCCAGAACCCGGAGCTGCGGAAGCGCTTCTCAGGCAAGCCCGAATACGTGGAGAATTTCATGCGCTTCGTGGCCGAGGAGATGCGCGAACTGATGGCGAAGATGGGCGTCCGGACCATCGACGAAATGGTGGGCCGCACGGACCTGATACGCCTGCGCGGAAGCCGCCCCGCGGGCCGCGCCATGAAGGTGGACCTCTCCGCCATCCTGAATAACCCCTACGACGGGCCCACGCACTTTGAGCCGAAAGACACCTTCGACTTCCACCTGAAGGACACGCTGGACGAGAAGGCGCTGCTGGTGAAGCTCGGCCCGGCGATGGAAAAGGGCAAAAAGTCGGTCATGAAGCTGACGGTCTCCAGCACCAACCGCGCCATGGGTACGATCTTCGGCTCGGAGATCACCCGCATCCATGGCAACACCCTGCCGGACGACGCCTTCACCATCGAGTGCACGGGCGGCGGCGGCCAGTCCTTCGGCGCGTTCGCGCCCAAGGGGCTGACGATGGTTCTGGAGGGCGATTCCAACGACTCCTTCGGCAAGGGCCTGTCCGGCGGGCGGCTGGCGGTGTTCCCGCCGAAGGTGAGCCGCTTCGTGGCCAGCGAGAACATCATCGTGGGCAATGTGGCGCTCTACGGCGCCACCTCCGGCGAGGCGTACATCGCGGGCGTCGCGGGCGAGCGGTTCTGCGTCCGGAATTCCGGCGCCACGGCCGTCGTCGAGGGCGTGGGCGACCACGGCTGCGAATACATGACCGGGGGCCGCGTGGCCGTGCTCGGACAGACCGGGCGCAACTTCGCGGCCGGCATGAGCGGCGGCATCGCCTACGTCTGGAACCCGCGCGGAGATTTCGACCATTACTGCAACATGGAGATGGTCGAACTGACCCTGCTGGACAACGCCGACGACCGGGAGGAACTTCATCGGCTGATCGCGGCGCACGTCCGTCACACCGACAGCCTCATAGGACGCAGGATGCTCGAAGAGTGGGAACGCTATGCGCCCCAGTTCATCAAGGTGACTCCGGTCGAATACCGCCACTACCTCGAGAGCCGCAAGGAACGCTGATTGCGGCCTTCGGGCCGGAACGAAGAAGAAATGATTGGATTTCTCGAAAAAATGATTTATATTTGCTTCCGATTGAAC
>JAEZTL010000017.1 GCA_023421395.1 Bacillota bacterium | reverse complement strand
TCATTCACGACCAGAAGACCATCTACGGCTCCTGGGTGACCAGCTTGGCGCGGATGGAGGACCTGGTGGAGCGGCTTACGCGCTGGAACATCCACCCGGAGGATTTGATCACCCACCGCTTCAGGCTCTCGGACGCGGACAAGGCCTACCAGCTGATGGCCAGCGGCAGGTGCGGCAAGGTCGCCATCGTGTTTGACGGCACCGAGAACGCGTAAAACCGATCACAGGGATCACATCGCATCATATTGGAAACAGATGACCACGCCGTTCATGGACGAGGGCGGGCTGCTTTGCCAGATTGGCAAGCAGCCCGCTCATGGGGCCGCCCGAATCACCCGGGCGGTGTATCTCTGCCTTCTCCCGGCAAGGATCCCGCCCTTTCCGCTCAAGGAAAAGTGAAACCCCGCATGGCACATAAGGAAGTGGCGCCGGCGGGCGGCAGCGATGTCCGGCAATAAAAAGCCATCATCCGAACGCCGCCGGCCTTGAAATGCGCGCAATCCGTAAGGCAGGAACCTTGACCGTATGGGTCGGCTCGGGTGTCCGGATGCGGGCGGGCTCTGGTTTTACCAGTTCCGGTACTCTGAAGCCGTCATCCCGGTTTGCTCCTTGAAGAGCGTCGCGAAGTACTTTGCGTTTTTTAAACCGACCCTTTCGCTGATGGCGTATATTTTCATGCTGGTGGTGGTCAATAGCTCGCATGCCTTTCGCACCCGGGCGCGGGTCAGGTATTCGTTGAAAGTGTAGGACGTCTTTTTTTTGAAAAGCCGGCACAGATGGCTCTCCGAGAGATAAAAGTGTCCGCTGACGCTGGAGAGCGTCAGATCCTGCTCCAGGTTCTGGTCGATGTAGTGCAGCACTTCCCCCATCATCGCCCCCGGTGACGCGCCGCCGACCTCGTCTGCGAGGGAGGCGGCATGCAGCAGCGCGTCACGGCACAGTGAATCGATTTCTTCAAAGCGCGGACTGCAGATCATGCGGCTCAGGAGCTGTTCGGGCTGTTTGAAGCGGAGACGCGCGCTGGTGTCGGGCCGGTCAAGCGCGGCCTGCAGCGTCTGCTGTAAGAACAGAACACTGGCTTCGTCGCCGTACTTTCCGGTGGACAGGAATTGGTACAGGCCATACGACGCGCGCCGGACGCCATCTGGATCGCCCTTGTGGACCGCCTTGATCGCGGTCAGCTTTAACGCTTCGGTGCCGTTCAGGAATGATGCGTGATCGTAGCTGACCGGGCTCGGGAGATAACCCGCGGCGAAAGACGAGGCACGCAGGCAGCTCAGTGCCGCGTAGAGCGCTTCCCGGTAGGCGCGGTTGATCAACGAAATGCGCGCATACATGCGGCTCACACCCACGCGGACGGCAAAGAGGCCGGGATCCAGAGCGGTGGCGCGGTGCAGGGCGCTGGCTACCTGATGGGGATCGGGCAGTAAATCCGGGAACGGGAGCACGGCCACCGGCACGCCGTATTTCAGCGTGATGCGGGCGGGGCCGCTGACCTCCCGAACCGCGGCGGAAAACCGCTCCGCCGCCAGTTCCACGTGGTCGCCCTCCGCCCCCTCCAGCGGCGCGGTTGCGCACACCGCCACCATGTAGGGCGTGTCCCCGCAGCGTTCGGACAGGATTTTCAGCGATTCCGGGTCGTCCGCCAGCGCTCCGGACATCAGCCTGGCCTCCGCCAGTTTCGCATCCTCTCCGGCGGTTTTCAGCATGGCGATCTGCTGCAGGATCTTTTCATAGAGCAACTGATTGTCGATGGGTTTGAGCAGGTAATCGGCGGCGCCGCTGCGCATCGCATCCTGCGCGTACTCAAATTCCCCATAACCGCTGAGCACGATCAGACGGCTGCGGTGGGCGGATTGGGCGTAGCGGCGCAGAAACTCCAGGCCGTCCATGACCGGCATGCGGATGTCCGTCAGGATCAAGTCAGGTTCATGCCTTTGCGCCATTTCCAGCGCTTCCGCGCCGTTTTTACAGGTATAGACCTGCGAAAAAAGGTCCATCCCCGACAGAAAGATCGAGATGCCTTCGCGGATGGGCGCCTCGTCGTCCGCGATCAGTATCGTATACATGCGTCATTCCTCCGGGAGCGGGATTCGGATGACCACTTTGGTGTATTTGCCGGGCACGGAGCGGATGGTGAGGGCGTGGTTTCGGCCGTATTTGAGCATCAACCGCTCGTTGACGTTCCGAAGGCCCACGAACTGGCTGATTCGTCCGCCGCGCAGCGTGTCCAGCGCCTCGTAGGGAAAATCCTCCGGCATGCCCCGGCCGTTGTCGTAGACCGACAGCCTCAGTTCCCCCTGATCCCGTTGCGCGTACAGGATGATGACGCCGCCCTTTTCCCAGTCCTCGAAGCCATGCAGAATGGCGTTTTCGATCAGCGGCTGCAGAATCAGCTTGGGGACGGGGGCTTCCTCGACGTCGTCTCCGATCATGAAGAACGCGCGGAACTTCTCCGGGAAGCGGACGCTCTGCAGCGACAGGTAATGGCGCGCCTGCCGGATCTCCTCCCGGAGCGGCACTTCCCGTTCCATCTCCCTGAAACTGTAGCGCAGCATGGCGCTAAGGGAGGTGATCATCTCACCCACCTCGTCCCTGTCCTGGCGGGATTGGGTGGCGGCGGCCTTCCACTTGATCGCCTCCAGCGTATTATAGAGGAAGTGCGGGTTGATCTGCATCTGCAGCGAAATCAACTGGGACTCCTTCTCCTTGAGCCGGGAGACGTAGGACTGCTCGATCAGCACGTCCATATTGTCCAGCATGCGGTTGAACTGCCGGGTGATTTCGCCCAGCTCCACCTGCCGGACCGCGGGCGCGCGGGCGGTCATATCGCCTTCGCCAATGCGATTGATGGTCGCGATCAGCCGGTTGAGCGGCTGTGTGAGGCCCCGGGAGATCAAAAGCCCCAGAATCAGCGTCAATGCGAACAGCATCAGCGCGATCAGCGTCATGGAATAGACGAAGCCTTTCGTGGACAGCGCCAGGTCGCGGTACGGGATGTAGGAAAACGCGGTGACGCCGCCCAATCGAGCTTTCCGTTCCGCCCGGAGGCCGTCCTTGGCCGCGAGATCGCCGGGTGGCGCGGCGCCATGGGCGGCGAGCACGTTGCCGTAGGAATCGATCAGATGCAGCCGATGGCCGTCTGAGAGGGCCTTTCCGTCCAGAAGTTTTTGAAAGGCGGATACCTCCGCGTCCAGCGCCAGCACCGCGACCGGCACCTTGCGGTGCTTGATGGAGATGTCGGACAAAAGGCGTGAGTAGGAAATCAGCCGAGTGGTGTTGCCCGCCTTGCCCAGGGCCGCGCCGGCCTGCTCGTAGGGCGGGGATACCACCGCGCGCCCGTCCGCCTGCGCGGCGGCGTCATCGAAGCCGGACTCCAGATACGTGTCCCTGACGGAATTCACCGCATCGCTGGAAAAGCCGGCCAATATGGTCTGAGAACCGATATACAGCCTGGCGGAGCGAATGAATTCGGTGGTCGAGATGTACTGCTTGAGCCGGTCTGTGATGATCTCCTCCAGCAGCACGCCTTCGATGTCACCGCTCGTTCCGTCCTCCACCTTTTCCCGGAAGCGGCTGATGTCGGAATTCAGGTTCAGGTCCGCGTAAACGGACATCGAAATTTCGTCCAGACGGCTAAAGACCATATCGGACGAAGAGGTCAGCTGCGAGAGCAGCGAGGAGGCCTGCTTTTCGAGGCTCTTCGCCTCCGAGGCGGAATAGTTGGTATACATGATCACGCTGAGCGCGCAGATGGTCACAAGGTTTATCAGCGTACAGGCCAGGAATATTTTCCCCTTAAATGTGAGCGGCTGTCCCGATCGCTTTACTCTATTCATGGAACAATTATAGCATACCATTCTGAAATGGAAACCGCGTTCGGGCGTTTGGACAGGAAAGTGAACCATTTGGTTATTTTGCCGCCTTGTAGCGCCTCGCTCCGGGCCTTTATACTGGTTACAGGTTCATTATTCTTGAGGAGGGCGGTTGATTCATGAGGAGGATCTGTGCGCTTATATTAGCGGTGGCGCTCATGATTGGCGCGGCGGGCGCGTCGGCGAAGGTGGTTATTTACACGGGTGAAGCGGGAGGGGACGACTTTACCGCGTTCGCCAAGGCCGCGTCCGAGGCGACCGGCGTCGAAATCGAGGGGTTGGCCGCTCCCTCCAACTATTCCGACTTCGTGCCCAAGATCACCGCGATGCTCTGGTCCAACTCGGACGCGGTGGACATCATCTGGTTGGATGAACTGCTGGGCGTCAGTTTCGCCAGCGCCGGCTATCTGGAGCCCCTCGACCCGGTCATTGACGACGCGACCAAGGCCCAGTTCTCTGCCGATGTCATCGACAACATCTGCTCCAGGGACGGCGTGCTCTACATGATCCCCTCCACCGCCACCCCGATGTTCCTGTTCGTCAACAAGAAGCTGTTTGAGGACGCGGGCATCGCCTATCCCACGAGCGAGGAGGAGTTCTTCGCAGCGGCCAAGGCGCTGACGAGCGGCGATGTGTACGGCTACGGCGCCTCGTGGTCGCTGGGTGGCATGCTGTTCAACGACGCGATTCGCTGGATGGACGCCTACGGCGGCGACTACATGGACTGGACGCAGGAGGGGTCACGCGCGGCGCTTCAGGCCATGCACGACATGCTCTATACCGACAAGATCACGCCGGTTGCCGCGCTGGGGGACACCTATGACGCGCTGAACCAGAAGTTCATCGACGGCAGGTACGCGATGATGTACCAGTGGCCCTATGTCTACAGCGTCATCGGCGAGGATACCTTCGCCCAGCAGTATGAAGTCATCCCCGTCCCCACGTTCGCGACCAACAAGACCATCGTGTCGGGCTGGCAGTACGCGGTCAACGCGTCGTCTTCCAATAAGGAGGAGGCGATGAAGGTTATCGCCTGGCTGGCCTCCGAGGAAGGGCAGAAGCTGCACATCACCCTGCACGACGTGGCCACTGCGCGCATCGACGTACTGAACAACCCAGAGGTTCTGGCCCAGTACCCGATGCTGGGCAAGACCGGTGAGTACGCCGCGGCGGGCAGCCTGACCCCGCGCCCGATGAACGACAAGATCAACGCCATCATGGACGCCACCGAGGCGACGCTGCAGAACTACCTGACCGACAAGATCAGCCTGGATGAGTGCGTCGAGAAGGGCATGGCGGACGTCGCGGCCATCATGGCGGAAAACTAGACCGGGGAAAGCGTGAAAAAGCGCGGCGCGCGGCACAGGACGCGCGCCGCGACGCATGCCCGGCGGACGGAGGGACACCCGATGATCAGAAAGAATAACCGGCGGGACGCGCTGTGCTGGCTGCTGGTGGCGCCGGCGCTCATGACGCGCGCCGCCTGCTCGCTGTACCCGATCCTGCGCACCGTCTACGACGGCTTTTTCCAGATCAACAAGATTCGCAGGGTCAACCGCTTTATCGGCCTCGGCAATTACATGCAGATGGCTCAGGACTCCAACATCCGGGACACCCTGCAATTCACGGCGGTCTTTACCGGCGTCTCCATCCTGCTGCACACGGTGATCGGCGTTGCGCTGGCGCTGATGCTGAACGCGCAGTTCAAGGGGCTGAAGGTGCTGCGCAGCGTCGTATTGATCCCCTGGGCGACGCCGCTGGTCGTGGCGGGCATCGCGGCCAGTTGGGCGTTCAACGACATGTACGGCTTCGTCAACGACCTGATCCGCTATGTCGCGCCCGGCTTTTCCTGCGATTGGCTGGTGAACCCGGCTACCGCGCGGTTTGCCGTCGTCATTGTGGACGTATGGAAGGACACGCCCTTCTACGCAATCATGATCCTGGCCGGGCTGCAGAGTATTCCCGAGGATGTTTACGAGGCGGCCATGGCGGACGGCTCCGGCCCGGTGAGCAGTTTTTTCCGGATCACGCTGCCAAACATCGCGCCGCTGATGTGCACGATGACGGTATTCTTCTCGCTGTGGCGGCTCACCCAATTCGACCTTGTCTATGCCATGACCCAGGGCGGACCGGGTACGTCCACATCGCTCTTGAGTTACCGTACGTACATCGAGGCATTCAAAAACCTGAATTTCGGCTATGCCTCGTCCATTTCGGTGGTCCTGTGCCTGTTCATGGTGATGGTGGCTGTCACCGGGTTCCGCGCCAAGGGGCGCCTGGACTTCGAATCGTGAGGAGGAGCCAATGAAACGCCATCCACTGAAGACGCTGGGGGTCTGGTTTGCGGCGGCCGCGACGGTCCTCGTCATAATATTTCCCGTGTGGTGGATCGTGCTTTCCTCGATCACGCCCAAGGAGCAGCTGTTTCAGACGCCGATCCGGTACTTCCCGGCGCATCCGACGCTGGAAAACTATAAAAACCTGTTCGCAAACGTCGACGTCCCGCGCCTGATTTGGGACACGGTGGTCGTGACGGCGTTTTCGGTGACGTTTTCACTCATCGTGTGCCTGCTGGCAGCCTATGGCTTTGGCCACGCGCGGTCAAAGGGCATCAAGGCGGCCTACGCGCTTTTGATCGGCTCGTCGTTCCTGCCGATGATCTCCACGATTCTGCCAATGTTTGAATTGTTCTCCCGGCTCAAACTGTGCGACACCTATTTCGTGCTGATCCTTTTGTACACCAACAGCTTCATCCCCTTCACCGCGCTGATCCTGGTTTCCTTCATGCGCCAGCTGCCCGGTTCGCTGGAGGAGGCGGCGCGGGTGGACGGCGCGGGCGTCATGACGGTGATCTTCCGGATCCTGCTGCCGGTGATGAAACCCGCCGTCACCACGATGGCGATCATCAACTTCATCCTGTGCATCAACGAATTCATGACGCCGCTGATCTTCACGACCTCCAAGGTTTCCGTGCTCAGCGTGGGCATCACGATGATCCCGCGGCTGAACCAGTACCAGGTACCCTGGGACAGCATCAGCGCGCTGGCGACGATCATGCTGGTGCCGATTGTGCTGTTCGTGTGCCTGTTTGAAAAGAACATCCTGAGCGGGCTGATGGCCGGAAGCATCAAACAGTAAAAGAAGAAAGAGGAGTTTTCATGACTTCCCGCGAAAGAGTACTGGCAATCGCGCGACGCGAAAAGCCCGACCGCATCCCCAAGGATCTGAGCTGGGGGCTGTGCCCGGCCAAGGCCGAGGAATTCCGCAGGCGCACGGGCGCGGCGGACTACTGGGATTACTTCGACCTGGATTACCGGTCGCTGGAGTTCGCGCCCACCCGGCGGACGCGCGACGCGAAGGAGCATTTTGCGGGCCGGGATGAAGAGCCCGGCTTCACGGTGGACGAGTGGGGCGTGGGGCTGGGGCATTCCACCGACCCGTCGCTGCACTTCGAGCACCTGATCTCGCCGCTCACGGACGGCATGACGGAGGAACAGGCGGCGAACTACCCCCTGCCTGATTTTCTGGAGGGCTACCGGCACGCCCACTTCAAGGAAACCGTCGGGGGCTGGCATGAAAGGGGACTCGCCGTCTGCGGCGCGCTGGCACAGACCATCTTTGAGAAAGCGTGGGCGATCCGCGGATTTCAGGAGACGCTGATGGATATGATGGCCGAACCGGAGCCGATGACGATCCTTTTTGATCGCATCGCCGACCTGCGCATCGAGCAGGCGAAGCTTTTGATCCGGGCGGGCGTCGACATCCTGATGCTCGGCGACGACGTGGGCATGCAAAGCGGCATGCTGATGCGGCGCTCGCTGTGGCAGCAGCTCTTGAAGCCCCGGCTCGCCAAAGTCATTCGCGCTGCGAGAGAGCTGCGTCCGGATCTGCCCGTCTTCTACCACTCCTGCGGCAACCCGGGGGAGATCATCCCCGATCTGATCGAAGTGGGCGTGACCATCCTGAACCCGCTGCAGCCCGAATGCCTGGACCACGCGGCGATTCAGCGCGACTACGGCGACAGGCTGGCTTTCTGGGGCGGCGTGAGTGCCCAGCGCAACCTGTCCTTCGGCACGCCCGCCCAGGTCCGGGAGGAAGTGAAGCGCTGCATCGATACGCTGGGGGCGGGCGGCGGCTACCTGATCGGCCCCAACCACATGGTCGAGCCGGAGGTGCCCTGGGAGAACCTGCTGGCCTACTTCGAGGCGGTTGAACTGTACGGGAAGTACGACTGACCGGGAGGCGCCCCCCGCCGGGCTCCCGCGCACAGAGGAACCAATGGGCGCGCGGCGCAGGACGGCTGCGCCGCAAGGGCCGAAGAAAACCATCTGACGGAGGAAAACGCGATGAAAATCTGTTTTATCGGCGCGGGGAGCCTGGGGTTCACCCGGCAGCTGTTCACCGACCTCATGAGCGTGCCGGAGCTTCGGGGCGCGGACATCGCCTTCACGGACATCAGCCAGCGGAATCTCGATATGGTCACGGCGCTCTGCCAGCGGGACCTGGATGAAAACGGCGTCCCCGTTAAGATCCTCGCCACCACCGACCGGCGGGTGGCGTTCGAGGGCGCGAACTATGTATTCGACGCGGTGCGCGTCGGCGGGCTTGCGGCGTTCGAGACGGACGTGGAGATCCCCCTCCGGTACGGCGTGGACCAGTGCGTCGGCGACACGCTGTGCATCGGCGGCATCCTGTACGGTCAGCGGGTGATCGCGCAGATGCTCGCCTTCTGCAAGGACATGCGGGCGGTGTGCGCGCCGGGGGTCCTCCACCTCAATTACTCCAACCCCAACGCCATGGTCACCTGGGCGTGCAACGAATTTGGCGGCGTGAACACCGTCGGCCTGTGCCACGGCGAGATGCACGGCGAACAGCAGATTGCCGAGGCCTTGGGCTTTAAAGACCGCAAGGAGCTGGACTTCATCTGCGCGGGCCTCAACCACCAGACCTGGTACCTTTCGGTCAAGCACAGGGGCGTGGAACTGAAGGACAGGATTTTGGACGCATACCAAAAAAACGAGAAACTCTCCCGCGAGGAGAAGGTGCGCATCGACATGCTGAAGCGGTTCGGCCACTATTCCACCGAGTCCAACGGCCATCTGTCGGAGTACCTGGCCTGGTACCGGAAGCGCCCGGACGAGATCAAAGACTGGATCGACCTGGGCAGATGGATCAACGGTGAAACCGGCGGCTATCTGCGCGTATGCAGGGAGGGGCGCGACTGGTTTGAGACCGACTACCCCAACTGGCTTACTGAGCCCGCGAAGAAGTACGATGGCACGGCCCGCGGAATGGAGCACGGCTCCTACATTGTGGAGTCGCTGGAGACGGGACGGCCCTACCGCGGCCACTTCAACGTGGTCAACCGCGGAGCGATCGAGAACCTGCCCGATGACTGCGTGGTGGAGGTGCCCTGCTACGTGGACGGAAACGGGATTTCGGTTCCGAAGGTCGGCCCGCTGCCGGACGGCTGCGCGGCGGTCTGCGCCCAGAGCGTATGGGTGCAGCGGCTCGCGGTCAAGGCGGCGGTGACGGGCGACGCGCAGCTTCTCAAGCAGGCGGCGCTCCTCGATCCGCTGACCGGCGCGGTGTGCAATCCGCCGGAGGTGTGGCAGATGGTGGACGAGATGCTGATCGCGCAGGCCGAGTGGCTTCCGCAGTACGCGGGCGAGATTGAAAACGCCGAGGTGCGCACAAAGCAGGCAAAGGCCGACGGGCGCTGGATTCCGCCGCGGAATTACCGCGGCGCGGCGCGGCGGATGGCCAGGACCGCTGAGGAGATGGCGCTGGACGCGGACCGGATGCGCCGCATGGCTTCCGCTGCCGCCAAGGAGAAAATCGAATAACTCCTTCCGTTCGGATTGAGAGATCCGGTTTTCCGACGCTTGTTTTTTCTAAGGCAACGCCGCACAAAGTTCAATGGCCATTGCCGGCAGAAATCAAAGCAGAATATATTTCGGCAAAAGAAGGGGGTCGATTATGAAATATACAGGATCATGTCTTTGCGGCGAGATTACTTTTGAGATTCACGGGGACTTTGAGGATTTTTTTCTCTGCCACTGTGAGCGATGCCGCAAGGATACCGGTTCAGCCCATGCATCCAATCTTTTCTCCTCCACTGCCCAATTAAGGTGGCTGTCCGGCGAAGAGAAAGTGAAAACCTTTAATTTCCGTTCAGAAGGGCACATCAAAAGCTTCTGCACCAATTGCGGATCCGCGCTGCCAAATCTTCAGTTCGATGGAACGTTATTGGTGGTTCCCGCAGGGAGCATAGACAGCGAGGTAAATATAAGGCCACAAGGGCATATCTATTGTGCAAACAAAGCGAGCTGGGATCATGACTTAGAGAAAGTGCCAAGGTTTGAAGAACTTCCGGATTGATAAAGAATCGAGAAAGGATTATTACAACGAAGTCATGCGATACCCATTCCAAACATAAATTCGTCGTTGAGCTGGGCCTTTTTGCGCGGAACGGTATAGCCCAAGGATAAAATCAACCGTCGTCCATCGCAAATCAAGAACCGTGCGCTGTGGTCCCAAGGGCAGCTCAAGTGCCGGGAGCGAGAGAAGTCCTCCGTCCGGGCGAAAGTCGAGCATGTTTTTGCCGTCATCAAAGGGATAGTCCGATACCCAAAGACGCGGTACCGAGGACTGCCGAAACAGGTGGCGGCACTGAATATGCGATTCACACGGGCAAATCTGATTCTGGCCGGCGACCGTCCTTGGCACCCTGATTTCCTGTCCATTTATGGCTCCAGATGAGCGGACAGGAGGAGATTGAGCTGTCTTTCATGCAGGCGGCGACCCGTATTCGCAATTGTACGGCGTTGTCCTGAGTTGGCGCCTGGGAAATGATGCGGGATCGTCCTGCCAATCCGGCGATGCCGCCCGCCATTTCTCTACTCCGCTTATGCCCCGGCAGCCCGCCGGAGGGCTGCGCCGGTGCGCTTTCGGATCGGCTGATGTGCCTGTCGATCGTACCCTGCGTGCAAATGGGCCCAATGTCTGTCGAGAACCTTGACCGAAAAACCGCGAGCAGGCAAACACGACGCGAAGCGATGGCTCATGCGTGCGGGTCTGGGGGATCCGCGCCCGTCGCGTCGCGGACTTTCTCCGTCGCGGCCGGCAGATTCCGATGGCTCCGGTCCGGATTGCGAGCGCGAAGGGGCATCCGGGCATGAACCTCTCAACACCTTCCGGCCGGATAGAGAAAATGTCCATGGGCGCCGGTGCGCCCCTATGCAACGGCTGCAAGCAAAACCAATACCGCGCATTGGGCGGGCCGTATTCTATCCATTTCCTATTTTCCGGCCGGTTCGGCGGGTTTCTTGCGGGGGCACTCCTTCGTTAAAAACCGAAACGGCCGTCCAGTCGCCATGAAAGTCAATGCCGTCGGGGACGCGGCGCACGTCCCGCTTCGAGAGGGAGTTCGCGGAGAGGCTTCGAAGGGCGCGTTTACGGCGCGGCGCGATAATTTCGTTCGCCTATTGACTTAAAGCTAAGTTAATATTTATAATGGGGATGGATCGTGGAGTCGGAGAACCGTCGGGCCAGATCCGATGGCCGTGGGGCGAGAATGTCTCCGAAACAGCTTGCGTCCGTCAGGCGGCGCTGGACACGACAACTCAAAAGAGCGAACGAAAGGGGATAAGGCATGCTTAATTTTGACTTCTACTCGCCGGCACGCATCATCTTTGGAAGAGCATCGGAAGAGCGGATCGGAGAGCTTTTGAAACCGCACGCGCAAAAGGTACTGCTCCATTATGGCGGAGGCAGCATCAAGCGAAGCGGGCTGTACGATACGGTGACGGCCTCTCTGAAGAAGAGCGGCGTCGCGTTTGTCGAGTTGGGCGGCGTCGTGCCCAATCCCCGGCTTTCGCTGGTGCACGAGGGCATCGCGCTGTGCAAGAAAGAGAACGTTGATCTGATCCTCGCGGTTGGCGGCGGCAGCGCCATCGACTCCGCCAAGGCCATCGCGATGGGCGTGTACTACGACGGGGACGTCTGGGAGATTTACGAAGAGGGCAAGGAGATCGAGAAGGCGCTGCCCGTGGCGACGATCCTGACCATCCCCGCGGCCGGCAGCGAAGCCAGCGGCGACACCGTGATTACAAACGAGGCCAAACAGCTCAAGTACGGCTATGGAAGCCCCCGCCTGCGGCCGCTTCTCAGCATCATGAATCCGGAACTGTTCTTCACCCTGCCGAAAAACCAGATCGCCAACGGCGTGGCGGACATGATGAGCCACGTCTTTGAGCGCTACTTCACCAACACCACCCATACCGACCTCACGGACGGCCTGTGCGAGACGGTGCTCCGAACCATCATGAAAAACGCGCCCCTCGTGCTCGCCAACCCGCAGAACTACGACGCCTGGTGCGAGGTGGGCTTTGGCGGAACGGTTGCGCACAACGGTCTTGTGGGCATGGGCCGCGCACAGGACTGGGCCTGCCACGGCATGGAGCACGAGCTTAGCGCGATCTACGACGTGGCGCACGGCGCGGGCCTCGCGGTGCTGACGCCCGCCTGGATGCAGTACGTGCACAGGGACAATGTCAATATGTTCGTGCAGTTCTCGGTCAACGTGATGGGCGTGAACGGCAGTTATCGGGATCCGGACGCAATCATCCAGGAGGGCATCGCGCGCCTGAAGGAATTCTTCCGCAAGATGGGACTGCCGGGGACGCTCGGGGAGCTCGGCATCGACGAGCTCAAGCTGGAACTGATGGCGAAAAAGGCGACCGGCGAGGCCTTCGGCGAGGAAGAACCGATCGGCGGCCTGAAAAAGCTGTACTGGCAGGATGTGCTGGAGATCTACAAGCTGGCGCAATAGGAGGGAATTTCGTGAGAACGATCAATCTGGGCAAATCAGAACTGCGCGTCCCGGTCATCGCGGTGGGCTGTATGCGCATCAACAGGATCGGGATGTCTGAAGCGGAGCGCTTTATCGGGACGGCGCTCGACATCGGCGCCAATTTCTTCGACCACGCGGACATTTACGGGGACGGCTCGTGCGAGGAGATTTTTGCGGATGCGATCCACATGAATGCCGACGTACGCGAAAAGGTCATCCTGCAGTCCAAGTGCGGCATCCGAAAGGGCGTTGCCTTTGACTTCTCAAAGGGACACATCCTGAAGTCGGTGGACGGCAGCCTGAAGCGCCTCAAGACCGACTATCTTGACGTTTTATTGCTGCATCGTCCGGACGCGCTTGTGGAGCCGGAGGAAGTCGCGGAGGCTTTCGACATCCTTGAGGGCAGCGGCAAGGTACGCCATTTCGGGGTGTCCAACCAGAACCCGATGCAGATTCAGCTCTTGAAGAAGTGCGTACAGCAGCCCCTCATCGCCAACCAGCTGCAGCTGAGTATCACCAATGCGACCATGATTTCGCAGGGACTCCACGTCAACATGCTGGACGACACGGCGGTGAACCGCGACGGGAGCGTGCTGGATTTCTGCCGCCTGAACGACATCACCATCCAGCCCTGGTCGCCCTTCCAGTACGGGTTCTTCGACGGCGTGTTCCTGGGCAGCGATAAATTCCCCGAGCTGAACAGACAGATCGACCGGATTGCCGAGCGCTACGGAGTGACGGGAACCACCATCGCCATGGCGTGGCTTTTGCGCCATCCGGCCAAGATGCAGCCCGTGACCGGCACCATGAACGCGGGGCGTCTGAAGGATTGCGCCAGGGCCGCCGATATCCGGCTCACCCGGGAAGAGTGGTACGAGATCTACCTTGCCGCCGGGAACAACTTGCCGTAGCGAAGGGACCGCGGCGGGGAGATGCCCGGAGGCGCCACCCCCGGAACCCCCGCCAAAGGGCATGATGTTCTTTGGACACCCCGCAAAGCGATATAAGTCGAGTGAGCCTGCGCAATAATGCGCGGAGGAAGAACGACCAAAGCTTGAAATGCTCCGGCATTTCCGGGCGGCTTGCCGGCGCAAGGGATTTGTTTGGGCCCTCGGTGCGCATGCCGAGGGCCCAAACACTCTTCCCGCGCGCAGGCCGCCGAAAACGGTCGGACCCACCGGGCGGTGGATTTCGCGCCGGATCGGCGGTATAATGGGAAGCGTTCCGGAGCGTGGACCGGCCCTTTCGGCCGTGAGCGCCGGCTTTCGCCGCGGGCCGATCAAATGGACGGCTTCGTCCGGGGACAAGCCGGCGGATCGCCCCTCGGGCTGAACCGGGTGCGAAACGGAACGAGAGGACGGATTTGCCATCCCGACCAATACCCATCCAAAACGAACGGGGGGATAAAATGAAATTTTCAGATTTGGTCCTCAAGAATCGCAGCATGCGCGCGTATGACGAAAGCCGCAGGATCACGGAAGAAGAACTCGTTTCTCTGGTCGGACTGGCGCGCCTCTCTCCGTCCGCGTCGAACCGGCAGCCACTCAAGTACTTCCTTTCCTGCGACGACGAGACGAACGCCATCATCCAGCCCCTGACAGGCTGGGCGGGACTTTTGCCCGAGCTGCGCCTGCCGCCCGTCGGGCACCGGCCTACGGCGTTCATCGTGATCCTGGTGGATAAGGCAATTGCCCCAAACAACGCCCACGTGGACAAGGATGTGGGGATCGCCGCACAGACGATGCTGCTCGGCGCGACGGAGATGGGTTTGTCCGGCTGCATGATCGGCAGTTCCCGACCCGAACTGAAGGCTGCGCTCGGTCTGTCCGGAGAGCTTGAAATCGCGCTCGTCATCGCGCTCGGCAAGGGGGAAGAGCGGATCAAGATCGTGGATGCCGGGGAGTCCGTCAAGTACTATCGCGACGGGATGGGGAACCATTGCGTCCCCAAGCGCACGCTCCGCGAGTTGATTATAAAGAGGGAGACCAAATGAGCGGAACAGGCTTTGGCAATGGAAAGCACCTTGCGCTGCGGTTCGAGGGAATCCGCGTGCGCATCGGCCGCTTCGGCGGCAGGCTGTATCCGGAGTGCTGAGGAAAACGCTTCGGTGGCAGGCATGCTTCGCGCGCGTCGCCGGGCTTCGCAATCGGCGCGGAAACCCCAAAGCCGGCGGCGAACCGGTAAAAAGCGCGGCCGGGCGCGCGCAAGGGTATGGGGCCGTTCTATGGCGTCCGATGCGGCGCGGAGCGCGGCGGCTTCAGCGCATGAGCGAATCCGGAGAGCGCCGCCGCCCGCGCGGCGGAGCGGCTTCGGGAATTTCATCGCGCGGCGGAGGACAAACGGAGGACGGCCCGCGACCGCTTGTAAACGCTATGCCATTCGATCCGTTCGCCCGACGGAATAGAGGGCGGCTTCGTCCAGCCCATGGTTGGCCGACAGGATGTATTGCCGCCCCTGCCACGCAAACGGCGCGATGTTGCTTGGGCCTGCGCCGGTCTCGATCATCTGTTCCGCGATCCGGCCATTTTCCCAGCGCAGCAGGAAGAAATCCTGGTCCATCCGACGGCAGCCGCCCAAAAAAACCGGTTCCCCCAGCAGTTCGCCGCCCCAGACCACATGCGCAAATGCGATCTCCCTGGGGTATTCGTAGATTTTCTCGTAACCCTGCCCGGTTTTTCTGTACACGCGGAAATGGTTGCCGTGGAAAGGCTCGATGGCGGCCAGCTCCTCCTCGCCGTCCCCGTCGATGTCGCAAAGCGCGATGTCGGAAGCGGGCACATCCAGGATTTTTTCGATCTTCCACGCGCCTGATTCATATTCCGGCGGTTCCACGTAAAAGACGCCTTCGTCGCACGAGGTCAGCGCGGCGGAATACGCGCCTTTGTCAATTTTCCAGTAGCCGTGGTTTCTTGTCATGCCGGCGGCGATCGTCTTCAGCGCCTCCGGCGGGTTGAAATCCGGATCGATGGGGGAGGCGACGAGGCTGCCGGGCGCGCTCAGGTCCGCCGCAGGCTGATCGGTATCGCTCAGAATGCAGCCGAGGAAATAGCGCTGGTTCCCGCGGTGCAGAAGGTCAAACCGGTGCACGTAGGGGAGCTTCAGCCAGAGCGTATGCCGCCAGCCGCCGTTTTCCTCCGGATAGGCGCGCATGATCTGCGCACCGAGGGATTGAAACACCGGCAGGAATTTCTGCGAGATCAGGAATTCGCCGTTTCGCCCCGGCAGGGGGACGATGGACATCGTGCCGCCCTCCGCCGCCCAGAGCGTATGCTTTTCGCGTGTCTTGGCGTCGACAAGGTGGCAGGGCCCGCGGTCGTCCGACGCGACAACGCAGTATAGCGCGCCGTCCCGGATGATCGCGTTCACCGCGTAGCAAGCGGGCACATCGCAGAGCTTTTCCTTGACAAAAACCATCGCCATCCTCCGTTCAAAGGCCCGAGATTTCAAAGCACTTCCGAAGAAATTCCCGGCTGTTCTTCTCCTTGCGCCAGAGATCGTCCCCCGGATGGCCCAGCACCTCTACGGACGCATAGATTTCCCGGACGCCCGCGGGCTTTTTGTGTGATGCCACCCTTTTCAGGATCGCCGCGCCCGCCTCCGGGGTCAGAAAACCCTCGGTGGCATAATCCGGCGCGGCGCCCACGTCCATATGAAGATCGCCGAAGCAGGGATGGGCGGGATCCAGAATCGCGTTGCAAAGATGGAACTGAGCGATGTACGGAGACGCCAGATCGATGGATTCCATCAGATCGATGCCGCCCAGCGCCTCGTGCGCGCTGTCCCAATGGATGAAGAAGTTGGGATTCTCCCGGTGCAGCGGGGCAAACCATGCCACGGTTTCGGCCATCGGCCCGATCAGCTGGCGCTTAAACGCATAACGGTCCAGCGGCTCAATGGTGATGTTGAGCCCGAGCGCGCGGCCCAGCGCGGCAATTTCATGGATTGAGTCGCCGAGCGCCGCCTTGGCCTCCTCCCGCCTCGCGTCGCCCGGATCGTCCCCGCTGGGCAGACCGAGATTGGAGCAGCCCTGCTCCGCCGCCATTTCCACCAACTGTTTGGTATAGTCCACCGCCACTCTCCGCCGGGCGGCATCCAGATCGCACAGCAGCAGCCGCCGCTCTTTCAGGTTGGGGGTGATGAAGATGGTCAGATTCAGCTTTTCCCGCCCGATGATTCGGCGCGCCTCGCCGCGGCAGGCCTCGTCAAAGAACACACCCAACTCCACTCCCCGGTAGTAGCCGATGTCCACGGCGCGCTTCAGCACGCCGATCATTCTGGGCTCGTCTTTCCGGTAGGGCATAAAGACTTCCAGAAGGTGCGCGGACGGGAGGATGGCCTCGTGCCCGGCGCTTTGCATAGGATCAATCCTTTCTGGGGGCTTGCCTTCGGGATGGCATCAATCACGCGGTACTTAAGTCAAGCGGCCATTCCCAATCCCAAAGCACCGCCGTGACCGCAGCCCGCGGTGCTGAGCGGTTACATTGAGGGCGCGCATCACGAGTCTCTGCGGCGCGCGGGGAGATCGGAAGGCGCTCAGGGCACATGGCGGCCCCCCTGGGACGGCACGGGCACACGGGCTGTTCGGACGGCATCATTGCCGAGGCGTTCCGCTCCAAGGTGATTCTGGCGGGCTCGTCCACCCTCAACAGCGGCCGCCTTTACGCCCTCTGCGGGCTTACGGCGATGATCAAGGGCCTGAAGATCAAGAAAAAGAGCGCCGCCGTATTCGAAAACTATGGCTGCGGCGGCGAGCCGATGAGGGCGGCGGACCGGAAGCCCGAAAGACGCCGGGTTCCGAATCGTTGACGATGGACATCGCGCGTTGTGGGCGCCCGGCGGGGCCGAGCGCGCCGCCTGTGCGCAATACGGCAAGCTTTCACGAGTTTTGTTGAAACGGACAGATGGGCCATCAATGGCTGAACAGGGCCGGCGGCCTCGCCGGGCGAGGCGGTCTACCGACCACCCAATGCGCGGGGTTGATTCGCGCGCCCCGCGCGAAGGCGGTGGACAAGGATCATCCGATTCTGGATATTCCGGGACAGGGTTGATTCGCGCGCCCCGCGCGAAGGCGGTGAAAGAGTTTCTCCGCTTTCCGCAGGCCTGCGGCCGATCCTCGCCTGGCATGGACTCGCGGCGGCATATGCCGTTTTCGTATCCCGCGCGCGATATTCTCGGCTGCCATGCATGTTTGACCGCGGAAAATGAGCGGGAAACGACGAAAAGAATACGCGCGCCACGTCCGGCGGGTTGGGCGCGCCTCCGGCGTTACCTGTCGCGCAGGAAGCGTTCGATGTGCTGCTGCGCCTTCAGGAGGAGGTCGGAATACTGCCCGATCTCCGATTCGCCCATTCTGAAAACCGGTGCGGAGACGCTCAGCGCGTACAGCGCGCGCGCCTCGCCGTTTCGGAGCGCCACACTCACGCAGCAGACGCTCTCGTTATACTCCTCGCGCTCAACCGCGTAGCCCTGGCGCCGGATGCTCTCCAACTGTTTGAGAAGCCCCGGCATCGTCGTGATGGTGTGCGGCGTAAACGCCTCGAGAGGCACGCTGCGGTAGAGCCTCGCCACCTGTTCGTCGCGCATGCTTGCCAGCACCGCCTTGCCCAGCGCCGTGCAGTACAGCGGCGCGCGGGAGCCTACGTAGCTGCTCATGCGGATGGAGCGGGTGGACTCCAGCTTGTCCACGTAGATCATGTCCCTGTCCGACGCGATGCCCAGATGCATCGTTTCATTCACCTGCCGGTGAATCCCGGCCATCGCGCCGCGGATGACCTTCATGATGTCGATCCGGTTGATCGCGCTGGAGCCAACCTCAAACATCTTCAGACCCAGAAAATACTTGCCGGTATCTTCGCTGTACCAGGCGTAATCCAGCTCCGTCAGCGTGTGCGCCAGATTGAAGGCGGTGGAGCGGGGCAGATCCATCTCCTCCGCCATCTCACAAAGCGCCAACCCTTCGGGGTGCGCGCTGAGCAGTTCCAGCATACCCAGGCCCCGCAGCATCGTCCGGTTCGGAACTTCCGCCATGCGCGCCTCCGATCGTTCACATATGTAAAAGGCGTTCCTTTATGAGTATACAATGCGCGCGAGCCCTTGTCAAGGGTATGCGGCGCGTTTCGGCGAAATAAATTTTAATAAAATTCGAAAATGAAACGTTTTATTGTACGGATTATACAATTTACAATGGTGAACAAATGCAGTATTGACATTACTTTATGGGTTTGATATATTCGATCTGCGAGGAACGAATGCGCCGCCGCGGGGAGGGATTGCGATGGATGCCAGATACTCGGTGAACCCGGAGCATTTCATGCGAATGACAGGGGCGGAGGTCCGACGGGAATTTTTAATCGAAAACCTTTTTGCCGCGGATGAGGTGCGGTCCGTCTACAGCCATGTCGACCGGATGGTGACCCTGGGCGTCACCCCCGTCCGCGATCGGGTATCCATCGACAAGGGAATCGACGTGTGGGGTGCCTTTGGCGTAAAGTACTTTCTGGAGCGCCGGGAGATCGGGATCTTCAACGTGGGCGGTGCGGGCGCGGTGGAAGTGGACGGCGCGCGCTATCCGATGGGCTATCAGGACTGCCTGTATGTGACCATGGGCGCGCGGGAGGTGTTCTTTTCTTCGGAGGACGCTTCGAGGCCCGCGAAGTTTTACATGGTTTCGGCGCCGGCGCATTGCGCCTGCGAGACGAGGCTTTTGACCGTCCGGGATGCCGCCAAGCGGCCGCTGGGCGCGCTGGAAACCGCGAACAAGCGCGTCATCAATCAGTTTATCCACCCGTCGGTGCTCAGGACCTGCCAGCTCTCGATGGGGCTGACGCGGCTCGATCCTGGCAGCGTCTGGAACACCATGCCCGCCCACACCCACGAGCGGCGCATGGAGATCTACTTCTATTTCGAACTGCCGGAGGATCAGGCCGTGTTCCACATGATGGGCCGCGGCGACGAAACGCGCCACATCGTCCTTCGGAACGAGCAGGCGGTCATCAGCCCCAGCTGGTCGATCCACGCGGGGGCGGGCACCGCCAGCTACGCATTCATCTGGGCGATGGGCGGAGAAAACCAGGCTTTTGACGACATGGATTCCATCGCCGTCAGGGACCTGAAATAATCGGAGGTGCCCGATGGAGAACCGGCTTAATCATTTTCGCCTCGACGGAAAGACGGCCTGGATCACCGGCGGCAGCTACGGCATCGGCCTAGCCATCGCGCTGGGTCTTCATGAGGCGGGCGCGACCATCGTGTTCAACGACATCACGCAGGAACTCGTGGCGAGGGGCATCGCCGCCTACCGGGAAAAGGGCGTGGAGGCGTACGGCTATTTGTGCGACGTGACGGACGAGGCGGCGGTCATCCAGCTGGTCGAGCGCATCGAGCGCGAGGTCGGCGTGGTCGACATTCTGGTCAACAACGCCGGCATCATCCGGCGCACGCCCATGTGCGACATGCGCGCGGAGGATTTCCGGCAGGTGATCGACGTTGACCTGGTCGCGCCCTTCATCGTCTCCAAGGCGGTGATCCCGTCCATGATCCGAAAGGGCGGCGGCAAGATCATCAACATCTGTTCCATGATGTCGGAACTTGGCCGCGAAACGGTTTCCGCCTACGCGGCGGCCAAGGGCGGGCTCAAGATGCTGACGAAGAACATCTGCGCGGAGTACGGCGCCCACAACATCCAGTGCAATGGCATTGGCCCCGGCTACATCGCCACGCCCCAGACCGCGCCGCTTCGCGAGGCGCGGCCGGACGGGTCGCCCCACCCCTTTGACAGCTTCCTCCGCGCCCGCACGCCGGCCGGCCGCTGGGGGACGCCGGAGGACCTGAAGGGCCCCGCGGTCTTCCTGGCCAGCGCCGCCAGCGACTTTGTCAACGGCCATATTCTCTACGTGGACGGCGGCATCCTGGCCTACATCGGCAAACAGCCCTAGAAACGCCGTTCCCGCCGCGCTCAGGCGGCGGGAACGATAGAAGGGACCGGAGAGCCCGAGCGCCCGCGCGGAAGGCTCTACAGGAAATCGGCCCGCATCGGCGCAAATACGTCGATCAGGGTGCCCGCCTCGAGGCAGGCTGTGCCGTGCGGCACGTTCCCGGGAAAGGCGATGGAATCCCCCGCGGAGACCTCCGCCTCCTCGCCGTCGATCGTAAAGCGAAAGCGCCCGCTCACCACGTAGGTACACTGAACGTGAGGGTGCCGGTGCACGGCGCCGATTCCCCCAACCTCAAAGCGGACTTCCACCACCATCATGTTCTCGTTGTGCGCCAGAACGCGGCGGCTGACGCCGCCGCCCAGGTCCGTTTGCGCTATATCCCGGTGATATACGACGTTTTCAGGCACGATGAGCCCTCCCCGTTCATTCCTATCCCGATTATACCCGATTCCGCCCCCGCGATCAACCGCCCGGTCTCCCGGCCTCGAAGCCCGTCCCGTCAGCTTTGCCGCTCGTGCGGATGAAAGACCAGAATAATAAGGAGGCGCCCACCATGAAGAAGATTCTCTCCGTCGTACTGTGCCTGATCCTGGCCCTGGCCGCAACCACCGCCAGCGCTGAGACGGTGCTGAAGCTCAGCGAGGTTCACGCCGAAGGGTACCCGACCGCCCTGGCCGATCATGAATTCGCCCGCCTGGTGGAGGAGAAGACCGAAGGCCGCGTGAAAATCGAAGTGTTCACCGGCGGCACGCTCTACGGCCAGGAGACCGAGGCCATCGAGGCGCTGCAGCTGGGCGACCTGGGCTTTGCCCGCGTTTCCGCGTCGCCCGTCGGCAGCTACGTTCCGGCGATCAACGCCATCCAGATGCCCTATCTCTATAAGAGCGGCGAACACATGTGGTCGGTGCTCAATGGAGAAATCGGTCAGAAGTTCCTGGCGGACATCGAAGCGAGCGGTTCGGGCCTCGTGGGCCTTTGCTTCTACGACGCGGGCTCCCGCTCCTTCTATCTGACCAAGGAAGTCCACGCCGTGGCGGACATGGCGGGCCTCAAGATCCGCGTGCAGAACAACGAGATGATGGTCAAGATGGTGGAGCTCTTGGGTGCGACCGGCGTCACCGGCATCGGCCCCAACGACGTCTACTCCTCCATCACCACCAAGATCATCGACGGCGCGGAGAACAACTGGCCCACCTATCAGAACATGGGCGACTACGAGGCCGCCAAGTTTTACATCCTGGACCAGCACACCCGCGTGCCGGAAATTCTGCTGGCTTCCGCCGCGGCGAAGGCTGCCGTCGGCGCCGAGGATTGGGCCATCGTGGAAGCGTGCGCCAAGGATACCCAGCAGTTTGAAATCAACGCCTGGGCCGAGAAGGAAAAGGCGTCCGAGGCCATCGTCCGCGAAGCCGGCACCACCGTCATCGAGCTGACGCCGGAAGCCCGCGCCGAGTTTGAGGCCAGGATGGCGCCGCTCTACGAGCAGTATGCCAAGGACTACATGGACATCATCGAGACCATCAAGGCCAGCGGCGCCAACTTCTGATCCCTCCGGGGAAGCCGCGCCGGGCGTTCGCGCCCGGCGCGGCCGTTCCCGGCCCCGAGCCTTCCAAAGAATGAGGTGATCCGAGCGATGAAAGATTGGCTCCGCACCCTGAACACATGGACGCACCGTTTCTTTCTCGCGATCGCGGAGATCGCGCTGGTGGCGATGGTTCTGATCGTCACCATGACGGTGGTGCTGCGCTACTGCTTCAACACCGGCATCAGTTGGGCCGAGGAGGTTCCGCTGCTGCTCGTTTCGCTGTTTGCGTTCCTCGCCTGCGCAATGGGCGTGCGCGACCATACCCACATCGCGGTCACGGTGATCTATGGCCGCTTTAAAAAATGCGGTTCGGGGCAGAAGACGCTGGACGTGCTGACCGATGTGTGCGTGCTCCTGTGCGGCGCGTTTATGCTGTGGTTCGGCGCGCAGCGCTGCCTGAAGATGATGGCCCTGCCCGGGAAACTCCCGATGACAGGCCTTCGCACCTGGTGGCAGTTCCTGCCGATTCCGCTCGGCGGCTTTCTGATGACGTTTGACTCCATCCTGTTTCTGACCGGGGTGCTGAAGCCCCGCGACACCCTGTTCACGGAGCCGGAACCGGACTATTCCGAACAGGTCCTCCACATGGACCGGGAGGGCAACATCATCGCTTCCAAAGCGGAGCGCGAGGCGGAAAACTGCGTCTCGCCCAATGACGGGGGGGACGAATAGTGGACACGACAGTTCTCGCCACGATCGTGCTGATCGGCGGCTTTTTCCTCCTGATGATGCTGAAGGTGCCGGTTTCCTTCGCAATGCTGCTGGCCACGCTGGGCAGCGCGTCCATCTGCGGCATCAACTTTTCCGACATCGTCAATCAAATGGTCGCGGGCATCAAATCCTTTAGCCTGCTGGCCATTCCGTTTTTCATCCTGATGGGCGAATTCATGAGCGCGGGCGGCATATCGGACAAAATCGTGGCCTTCGCCAACCTCCTGGTGGGCCGCTTCCGCGGTGGCCTCGCCTACGTCAACTGCATTGACTCCATGTTTTTTGGCGGCGTCTCCGGCTCGGCGGTGGCGGACGTGAGTTCTTTGGGCTCCGTGGTCATCCCGATGATGAAAAAGGCCGGTTATGACGACGACTTTGCCGTCGGGCTTACGGTGACCACCGCCTGTCAGGGCCTTTTGATCCCGCCCAGCCACAACATGGTCATCTACGCGCTGGCCGCGGGCGGCGGCGTAACGGTGGGTTCGCTGTTTATGGCGGGCGCGCTGCCGGGCTTCCTTTTGGGGGCGACGCTTCTTTTCTACTGCTTCCTGATGCGCAAAAAGCTCAACTTCCCCAAGGGTACCGGCGTCGAGAAGGGCCAGGGCTTCAAGGTGGTGCTGAACGCCGTCCTGCCCATGTTCACGCTGATCATCATCATGGGCGGCATGGCCGCGGGCGTCTTCACCGCGACGGAGGCGGCCGCCGTCGCCTGCATCTACACGTTCATTTTGACCTACTTCGTGTTCCGCTCGGCCCGGTTCCGGGACATCGGACAGGTGTTTAAGAATACGCTCCGGACGCTTGCCATCGTGCTGACGCTGATCTCGGTGGCGAAGGCGTTCGCGTTCATGATGGTGGTGCTCAGGGTCCCCGACATGCTCACCACCTTTCTGACCACCGTGACCACCAACAAATACCTGCTGCTGCTGATCATCAACGGGCTCCTATTGGTGCTGGGATGCTTCATGGACATGGCGCCGCTGATCATGATCATGACGCCGATCCTCCTGCCGGTGGTCACCGGCCCCGCGATCGGCCTGAGCCCGATCCACTTCGGCGTGGTCATGATCTACAACCTGGCGATTGGTCTATGCACCCCGCCGGTGGGCAGCGCGCTCTTTGTCGGCTGCGCGGTGGGCAAGACGCCCATTGAGCGCACGAGCCTTCATATGCTGCCGATGTACGGCGTGATGGTGGTGGGGCTGCTGGTCGTCACCTATATCCCGATTCTCTCCATGTGGCTGCCGACGCTGCTCGGGATGGCGTAGACGCTTCCCTTTCCATAGCCAACCGCCCCGCCGCGCTGCCATCCGGTTTCCGGGAATCGGATGGCGGCTCTTTTTCGGGATTGATACCAATCCAAACCGTTAATGATTCGTCGCGGTGGGTCTTATTGCGCGGAAGTGTGTCGCCTGTCGCTCAACGCAGCGCTGCATTCCACGCCGAAGGCGTATTCCGAAGGGCCGCCTCGCTTTGGCTCCTTGTTCCGCATCAAAAATCCTTCCCTCTTTGAAATCATGAATTTTTTACTTGGGATGAGCATGGGGGCGCCCTGTTTTTTTCATTCCGCGTTTTCCCGTGATACTTTCGCATTTTCGGGGTATATCATTCTTATTACCAAGCGAAATATGAATTTTCCCAAAGGGATGAGGGATTTTGGACGCAGAACAAGGAGCCAACGCGAGGCGACCCTCCGGGATAGGCCTCCGGCATGAAACGCGGCGATATTTTGAGCGGAAGGTGACGCGATTCTGCGCCCAAAGACCCGGCCAAGCGAAGAATGATTATTTTGGATTGGTATTGGCCCTGCCGATCGTCGGGCCGGAAAGGATGTTTCGCTGTGCTCAAGGACAATGAAAAAGCGAATGGCCAGTCCCTCTTGATGATGATATTCGGCGGTACGGGGGATTTGACCCACCGCAAGCTGCTGCCCGCGCTCTACCACCTGATGGCGGACGGCCGCCTGCCGTCGGAAACCTCCATCATTTGCATCGGTCGCAGGCCCATGGAAGACGAGAGCTACCGGCAGCGCGCCGGGGAGGCCATCGCGGCCTTCTCGCGCACCGGGGTGGACGAGGAACGTCTGGCCGGTTTCCTCCGCCATGTGCACTACCGGCAGATGGAGTTCATCAGCCGGCCCGATAGCTTCCGGGAACTGAAGGAGTGGCTTACGGGCAACGAGGCGCTCTACCGGGCGCCTGCGGTGCGGCTGTATTTCCTGGCCGTGGGGCCGGAGCACTTTGGCCCCATCGTCGGGCACCTGAGCGCGCACAAGCTGGTGGAAAGAGGTAACCCCGCCCACCGCGTCATGATTGAAAAGCCCTTCGGGCAGGATTTGTCCACGGCACGGGCTCTCAACGACACCATCTCCCAGGCGCTGGAGGAGAAACAGGTTTACCGCATCGATCACTACCTGGGCAAGGAGATGATCCGCAACATCCTGGCCATCCGCTTTGGCAACTCCATCTTTGAGCCCCTGTGGAATCACCACTATATTGACAATATTCAGATTACGTCCACCGAGACCCTGGGCGTGGAAACCCGCGGCGATTACTATGAGCGGTCCGGCATCCTCAAGGATATGCTGCAGAATCACCTTTTGCAGATGCTCGCCCTCATCACCATGGAGCCGCCGGTCGACCTGATGCCGGAATCCGTGCGCGATGAGAAGGTCAAGGCCCTGCGCTCTCTGCGCCGCTTTGACCTTGCCGCTTCCTGTGAGGGCGTCGTGATGGGCCAGTACGGCCGGGGCAACCTCCGCGGCGCGGAAGTGCCCGCCTATCGGGAGGAGAACAAGGTGGCCCCCGATTCCATGGTGCCCACCTACATCGCCCTCAGAGCCAGCGTGGATAACTTCCGTTGGGGCGGCGTGCCCATCTATATCCGCTCGGGCAAGCGCCTTGATAAAAATAGAACGCAGATTGTCGTCGAATTCAAGCGCCTGGCCGGCGTCAATTTCTATCCTGAGTTTGAGGGCCAGCCGCCGAACCTTCTGGTCATCCAGGTGCAGCCCGAGGAGGGGATGTATTTCCAGATCAACGCGAAACGCCCGGGCAACGAGTTTCGGATGGAGCGCGTGGAGCTCAACTACTGCCAGAGCAGCCGTTACCAGGGCAACGTGCCCGAGGCTTACGAGCAGCTGATTCTGGAGGCGCTGCGCGGCAACTCCTCGCTCTTCACCCGCTGGGACGAACTGGAGCATTCCTGGCATTTTGTCGAGAGCCTGGAGGGCAACTGCGGCCGGGACGACAGCCGGCTCCTGAGCTACCCTGCCGGCGCCCGCGGGCCCGAGGCCGCCGACCGGATGCTGGCCGTTGACGGCCGCCGCTGGTGGGACATTGAAGTGGGGAAATAATAAGGATGTTGGAGGGTTTCCCATGCGCATCATCGACATTTCCATGACGATCCGCGAAGACATGCCCGTCTACCACGACGCCCCGAACAAGCGCCCCATCCATACGGTGGAGCGCAGCATACCGCCCAACAGCATCAATGAATCCGCGCTGTCCATCAACCTCCACACGGGCACGCATCTGGATTCGCCGTTCCATATGATCAAGGACGGCTGGCCCACCGAGTTTCTGCCGCTGGAGCGCCTCGTCACCCCCTGCCGCGTGCTGGATCTTATGCATGTGGCGGAGAAGATCACCCGGGACGACCTTAAAAATCTGGACGTCCGCGAGGGAGAATTTCTGCTGCTGAAGACGAGCAATTCCGCGCATGAGGGCTGGCGGGAGGAATTTGTATACCTTGAAAAGAGCGGTGCGGAGTACCTTGCCTCGCTTCGCGTCAGCGGCGTGGGCACGGATGCCCTCGGCATCGAGCGCGCCCAGCCCGGGCACGAGACCCACATCGCGCTGCTGAAAAACGAGATCATCATTCTGGAGGGCCTCAGGCTCGGGCACGTGGAGGCGGGGCGGTATCTGCTCATCGCGCTGCCGGTGAAAATCGCCCGGGCGGACGGCGCGCCGACGCGGGCCGTGCTGCTGGAGGGCGTGCTGCCCGCGGTATAGCGATGCGGGCGGCCTCGAGGCCGCCCGCAGGCAGAGGGGCCGCCGGCCCGCGCGTCAGGCGGGCGGCTGAAGATTCGCGCCGATTTCAATCAGCGTCTTTCGGAGCCGGTCAATATCCGCCGTCTGCACGCTCAGGTTGGAGGCGGCGCATTGCGCCGCCGCGAAGCCGGCCGCCTGGCCCAGACCCATCATCGACGCCTGAACCCGCGCGGAGGCGGACGCTTCCCGATCGGCGGAGAACGACCGGCCCGGGACCAGCAGATTGGGGAAGGCTTCCGCGATCAGCGAGCGGTAGGGGATGTAGGCGGCTTCCTTCAGAAATTCGCACTTCTGGTTGGCGCCGGAGGCGGCGTGAATGTCGATCGGGTGCGCGCCGCGGCCCACAGCGTCCGGGAAGAAGACGGCGGCGGCGTACTCCGCGCCGGTCAGTACGTGTTCGCCCCGGATGTGCCGCGTCTCGCGCACGCCGGTCTGCGCCGCGGTATAGACAACGCGCGCGCCCCGGAAGGCCTCGAAGCGCTGGCGGAGCGCATCCACCAGCCGGAACGCGTCCTCGCGCAGAAGGCATTCCACCCGCGTCTGGTCCCGTTCGTCGGCCATGTCGCCTTCCGCGCGGGTCATGTTGACCAGCACCCGGTCCTCGGCGGCCATCCAGCACATCCACGGCCCGCCGAACCTGGGAATTTCGCCGCGCTCGGACAGCGGCAGAAGCTCGTCCCGCAGCCATTCCATATGGTAATTGACGCCCTGCCGCTCATGATGGATTTTCGGAAGCGCCCGCGCGTCCACGCCGCCCAGGCAGAAGCACAGCGACGCGGGCTGGGTGGGCGCGGGAAACGCCTGCATCGGCACGCCCGCCATCTGGGAAAGGTCGCCGTCGCCGGTGCAGTCGAGAAAATACCGGCCCGCCAGCGCCCGGGCGCCGCCCTTGCCTTCGAATACGGCGTGGGTGATGGTGTTCCCGTCCATCGCGCAGTCCGAAAGATACGCGTGCAGGTAGAGCGTGACCCCGGCCTCGAGCGCCATCCGCTGCGCCAGGAGCTTATACGCTTCGGGATCAAAGCACACGCTGCCCAGCGGGTATTCGATGGACGCGCCGCCCATTTTTTCCAGGCGGCTCACAAATTCCCACGGGATGCCGCCGACGACCAGTTCGCCGTTATAGCGGAATTCGCTGATGGGCGCGACCAGTCCCGCCGTCGCCATGCCGCCCAGAAAGCCGTAGCGTTCGATCAGCGCGACCTTTGCGCCGGCGCGCGCCGCCGCGATCGCGCCGATGAAGCCGCTGGGCCCTCCGCCGCACACCACCACGTCATATGCGCCCGCGACAGGCGCTTCTTTTCTGATGGAGACCGATGCCATATTCATGCCGCCTTTCATCATTTGAGGGGGTTTCCGCCGCTCCGGACGCAATGGCCCCGCGCATTGGGTCAGTACGCGCGCACCTCGTACACGCGGGCATCCCCGTCGCCGTTCGTGGCGAGGACGCGGATTTCGAGCCTGTCGCACTCGACGGCCTCGGTCAGGTCGTGTACCTTGAGCCGCTGGCGATTGTCCGCCTCCCGCAGGCGCAAAACCTCCGTGCCGCCGCGCCGGGCGATGAGTTCGTAGTCCTTGACCAGTTCCTTCGCGACGCCCAGCGGTTCCTTGTCGATGAACGCCTTGGAAACCGAAATGCACCGCTCCTCGGACAGGTTCGGGTCCAGCGTCAGCCGGATTTGACGGAGCGAGACCGGACGGTTCCACGAGAGCGTCAGCGTCTCGCCTTCGGGCGCGAGGCCTATTGAGCGCCACAGGTTGCTCTCGCCGCCCACGCGCCGCGCGACGCCGCTGAGTACGTTTCCCGCCTCGTAGCCCGTTCGCTCGGAGCTGGCGGAGACGGCGGCCCCTCGCGCCAGATCGTCCGGATCCTCGTTTTTGCAGCCGGGGATGAAGCAATCGCCCTTCAAAAGCCGCTGGCGCAGCGTCCGGATGTGCCGCCGGCCGAATTCCTCCGGCGTGAGATTGAGAAGCGCCGCCATGCCCGCCGCGGTGCCCGCGGCCTCGCCGCCGACGGCGCAGGTGCCCATCACGCGGGTGGAACCCATGGCCAGCTTTGTGGCGCTGATATTGCGGCCCGCCATCATCAGGTTTTCGATATTCTTGGAACAGTAACAGCCGTAGGGGATCGAGAAGAGGCCGTCAAAGGAGCGCACCTTCGAGGGGATTTCGCCTTTGGCGCGGAAGCCCCCCGCGGTGTGTTCGTCCATCGGCCAGCCGCCGTAGGCGACGGCGTCCGGAAACACCCGGTTTGTCAGAATGTCGTCCTCGGTCAGCACGCAGGCGCCCACCAGCCGGCGGCTTTCGCGGGTGCCGGGCACGTTGCCCACCCAGACCAGTTCGTAATTGTCCGCGCCGTGGTCGCCGCCGTTTTTGATGTGGTCCCATACGCCGTAGACGCACCGGTACAGTTCATAGCGGATGTCCTCCGCCTGGGCGATGATGTCGTCCCAGTCTCCGCCCAGTTCGATCCACCAATAACCGGACTCCACGTCGTACTTTTCGACCAGCTGATCCGCGTGATCGGCGTAGTCCTCGCCGGGCTTCAGAACCACCACGTCCGTCGCGTCGTGATAAACCACGATGTCGCCGTGATACCGGTGCATAAAGTCGCTTTCGTCAAAAGCGTAGGCCCACGAGGGCTTGACGAATTTCACCGGGCGGCCGGTATCCCGCGCGCAGAAGTAGATGGTGTTGCCCATCGTTTCGCCGTCCCGGACGGGGGGCGCGTCCTTCTCGCCAAATTCTCCGGACGCTTCGCGGCCGATCATGTACTCCGCGCCGGCGAAGTAGCCCAGCGTGCCGTGGCCGGTGCAGTCCAGGTAGATTTTGCCCTCCAGCAGGAAGCGCTTTTCGGTGCTCATCTGATAGCACTCGACGGACAGGATCTTTTGCCCGTCGGAGAACACGCGGTCCATGGTGGTATTCATGTAGAGGTCGAGGTTTTTTGTGTCCTTCGCGGCCGACCACAGCACCCCGTCCCAGATGGAGTAGTTGTAGCCGTCGTTGAGGTACTTGTTTTCCAGCTGCAATTCCATCAGGATGCCGGTTTCGGCGGCGTCCTTCTTGCCCCAGTGGCAGGACGCGCCTGAGATGTGCATGCGCGTCTCGGAACTGGCGTTGCCGCCGAAGACGCTGCGGTCCTGCACCAGCGCGGTTCTGGCGCCCTGGCGCGCGGCCGCGATGGCCGCGACGAGGCCGCTCATGCCGCCGCCCACGACCACCACATCATAGCACAGCTTGACGGCGGGGTTTTGCGAGCTGGGCGGGGTTTCACGGATGTACTGCTTCATGTAGGACGCACGCTCCTTCGCGCCGTATGCCCGTAGGCCGGCTGCCGACCTTGATGGTAGCATGCGCCCGGCGCGGCGTCAACGCACAAATCTTATGGATTTCTGCGATTTATGGTTCAATATTTAGAATCTGTCTCATTCTTTTTGAATGTTATCTCCAGAATTGACTTTCAAAATCCGCGCGCCTATACTATAATCATGGCCTTTGTGTGAAAGAGGCGAACGGGAGGACGGGACAATGAAAACGGGCATCGTGACGTATGACGTGATTGTCATCGGGGGCGGGCCGGGCGGACTGCCCGCGGCGATCGCCGCCGCGCGGCAGGGCGCGAAGGTGCTGCTGGTGGAAAAAAACGGCTACCTGGGCGGAAACCTCACGATCGGGCTGCCGCTTCTGGCATATCTGGACAAGGACGGCAACCAGGTGATCCGCGGCATCGCGCAGGAATTGATCGACGCGCTGGCGGCGCGGGGCGCGGCCAGCCCGCACCATTGGTGCCCGATGCACGACTCGGTGACCATCTACGACCACGAGGTGTTCAAGGTCGTCGCCTTTGAGAAGTGCCTTGAGGCCGGGGTGGAGCTGCTCCTGCACACGGAGGTGATCGATGCGGACGTCGAAAACGGCGTGCTCCGGTCGGTGACGCTGTTCGGAAAGGCCCACCGGATCGAGGCGCGCGCCAAGGTGTTTATCGACGCCACCGGCGACGGCGACGTGGGTTTCATCGCAGGCGCGAGGTTCGAGATGGGCCAGAAGGGTACGGGCGTATTGCAGCCGCCGACGCTGATGTGCACGGTGGGCGGCGTGGACTTTGACGGGATCATCCGCTACCTGGAGGACAACCCCGAACAGATGCGGCTGGCGCCGACGATCGAAACCTATCCGGGCTACGACGCGTCTTATTTGCGATCCAACCCGAACCACCACGTACTGGTGGGGCTGCGCAAGCTGTTCGGAGAACTTCGGGAGAAGGGCGAGCTTCCGGTCAGCCGGGATACGCTGATCTACATCCAGAGCCTCATTCCCGGCCAGGTGCATCTGAACTGTACCCGCCACCAGGGCATCGACGGCAGCGATGTGTTCGACCTGACCAAGGCGGAAATCGAGGGTCACATCCAGAACCTGAAGTTGGTCGAAACGCTCCGCAAGCATGTGCCGGGCTTCGAAAAATGCTACCTGACGCAGATCTACCCGTTCCTGGGCGTGCGCGAGTCCCGCCGGTTCCACGGCATCCGGACGCTGACCGAGGACATGCTGCTGGGCGGCGTGATCGGCGAGGACTCGGTGGGCATCGGCTCCTACATCATCGACATTCACGACGGAGGCGGCGCGGGCACGATTGTCAAAAAGGTGAAACCCTACGGGCTGCCCTACGGGATGACCTGCTCCAGCGATATCCGGAACCTGATGTTCAGCGGCCGGTGCGCGTCGATGGACGCGGTGGCGCTCAGTTCCGCCCGCGTGATGCCCCCGCTGATGGTGATGGGCCAGGGCGCGGGCGTCGGCGCCGCGCTGGCGGCCCGCCAGGGGGTTGACCCCGGCGATGTGGACGTTCGGGAGATTCGCAAAATCCTGCGCGCCGACGGTGTGATGCTTGAGACCGATCCGAACGCCAGGGTGATGTGGCCTGAGAAAGGCTGAAGTTGGCCCGCGACGGCCGGCTCCGCGCGCCGAACAGGCGGCTGGGACGGCCGTTTTCAGACCGCCGCGGGCGTGGCGGAATCCGTGCGGCGGAATCCGTGCGGCGGAATCCGTGCGGGGTGAATCCGGGACGCATTTGGAGAAGGGAGGACACGGCGATGTACAAGGCCATTCTGGTGGACGACGAGGAAGCGGTGCTGAGCGGGTTGAAAAACCATGTGAACTGGCAGCGGCATGGCGTGGAAATCGTTGGCGCCTTCCCGAACGGGCAGGAGGCCTGGAACTACGTCCGGGAGCGCCCGGTGGACCTGGTGGTGACCGACGTCTGCACGCCCTTCATGGATGGCATCGAGTTGGCGAAGCGGGTGCGCGCGGCACACCCGCGTACCAAAATCCTCTTTGTCAGCGGCCACGCCGACGTGGCCTATCTCAAGGATGCCCTGAAGCTGGACGCCGTGGACTACATTCTGAAATCCATCGACCTGGACGAGATGGACCAGACGCTGACCCGGGTGATGGGGATCATCGGCGAGGAGCAGGCGCGCGAGAAGAAGCTCTACGAGATGGAAGAGATGCTGGCCCAGTCGATGCCGCTGCTCAGAAACCGCCGCCTTGCGTCGCTGTTGCGGGAGCGCGACGAGGACGAGGCGACGGCGCTCAGCGAGCTGCAGTACCTGGGCATACCGCTGGAGGCCTCCGTCCATTACGCGGTGATGGTGGTGCGCCTGGCCAACAAATGGCAGGCCATCGGCGGCATGAACGAGAAGGAGCGGATGCTGTTCAGCCTGAAGATCCAGACCATCTGCGAGGAGGTGCTGCTGCGCCACGGCAGCAGCATCTGCTTTAAAGACCGGCTCAGCGAATACATCCTGATCGTCAACGCCGAGCGCGAGGACTGCGAGACGACGCTGCTGGGCGTGGCGGCGAACGTGCGCGAACGCCTTCAGGCGGAACTGGGACTGATCGTCTCGATCGGCATCAGCGGCCGGTTCACGGGCATATTCAGAATCCGGGACGCCTACCAGAGCGCCTGCGAGGCGATCGAGATGCGCTATCTGATCGACTCCGAGCTGCCCATCTCGGTCAACAAGTACGAGGAGGTCGACGACCTGAAAATCACCCGGGAGCGCGCCGAAAAGGAGATCGGAGAGGCGATCATGAACGGCGACGCCGAAGCCGTCCGGAGGGCGCGGCTGAGCATGATCGAATATGTGCGCCAGATCCCCTCCGAAGACGAGCAGCAGAACTTCCTGATGTTCCTGCTGCTGCTGCCGGGGAGGCTCCTGACCAACCTTTCGACCCGGGAAAAGGGCGTCTACGCGTCACAGCGCCGGCTTGTGGAACGGTTTTTGTCCTGCAGAGGGGAAGAGCAGGAAGAGCTGATCGCCCAGGCCTACGAGGAGGTTACGGCGCTCATTCAGCGGCGCAGCGCGCCGCAGCCCAGCGCGGTCATTCAGCGGGTCCGGGAGATCATCGGCAGCAAGTACGCGGAGCGGCTGTCGGTTTCCAGCCTCGCGCAGGAGGTGTACCTGACGCCGACCTATCTATGCGTCCTCTTCAAGCAGCAAACCGGCAGAACCATCAACGAATACATCACGCTGGAGCGCATCCGCCGCGCCAAGGAACTGCTGACGGACTCCGGCATCCTGCTCTACGATGTGTGCTTCATGGTGGGCTACCTGTCGCCCAGTTATTTCTCAAAGCTGTTTAAAAAGTACACCGGGCTCACGCCCAGCGAGTACCGGGAGAATGCCATGCTCGGCGCCTGGAAGGGCAACAAGGTATGACGGGCGGCGCGTTCCCGCGGCGGAACCTGTACCTGACGCGCGCCGTGCTGGTGGCGCTGATGGCGGCCCTTGTCGGCCTCGCGATCATCTCCGTCCGGCTGTACGCCCAGACGACGAACGCCGCGGTGGAATCAGAGGTGCTGCTAAGCATGCAGCTCTCCGTGGAACAGGCCAAAAACAATTTGAATTACCGGCTCCAGCAGACCTCCGACAGCGCAAGGACGCTGCTCGGCACGGTCTATCCTTATCTCAACTCCAACGCCGGGACCGAGGGACAGATCGAAGAGTATTCCGACATGACCCGTGTGCTCAATGAGTACAGGGGGAAGTACATGATTTCCAAGGTCCGCCTGTTCGTTCCCCGGAACAAGATCTACTCGCGACAGGGGGAGACGTTCTATTCGCTCGCGTCGCTGGAGGGCGACCAGGATTTTAAGAGCCTGGTGGGGGACCGGCGGGGCGGCGTATTCTGGCAGGGGCCCCGCCGGGTGACCACGGACATCGGGTCCGGCATCCTGGCGATTTCCTGCGTCGCGGTGGTTTCCGGCAGCCAAAATTACAACCAGTACGTCGGAGCGCTGTATCTGGACATCGACGTCGGCGAGATCGGCCGTATCTTTCAGGCCGGCGGCGCGGAAGGCACTGAGTTGTACCTGGTGGACCGAAACGGCGTGGTGATTGCCCATGCGGACAAAAGCCGCATCGGACAGACGGCGCTTGACGACGGGCAGATGACCCAAATCCTCCGGCAGGAGAGCGGCTCGCTCCCCGGCGACGGATTGACCGCCTTCGGGAAGATCGACGCCTGCGACTGGTACCTGATCGACACCACCGACCGCGCCGCGCTTCCCCGGGCCGGCGGGCCGACGGCGGGGATCCTGATGGTGCTGACCGCGGTGACGCTCCTGGTCGCGCTGGTCATCGCGATGATGATCGCCTACGACATGATGCTGAGCCGCACGACGCTTTCGATCAATCAGGCGATCCGGGCGCTGGAGAGCGAGAACGGTCAGACGGCGGGCGAAAGACCGGGCAGGATGGACGCGCTGGCGCGGCTCAGGTCCAGCGCGGGCAAGATGGCCTTCGCGGCCCAGAAAATCGTCGAGGAGCGGTATCAGAACCGCCTCGCCATCTCCGAATACCAGATGCAGGCGCTGCAGGCGCAGATCAAGCCCCACTTCCTGTACAACACGCTGGACGTGATCAAATGGATGATCGCCGACGGCGACATGGAAAACGGCATGTGGATGGTCAACGCGCTGTCAAAATACCTTCGCATGAGCATCAATAAGGGCCCCGGAACGGTCACGCTGAACGAGGAACTGACGCTGACGCAGAACTATCTGGGGATTATGCAGCGCCGGTTTAAAAACGCGTTTCAGGTAGAAATCGAGGTTGAGCCGGAGGCGGCGGAGTGCCGCCTTCCCCGGTTTTCGCTGCAGCCGCTGGTGGAGAACGCGCTGATCCACGGGCTGATCTACTGCGACAAGCCCGACCGCAGGCTGACGCTGCGCGCATGGCTGGAGCGGGACAGGGTTTTCATCGAAGTGGAGGACAACGGGAAGGGAATGCCCGAGGAGACGCGGACCCTGCTGGAGACCCGGGAGGCCGGGCGCGACACGGGCTATGGCGTGGCCAACGTCCGCAAACGCCTCATGCTGTTCGGCGGCGCGGAGGCCGGCCTGAAGGTGGCCTCGCGGGAGGGCGCAGGCACCTGCGTCTCGGTCGTGCTGCCCGCCCGCTTTGACGACGCGGAACCGGAGGGCGGGGACTGGATCCCCCGGCCCGGGGCGCAAGGTGCGAAAGTTTGAGCCAGAAGATCATACATATGAGCATTTACCATTCAGAACAAAATGTGTTAAAGTTATACTGAACAAAGGAACCTCCATTGTCGATAAAATATAAATTTGCAAAGCCGGAAAGGAAGAAGTGGTAATGGCGCAAAACGCTCCGCGCGTCTGCTCCTCGGCAGAGGGCAACCGGGTCCCCTGCCGAAGGGTTCCCGTCAAAAACAGGATCCACAACTTTTTTGTGTACGCCCGGCAGCATCCGATGCTGTACGTGATGCTGATTCCCGGCCTTGTCTTCCTGTTCGTTTATAAATTTACGCCGCTCTACGGCATTTTGATGGCGTTCAAGGATTACAACATCTTTGCGGGCGCCAACCCCATCGACGCCATCGCCCACAGCCCGTGGGTCGGCATGCGGCACTTTGACAAGCTGTTTGCCAGCTCCCAGTTTGCGAAGGTGCTGGCCAATACGCTGATCGTCAACGGCTACAAGGTTCTCTTCCTCTTCCCGCTTCCGATCGTCTGCGCGATTCTGCTCAACGAAATCCGCCAGAGGTCCTTCAAGCGCCTTCTGCAGACTTCGATCTACGTGCCGTATTTCTTCTCCTGGGTCATCGTGTTCGGCATTTTCTATTCGCTGCTGGGAACCTACGGCATCGCGAACACATTTCTCGCGTCCATGGGCCTGACGCGCATCCGCTTTTTTACCGACACGGCGGTTTTCAGAAGCCTCCTGGTGTTCACCGAAGGCTGGAAGGAAATCGGATACAACACGGTCATCTACCTTGCGGCCATCACGGGCATTGACATCGGCCTTTACGAGGCGGCTCGGATCGACGGCGCCAACAAGTGGCGGCTGATCTGGAATGTGACGATCCCGGGGCTTTTGCCTACGATCGTTCTGATGCTGATTCTCAAGGTGGGCTACATTCTTGACACGGGCTTTGAGCAGGTGCTGGTATTCTATAACGCGGCGGTGTACGACGTGGCCGACATCATCCAGACCTACGTCTACCGCCTGGGCATGGGTCAGATGAACTTCTCACAATCGACGGCGCTGGGCCTTTTCAACTCGGTGGTGGCGTTCGTGCTGATCGTCGGCGCCAACGCGGTGAGCAAAAAGCTCCTGAACCGCAGCATTTGGTAAGGGGGCGGACGGCATGACGAAAAGCATCGCGCGCAAGAAACTCAAGGGCATCCCGCTGGAGAAGAGCGAAAAGCTGACCATCGGGATTGCCTATGCGGTCCTGTCCCTCTTCGGCCTGATGGCGGTATTGCCCTGTCTGCACGTGGTTTCCAAGGCTTTCAGCCTCGGCACGCAGGTGACGGCCGGGCAGGTGTATTTCTGGCCCAGCGGCTTTCAACTGGAGACGATCGGGTATGTGCTGACCAAGACCAGCTTCTTCGGCGCTCTCAAAAATTCGCTGATCGTATTCGCGATGGGTACGGCGATTTCCATGTTCACGACCGTCACCACGGCCTACCCGCTTTCGAAGCCCGGCTTCAAGGGGCGCAGGCTCGTGACGATGCTGTACGTGATCAGCATGGTCTTCTTCGGCGGCATCATCCCGGCGTACATGGTCATCCGCACGATCGGGATTTACAACACCTACTGGGCCTGCATTCTGCCCTTCGCCATCGTGCAGTTCAACATGTTCATCGTCAAGAACTACTTCGAGGGCCTGCCCGAGAGCGTCGAGGAATCGGCCAAGATCGACGGGGCGGGCGACGTCCGGACGCTTTGGAGCATCGTCTGCCCGATGTCCATGCCGGTATTGGCCACGGTGGCGCTTCTGTACGCGATCACCTACTGGAACAACTACTTCCACGTGATGATGTACACCAACTCCACCGAAATGCGCACCATCCAGCTCTACCTCTACGACATCATCAACAACGGCCAGGCATTCGCGGAGAACCTGTACAGCGGCTGGAACAGCGGCGGGTCCGCGGTCTCGTCCAACGTGACCACCGACGGCATGGTCGCGGCGGCGGTCACGATGTCGCTGGTGCCGATCATCCTGATGTATCCGTTCGTCCAGCGGTATATGGTCCAGGGTATCACGATCGGATCGGTCAAGGGCTGACGCCCATCGCGGTGTACGGAGAAATCTTGGCCGCGCCACGCGGCCTAAGATATATTGAAATGGAGGGATTCCGGAATGAAAAAGATGTTGTCTCTCGTGCTGGCGCTGACGATGATCGCCTTGATGGCGGTGCCAATGGCCAGCGCGGAAGCCCCCGCGCTCAAAGGCCCCGGGAATGTGACCCTCAAGCGTCTGGGCGGCAATGTCGGTTTTGACGTCAACGCCGACTACATGGTACCGGTCATCAAAGAGGCGACGGGCTACGATGTGGAGTACTTCTCGCTGCCGGCCGAGAACGCCGACGAGAAGCTTCTGATGGATGTGGCGGGCGGCGCGGACTATGATGTGGTCAACGTCAACGTCAACCAGTGGCGCACGCTGATGGCCCAGGGCGCGCTCCTTCCGCTGAACGATCTTTTGAACGCCTACGGGCAGGACATCCTCGCCAGCAACTCCGAGGAAACCTGGAAGGCGCTCTCCGACGCGGACGGCAACATCTACGGCCTGCCCTACATGTACCCCTACAACAACGAGATCGCCAACTTCATGGCCTGCCGCTGGGACCTGATGAAGGCCGCTGGCATCGAGAAGATCCCCACCACCATCGACGAATTCTACGATTGCCTGGTGACGCTCAAGAATTTCTACGGCGACCAGTACATCGTCTTCGCGGGCCCCTATAAGCCGGCTTCCGAGGGCAACGAGAACTGGGTCATCCCCAAGACCATCGCCTGCGCCTTTGGCATCTACTCCGACTGGATGGTGGATGGGGACGGCAACGTGCTTTACATGACCGAGGCGCCGGGCTTCGCCGCGATGATCGAGTTTTTGACCAAGCTCAACAAGGAAGGCCTGCTCGATCCCGACTGGGCCGTCAACACCGACTCTACCGTCAATGAGAAGTTCGCCTCCGGCAAGGCCATCATCGCCTGCTCCAACCGCGCCGGCGTGCAGGTGACCACCCCCGCCCAGATGCAGAATCTCGGCGTGACCTATGACGATATCGGCTACATCGGCGCGCTGAAGGGCTCCGACGGCAACTGCGCCTACATGTCCACCAAGGCGCTCAACCAGGTTTCCTGCGTGCTGCGCTCCAGCAAGAACGCGGCCGACGCGATCAACTGGATCAACCTGAAGGTCAAGAACCAGCTGTTCATCTGCATCGGCGTGGAAGGCACCCACTTCACCTACGACGAAGAGGGCAAGATCCAGCCCATCAACCCCATCTTCGCCAACGAGCGCGGCGATTCCTATTGGTACATCGACTGCACCGACCAGCCCGCCTACGAGAAGCAGTGGCCCTCCCGCATCCGCAAGTCCGACGCGCAGTGGGCCGCCTTCGCCGCGATCACGCTGAAGGCCAACGAGGAGACCCCGGAGATCTTCGTGGACAACAGGTTCGCCTTCAAGCCGGCCTCCGAAGCCTACACCAAGTACAACACCGCGCTGTTCAAGAGCCTCCAGGACTACATCCTGCAGGTCATCTCCGGCACGCGCACCATTGACGACCTGGCCACCTTCACGTCCGACTGGGCCAACAACGGCGGCGAAGAGGTCCGCGCCGAACTGAAGGCGTTCCTGGACAGCCAGGCCTGATTTTTCCACACAGTACTTTAGCGTATTCAGGCCGCGCCGAACGGGACCCGGCGCGGCCTGAACCATCAGGAGAGAGGGTATCGTATGGCTGAGCTCTATCAGAAGGAGCTTCCGGTATTTGCGGATGTGGACGTACTGGTGGCGGGCGCGGGCCCGGCGGGCATCTCGGCCGCGACCGCCGCGGCCCGCGGCGGCGCGAAGGTGCTGGTCATCGATGAAAACGGCGGCGTCGGCGGCGCGGCGACGGCCTGCCTCGTCGGTCCGTTCATGACGTCCTTCGACGCGCGGAACGAGAAGATGGTCATCCGGGGCATGTTCAAAGAGGTTGTGGACCAAATGGTGGCGCTGGGCGGCGCCATCGATCCCGCCCTCGTCCCCGGCGAGGACCCGCGTTCCGGCTTTTACAAGATCGGGCACGCCCACGTGGGCCCCTTCGACCACGAGTGCTTCAAGCAGGTCACAACCCAAATGATCCTTGGCAGCGGCACGCGGCTTCTGCTGCACACCCAGTTCGTCGATCCGCTGGTGGAGGAGGGCCGTCTTGCCGGCGCGGTGATCTTCAATAAGAGCGGGCTGGCCGCGGTGCGCGCGAAAATTGTCATAGACGCCACCGGCGACGCGGACGTAGCCGCGCGCGCGGGCGTCGGCTATGAGCTGGGCAATGTGCGGGATGGCAACATCCAGCCCGCCACGCTGTTTTTCAGGCTTTACAACGTAGACACCGACCGCGTGAAGGCGCACATCCGGGCGCACAGCGAGGAGATCCGCCCCTTCTACGGCCCTTACAGCTGGCTGATCCGCGACATGCAAAAGGAGTGGGGCGACGTGCCCCGCGCCGAGATCTGCCTGTTCGAGGGCGTTGCGCCGGGTGAGTACCGGCTGAACGTGACCCGCATTCTGGATGTGGACGGAACGGACGCCGAGGATCTGACCCGCGCGGAAATCGAGGGGCTCCGGCAGGCCCACAAGGTGTACGACTTCCTGAAAAAGTACGCGGTGGGCTTTGAAAACGCCCGATTCATGGGTACCGCGGCCTCCATCGGCATCCGCGAAACCCGCCACATCGACGGTGTGAAGCGGCTGACGGCCGAGGATGTAACCGCCTGCCGCGTGCCGGAGGACTCCATCGCCGTGATGGCCACCTGCATGGATACCCACAATAAGTCCGATCCCGGCGGAACCTTCTATCCGCTGGAAAACGGGCCCTTCTTCGGCGTGCCCTACGGCTGCCTGGTGCCCAAAGGCGTCGACAATCTGCTGGTGGCGGGCAGGGCGCTGTCGGCCGACGCGGTGGCGGCCTCCGCAACCCGGATGATCCCCTGCTGCATGGCCTTCGGCCAGGCGGCGGGCGCGGCGGCGGCGATGGCGCTTCGCGACGGGGTCCGCCCCGCGGCAGTGGACGTCGTCCGGCTGCGCGAGGTGCTCAGGGATCAGGACGCCTATCTTGGCGAATGAGGGAAACGATGGATACGCTCTCGTACAAAAAAACTTTGCCCGTTCTCGGCCGGTACGACGTACTGGTGGCGGGCGGCGGCCCGGCGGGGGTGTGCGCGGCGGTGGCCGCCGCCCGCCAAGGCGCGAAGGTGGCGTTGATCGAGCGCTACGGCATTCTCGGCGGCATGTTGACCAGCGGACACGTGGGACCGATCCTGGGCAGTGTCTCCAAAGGCACCATGCGGGATGAACTGACGGGGTATCTGGGCGTGCCGGGCAACGATATGCTGGGGGTGACGGGCGTCGCCCACGACCCCGAACGGGCCAAGCGCGTGCTCAGCGAATTTGTGGACCACGAAAACATTGACGTATACCTGCAGACCGTGGCGGTGGATGCCATCCTGGAGGGGGCCGCGGTCAAAGGGCTGGCGCTTTCCGGCAAGGAAGGCCCTTTCGCGCTCTGCGGGAGCGTGACCGTGGACGCCACCGGCGACGGCGACATCGCGTATTTCGCCGGCGCGCCCACCGAAAAGGGCCGGGAAGCGGACGGACTGATGCAGCCGGTGACGCTGGAATTCACCATTGAAGGCGTGGACGAGGCGCGGGGGATCGCGTGCATCGGCGACGTGGACGACGTCCAGCTGAACGGCGAGCGCTTCCTCGACTTCTGCAGGCGCTGCGGCGACGAGGGCCTTCTGCCCCGAAACATCGTGGCCGTCCGGCTGCACCGTACGAATGCGCCGGGCGAGCGCCGGGTCAATACCACCCAGGTCAACGGCGTGGACGCCACCAAGGCCGCGGACCTCTACCCCGCGGAGCTTGAGCTCCGGCGGCAGATCGACCTTCTGGTGGCTTTCTTCCGCGAAAAACTGCCCGGCTACGAAAACTGCCGCGCCGTCTCCAGCGCCACCACGCTGGGTGTGCGTGAAACCCGCCGCGTGCTGGGCGAGTACGTGATTACCGCCGAGGAGATGGCCGCAGGTGCGCGCTTCCCGGACGCCGTCGTCCACAAGGCGGAATTCATCGTGGACATCCATAACCCGAGCGGTCCGGGCCAGGCGGAGGAGAGGATCCAGTACGTTACGCCCTACGACCTGCCGTACCGATGCTTCGTGCCGAGAAAGGCCGAAAACCTGCTGGTGGCGGGCCGCGCGATCTCCGGCACGCACCGCGCCCACGCCTCCTACCGGGTGATGTCCATCTGCATGGCGATGGGGCAAGCGGCGGGCATCGCGGCGGCGCTTTGCGCGCGCATGGGCATAACCCCGCGCGACCTGGCCCCCGAAGCCGTGCGCCGCGCGCTGACGGACGCGGGCACGGATCTGGAAAGCCCGTAACGGCCCTTGCCTGATTCGGGTTCGGGCCGCCGGCATTGGCGGTGCAAAAGATCCGGCCAGCGAAGAATCGGTATTTTGGATTGGCATAAGCCTGCAATCCGCGAAACGGCGGACAGCCTTGCCCCGGCAAGGCTGTCCGCCGTTCTTTCTCTTTCGTTTACGCCCCGGGCGCCCGCCCATGGAAGGCGTGCCCCTATTCCAGCGTATGGATTGCGGAACAGAGCGGCTCCAGTTCGACGAGGCGGGTGGAAACCACCACCAGCGAGCAGCCCCGTCCGACGGCCACATCAATGAGATGATGCACCATGTTCTCCTTGCGCACGTCGTTGACGGCCCCGGGGTGGGGCAAAACGAGAATCCGGTAGGGGTACAGAAAAAAACGCGAGAGTACGCAGAACATGTGCTCTTCCCCGTCCGCCTGGTCAAACGCCTCCTCCAGCTGCCCGAGGCAGCGCTCGACGTCTTGCATCAGCGCCCGCATTTTTCCGTTTTGCAGTACGCCCAGCCGGTTGCCGACGCGGCGCAGAAAGGGCATGGCCGCGTTCTCCCACGGCGTCAGATCCGGATAGTAAAGCAGCATCGGATCGCTGGGCAAAAGCCCGATGCCCAGCTTCAGCGCGTCCGCCGCGCTTTGGATCCGAACCCGGCGGCCGTTCAGATAAAAACTGCCCGTATACGCTCGGGTGCCGCACAGCGCATAGGCCACGGCGTCATAATCCTCACCGCCCTTGCAGTAAAGCCCCAGCACCTCGCCGCGGCGCAGGGAAAAGGAAACGCCCCGGCACTTGCCCGCCGATATGTTCTCCGCCCGAAAAATTTCCTCGTTCGACGCTTTCGGGGCGATGCGCGCGGGCGCGGTGATTTCACACCGGCCGATGTATTCGTTGATCGCATCCATCCGGAATTCCTCGCGGAACAGCGTGCGCGCCACGCGGCCCTGCGGCGACAAAAGCACGCACCGGTCGGCCTCCGCGAACACGTCCAGGCAGCGATTCATCAGGTGCAGAACCGCCGCGCCCGATTCGCGAAGCGTGCCCAGCACCTTTAAAAACTGCGCTCGCTCCGCGGCGGAAGGCACCGCCAGCGCGCCCAGCAGCACGAGCACCCGGGCGCCGTGGGTGTGCCACTTGATCATCTCCAGCACGCACTTCATGGCGGGAGAGAAATCACCCGCCGGCGTGCGCGGGTCGATATGGAGGCCGAATTTCTTCAGAATTGCGCCGGTTTCCGAAAGAATCAGGCGGTCGCTGGCCGGCATCAGCCGGTTGAGGCCGCCGTGGTTCAAAAAAATATTCTCGGCGATGGACTGGGAATCGATGAAATTGCTCTCCTTGGAGATGAGAAACACCTTGCGCCGGTGCGCCTGAGGGATGCCTTCCGGCACGAAGGGTTCGCCCGCCAACCAAATCTCGCCCGACCGGCAGGCCGCCTCGCCGTAGAGCGCCAGCCCCAGCGCATCCTTGCCGGAGCCGTCCGCTCCCATCACGGCGATGTATTCTCCCTCGTAAGCGGCCAGATAGAAGTCGCGAACCAGCGCGCCGCCGGAAGCCGCCAGCGTGACGTCGCGGTATTCCAGCGCGGGCCGCCTCACGCGTCCCCTCCCGGCCGCCGCGGGCCATGCTCCACCGGCATCAGCCGGACCGGCAGCAGGATGTGCACCTGCGTACCGACGCCGACCTCGCTGAAGACGCGAAGCCCGTAGGGATCCCCGCCGTGCAGCAGGCGGATGCGTTCGTTGACGTTGACCAGCGCGAGGCCCGAACCGCGGCGCTTCTCCACCGGCGAGCCCTCGCGAAGCCGCGCGTTGAGCTCATCCAGCCGCCGGGGTTCGATGCCCACGCCGTTGTCGGAAACCAGGATGTTCAGGCCCTCGCGGGCCACGTAAGCGCGCAGTTCGATGCGCGCGTTTCCGGCATGCGCGCCAGCCCGTGCTCGATCGCGTTTTCGACGATGGGCTGCAGCGTCAGCTTGGGCATCTCACAGTTCAGGATGTACTCGTCCCGTGCGTCGACGACGGTCTGAAAGCGCAGCCGATCCCCCAGCCGGAAGCGCATAATGCGCATATAGTCGGCCACGTTGTCCAGTTCCTGCTCCAGCGTGTTGTAGACCGCGCGCGGATCAATGCTGTAGCGGAACAGGTTGGACAGCGACTCGATGATCTCCGCGGCGTCCGAAAAACCCAGCGACATCAGGTGGCCGCGGATCGAATCCAGCGTATTATAGAGAAAGTGCGGGTTGATCTGGCTCCGGAGCGAGTTTAGCTCGGCCTCTTTTTTGAGCGCCTCCAGCGAGCGCTGTTTCTCGTCCCGGGCGTATAGAAGCGAGGTCAGGCTGAGGATATCGTGGAGGATCAGGCCATTCCACGGCGCGCGCCTGAGCCGCTGCTCAAACCCCGCCCGGTCGCCCTCGCTCAGGTCTTTCATTCGGCTGAGCGCCTGAAGCGGCAGAAAGATGCCGGCAAAGATCATGTACATCAGGCCCAGCCAAAAGACACAGCCCAGTGTGAACAGCGCGTAGCCAAGCGGCGTACGCGGCGGCACCCAAAAGACAACGGCGATGAAAAAGCCCGGCGCGGCCACCGCCAGAACGGCGCCGCCGAGCAGCGCCCGAAGCAGTCCATGACGTTTAAGACGCTTACCCATGCCCGTCACCAGGCGTACATCTTGCGGTAGTCCTGGGGCTTGGCTCCGGTCATCCGGCAGAACATTTTGGAGAAGTACTTCGCGTCGGAATAGCCGACGGCGGCCGAGATTTCCTGGATCGTGAGGGGGGTGCCCTTCAGCAGCGCCTTGGCCTTTTCAAGCCGGAGCCGCTGGATATAGTCGCTGAGGTTCTCGCCGGTCTCCTTCTTGAAAAGGCTGCTCAGATAGGCCGGGCTCAGGAAGATGCTTTCGGCGATATCCTCCAACCGGAAGGCTTCGCATAGGTGCTCGGCAACAAAAGCCTTGGCGCGCTCCACCGGAAAGCTGCCGCGCTGGATGCGCGCGCGCCGATCCTGCTCCATGATCAGTCGGAGCAGCGCGTCGACGCGCGATACGATCTCCGTCAGGCTTGCGGAGCGCTCGATCTCGGCCCGGCCGAAGCTGAGGTCCCCGTCGGTGACGGAAACGGCCTGCATCCGGCACAGCCCGGAAAGGGTTGAAAGCACCGAGTCGGTCAGCGCCAGCGCCTCGATGGGATGGGCCTGGTAGTAACCCTCGGGCTTTCTGTACACTCCCTCCAGCCACTGCGCCGCGCGCTCGGGCCGGCTCTCGTCCAATAGCGCGCGGAGCGCCTCGATCTGGGCGCCGGACAGCCGTACGCCGAGATTTTCGTGGTCGTACTCCTCGCTGTAGTAGATGCGGTGCGCGCCCAGAATGCACTTGATGCGCACCGAGATTGCCGCGGCGCGCACGCTTTCGGCGATTTCCGCCGGGTCGGAGGCGATGATGCCGATGCCGATGGTGATGGGGATGCTGGCGTAGAAGTCCAGCGTCATCGCCAGCTTTTCAAACAGCCGCTTGACCCTCCGGACGAGCTGCCGCGTCTGCTCCGGGCGCGTGTTGACCACGCCGTGAAACGCGCTGTCGCGCGCCGAGAAGGCGAACACATACTCGGACGCGAAGTCCCGCATGCACTCGGCAATCGCGTCTCGGCTCTTCGAGGCCACGGGAGAATCCTCATTCAGCGTCTGCGGGAAGTCCAGCTTGACGGACACGCCGGTAAAGTTGCCGGACTCGAACCGGCACATGTAGGCTTCGTTGACCGACTCCAGCGTCCGCGCGTCAAATCCGCCCGACAGGCAGTCGGCGATCAGCTTTTCACGCAACCGCACCGTGCCGCGCTGCACCTGCCGCTCCAGGCTTTTGAGCCCCCGAGGAATCACGTCCGCGCCGCCCAGCCGCCGGATCAATTTGCCGATCGAGTCGTTGAGTTCCTTTTTGCTGATGGGCTTGACGATGAAATCCTCCACGCCGTACTTGAGCGCATTGTAGGCGTAGTCGAACCGGCGGTGGCCGCTGATGGCGATCACCCGCACCGGCAGCGCGGCCTTATGAATCTCCTCGATCAACTCGATGCCATCCATCAGGGGCATCCGGATGTCGGTGATCAGGATGTCGGGCTTCTTTTCGCGCACCAGGCTCAGCGCGGCCGCGCCGTCCGAGGCGTCGCCCACGATTTCAACGTCCAGCCCTTCGCAATCGATGAGTTGCCGGATGAGCTTGACGATGAACGGTTCGTCGTCGGCAATGGCGATCCTGAACATGGCGCGGCCCCCTTTTCACTCATTGTACCACAAACACCCCGGTCACAAAAGGCGCGTCAGGCGAGCCGCTCGCGCTCGACCTCGTCAAACCAGCGGATCAGCTTCGCCTCCAGCGCCTCCGCATCGGCCGGGCGCGCCGCCGACAGATCGCACGACTCGCCCGTATCCCGTTCAAGATCGAAGAGCTGAATGCCGGCCGCGCCCAATTCCGGTCGGTCGGGCGCGGGCAGGTCGACAACCTTCGCGTAGCGCTCCGGATGGTACTTGATTTCCACGTCCATTTCGACCTCCCAGGCCGGAAGATCCAGGTATTCCCATACCGGCGCGTGGACCAGCTTCATGGTCCCGCTGCGCGCCGCCGCGTTGACGCGCACATCCGGCGCATACCGGCACCACTGCCAGTAGAGTTCGCGGGCGGGGGCTTCGCCGCCCGCGAGGGCGTCCGCCACGTCCATGCCGTCGATGCGAAGCAGCGGGTCGGGCTTGATCCCGCACAGTCCCAGAATCGTCGGGAACCAATCGGTGCCGTGCACCATCGCGGCCGAGCGCGTGTTCGCGGCGAATTTTCCGGGGCGGCGGACCACGGCGGGTACTCGAATGCCGCCCTCAAAGGCAAACATCTTCTCGGCGCGCAGGTTGCAATTGAAGCGCCGGAGGCTCATTTCGCCCTCCCCGCCCATATCCGGCCCATTGTCGCTGGCGAACACCAAAATGGTGTCGTCGGCGACGCCTGCTTCGTCCAGCGCGTCCAGCACCCGGCCGATGCCCCTGTCCATGATCTCGATCATCGCGTAGAGCGTGGACACGGCGCGGTTGAATTTGCCGGATGCTTCATACTTCCGGATGGCATCTTCGGGCGCCTGCAACGGGAAATGGGGCGCGTTGTACGCCAGATGCAAAAAGAAGGGATGGCCCGCATGCTTGCGGACGTACCGGACGGCCTCGTCCGAAAAGAGGTCTGTCAGATACTCGCCGGACGGGGATTCCTGCCGTCCGTTCCGCTCCACGCGGTAGTCGTGGTAGTCGTTCCAGCCGCCGCGGAAGCCGAAAAATTCGTCAAAGCCGCGCCGGTTGGGGTGGTATTCCGGGTCGATCGCGCCCAGGTGCCACTTGCCGATCAGCGCGGTATGGTAGCCGTTTTGCTTCAGGACGTCGGCCAGCGTGGTCTCCGACGGCTTCAACCGGTCCAGCCCCCGCGCCTCCAGCGTGTCGATCACACCGCACCGCTGCGGGTAGCGCCCGGTGAGAATGGACGCGCGCGCCGGTGCGCACACCGGCGAGGAGGCGTAGCAGTTTGAAAGCGTCACGCCCTCGCGGATCAGGCGGTTCAGGGCGGGGGTGTCCGGTCCGTCCGGGTTGAAGGCGGAAAAGTCGCCGTACCCCATGTCATCCGCCAAAATGTAGATTACGTTGGGTTTATCGGTCATTTCATCCATTCCTTTCAAGGCGCAGCCGCCGGTCTTTCAACCGGCGGCGAGCGGGAATTCTTTGACGCCGTGGGGATCAGGTCTTGGGGTTGACGATGGCCTGAATCTCGTCGGAGTTGACGTTTTCGGCGGTGACCAGCGCGACGCCGGTGTCGTACACGGGTTCGAGCGCCTCGCCCTTGTAGCCGGCGATCGCCTTTTCGACCGCCATGTAGCCCATGTTGAAGGGGACCTGGGTGACGATGGCGGCGGTGGTGCCATCCGTCAGGTAACCGACGGTCTGATTGGTGGCGTCAAAGCCGACGTGGGTGATCGTTCCGGCGAGGCCCTTTTCCTGCAGCACCGTGGCCAGCGCGATGGTGGTGGTTTCATTGTTGGTGAAGAAGCCCGCGATGTCCGGATTGGCGGTGATGATGTCGGAGCCGGCCGACAGCGCCTTGGTCATGTCGCCGTCGGTATACTGGATGGTAATCAGCTCCATCTCGGGGAAGTGCTCCTTGATGTAGGCTGCGGCGCCGTCGGACCGGTCGCGGTTGTTCTTGACGGACTCCACCGCGCCGATGACCGCGAACTTGCCCTTGCCGCCCAGCGCTTCGCCCAGGGCTTTGCCGGCCATCTCGCCGGCGGCCCAGTTGTCTGTGGCCACGTGGGTCAGCGGGATGTCGCTCTCCAGCTTTGAATTGAACGTAATGACCTTGATGCCCTTGTCCCGGGCGGTCTCGATGATCGGCACATTGCCCACGCTGTCCAGCGGCGCGATCGCGATCACATCCGCACCCTTGGTGATGGCGTTTTCCACCAGCATGTTCTGGCCTTCAAGGTCGGTCTCCGACTGGGGCCCTTCGAAGGTGATGGTCACGCCGAAATCCGACGCGGCCTTGCGCGCGCCGGCCTCGACGCTCTTCCAGAAGTCCCCGATGTAGGCCTTGGGGAACATGGCGACATACAGGCCGTCCCCGGAGGCGAAGGCGGGCGCGGCGGCGTTCAGAAGGAGCGCGACGAGGGCCAGCAGCACGAGCGGTTTTTTCATGGAATGATTCCTCCTTGTATTGGTGTCCAAGGCCGAATCCGGCCTCGAATCCTTCCGGATCAGGCGCGGTCCGAGGTGCGCAGCTTGTCAACCCAGACCGCCAGGATCACCACCAGGCCGATCGCGAATGTCTGCCAGTTCTGATTGACGTTGAGGAGATTGAGCCCGTTCATCAGCACGCCCAGAATGAACGCGCCAAGGATTGAGCCGGAGATCGAACCGTGGCCGCCGCGCATCGATGCGCCGCCGATGACCGCCGACGCGATGGCGTTGGCCTCGTAGCCGACGGCGATGGAGGGTTGGCCGGATGTGACGCGGGAGCTCATGATGATGCCGGCCGCCGCCGCCATCAGTCCGCTGAAGGCGTAGGCGAACACGCGGATTTTGAGCACGCGGATGCCCGACAGCCGCGCGGCCTCCTCGTTGGAACCCACCGCGAACACGTTGCGGCCGATGACCGTCTTGCGCAGCAGAAACGCGGCCAGGAGCCCCAGTACCAGCGTGTAGACCACCGGCAGCGGCACCACGTTGAAAAGCCGGTACTGCGCCAGGAGTTTGAAGGACGGCACGTTCTGAATATAGACGGGTTTGGCGCCCGTCAGAATCAGCGCAAGGCCCCGAAGCGCCATCTGCGCGCCCAGCGTGGCGATAAACGGCGGCAGCTTCATCCGGGCCACCATAAATCCGTTGAAGGAGCCCACCAGCGCGCCCAGGACGAGGGTAAGCGTCAGCGATAGCCAGATCGGGATGCCTGCCTGCAGCATCAGCGCCGCCCCGACGCCGGTGAAGGCGATGACGGAGCCCACGGAAAGGTCCACGCAGCCCGACACGATCACGAAGGTCATGCCGTAAGCGGTGATGGCGGTGATGGCGGTCTGCAGCGCGATGGTCATGATGTTGTCGATGCGCAGAAAGAAGGGGCTGGCCAGCGAGAAGCTGACGCACATGATGACGAGCGCCAGCGGCGCGGTCAGCTTCTGCCAGATTTCCGTATTGTGTTTTTTTGCGGATGCGCTCAGATTCATAGGCTTCCCTCCAACGCGCTTTCTGTAATGTTGCTGGCCATGTTGAGGATTCGCTCCTGGGATGCCTCGGCCCCGGACAGTTCGCCCACGAGGCTCCCCTCGTACATGACCACGATGCGGTCGCTCATGCCCAGCACCTCCGGCATCTCGGAGGACACCATGATGACGGCCGCCCCGGCTTCGGCCATGCGGTTGATCAACGAGTAGACCTCATACTTCGCGCCCACGTCGATGCCGCGCGTCGGCTCATCGAAGATGATGACGCGGGAGTCCAGGCACAGCCAACGGGCCAGCAGCACCTTTTGCTGGTTGCCGCCGGACAGGAATTTCGCCAGCTGCCGGGCGGAAGGGGTCTTGACCGTCAGGTCCCGGATCTTGTCCTTCACGATTTGGGCGCACATCCTGTCGTCGATCACGCCGCGCCGGGCGCAGAGATTCAGGCTCGCCAGCAGGATGTTCATCTCCACCGACTGATCCAGCAGAAGCCCGTCCTTTTTGCGATCCTCCGGCAGATAGGCGATGTTGTTCGCGATCGCGTCGGCGGGGGAGCGGATCTCGATCCTTCTGCCGTTCATGAGGAGTTCGCCCGACCGGATCGGGTCCGCGCCGAAGATCGCGCGCACGAACTCGGTGCGGCCCGCGCCCATCATGCCCGCCACGCCCACGACTTCGCCGCTCCGGACCGAAAGCGACGCGCCCTTGAGCTTGCGGTTCACAAAATTTCTGGCCTCCAGCACAACTTCGCCGATCCTGGCGCTGCGCCGTGGGTACTGCTCGGTGATGCTTCGGCCGACCATCATCGCGACCATTTCGGGGAGCGTGATGTCCTTCCAATCCCGGGTGGCGATATACCGGCCGTCCCGGAGGACGGTCACCCGGTCGACGATCTTGTTGAACTCCTCCAGCCGGTGTGAAATGTAGATGATGGCCACCTGCTGCTCGCGGAGCCTGCGCAGGATGTCGAAGAGCTTCTTGACCTCGTGCTCGGCCAGCGCGGAAGTCGGCTCGTCCAGCACCAGGACATCTGAGCGTGATTCCAGCGCCTTCGCGATTTCGACCATCTGCATCTCGGCGACGCTCAGCTGGGACACCACGCGCGTCGGCGAAATGTTGAGGCCGAGCGAATCCATCAGCGCCTGGGTTTTCCGGATCATCGTCCGGTCGTCAATCAGGAGGTTATGCATCTTCCGGGGCTCCCGGGCCACGAAGATGTTTTCCGCCACCGTCAGATGCGGCAGCAGGTTGAACTCCTGAAAGATCATGCTGACGCCGTGCTCCTGGGCGTCCTTGGGGTTCTTCGCCGCGAAGGGCCGGCCCTTGAGCGTGATCTCGCCCTCGTCCTGCCGGTAGATGCCCGTCAGCACTTTCATCAGCGTCGACTTGCCCGCGCCGTTTTCCCCGATCAGCGCGTGTACCTCGCCCGGGAACAGCTCGAAGTCCACGCGGTCCAAGGCCTTTACGCCCGGAAAACGCTTGGAGATGCCCCGCATTTTCAGGATACTTTCCAAAGCTCATCCTCCATTGTGCCTGGTCTCGTTGAGGCGACTGTCTGTCCAGGTCTTCTGTGCCGGCGGGTAGGCGTCCATCACGTACATGAGCCGGTCCCGGGCCTCTTGCAGCGCCTCGCGCTCCGCCGGATCGCGGGCTGCGTTTCGCCGCTCATCGGGGTCGGTCATGAGGTTATAGAGCTCCTCGTGGTACGCGCCGGGCGCGTCATACCCCAGGTATTTGACGTACTTGTGGGTCGGGCTTTCGATCATCTGCCAGGCGGTGTCGCGGCCCGCGCCGCGTATTTGCTGGTATTCCGCCCGGGTGTAGGCGCAGCGGACGCCGACGCGCTCTTCGGTAAAGTCGCATTCGCAAAACGCGAAGTCGCGGACGGACTCCTCCGCGCCCCGGAGGACGGGGAGCAGCGACCGGCACGGAATCCGCGCGTTGTAGGCCGGCCAGGGGCGGGACAGCGCGGACTCGGGATCGAGGCCCGCGAAGTCCAGAATCGTGGCGGTGAGGTCCGTCAGCTCGGCCAGCGCGCCGGTCTCACCCGCGTCCCGAGCGCCCGGGAGTGAAATGTACAGCGGCACGCGGGTGGCCTGCTTCCATGGCACGCCCTTCTGGATCAGGAAATGGTCGCCCAGCATGTCGCCGTGATCGGATGTGAAGGCGATCAGCGTATCCTGAAGCATCCCGCGCCGCTCAAGCACCGAGAGGATGCGGCCCGTCTGATCGTCGATCAGCTTCAGCATCGCCTTTGCGGCGCGCCGCTGCCGGTAAAGGGCCTCTTTCTGATTTTCGCTCAACTGCTGCCCCGGTTCCAGAATAAAATCGTCCCTCCGCTCAATTGGGAACATGTCCATGTACCGCGCGGGCGGATCATAGGGCTTGTGGGGCCCGCAGAAGGAAACGAACATGTAAAAAGGCCTGTCGGACGGATGGGCCTCCAGCCGCTCGCAGGCGATTCGGCCGGTCACGGCGTCCACATAATCCGCTTCGTGGAAGGGGAAGGGGAGGGTTTTGTCATAATTGTGGTCCGCCGTGTCGCCGTTTGCGCCGCCGCTTTCAAGAATGAAATCGCGGTATTCCTCCAGCAGGCCCTTTTCATCGAGGTGCGCGCAGTAGTGGTCGTAGTTCTGAAGCTGCTGCTGCTTGCCTGCGGTCTCCCAAACGAAATCAAACCCGAACTTCTTCATCTCCGCTTGATTTTTAATGAAGTCCCAGCCCTCGCCGCGCCCGGTTCCCCAGGGCCACGTTTGCAGAAAATGGAATTTGCCGACGCCATAGGTGGTGTAGCCCGCCTTTTGCAGCGCCTGGGGCATCGTGGGGATTTGGTGGTCGAGATCGCCGGACATGGTGATCATACCCACCTGGCGCGGATACCGCCCGGTCAAAAGCGCCGAGCGCGCCGGCGTGCAGATCGGGTCCACCGTGCGGCAGTCGAAGTTCGCCCGCCGGGCCAGCGCGTCCAGATTGGGCGTGTCGAAGCCGCCCAGGCCCCGCTGGTCCGCCCGCTGCTGGTCGGTCATCAAAAGAAGGATGTTCTTCATGGCGCATGCCCTTTCCGTATTGTCCGCTGTACGACCATTATAAACGGCGCTTCGCACGACGATCAATGGGCGGCTTTTTCTATTTGGAGGCTTTTGTTGCGATTTTGTTGCCTCGTCGCGCCGATGGAATCGGGCCGGGACGCCCGCCAGGACGCGGGCAGCCCGATTCGTTGAGCCGGAGGAGATCCGCCGCAGAATTGCCGGCGGATCATAAAAATGATGATTCGAAACAAAAAAAGCGGCGCTTATATAAAAAATTGTTCTAATATATACTGTATATCGACGAGAATATTAGAACGGAGGAGAAACCATGGCCAGAAAAATGTCGCAATCCCTCGCGCTGATCCTGATGGTGGCCCTCGCTCTGACGCCTTGCCTCGCCTTTGCGGAGACCACCACCAGCGATCCGCCGTACGTCTTCAAGGTGCTGTCCGAACAGCCGCCCGAGACGCCCGAAAGCGAGGCGCACATGATCCAGATGGCGCTGGACGAATACATCGCGAGCGGCCATCCCAACTTCAGCTATGAGTTTGAGACCTGCGAACAGAACGAGCTGGCGTCGCGCCTGTCCATCCTGATCGCCTCCAACGACGTGCCCGACATGTTCAACTATGAGGACGGTACCGCGATGGACGCGATTGTCGAACTGGGCGCTGTGGTCAACATCGACAAGGACCTGCCCAAGATCGGCCTCAGCATTTCCGACGTCTGCTCGGACAGCGTCATCGCGGCCAAACACACGCTGAGCAACTATGATGACATCTATTCAATGCCTTCACAGCTGTGCAGCAACGGCATGTTCTATAACAAGGAGATCTTCGCGCAGCAGGGCCTCGAGGTCCCGAAGACCTGGGCGGAGCTGGAAGCCGTGTGCGACAAGCTGCTGGCCGCCGGCATTCAGCCCATTTCGTCCAACGGGGCGGACGGCTGGGGCATCACGCGCTGGATTATGATGTACGCCGACCGCCTGGCGGGCAACGAAAGCCATCTTCTGGCCTCCCGCAATCTGGAGGGCTGGAGCTTCCGGAACGAGGTCTTTGTCAAGGCAGCGGCCAAGTGCCAGGAAATGTACCAGAAGGGCTACATGGGCGCCGCCTACAACGCGATGACCACCACGGAGCAGTACGCCGCGTTTCTGACCGGCAAGGCGGCCATGATCTACACCGGCTCCTGGTTCGCCGTGTCAATCCTCGATCCGTCCACCAACCCGATGGGCCAGGAGAACATCGGCTACTTCACCCCTCCGGGAATCGAGGGCAGCGAGATTCCGCTGGAGTACGCGCTGGGACTGGACGACATGTCCTGCGCCAACGCCATCTGCATCGGCAAGGCGAAGTTTGACGAGGGCACCAACAATGATTTCATCAAGTTCTTCTTTGAAAACGTCGGCAGGTATCAACGCCAGGTCGGCCTGCTCTCGCCGTACATGAGCGACGTCGAAGTGGTGTACGAACCCATCCAGCAAACGCTGATGAACCACCTGGAAACCCAGTCCAAATACCCGACGCTGTGGTTTGAGGCCAAGATGGACGCCGGCACGCAGGACATCGCGCAGTACAACGCGCAGCTGTTGGCCGAGGGCAGCATGACGCCCGAGGAATACTGCGAACAGCTTGCCGCCTCCGTTGACAAGAATTTCTCCGCGGCGGGTTGATCTCACCCTTTTTTCAACGGCCTGCGCGCGGAGCGGGAAGCGTCGCACCGCGCGCGGGCCGTCGGGCGCAAAAACCGGATATCGGGCGCGTGGTTTTCCCGGCGCCCGGACGATCCGGATGCAGATTGCTCAAACATGAGAAAAATCGGGCGGCCGCCCGGGCGGGGCGTCAAGCGCGAACTTCAGGAGGCTCCCATGGAACGAATCCTGAGAAACAAAACGTCCATCCTGCTTTTTATGCTTCCCGGTCTTGTGGCGTATACGCTGTTGGTATTCTACCCGATGTGCCAATCAATCCTTTTCACCTTTTTCGAGGGGACGCCCAACGTCAAATTTGAATTCGTCGGGCTGAAAAACTATATACGCCTGTTTTCTGATAAAAGCTTTGTCAACAGCTTTCTGGTCACCATGCAGTACCTTTTGATCACGGGCACCGGCTGGCTTCTTCTGGGCCTGTTTTCGGCCATCCTGCTCAAGTACAGCATCAAACGGCGCTACGCCAACACGGCGCGCACCATCGTCTATCTTCCGGTGGTCATTCCCGGCGTCGCCGCCGCCGCGCTGTTTTCCAAAATATACGAAGTGTCGCCGCAGTACGGCTTGCTGAACAGCCTCTTGCAGATGGTGGGCCTGGAATCGATGGTGAAGCCGTGGACGGGCCTTTCGTATACCGCCATGTGGGCGGTGTGCATCGCGGAGATGTGGAAGGGCATCGGCTATTACGCGATCATCTTCTACGCGGGCCTCATCAACGTGCCCGTCGAATTGGAGGAGGCCGCAAAGATCGACGGCGCCGGCATGGGCCAGATCGTGCGCCACGTGGTAATGCCCATCATGCGCCCGGTCAACATCATGTGCGCGGTGCTGGCCATCATGCACAGCCTGCGGGTGTACGACATGCCCAGAATTCTGACCAAGGGCGGCCCGGGCTACGCGACGACCACGCTGTCCATCTACATATACAAGGTGGCGTTCAAGCAATGGGAATACGGGTACGGAAGCACGATCGCGATCGTGACGCTTCTGATGACGCTTCTGTTTACTCAGCTCGTCATGCTGATGGACAGAAAGGGGGACCTGTAGGCGATGGAACGCAGAGGCGCGCTCATCCAGGGACTTTTAAAGTTTTTCATGGCCGTCCTGATCGTCAGCGACCTGTACCCCTTTGTCTGGATGCTGCTCTCGTCGTTCAAGATGAATTCCGAGTTCGCGCAGTCCATGTTCGCGCTGCCGCAGGGCATTTATTACCAGAACTACATTCAGGCCTACCAGTACGGCAACATCGGGATGCTTTTCAAAAACACCGCGTTTGTGACGCTGATCTCCATCGCGCTGATTTGGGTCTTCAGCTCCACCGCTGCCTTCGCGCTGACCAAGATGAAATGGCGCCTGTCCCGCGCCGCGCTGGCCTACATCCAGGTAGGCATGTTCATCCCGTCGTTCGTGCTGTTGCTGCCGCAGTTCCTTCTGTTTCAGTCGGCCGGCCTGCTCAATTCGCTGTGGGCGCTCATCCTCGTCTTCGGGACGTCGATCTCCATGTCGGTATACCTGCTGACCGGGTTTTACCGCTACATTCCGGACGAGGTGCTCGAGGCCTCCGTCATCGACGGCTGCAACATCTACCGGAGTTACTGGCACATCGTCATGCCGATGTCGCTCAACGGGTATGTGACGGTGATCATGCTGGCGTTCGTATCAATCTGGAACGACCTTCTGATCTCGCAGACGTTCGTTTCGTCCAACAACAAGCGGCTCCTTCAGGTTGGCCTGGCGGCTTTCCTGGATGCCAAGGGTGCGCGGGAATGGGGGCCGACGTTCGCGGCGATCTGCATATCCGTGTTCCCGACGCTGGCGCTTTACCTGATCCTGAACAAGAAGATCATCGAAGGGCTGTCAAGCGGCGCGGTCAAGGGCTGATAAAAGGTTCCAGGGAGCGCCGGCTTGATGCGCGCCGGTCATTACGGTATAATTTCAGGAAGAACCGTATGAAAGGGCATTGCCGTGCGCTTGCTGAGATCGCTGTTTGACTGGGGCGGGATTCGCAATAAATTCCTGATCACCTCGCTTCTGATCGGCATTGTTCCGCTGATCGCGCTGGCTTCGGTTTCCTATCTCGTCAGCTCCAGGGCCACAATCGGCCGATCGTCCGAGATCATCGCCAGCAACCTGCAGATCGCCAGCGCAATGGTGGACGCAAAGGCGCAGTACGTCGAACGGATCGCGCGGCGCGTCCTGATCAATCAGCCGATTCGCGACGCGCTGAAAACCGCCGGCGGCGGCGACGGCGCGTCCAGCACGCGGACCAGCCAGCGCATCGCCGAACAGCTCAAGCAAATCCTGATCGGCAGCGGAGACATTGCGTCGGTGAGCCTATTCAACTGGAACGGCTTTCGCTGCCGGTACCGCGGTACCGGCGGCATTTCCGCGCTTTCGGCGGAACTGGGACAGTTTGAAGGCGAAGAATGGTACGAGCGGACGATGCAGGCCGACGGCTATGAATGCTATTTTCTCTACGACGTATTGTCCGGCGACGTACAGGAGGGCGCTTCCTCCAGCTACTCCGTTTCCATGACGAAGCTGCTGCGGGATCTTGACAGCGGGGAACCCTACGGCATCCTGATCATCAATGCCAACAAGAGCTATTACAACAGCGTGCTGCCCTCCGCCATTCACGAGGACGAGGCCTGTTACCTGATGGCCGATCGCCGCGGCAGCCGCGCAAATTACCTGAACATTTCGCCGGGCGCGGAAGAAAAAATGCGCGGCGCGATCGCCGAATACCTGGCGGGCGGCGATGTGGACGACTGCCTGGTGACCTCGCTGCAAAACCAGCGGACCGGCTGGTCGGTGCTGCACATTGTGGAGCGGGCGGCCTTTCTTTCGGGCAGCGCCGCCATCTTCGGCGTAACGCTCGTCGCGCTCCTGATGCTGATCGCGCTGTCCGCGGGCATGTCCGTCGTCGCCGCGCGCACGATCACCCGCCCGCTGACCCGGCTTGGCCGGGCGATTGAGGAAGCCGGGCAAGGGGGTATACCGGGCGGCGCGTTCGGAGACGACGAGGTCGGGCGGATCGGAACGAAATTCGTCGAGCTCGTCAGGCGGAACGAAAACCTGAACGAGGAACTGGTGCAGATGTCGCTCCTGGAAAAGCAGGCGGAGCTCGACGCGCTGCAGGCGCAGATCAACCCGCACTTTCTGTACAACACGCTCTCTTCCATTTATTGGCTGAGCAAGTTCGGGCGCTCCGACGAGGCCGCGGAGATGGCCGTCACGCTTTCCGACATCTTCAAACTGGCGCTCAACAAAGGGCGCAACATGATCACCGTCGCGCAGGAAATCCAGCACATTGAACGGTACCTGCGCATCCAGAACATGCGCTACAACGACCGGATCCACGTGGCGTGGGACGTGGATCCATCGCTGCACGGCGAGGAGATTTTGAAGCTGATCCTTCAGCCGCTGGTGGAAAACGCGATCTACCACGGATTGGAGCCCAAGACCGGAGGGGACTGGCGGCTGGGCATATCCGGACGGCGGGACGCGCGGGACATGGTGTTTGTCATCGAGGACAACGGCGTGGGCATGGACGCGGAGCACGCCGTTTCGACGGGGTATGGCATACGCAACGTATCGGAGCGCATCCGCCTCAAGTACGGCAAAGGCTATGGATGCCACTTTGAGAGCGGACTGGGCGAGGGGACGCGGGTGACCATCCGCGTGCCGCGCGAGGGCGCGTAACGCCCGCGGAGACGAAGGAGGGATGCGCGATGATTCGCGTCTTTCTGGTGGACGATGAATACCTGGAGATCGAGGGGCTTCGCCTAATGGTCGACTGGGGAAAATACGGCATGGAGATCGCAGGCGCCGCCTACGACGGCCTGACCGCGCGGGAAAGAATCCTCGAACTGCGCCCGGACGTGGTGTTTACCGATATCCGAATGCCGGGCATCGGCGGCTTCGAGCTGATCGAGGACGTCAAGGCATCCCTGCCGGAGACGCTGTTTGTGGTCATCAGCGGCTACAACGACTTTGCCTACATCCGCATGGCGCTCAGGCTTGGCCTGGCCGACTACCTGGATAAACCGGTGACGGTGGAGAAGATCGAGGAGGTGCTCCGGCGCATTGGAGAGATCTTCTCGGCGCGGAACACGCGAAGCCTCGCCGGGCAGGAAGACGCGGCGTGTCTTGGCGCGGCGCTGGAGGACCTGATCTCGAGAGAGGCGGTCTCGATGGCCGAGCTGCGCGCGCTCGAGCAGCGGACGGGCCTCAACCTGCTGGGCATCAAAAACCTGCGCGTCTCGGTGATTGAGCCGCAGAAGGGAGAAACGCCGATTGACCTTGCCCGGGCGGAGTTTGAGGCGCGCCATCGTGGCGGCCTTGGGGCGGTGTTGCGCGCGCCGGATTCCCGGCTCATCGCGGTTTCCTTCGCCCGGGAGACAGAGGCTGGCGGTGCCAACGCGCTGGAGGCGCTTCTAAGGCGGGACGCCGACGAGGGTTGGATCTGCCATGCGGGTGTCAGCGGCATTCACGCATCGCTTCTGTCGCTGGACAAGGCCGTAGAAGAGGCGCGCTGCGCGCTTCGGTACGCCGAATTTTTTGACGAGGCGTTCGTGCTGTTCGAGAAGATGGAGAATGGTTCCCAGGCCTACTCCGGGCGGCAGAATTCCATCGGACGGGTGGGCTTTGCGCTGCGCACCGGCGCGTGGGACGAGGCGCTCGCGCAGGTGCGGTCAGAAGTCGAAGCGATCAAGGCCGAGCGCCTGTCGCCGGATCTATTTTGTCACGCCTGCCTAAGGCTGATCTACCTGGGCCTTTCCGTGTGCGGCGAGACGGGCCATACCTTCAGCTCGGAAAAGGCGTTCCTGCCGCACGTCGAAATCGCGCAGCTCTCGGGCGGCGAAGAAATCGGCGAATGGGTGCTGTCCGCCTACGCGCGCCTGATCGAGTGGCTGAAGGCGCGCCGGACGACGGCGGAGCGGAAGAATGTGCTCCGCGCCAAGGAGTACATCGACGCGCATTACGCCGAGCCGGTCACGCTGGACAGCCTGTCGGCGCTGTGCGAGATGCATCCGACTTATTTCAGCGTGCTTTTCAAGGAGCAGGTGGGGATTTCCTATTCCAAATACCTGAACGAAGTCCGCATGGAGCGGGCCAAAGAGCTGCTCCATGCGGGCGAGAAGGTTAAAAATGTCTGCGGCAAGGTGGGCTTCATCAATTGCCGCTATTTTGTCAACAAGTTTAAGGCTTGCACCGGCTATACGCCGGATCAGTTCAGGCGCATCCCCTAAGGCGATGCCGCACAACTCGGCGGCGCGCTGACGGTTGCTTTTCCGCGATCTGCCGCATGCGGAGATCTTTATTCACCGCCGGTAAATCTTCGATATCTGCCATTGCAACCGACAAAAAATCCACTCGCCACCACACCGCCTCGTTTGTGCGGTATTGCCCGAGCACGCCGGACGGCCCAGCGCGCTCACCCGCGCAGCGCCCAGCCCTCCAGAAACATCGTCGCGCGGCACCCTTCCGAGAAGAGCCGGGTCCCGGTATCCTCCGGCCGCGGATAGATATTGTTGGAGGATGCGATGCGGCCTTCGTCCGAAAACAGTTCCAGGCTGGTGGAATCGACGAAGAGGCGGGCCGTCACGCGCCCGTTTTGGCATTCCAACGGGTACGCCTGCACGTCGTTACAGATGCCGTCCGACAGCCGCCGGTCCAGTACGAGCGCGCGAAGGGCGGCGTCGTAGTAAACGCGCGTTTCGTGCGAGCCGTCCGAGGCGCACCGCACCGCGATGCCCGCGCGCCCGGCGCCGTCTTTCGCGTTGATGAAATCGATGGTCAGGCTCAGCTCCGTGGCCTTGGTGAAATCAGCCGGGACGGTCTGGCGCGCGTCTTCCAGCACGCAGCGGTATACGTGGGCCGGCGTCTTCCGGAGAAGCGCCGTTTCCGGCGCGGGTTCCGCCGTCAGGCGGTTGTCCGCGTCCAGGGAGAGTACGCGCGGAATCGACATGTGTCCGCACCAGCCCCGCTCCACCGTCGGGCCGTAGGTGGTGAAATGGGTCCGCCCGTTGTGGTGCCACATGGCGCACCAGCCGATGGCGATGCGCCGTCCCCGCCCGTCTTCCAGCGTCTGCGGCGCGTAGTATTCGCAGCCCAGGTCTACTTTGCCCCAGTTTTCCATCGTGAATTTGCCGGTGCCGTAGTCCATCGCGCCCACCATGTAGCACGTATCCGTGTCCGGCATATTGATGGGAGAAAAAAGGAGCACCTGTTTGCCGTTCAGCTCGAAGAAATCCGGACATTCCCACATTGTCCCGAAGCGCCCGTCGCTTCTGGCGGTGACGCCGACGTAGCGCCAGTGAATCAGGTCGGCGGATTCATAGAGGAGCACCTGTCCCAGGCCGTCCTTGGAGGAGCCCATCAGCGCGTACCACAGATCGCCCCGCTTCCACAGCTTAGGGTCGCGGAAGTCATAATCGCTGTCCTCGGGCGGCTGGGCGATGACCGGGTTTCCCTCGTATTTCTCAAAGTGAACGCCGTCCTCGCTGGTGGCCAGACAGATCGTCTGCTTGAGATTGCCCGCGTCGTCGTAGCTGGAGCCGCAATACAATACGACCATGCGGTCCCCGTCGACGGCGGCGCTGCCGGTGAAGATGCCGTAGTTCATGCCCTGCGCGTCGTAGGGGTACAGCTCATGGGGTTCGCTGGGCGCGATCGCGACGGGCAGGCGCTCCCAATGCGCCAGGTCGCGGCTTTTCACATGGCCGAAGACCATTCCCCGCGGGGTGATGTGGTAGGGATCGTACTGGTACATCAAATGATATTCGCCGCGGAAATACACCATGGCGCAAGGATCGTTCATCCAGTTGGCCGGCGGCTCCACATGGTACGCCTGACGCAGGGGATCAAGCGAAACCCTCTCCGAAACCAACCGCTCCGCGGCCTCCGCGCAGTTGATCGCCGCCGCGTGCCGAATGTCGATGCGCTGCTTTCTGGTCATCGGCAGTTTCCTCCCGTACGTTTCATCATCGAGTCACCTACAGGATAGCGCATGCGCCCGGCGCTGTATAGCGTCAATTTCTTTGGAAAAAGTCAGAATATATGCTATATGCCGGGGAAGCCAGGCCGGAGAAGCGCCGGGTGGTCCGGCCCGCGAAAAGGCGGATTCGGCGGAGTAAAAGAAAGGTATAATAAAAAGTGAGCGGACCGGCGCGGTTCCGGGTGCACGGACGAAAGCCCCCGGACCGGCCGCCGCGCAATCGGATGAGAGGAGGTGGGCCGCATGCGCGGCAGCCTAATCAAGGACACCACGAAAGAAGAGCGGGAGGAGATCATCCGCAACGCGCTGAGCTGTGGCGGAGGCGGGTGCGAAAACTGTTCCTCCTGCGGTCTGGGCGGAGGGGATCCCTACGCCATGTACCAGCCCTACATCGATGGCGAAAAGGAAATCGCGGAGATCAACGCGGAATACGCGGCAAGATACCTGAGGGGTTGACCGGGTGTCTCCCGGGAATAGAGACCCGGACAGCTTGAGGGAAAGCGGCGAGCGCCCTGCGCGACAGGCCTGGCAGCGCGCCGCTTTTTCCGGCGCGGTTCCGATAGCCGTCCGCGCGTCCGCCCGGGACTTTCCGATTTTCTCCGACCGGGCGGAGGCGGGCGCCGGTCACGGACCGGCGGACAACAGGCTGTACAGGCCCAGGCCGGCTACGCCCGCGGCCGACATGACCAGGATGGGGTTGAGCTTCCACCGGCGCAGCGCAAAGAACGCGGACGCGAACAACCCGACGGCGATCCAGTCAACGCGATGCGGATCGAGCGCGGGCGTTGAGCCGTTCCAAACCGCCAGCGTCAGGATCGATACCCCCGCGGCGGCGATCAGCGCCGCGACCGCGGGCCGGAGCCCGGCCAGCGCGCTGCTCACCAGCGTCAGATTGCGGTACTTGTAGTAAAGCCAAGCCAGCGTCAGCGTGATGATGCAGGAGGGCAGGATGCAGCCGAAGGTGGCAACCAGCGCGCCGCCGAGCCCCGCCATCCGCATGCCGATGAAGGAGGCCGAATTGACCGCGATGGGCCCGGGCGTCATCTGTGAAATGGTAATCAGATCGGTGAACTCCGCCATGCCCATCCAGGCGTGCGCCTCGACGGCCTGATGCTGGATCAGCTTGAGCGCCGCGTACCCGCCGCCAAAGCTGAACGCCCCGATCTGCAGAAAGCTCCAGAACAGCTCCAGGTAGATCACTTTCCCGTCCCCTCCCTTCCGCGGCGCCAGAATTCGCCCGCCACGCCGGCCAGGCCGCTGGCCAGGATGATGAGCGCCACGTTGACATTCAGCCACGTGGTCAGCGCGAAGGCCGCGGCCGCGACGAGGAACGGCACGATTTTTCCGTCCTTGCCGATCGTCATGAACAGCGTGATCACCACGTCAAAAATGATCGCGGCGACGCCCGCGCGCATGCCGCGGAGGATCAGCGCGATGGCGGTGTTGGTGCTGAATGCCTCGTATCCCATCGAGATCAGGGTGAGGATGATCAACGGCGGCAGGATGGTCCCGACGATGGAAACCATTACGCCCGCAATGCCCGCCAGCCGATAGCCCACCAGCACCGCGATGTTGACCGCCATCGCGCCCGGCGAGGACTGGGCGATGGACATCAGGTCGAGCATTTCGTCTTCGTCCATCCAATGGAGCTGATCGACAAATTTCTTTCGCATCAACGGCAGGATGACGTATCCGCCGCCGAAGGTAAATGCGCTGATGAAAAACGTCGAAGTGAAAAGCGTGCCGAGCTGTTTGAATTTTTCGGGTTTCAACATGTCACCCCCCCGGAGATATTGTACGCCTTGCTTTCGAATAAGTAAAATACTATAATATTATTTGATCCATAATGATCTTTTATGATTGGGAGGGCGCCATGACGCTGCAGCATTTGAGAATTTTCCTCGCCGTCTGCGGCGAGGGCGGTGTTACGGCGGCGGCAAAAAAACTCTACCTCTCCCAGCCGGCGGTCAGCATCGCCCTCAAGGAACTGGAGCGAAACTACGGTGTGAAGCTCTTTGAGCGCGGCGGGCGCAGGCTCCGCATCACCCCCGCCGGAGAGCGGATGTTTGGAGAGGCGCTGGGCATCGTGTCGGGCCTCGAGGACATGGAAAATGCGCTCAGGAATTGGGAAACGGCGGGGAAGATGCGCGTCGGATCAAGCATTACCATCGGCACGGAGCTGCTTCCGGGGCTGGTTCTAGCGCTTCGGCGGCAGTTTCCGGAACTCTCGGTGTACGTGCAGGTCAGCAGCTCCGAGGTGATCGAGCGCAGGCTTTTGGACAACGGACTCGACCTCGCGCTCATCGAGGGCGAGGTTCATTCGGATGCGCTCGCTTTCAAGACCTTTCTGTCGGACGAGTTGGGCGTCTACTGCCACGAGGCCGACCCGCTCTGCGAAAAAAATGCCGCCGGCATCGGCGACATTGCCGCCGCGCCGCTCCTTCTGCGGGAGCCGGGCAGCGCGGCGCGGGAGATGGTGGATGCGCTCCTGAAGGTAAACGGGCTTACCGCCGCGCCGGTTTGGGAGAGCACCAGCACGCACGCGCTCCTGAACGCGGCGGCCTGCGGCCTGGGCGTCGCGATCCTGCCGGCACGGCTCGCGGACCGCTTTGTCGGCCGCGGCGGGCTCGCCCGGCTGCGCACAGAAGGGTTTTCGCTCCGGCGGGATTTCAAGCTGATCTACCCGAAGAAGCGGCGGCTCACCCGGGCGCAGACGGCGCTGATAGAACTGTGCGGGGCGTTTGAGGGCGGCGGGCCGGACGGCGAATAGCGCCTCACTTCGCGAACGCGCGGGCGGCCTCCTGCAGCAGGGGCAGCGCGTAGGGGAAGAATTCGCGGTAGCATTCGCAGAAGCGGTTGACGTCTTCCGGCGCCGTCCGCTCGCGCTTGCAGCCGTTGCGGCACAGGCGGTACCAACGGCACGTCCCGCACTTGTCCGGAACGGGGAGGGACTCGGCGCGGAAGCGCGCGCCCGTTTCGCTCCGTTCAAACGAGAAGAACGACGCCTCTCGGATGTTCCCCATCCGCCACTCGTCCAGCACATAAAAGTCGCAGGGGTACACCTCGCCGTCGCTCTCCACCAAGTAGTACTGTCCGCAGCGGCCCCGCATGCCGCAGTTCTCCGGCTCGTCGCCCAGCAGCATGCGCACGTAGTTGTCCAGATTCCGTACGCTGACATAACGGCCCTTCCGGATCCTGTCCAAATACAGCGCCAGCGTCGTTCTGAGAAACTCGAGGTAGGACGCCCCCGTCAGCGAGAACGGGCGGGCCCCGCCGTTAAAATCGTCCAGGCATGCGATGTACTGGATGAATCCGTAGGGCTCCAGCGCCTCGAAAACTTCCCGCGGCCGGGCGGCCACGGGTTCGCTTACGACGCACAGCACGTTAAACGCCACGTCCCGTTCGCGCAAGCGTTCCAGCGTGCGCCGGATGCGGTCGAAGGTCGGCGCGCCGCCGGCGTCGGCGCGCAGCGCGTCGTGCGTCGCGCGGTCACCATCCAGTGAAGCCCCTATGAGGAACTTCTCCCGGGCGAAAAAATCGATCATCTCATCGGATAAATCGAGGGCGTTGGTCTGCAGCGAGTTGTCGACGCGGATGCCGCGGGTATTGTATTTTTTCTGAAAGCCGATCAGCGCCCGATAAAAATCAAGCCCGGCCAGCGTCGGCTCCCCGCCCTGAAAAGCGAAACCGACATGCCCCTCGGCGTATGCCATCGCCCGCCGGACAAGCGCTTCCAGCGTTTCCAGGGACATGGCCTCGCGCACTCCGGCCTCCCGGCGCGACATCACGTCGGAATAGAAGCAGTACCGGCAGCGCATGTTGCAAAGGCCCGACACCGGCTTGATCAAAAGCGAAAGCGGCGGCATGCGTTTCCCCCTTTCCCGGGGCCGGTCTCGCGGGCGCGCGGCCCGGTCCGGACGGATGAGGTTTATTATAGACAGAATCCATGGAAAATGCAACCGGACCGCCAGGCCCGGAATGCGCGAGACTCAGCGTTCGCAGGCTGACGGCATTCAAAACATAAAAATTTGTCGTTTTCGCCATTTTTCTATTGACAAGCTGTGGCGGAATCGGTTATTCTGCAAACAGTTTTTTTATCGATAGAAATGAGAACGTTATCAATCGTTCTCGGGAACGGATCGGAACATGCGCAGCGAGAATGGCCACAGCGAGAGCGTAACCATCAAACGCGTCGCGGAGCGCGCGGGCGTATCGGCCGCCACGGCGGCCCGGGCGATGGGGAAGTATGGGAGCGTATCCGAAAAGACGCGCCGGCGCGTGCTGGACGCGGCCAGAGAGCTCTCCTACGTGCCCAACGCGATCGCCAAGAGCATGCGCGTTCAGCGCACCCGGACCATCGGCGCCATCATCGGCGACATTCAGGCGCCGTTTTTTTCAAAGCTGGCCTTCGCCATCGAGGATTTTGCCAACCGACGGGGCTACAACGTGCTGGTGTGCAACACCAACGAGAAGCCGGAGCGGGAACTCCGGCACCTGCAGTCCCTGTTTGAACGGCGGGTTGACGGCATCATCCTCTCGTCGACGCAGCGCTTCAACAGCGAGATGGGGCAGGATATCCGCCGCCTCTATGAGAGCGAAATCCCGCTGGTCACCGTGGACAGGCAGGTCAACGGCCTCAAGCGGCCGCTGGTGCAGTGCAACAACCTGGGCGGAAGCTACCAGGCGGGAAAGTACCTGCTGGAGCTCGGGCACCGCAACATCGGGGTTATCGCGTCCAATCAGTTCGTCAATTCCACCCGCGAGCGGGAAGCCGGTTTTCGCATGGCGCTGGCGGAGTACAATCTGACACTCCGGCCCGGGATGATCCGGTACTGCGAGGAATCCTTCATCACCGAAGCCGGCAGGCGGATCACAAAGGACCTTCTGGACGACAATCCCGACATCACTGCGCTGTACCTGCTGAATAACCCCCTCTACCGTTCCGCCTGGCTGGAGCTCAAAGCGCGGGGCGCGCGCATCCCGGAGGATATTTCGCTGCTGGGCTGGGGCGACGTGGAACTGGCGGAAGCCTGGGACATCACGGCCGTGACGCAGCCGATCCAGAACATCGGAATTCGCGCGGCGGAAATCCTGTTCGATATGATTGACAACCGGACGCGGCACGAGGACGACGTGGTCGTCTTTGACACGGCGATCGTATACCGTAGTTCGTGCGCGAAGCCGAGAATGGGCTGACGGTGTTTTTTCGCAAAAAATGAGAACGTTCTCATTTTCCGTGAAATTGGTTTCCCGCCAGGGAAACTGATAATAAACAGGAGGTATCCACGTATGAAAAAGATCCTGGTCGCTCTGATGGCCCTCTCTCTGGTGCTGCTCGCGTTCCCGGCGATGGCCGAGGGTTCCGGCCAGCCGCTGCGCGTGGGCCTGATGCCTTCCGCCGTCGGCGCGCCGGTGCAGTACGCGATGGAAAACGGCTACTTCGCTGAGGAAGGCCTGAACGTTTCGATGGTGATCTTCCCGACCGGCGCGGCGATCAACGAAGCCATGGCCGCGGGCGAGCTGGACGTGGCCTGCTCCGGCGCGGCAACGGTGTTCGCGCTGGCCAACGGCGAAACGACGCTTCTGGGCGACGTGGAGATGTCCGGCGGCATGGGCATCTGGGTCATGCCCGACAGCGACATTCTTTCGGTCAAGGGCCAGATTGAAAAGTATCCGGAGATGTACGGCAGCGCCGAGACGCTGAAGGGCAAGCGCTTCATCTGCAATCTGGGCACTGCCAGCCAGTTTAACGTGCTGCGCTACCTCGCACAGTTCGGCCTGACGGACGAAGACGTGGAGCTGATCAACATGGACTGGGCTTCCGGCGTGCAGGCCTTCGCCGCGGGCGAGGGCGACGCCATCGCCACCTTCTCGCCCTACTCGGCGCAGGCCGAAGCGGCCGGCGGCGTCAAGTGCTGCAGCTTTGAGGACGCCACGGAAACCGCGCTGTACGATATGGTGTTCGCCTCGAAGAATGTCGTGGCTGAGCGCCGCGCCGACGTGGTCGCCTTCCTGAAGGGCTTCTACAAGGCTACCGAAGAACTGGCCGCCGACAACGCGATGCGCGCCGAGTGGTCCAAAAAGTGGTTTGCCTCCGAGGGGCGCGAATACGACGACGCCACGATGCAGCAGGAGATCATCGACCGCCCCTACGTCACCAAGGCGCTCCTCACCAGCGACGCCTACGTGCTGGGCGATGCGATGTATAGCTATGCGGAGTTCAATGTGGGCATTGAGAAGATCGAGGACTGGCAGCTTGAGAATGTCAAGACCTGCTTTGACGCTTCCCTGATCAGCGAAGCCATCGGCGCCACGGTCAAGCAGCCGCAGTTCTGACAATCGGTCCGATCCCGCCGCGCCCGCCGCCGCCCGGAAAGCCGGCGGCGGGCGCGGCGGGCAGCCCGGAGAAGGAGGGAAACCCATTGCGTACAAGCAGGGCGCGCGGGGGCAGGTATTTTCTGGCCTCCATCGCCGCCATCACTCTGTTTCTGCTGGTCTGGTATCTGGCGACGGACGTTTTCAAGTGGTACTCCCGGGGCGTCCTGCCCAGCCCGGTTCGCGTTGCCACAACGTTCATCGAAAAGTTCTACAAGCGTTCGCCAGACGGCGCGACGATGCTGCAGCACCTGGGCGCCTCGCTTCAGGTCGCAATGAGCGGATACTTGATCGGGGTTGTAATCGGGATCCCGCTGGGCATCGCGATGGCGTGGAGCAAGGCCGCCGACATGTTCGCGCGCCCGCTGTTTGACCTGATCCGGCCCATTCCCGGCATCGCGTGGATTCCTGTGATGATTGTGCTGTTCGGCATCGGCCTTCTTTCCAAGGCGATGGTCATCTTTCTCTCCTCGTTCACCGCGGCGGTGATCAACGCTTATTCCGGCATCAAGCAGACGAAGGCGGTGCACCTTTGGGTCGGGCGCACGTTCGGCGCCAGCCGGATGCAGCTTCTGTTCCGGGTCGGAATCCCGTCCGCGCTGCCGATGATCCTGACGGGCCTGCGCGTCGCGCTGGGTTCCTCCTGGGGCGCGCTGGTGGCGGCGGAGATGCTGGCGTCCTCCCGCGGTCTGGGCTTCATGATCCAGCAGTCGCGCGGCATCGGCCGCCCGGACGTGATCCTCGCGGGCATGATCGCCATCGGCATCGTCGGCGCGTTCTTCACGTGGCTTTTGACGCTGCTCGAACGCGCGGTTCTGAAGGGGGGCAGATGGTGATGAACTGGGGATCGGTCAAAAAAAGCCTCCCGCGCATTGGCGCCGGCATCCTGTCCATCTCGGTTTTCCTGATCATCTGGCAGATCGGCACGAACGGCACGGAGTTCGGACGGCTGATGCCCACGCCCGTCGTGGTGCTGCGCGCGCTGATCAGCGCGGTCACGGCGCCCATCGGCCGCTACACCATTCAGTATCATGTGCTCATCAGCCTGGGCCGCGTGATGACCGCCTATCTGGCCGCCTGCATCATCGGAAACGCGCTGGGCCTTGCGATGGCGCGCAACCGCTGGGTGGAGGCCGTCTTCCGCCCGTTTTACGAAACCATCCGCCCGATTCCGCCGATCGCGTGGATTTCGATGGCCATTTTGTGGTTCGGCCTGGGCGAGATGATGAAGTACTTCATCATCTTCCTGTCGGCGTTTGCCAGCATCACCTATACCACCTTTTCGGGCGCGCAGAAGGTGGACCCCACGCTCATCGGCGCGGCCAGGATGCTGGGCGCCAACGGGCTGCAGATATTCACCACGGTCGTTCTGCCCGCCTCGGTGCCGTATGTATTCTCGGGCATGCAGGTGGCGCTGGGCACCAGCTGGGCGACGGTTGTCGCCGCGGAAATGGTGCGCTCGTCGGAGGGCGTCGGCTGGGTCATTGTCAGCGGCATGGAGTCCAACAACATGCAGCAGATCATGGTGGGCATCGTGACCATCGGCATCGTGGGCCTCCTTCTCACGTCGGTGCTCCGGCGGATTGAGGCCAGGCTGTGCGCCTGGAACATCGGCGGCGTATGAACCGGACGACGATTCACGAGGAGGCGCGTGATTTGGACAAGCCAATGCTGGAATGCCATCATCTGAAGAAAAGCTATCAGACGCCCTCGGGCGTCAAGGAAGTCATCGGGGATATCAGCCTCTCCGTCCGCGAGAACGAATTCGTGGTGCTCTTCGGCGCCGGGCAGTGCGGAAAGACGACGATGATCAACCTCCTTTCCGGCCTGGAGCCGCCCACCTCCGGCACGGTGACCGTCGGCGGCAAGCCCGTCACCGGACCGGGCCCGGAGCGCGGCGTCATCTATCAGACGATTTCCCTCTTCCCCTGGTATACCACCATGGGCAACGTCGAATACGGCCCGCGCATGCGCGGTGTGCCCAAAAAAGAGCGCAGGGAGCGCGCGCAGCGCTACATCAACCTGGTTGGCCTTCAGGGTTTTGAAAATTCGTTCCCGGTCAAGCTGTCGGGCGGCATGAAGCAGCGCGTGGGCATCGCACGCGCCTACTGCAATAACCCCTTGGTGCTGTTCATGGACGAACCCTTCGGCGCGCTGGACGCGCAAACGCGCTACCTGATGCAAAAGGAGCTGGAGAACATCTGCTCGAAGGAGCGCAAGACGGTTCTCTTCGTCACCAACAACATCGAGGAGGCGCTCTATCTCGCCGACCGCATTGTGGTCATGCGCAACTGCCCTTCCACGATCAAGGCGGAATACGTCGTCGACCTTCCGCGTCCGCGCAACTATGTCGATCCGGAGTTCCTCAGGCTGCGCAAGGAAATCACGCAGATCGTCGACAAAACGCTGTAGGGAGGTTTGACGGATGGCCGGTATCAAGGTCAGTCACCTGACGAAAAAATTCGGCGAGCTGCTGGTGCTCGACGACGTGTCCTTCGAAGTCAAAGACCACGACTTTTACTGCATCGTCGGCCCCACCGGCTGCGGCAAGACCACGTTTCTCAACAGCCTCACAAAGCTCTACGACATCACCGCCGGTGAGATTCTGGTGGACGGTGAGCCCGTGGACCTCGGCCGCCACAACATCTCCTACATCTTCCAGGAGAATTCGTCCATGCCCTGGCTCTCCGTGGAGAATAACGTCAGCTTCGGCCTGGACATCAAGCACGTCGACGCCGCGGAAAAAAAGCGCCGCGTGGACGAGATGCTGGAGATCGTCGGCCTCGCGCCCTACCGCAAGTACTACCCGGCGCAGCTTTCCGCCAGCATGCTGCAGCGCGTCGCGATCGCGCGGGCGTTCGCGACCAAGCCGGACCTTCTGCTGATGGACGAGCCCTACGGGCAGCTGGACATTGAGCTGAGGTTCAAGCTGGAGGACGAGCTGGTCAAGCTGTGGAAGGCGACAGGCACGACGGTTCTTTTCATCACCCACAACATCGAGGAGTCGGTTTACCTGGCGGAAAAAATCCTCGTTCTGACCAATAAGCCCACGAAGATCAAAGAACTGGTGATCGACGACCTGCCGCGCCCCCGCGACATCGCGTCGCCCGATTTCGTGGCGCTGCGCAACAAGGTCACGGACCTGATCAAGTGGTGGTAAAAGCAAGGAGGAACGCACTATGGACAAAAAACCCAATGTGATCTACATTCTGGCGGATGACATGGGCTACGGCGACGTGTCGGCGCTCAACGAGCGCGCCGCGTTTAAGACCCCCCATTTTGACCGGATGGCGGCGGAAGGGCTGGCGTTTACCGACGCGCACGCGTCCAGCGCCGTGTGCACGCCCTCGCGCTACAGCATCCTGACCGGGCGCTACAACTGGCGCAGCCGGCTCAAATGCGGCGTGATGAGCGGCTATTCAAGCCCTCTGATCGAGGACGGCCGCATGACGGTGGCGGATCTGTTCCGGGGAAACGGCTACCGGACGGCCGCCATCGGCAAGTGGCACCTGGGCATGGAATTCAAAAAGGACGAAACCTTCCGGCTGCTTCCGGACTATGAAACCTGTCCGGGCGTCGACTATTCCGGAAAAATCGAAAAATCGCCCGTTGCCAACGGCTTCGACTATTACTACGGCATCAGCGCGTCGCTGGACATGGCGCCCTACATCTACATCGAAAACGACCGGTTTACGAAGCTTCCGGACCATGAAACCGAGGATACGGGCAAGCGTTTCTACCGCAAAGGCCCCACCGCGCCGGACTTCGTGCATGAGGATGTGCTGCCCCACCTGACCGAAAAGGTGCTCGAGACCATCGAGGCGTTTCGAAACGATCCGTTCTTCATCTACTTCCCCATGCCCGCGCCCCATACGCCCATCCTGCCGTCGCCTGAGTTCCTCGGAAAATCCGGCACCAACGAGTACGGGGATTTTGTGCTGATGGTGGACGAAATGGTCGGCCGCGTGATCCAAAAGCTCAAGGAAACGGGGCTGGACGAGAACACGGTCGTGATCTTCACCTCGGACAACGGCTGCTCGCCGATGGCCAATTTCGAAGAGCTGCTTGCCGCCGGCCACAACCCCAGCTACGTCTTCCGCGGCCATAAGGCCGACATCTACGAGGGCGGGCACCGCATTCCGCTGCTGGTCCGCTGGCCCGGCGGGATCAACCCCGGCGGGCGATGCGACAAGATCGTGTGCCTCTCGGACTTCATGGCCACGGCGGCGGAGCTTCTCGGGGCGGAGTTGCCGCCGGAGGCCGGCGTGGACAGCATTTCGAACCTGCCGCTGTGGCTGGACGCCGATGCTCCCAGCGTACGGGAGGATGTGGTGCACCAGAGCTACGACGGTTCGCTTTCGATCCGCAAGGGCAAGTACAAGCTGGAGATGTGCCCGGGCTCGGGCGGCTGGTCCTATCCCGCGTCGGGCGAGGAGACGGAGGATATGCCGCGCTTCCAATTGTACAACCTGGAGAAGGATATTTCGGAGCGCGTCAACGTGATCGCGGATCACCCCGCCATCGCCGACTACCTCAAAAGGATCCTGGCCGCCTACGTCCGCAGCGGGCGCAGCACCCCGGGCGAAAAGCAGAAAAACAACGGCGAGGAGATCTGGCAGACCGTCCGCTGGCTGTCGGAATGACTCGGTCCGGCGTCCGCGCAGCGCGGATGCGCCGCCCCGCGCCGCATGAATTGCGCGAGGGCCCGGCGGTATCCATCGCGCATCGCTGGTAAAGGCGCCTTTCGCTTCTCCGCCGTCCCTCCGCGCATCCGTCCGCCGCGCGCATCGGACAATCCATTTTCGTTTTGTTCCCGGGAGCTAGCCGCCGTCCGATTTTTTGCAAATCGGACGGCGGTTTTTTCGCGTCAAAAAATCCGGGACTTCCATCCGGAACGGCGGCGACTCTTCCGGAAGGTGCACCCCGTCCGGCGAGGCGACGGGATATTTTTTGCCGGCGCGCAATCCACATAATTTCTACAAATCCGAGCGATATACTATGCCGTAGTAAAACGAGAGGAGCGTGTCCCATGGGCCGAAGCATGAAAACCGCGCGGCTGCGCATCGGCGGTATGACCTGTGTGAACTGCCAGAATAAAATTGAACAGAAGCTGCGAGGCGCCGCCGGCGTGGCAAGCGCCCAGGTCAGCTACGCCGAGGGCGCCGCGACCGTCACCTATGACGCGGGCGCCGTCTCGCTGAAGGGTCTGGCCGCACGCGTCGAAGGGCTGGGCTACACCGTTCTGACCGGAGCGGAACGCCCGGGGTCCGGCGCGGTCCGGGCCGCCGGGCTGATGATCGTCATCGCCGCGCTGTACGCGCTGCTCGAGCAGACCGGCGCGCTCAACCTGCTCGCGCCCAGCCGGCTGGCCGAAGCGGGCATGGGGTACGGGATGCTGTTCGTGATCGGCCTCGTCACTTCGGTGCATTGCGTGGCGATGTGCGGCGGCATCAACCTCTCCCAGTGCATTCCGCGGGGAGCGGAGAGTAGCGGCGGCAGGTTTTCCGCGCTGAGGCCGACCCTTCTATACAATCTCGGCCGCGTGCTCTCCTATACGGCCGTGGGATTCGTCGTCGGGGCGCTCGGGTCCGCGATCACCTTTTCGAGCGCCCTGCAGGGCGCGCTCAAGCTGGTGGCGGGCGTATTTATGATCCTCATGGGCGTCAACATGCTGAGCATCTTCCCGTGGCTCAGAAAGCTGAACCCCAGGCTGCCGAAGGCGCTTGCCCTCCGAATCGGGGTGGAAAAAACGCGGAGCAGGAGTCCGCTGATCGTGGGTCTGCTCAATGGGCTGATGCCCTGCGGCCCGCTGCAGGCCATGCAGATCTACGCGCTCTCCACCGGGAACCCCGTTTCGGGCGCGCTGTCGATGCTGCTATTCAGCCTCGGCACCGTCCCGCTGATGTTTGGATTGGGCGCGGTCAGTTCGGTTCTTGGCGGGAAATCCACGCGGAAGGTCATGACCGCCGGCGCGGTTCTGGTGGTGGTGCTTGGCCTTTCCATGTTCACGCAGGGCTGGAGCCTGTCAGGCGTGACCGTGCCGGATCTGATTCCCGCCGAGGCGGTCAGCGCGGAAGCGGGCGTCCCTGCCGCAAACGACGGAAAGGCGGAGGGCGGCGTCCAGGTGGTCAACTCCACGCTGAAATCCGGACAGTATCCCTCAATCACCGTGCAGGCGGGAATGCCTGTGAAATGGATCATCGACGCGCCCGAGGGCAGCGTCAACGGCTGCAACAACCGGATGTTTATCAATGAGTATGGCATTGAGCATCAGTTCAGGACCGGGGAGAACGTGATTGAGTTTACCCCGGCAAAAGCGGGGAAGATTCCCTACAGCTGCTGGATGGGCATGATCCGCGGGACGATCACCGTGGTGGAGGCCGGCGCGGACTCACCGTCGGCTGCATCCGATGCGTCGCCCGCCGACGGCCCCGTGCCGGCGGGGTACACGATTCCCGCAAACTCCGTCGCCGTTGCGAAGCGCACGACGGACGATTACGAAGGCGAGGTTCAGACGGTGGGAATCGACCTCACCGACGAGGGGTTCAGCCCGGCGATCGTGGTCGTCGAGGACGGCCGCAACGTGAACTGGACCATCCTCGACAAGCGGTCGGCCGCGGACGCCGGGACGCGGCTGCTCGTGCCTGAGTATGCCACCGAGCTTCCGCTGGAAAAGGGGGCGAACCCGCTGTACTTTACGCCGGATGTCAGCTTCGATTTTTCCACCGGAGACAACGCCTTCTACGGGTACGTCAAGGTGGTGGACGATTTGAGCGGCGTGGATCTCGATGCGGTCAGGGCGGAGGCGGCGGCCCGCGTCACGCTCGTCTACCCGGCGGATTATTTCGCCGGCGGAGATTCGGAGAGCGCCGGCGGGTGCTGCGGCTGACCGGCGGACGCGCCGGGGGCGACCCCCCGCGTGGCTTCCGACCATCCGGTGGCATTGTTCCCGCCGCGGCGATATGGGCCGGCCGCCCAGCTTACGGCTTCGCGTCGTGCCTGGCCGACATGGAGCAGCTCGCCTCGATGCCCTTGGATTTCAGGTATTCCGCGCCCCAGTCGTACATGGAGCCCAGGATCGGCTCGATGCTCCGTCCCAGATCGGTCAGCGAGTATTCAACTTTCGGCGGCACGACGGGGTACACCGTCCGCGCCAACAGGTTGTCCTCCTCCAGCTCACGGAGCTGCTGGGTCAGCATCTTGGGCGTGGCTTGTGGGATGAGTTTGCGAAGCTCGCCGAAGCGGAGCGTGGCGCCGATCAGGTGCCACAGGATCAGCGATTTGTACTTGCCGCCAATCATCCCGATGGTCGCATCCACGGGGCAGTTGTAGCCGGCGCAGGAACAGTTCATGGCGCGCCCTCCTATAGTATACTTTTAGGTATTATATCACAATAAAGTGCGTACTTGCAAATAAAACTATTTAAGCTAAAATGATATCGAAGGCCGGCGGACGGCGCGGACAGAGTGCCGGGCGGCGGCCGGGGAGACCTGAGAAGGGAGCAGCCCAAATGGAAAGTCAAGTATGGTCCATCCGCGGCATGACCTGTGCGGCGTGCGCGCAGCGGATTGAAAAGACGGTGCGCAAGCTGGACGGCATCGCCCAGGCGAGCGTGAACCTGGCCAGCGAAAAGCTGTTCGTGGAATACGACGGCGCGGCGGCGCGGCTTTCCGCCATCGCGGAAGCCGTTTCGAAGATCGGATACGAGGTGGTGGAAAAGCCCGCCAGCCAGAGCGCGACCTTTCCCATCGGCGGTATGACGTGCGCGGCGTGCGCGCAGCGGGTGGAAAAGGCCGTCAAGAAGCTTCCGGGCGTTGAAAACGCGTCGGTCAACTTTGCCACCGAAAGGGCGACCGTCGCCTACCGTCCGCAGGAGGTGCGCCTCTCCGCCATCCGCGGGGCGATCGAAGCGGCCGGATATCAGGCGCTTCAGGCCGACAGGGCGGACGCCGCCGATGAAGACCGGGCGCGCAGGCAAAGGGCAATCCGCACCCTCTGGGCCAAGTTCATCGTCTCGGCCGCGTTCTCGCTGCCGCTTCTCTACATCGCGATGGCGCCGATGCTCAGGGGAATTCGGCTCCCCTTCCCGGCGGGGCTCGACCCGATGCGCTACCCCCTGATCTATGCGCTGGCGGAACTTTTGCTGGCCTTCCCGGTGATCGGCGTAGGGTACAGGTTTTACACCGTCGGCTTCAAGGCGCTGTGGCAGCGCAGCCCGAACATGGACTCGCTGATCGCCGTCGGCACCACCGCCGCGGTCGTCTACAGCGTATACAACACGTTCCAGATCGCGGCAGGGCACTTTCAGGCCGTGGAGGCTCTGTACTACGAGACGGCGGGCGTGATCATCACGCTGATTCTCCTGGGCAAGTCGCTGGAGGCCGTGTCAAAGGGGCGCACCAGCGAGGCCATCAAAAAGCTGATGGGCCTCGCGCCCAAGATCGCCATCGTGATCCGGAACGGCGAGGAAGCGGAAATGCCCATCGAGGAAGTGGAGATCGGCGACATCCTCGTCGTGAAGCCCGGCGCGAAGATCCCGGTGGACGGGACGGTGCTCGAAGGACATACCGCCATCGACGAATCCATGCTGACCGGCGAGAGCATGCCGGTAGACAAAAAGTCTGGCGACCCGGTGTACGCCGCCTCCCTCAACACCACCGGCAGCGTCCGTTTCCGCGCCGAGAAGATCGGCGGCGACACCGCGCTGGCGCAGATCATCAGGCTGGTAGAGGACGCGCAGGGCTCCAAAGCGCCCATCGCGCAGATGGCGGACATCGTATCCGGCTATTTTGTGCCGGTGGTCTGCCTGATCGCGCTGGCATCCGGCGTCGCCTGGTACTTCGGCACCGGCGGCGACCTGAAGTTCGCGCTGACGATCTTCATCTCGGTTCTGGTCATCGCCTGCCCCTGCGCGCTGGGCCTGGCGACACCCACCGCCATCATGGTGGGCACCGGCAAGGGCGCGGAGAACGGGATTCTGATCAAGGGCGGCGAGGCGCTGGAAACCGCCCACAGGATCAATACCATCGTGTTTGACAAGACCGGCACGATCACCGAGGGCAAGCCGACCGTCACCGACGTGCTGACAACGGGAGATACCGATGCGGACAGCCTTTTGCGGATCACGGCGTCCGCCGAAAAGGCGTCGGAGCACCCGCTGGGCCAGGCCATCGTGGCGGGCGCGGAGGCGAGAGGCCTTGAGCTTTGGAAGGTGGACGATTTCAAATCCATCACGGGGCGCGGCATCGAGGCGGCCATTGGCGCTCAGGCGGTGCTCGCGGGCAACCGCAAGCTGATGCAGGAGCGCGGTATCGACCTTGCGGCGCTGGAGGCGGATTCCGAACGCCTGGCCGGCGAGGGCAAGACGCCCATGTACGTGGCCATAAACGGCCGTCTCGCGGGCATTGTCGCGGTGGCGGACGTGGTGAAGGCATCGAGCCGCGAGGCCATCCGGCGCCTGCACCGGATGGGCGTCGAGGTGGCCATGATCACCGGCGACAACCGGAGAACCGCCGATGCCATCGCAAGGCAGGTGGGCATCGACCGCGTGCTGGCCGAGGTGCTGCCGGAGGATAAGTCCGGCGAGGTCAAGTCGCTTCAGGCTGAAGGGCGCAAGGTCGCCATGGTGGGCGACGGCATCAACGACGCCCCCGCGCTGGCGCAGGCCGACATCGGCATCGCCATCGGCTCCGGCACGGATGTGGCCATGGAGAGCGCGGACATCGTGCTGATGCGCTCGGACCTTCTGGACGTGCCCACGGCCATTGACCTGAGCAAGAAGACCATCCGCAACATCAAGGAGAACCTCTTCTGGGCGTTCGGCTACAACGTGATCGGAATCCCCATCGCGGCGGGCGTACTGCACCTGTTCGGCGGGCCGCTCCTGAACCCGATCTTTGCGGCGGCGGCCATGTCTCTGAGCTCGGTATCCGTCCTGACGAACGCCCTGCGCCTCAAGCGGTTCAGAGCGGCCGCGCAGAAAGGAAGTAGAACCCGATATGAAGAATCGTAAGATTATCGTCGCGGCGGCCGTCGCGGCCGCCGCCGTGGCTGCCCTTGTGGCCGTCATCCTTCGTTTTGCCGGCGGCAGCCTGGATGTGGTGGGCAGGCAGTCCGCCGCCTCACTGGACGCCGTGCTCGGCGCCATCCCCGATCAGGTGAAGGCCGACGAGATGAACGGCGGCTGGTCTCTGGCCGCGCCGGACGGCGCCGCGCGCTTCATCTGGAGCGAGGATTTTTCAAAGAGCCCTCTGTACGACGTGATGCTGGAAGCGGACGCGAAGCCGTTTACCGACGCCGGACTCGATCCCGCCAGGCTGCCCTCCGATTATGCGGCCTATGGGGGCATGCTGAGGGTGGGCGCCAAGCTGGGAAACGAAGCCCTGACTTACAGCGGCGGCGTCACGCCCATGGCGTCGTTTGAGGAGATCGTAAAGAGGCATCGCGGCGCCATCAACTATCACACCGCGCTGGACCACTACGGCGTAAAGCTGGGCGGCGGAAATATGTTTGAGTGGGCGAGGGACATGTTTAAAAACACCGTGACCAACGCGGACCAGGACAAGGACATCGTGTTCGTGCTGAACCCGGAACCGCTGATCGCCGCCGGCGTCGACCCCGCGAAAGTCGAGGGCTGGGCCTATGCGCAGGTGGAAGTGGAGGAGGACGGGAAGATGAGCCGGGTATACAAATTCCTCAAACCCTTCAACCTGAAGTGATGGGTAGGCGGGGTGAACGAGCGCCTCGCGGAATGAAAGGAGCATCCTGATGCAAAAGGTGGTATTTATGGTGCGGGGCATGTCCTGCGGGCACTGCGTCAAGGCCGTTCAAAGGGCGGTCGGCGCGCTTCCGGGAACCGGCGGTGTTGCCGTGGATCTCGAGGCGGGGACGGCGGCGGTCGAGTACGATCCCGCGCAATCATCGCTTGAGCAGATTCGCCGGGCGATCGAGGATCAGGGCTACGACGTTTTGTAACCGCCGGGGGCGCCGCGCTGCGGCGCCCTTTTCCGGACGGACGGCAGCGGCGGGGAGGGAGGAGCCATGTCGAAGGCGAACAGGAACATACTGGTGGTGGACGACGAGCCCAGAATTCTGGAAGCGGTGACGGCGTTTCTGGAGAGCAAGGGCTTTCGGGTTTTCCGCGCGGAAAATGGGCGCAGGGCGCTGGAGATCTTCGATTCGGAGAACATCCTTCTGGTGATTCTCGACCTCATGCTACCGGATATTTCGGGCGAGGAAGTCTGCCGGATCATCCGGAAAAAATCCCGCGCGCCCATTTTGATGCTCACTGCGAAGGCGGACGAGGAGAGCCTGCTGGAGGGGCTCGGCCTCGGCGCGGACGATTATATCACCAAACCGTTCAGCCTGAAGGCGCTCTACGCGCGCATGGAAGCGGTGCTCCGGAGGACGCGGGACGATCTGGTCCCGCTTGCCGCCCGAAACTCCTTCGGCGACGGGGATCTGGTCGTCGACTTTGAACAGAACGTCGTCAAAAAAAAGCAGACCGCCGTGGCGCTGACCCCCAGCGAGATGAAGATCCTGGCGGCGCTGATCAAGTATCCCGGCAAGGTCTTCACCCGCGCCTCGCTCATCGAGCTCACGCTGGGGTACGAATACGAGGGCTACGAGCGGACGATCGACAGCCACATCAAGAACCTCCGCCAGAAGATCGAGGACGACCCCAAGGCCCCCCGGTATGTCCTGACCGTCTACGGACTTGGCTACAGATTCGGAGGAATATAAGATGCCGCGCAGCCTGAGGGCACAGTTGTCGCTTTCCATTCTGCTGGTGCTGCTGCTCGCGGTATCGCTGATCGGCCTCGCGTCCAACCGGCTCACCAGCCGCGAATTCGAGGATTACATCGCCCGGGAGGAGAAAGCGCGCAGCGAGGCGATCGTCAGCGACCTGAACGCCCAGTACGTGAGCCTGACCCGGTCCTTCGATCAGAGCGCGGTGCACACCATCGGGATGTACGCCCTCTACAGCGGCTATATCCTGAAGCTGTATGACGCAGGCGGCGGCGTTGTGTGGGACGCCGAGCACCACGACATGTCCCTTTGCCAGAAGATCATGGGCGAAATCGACGCGCGGATGCGAAAGGCCCAGAAATCCGGCAGCTTCCAAACCAGCCAATACACCCTCACGCAGGGCGGAGAGACCGTCGGAACGGTCTCCATCAAGTATTACGCGCCCTTTTTCTTCAGCGAAAACGACCACCGCTTCCTCGGCACGATGAACATCGCCTTTCTCGTCATCGCGCTTCTGGCCGCGGCATTCTCCGTGGCGGCGGGCAGCCTACTGGCCCGGCGGATCGCGCGGCCCGTGGCGACGACCGCCGATATCGCCACGCAGATCGCCCGCGGAAACTATGATATCCGAATCGAGAGCGAGACGAAGACGAAAGAGCTCAGGGACCTCCTTTCAGCCGTCAACCACCTGGCGAGTAACCTGAGCGAGCAGGAGCGCCTTCGCAAGCGCCTGACGAGCGATGTCGCGCATGAGCTGAGAACGCCGCTGACCGCCGTCAATGTCTACCTGGAAGCCATGATCGAGGGGGTGTGGGAGGCGACTCCGGAAAGGCTGAAGGGATGCCATGAGGAAATCGAGCGCCTCGTCAGCCTCGTGGCCGATCTCGAGCAACTGGTGAAGGTGGAGGGCGAAAACCTGCGGCTCAGCAAGTCAAGGGTGGATTTTATGGAAATCGCCCGCGCCGTGGGCGCAAATCTGGAGGCCGAGGCCCGAAGAAAGGGCATGTCCATCGGGATTTCGGGCGAAGAATGCGTTGTCGAGGCGGACAGGAACCGGATCACTCAGGTGCTCGCGAACCTCGTCTCCAATGCGATCAAATACACGCCGAACGGCGGCCATATTCAGGTGGAAGTGAAGGATGTCGGTCAGAGCGGAACGATCCGGGTGAAGGATGACGGCATCGGCATTCCGAAGCGGGACATCCCCCTGATCTTCGAGCGTTTTTACAGGACGGACACGTCGAGGAGCCGTAAAACCGGAGGGGCGGGCATCGGGCTGACCATCGCCCAATCCATCGTAAAGGCCCACGGAGGGACGATCGCGGTCGAGAGCCGAGTCAACGAAGGGAGCTGCTTCACGGTGACCATTCCCAAGTAAAAGAACCCGGCCGGGAGGGCCCGGCGATCAGACGGGGCGGATATTCCCGGAAGCGATCGAAAATTTCCGGCGAATGTATCCAAACGGGCGGCGGATTTCGCGCGATTCCCGCCATCCCGCAATCCGGCGGCGCTGCCCCGCGTCGTTTCCGGCGGCCGATCCGTGCGCCGCCTCCATCCGCCGGGCCTTTTCCACCGAATGGGTGGGATTCGGCGCGCCCGCGGCACCGGTCATCGGACCGCCCAATTGACGCATCGCTCTTTTGAGAGGGATGCTTTTTTCATGCCTTATCCTGATTCCAAGCGTTGATGCGCCGTTCGCCCGGCTTTTACGCGCGGGAAAGTTGGCTTCTCTCCGGAGAACCCAGCCGCTTCGCCACCGCGTGATTCAGATCGAAATCATGCGCCGCCGCCTTGCCTTCCGCTCAAAAGAACGCTGCGTTTCACGCCGAAGGCCATCCCGAAGGGAGCCCTCGCTCCGGCTTCTTTCCGTGCGTCGAGGGGCTTCGGCGCTTTGGACGCGTTGGAATTTTGCGTGGGGGTTCTCCGCAAATAAATGTACCCAACACAGTAATATTCTTCAGTGGTTGGTAATAACCTTCTATAGTGGCTCCGTTTCCCGCTGACGGCGGAAGGATTGGTCGGGCAAACAGGTCTTTTTGTTTGCTACAACAGCAATTGGGAGTTGGAACGGTGAAAGTATTGCTGACTGGCATGCTCCCCGCTTTTGCGAAAGAGATGAGTTCGCGCCTCACAAAAGACGGGCATCATGTGTCGACCATGGAGCATCATCGGGCATCGTCAGCCTCGCCGGGATCCGGCGACGGCGGCTCCCGCAAATCACCGGAATACGCGGACCCCAAAGCGCTTATGAAATCGGCGCGCTTTCAGGCGGTCGTGTTCTTTTTTGCCTACCGGTGCGATGAAGCGGAGGACGCGAAAGCGCTGGGCGCGCTGTTGGACGATCTGTCTTTGATGCTTAGGGCCGCCGCGCAGAACGGCGTGGAGCATTTTGTGCTGGTCACAGACCGGCGTGTATTCGGGAAAAGGCAGACCGGCCTCGAGGATGAGGAGCCCCTGCCCGACACGCCGACCGGAATTCTGATCAAAACGGCGGAAAAATGCCTGAACGGCTGCGACGGCGACGAACGCATCAGGACGCTGGTTTTGAGGGTCACCAGCCTCTATTCGGAGGACGATCCCGAGAGCTTCTTCTCCCGCGCCGCATGCGCGTCCCAGCGAAAAGAGCCGTTGAGGCTTAGGGGAAAGCCTTCAACCCGGTGCGATTTCCTACATTCCGACGACCTGGCGCGGTTTCTGTGCCAGGCGTTGGAAGCGCGCGCGACGGGCGTCATTCACCTCGCCTACGGTGGAAGTCACCGTTACCGGGAAGTGCTGGTGTATTTCAAAACCCATATGCCCGATCTGAAGGTGACTTTTACGCATGACTCCGTTCATCTCACGCTGGAAATCGGTCGGGCGCGTCAGCTTGAGTGGGTTCCCCGGCACGATTTTTCGCAGGAGATCGGCGAATTGCTCCGAAAACCCGTTTTACCGCTCCGCCCCCAAAGATCGTCCAAGCATATAAAACGCATTCGGCAGTCCATCGGCGGCGCGCTGCCGTGGGTGGAAACGGCGGTTCTGGGCGCCGCCGTCTGGGCGCTGAAACACGCCGCGCAGACAAACGCCTCCCTGCGCTTCGTGGACTTCGGGCTTATCTATGTGATCGTCACGGCTGCATCCCATGGGAGCGTCATGGGCGTTCTGTCCGCCATCATCGCCTACGCCGTCTACGTTGCGGAATGGACGGGCGCCGGAAACGACCTGTATCTGCTGCTGTTCAACATGGACAACTGGCTTCTTCCGGCCGGGTATCTGCTGGCCGGCGCGATTTTTGGCGGCTGGCATGACAGACAGCTGGACCATCTGGAGGACCTGGCGCAGGAAAGGGCGGAGAAGGACGCGGAGAAGGCGCGGCTTCAGGCGATGTTCGACCAAATCCGCGAGGACAGGGACAGGCTTCAGGATCAGGTGATGCGATACCGGGACAATTATGGGCGCATCTACCGAATTACCCGGGAGCTTGACACCATGCAGACCGAACAGGTTTTTCTGTCGGCCTGCGAAATGGTGGAGGTCGCCATGCAGAACCGGACGGTGGCCGTGTACGCGCGAAAGGGCAGGCTGCCCTTCGCGCGGCTGGTCGCGCATTCCGATGCCGGAAGGCGGCTGCCGCGGTCGCTGGACCTGCGCGAGATGCCGCAACTCCGGGAGAGCCTGGATCAGAACCGGCTGTTCGTCAACACGGACCTCGAGCCGGGATATCCCGCCATCGCGGCCCCAATCGGGGACGAACAGGATCCGCTCGCGGCGATCTTCCTGTGGGAGGCGCCTTTCGACAAGCAGACGCTGTATTACACCAATCTTCTGACGGAGGTCGCGGGGCTGGTGCAGGCCGCGCTGGTCAGAACGACCCGGTATTCCATCCTGTCCGCCGAAAAGGATATGGAAAGCTCACCCATCTTGTCCGAGCAGGCCTTTCGCGCGGTTCTGGGCGTATTTCAGGACATGCGCAGGCTTCGGATGGGCGGCTTTCTCCTGGCGCGCCTTCAGGACGGCGATGTGCGAAGCCCCGGGGAATATGAGCGCCGGCTGAGCCGCGCAATCCGATCCACGGATCACGTCGGTTACCTGCCGGACGGCGCCCTGTGCGCCATTTTTCCGCAGGCGGAGGTGGAGGACATGGCGCGGATTCTGAAACGCTTGAAATCGCAGGGAATCCTGCTTGAAATGCTGACACAGGAGGCTTCCTATGCCTGAAGGATATTGGGGAGGAGTTGCGGTCGCGGCCCACCTGATCATGACGGCCGCCGTCGTGACCTATGTCCGCGCGGGAGGGCGGCGTCCGGTGGTCTCGTCCATTCTGGCGATGCTGCTGCTGCCGGGGTTCGGGCCGGTCGCCCTCTGGATGCTCGCGCGCGCGGAGCGCCGCCCGGCGCCCGATGCCCTGCGGTTCCGCCGAGGCGAGGGGGTGTGCCGGAGCGCCGCCTCCGCAGCCGGCCAGCCGCCGCAGACCATCCCGATGGAGGAGGCCCGGTTCATCAACGATCCCAGGCACCGGCGGGGGATGCTGCTGACTATGCTCAAGTCCAACCCGAGAAAACACCTGGACGTGCTCATGGCCGCGCGTTTTGACGAGGACCCCGAGACCGCGCACTACGCAACCGCGACGCTGATGAAGATCCAGCAGGACATGCAGAGGGAGCTTCAGCAGTACCGCGCGAGGCTTCAGCGGGACCCGGCGGACGAAAACCTATGGTCGGCCTATCTGGCGCTGGAGGATGAATACTGCGCGAGCGGTCTGTTGGAAGGACCGCTGCTCAGGCGGGAGCGGCTTCAGCTCGCGTCGGCGCTGAACCAATGCCTCGCCAGACAGGCGAGCCCGGAGCGGTTCAGCATGGCCGTTCAGAATCATCTGGCGCTGGCCCAGGTACAGCGGGCCCGCGATACGGCCCACCGGATGTACCGCCGCTGGCCGAACGACGAGCGGTCCTGGCTGGAAATGATGCGGGTGTACGTGCAGTCTCACGACCGGAACGGCATGAAAACCTTGATGGAACGCGCGCTCAATGCCCCGGTCGATTGGACCCGGGACGGAAAAGAAAAACTGAAATACTGGATGAAGAGGTCCGCATGAGGCACAAATCATGGTCGCTGGCGGCGCTTCCCCTGGTGGTGATGCTCCTGATGCTGACCGCCGTGCTGCTGGTTCAAAGGGGCCTGCCGCTTGAGGCCCGGGCAACCATGCTGGATTACCTGGCAACGTCTCCCGTGCCGGTGCTTCGGCGCGAAGGCGCCGATGTGGTCGTGGCCGTCAGTTCGAAGAGCGACACGGCGCTCGAATGCTTCAACGTGACGGCAGACGTGCTGAATTTTATGCGCATCCCATGGCGCCGGCAGGAGATGAGCCAGGATTCGCCGATCGGCCTTACGGGCGTCCGCGCGCTTCTGATCTGCAGCCAGGACCTTTCGGCGCTTCAGACCATTGCGCCCCAGTTGATCCAGTGGGTGGAGGAGGGCGGGCGGCTGGCGCTGATGATGGCGCCGCAAGACAACAACGCCTTTTATATGCTGAGCCATAAGCTGGGAATTACGGAATATGCCGGGGGATATGTGGAATTCACCAGTTTACGGTATACGTCGGGACTCCTTCCGATGTGGGGCGATCAGCAGATTTATACCTGCGGAGGCTTTTTGAACGATTTCGCGCTGGCCGTGAGACTGGAGGACGATTGCGACGTTCACATGAAAACCGGGAGCGAACACGCGATCCCGCTTTTGTGGTCGCGGGATATGGGCCGGGGCCGCATCGTCGTCAACAACAACACGCTCGTTCAGAATAAAGACGGACGTGGCCAGGCGACGGCCGTGCTCTTCGCGCTGGCGGATGAGATCGTCTATCCGATCATCAACGCCGGGATGGTCTTTATTGACGATTTTCCCGCCCCTCAGCCCGAGGGTGCGAACGAGGCGCTGCTCCAGGAGTTTGGCTACGACATCCAGGGCTTTTACCGCAACCATTGGTGGCCGGAAGTGAAAAAGCTGGCGCTCGAAAATGGCCTGCGTTACACGGGGGTTTTGGTCGAAACGTACAACAGGCAGATTTCCGGCCCCTTTGAGCCCGAAGGGGAGGATGATTCTCTGATCCGGTACTACGCCTCGGAACTTCTGCAATCGGGATGCGAGATCGGTCTGCACGGCTATAACCACATCCCCCTTTGCCCGGACGGGTTTACGTACGGCGGCGAACGCTACATCACCTGGCCTTCCGGGCGGCAGATGGCCGACAGCCTCCGGGAACTGTACCGGTACGGCTCCGCGTTTCTGACCGGGGCGGAGTTCAGGACGTACGTGCCGCCCTCCAATTACCTGAGCGATACCGGGAAAGAGGTGCTGCTGGAGACGGTGGGGCAGGTGCGCACCATATCGGGGCTGTACCTCAAGGAAGAAGGCGTGAACGCGCTGATTCAGGAGTTCCGGGAAGAGGAGGACGGCTCGATTTCGGTGCCCCGGATCACCGCGGGTTTCGCCCCCAACCAGTACGGCCGTTACGTTCTGGCTCAGGAGCTGCTGCTGCACGGCGTCGTTTCTCATTTCATTCACCCAGACGATGTGCTGGATCCCAAGCGGAACGGAAGCCTGACCTGGGATCAGATGTACGCCGCGTTCTCCGATCTCATGAATGACATTGCGACGTCATACCCTCCGCTCAAATGGTCGACCGCGTCGGAAGGCGCGGCGGCGGTTCAGCGCTACGGCCGCCTTGAGGTGTTGAGAAGCGAAACGCCGGACGGGCTTCAGGTGGAGCTTTCGCCGTTTTACGGCGAGGCGTGGCTGGCGCTCAAAGCGGAACGGAAGGTCCGGCAGGTCGTGAACGGCGCGTGCTTTGAGATCTCGGAGGGGTTTTACTGGGTTCGCGCGGACGGGCCCGAGGTCATCATCCGCTGGGAGGTGGAGCAATGAAAATCTGCGCCATCTGCGAAGGAAGCTATCCGTTTGTGGCGGGAGGCGTATCCTCCTGGCTCCAGAGCCTGATCAAGGGGCTGCCTCAGCACACGTTTACCATCTGGACGATCGGCGCGCAGGAAAAGCAAAAGGGCCGCTACGCCTATGAACTTCCGCCCAATGTCGACCGTGTGGTGGACGTTTACCTCGACTCCGTGCAGGGAAAGCGGCTGCGCCCGGTCCTCAGAGCGCCCAGGATGACCCGGCCGCAGAAAGAGGCCGTGCGCAGACTGTTGCAAAGCGAGGACCCGGACTGGCCCGAGGTGTTTGGCCTCTTTTGCAAAAACCCGAGGCGGAACGTGGAATTCCTGATGGATCACGAATTTTTGAGGCTGCTGGAGGAAATCTGCCTTGCCGACCATCCGGACGTGAGCTTCATCGACTATTTCTGGACCGTCCGGTCGATGTTCCTCCCGCTCCTTTACGTCCTGGGGAGTGAAATCCCGCAGGCGGACCTTTACTATTCGGTGTCGGCGGGTTATGCGGGGGTGCTGGGGGCGATGGCCGCGCTCCGAACGGGCAAACCCTATGTGCTGACCGAGCACGGCATCTACACCCGGGAGCGGGAAGAGGAGATCCTGCGCACCAATTGGGTGCTTCCACAGTTCAAGGACCTGTGGATCGACATGTTCTACATGTTCACGCGCTGCGCGTACCGCTACGCTTCGAGGGTGACCGCGCTTTTTTCAAGGGCCAGCCTGATCCAGCAGGAGATCGGCTGCGAGGCGTCCAGGTGCATGGTCATCCCCAACGGCGTGGATTACGAACGCTTCAGCGGGATACCGCCCAAGACGCCCGACGGCTTTATCGATATCGGCGCGGTGGTGCGCATCGTTCCCATCAAGGACATCAAGACCATGCTCTACGCCTTCAAGCTGGTCTGCCTGGAGCGGCAGGACGTGCGGCTTCACATCATGGGGCCGACGGAGGAGGACGAGGAGTACTTCGCGGAATGCAGGCGGCTGCAGGAGGATCTGGAGCTGAAAAACGTCGTCTTCACCGGGCGCGTGGACGTGCGCGGCTATCTGGAGCGCATCGACTTCACCCTGCTGACCAGCATCTCCGAGGGGCAGCCGCTGGCCGTGCTGGAAGCGCTGGCCGCGGGACGGCCCGCGGTGACCACCGACGTGGGCAGCTGCCGGGAGCTGCTCATGGGGCCGGCGGACGATTTCGGGCCTGCGGGGCTGTGCGTGCCGGTGATGCACCAGAGCGCGCTGGCCCGGGCGATGCTGACCCTATGCGCGGATGAGAAGGTTCGCGCGCGAATGGGCGAGGCCGGGCGCAGGCGCGTGTACGCGCATTACCGGCAGGCGACCATGCTGGAGCGGTATGAAGAGGTCTTTCAGCGGGTGCTGTACGAAGGGATGGGGAGAAACGCATGGCGGGCATCGGTTTTGAGCTGAAAAAACTCTTCGTGGGCCGCGGCGCCGTCCGGAAGATTCGCGCCTATGCGTACGCGAGCGTCGTCAGTTCCGGCACAATGATTCTGGCGATGGTGCTCCTCGTCGGCATTCAGGCGCTGGCCAGATCCGCCGGCGCCACCGAGCGCGCCCGGGAGACGCTGGTATCCATGATCGTCTACGCCATGCTGCTGTCGATGCTGCTGTCAAACGTACTTCAAACATTTCTGTCGCGCTATGTCTCAGACATGCTCTACCGGGACGCGGCCGACCGGGTGATTCCGTCGTTCATCGGGGCATCGGTGCTTCTGATGGCGCCGGGCGGAGCGGCGTACGCGCTTCTGCTGTCGAAGGCGCCGGACATCCCGGTCGTCGTTAGGGCGCTCAACGGGCTGATGTTCATGGAGCTGATTCCGATATGGCTGCAGATGGCGTATATCACCGCGGTGAAGGACTACCGGCGCATCCTGGCGGTATTCTCCGCGGGGATCGCGGTGGCGCTGGTTCTTGGGGCGTCGCTGATCTCCGCCGGGGTCAACCCCGAAACCGCGCTGATGGCGGCGCTGGCGGCCGGTTACGGCGCGATGCTGGTCGGAAATACGGGTGTCCTGCTCCGATACTTTCCCGCCGGCGCGGGCAGCGCGTTCCGGTTTGTCGAATGGTTCGGCGTTGCTCCGGATCTGATCGCCACCGGCTTCCTGGGCATCGCGGGCTCGTTCGCGCATCTGGTTCTGATGTGGTTCGGCCCGCTGGGTGAGACGGTGAGCGGCCCGTTCCGGCAGGCCCCGCTGCACGACGTGGCGGCGTTCTACGCATTCCTCGTGATGATTCCCGCCAATGTCAGTTTTGTCGTGTCGGTGGAGGTCAATTTCTATCGGAAGTACCGCCGCTATTTCGATGCGATCCTCGCAGGCGGCACGCTGAAGGAGATTATCGACGCCCGGGAGGGCATGATCGCCACGATGAGGCAGGAAATTCTGAAGCTCGCGCGGGTTCAGATGATCGCGATGGTCGCCTATGCCGTCGTCATGCGCTATTTTCTGCAGACAATCGGCTTCACGGCGGACATGATCGCCATGTTTCAGGTCATGGTGATCGGCTACAGCGCGTATGCCATCGGAAACAGCCTGGCGCTCATTCTGCTGTATTTCAACGACCGAAAAGGCGCGCTTTGCGCCAACGCGACATTCTTTCTGATCAACGTTCTGGTCACGGCGCGAACCCTCGATGGCCCGCCGCTCTTCTACGGCACCGGCCTGGTGGCGGCGGGCGTCGCGATGTACCTGGTCGCGCTGACCCGCCTGATCTTCTACGTCAGGCGGATTGACCTCTACGTGTTCTGCAGTCAGCCGGTGCTGCTGCCCCGGAAGGTGAGCCTGTGGTCGAAGGCCGCGTCCTTTTTGGACGGCCGTGCCGAACGCGCACAAGCCCCAAAGCCGGACAGGGAGGTGCGCCTGTGAAAAAGCGCAAACGCTGTTTCACGCTGATCCTGATGCTTTGCGCGCTGCTGTCCGGGTGCGCGCCGGACGCGCCCGTTGACGGCGCCGCGGCGCCGTCCGCCACCCCGGCCATCACAAAGGCAGCGGTTCCGGACATCAATGCGGTGGGGCTCAAGGACGACCTGTCGCTCTATTCCGCCAGCGATCCGGACGGCCTGGTGTGCTTCTACATTACCGTCCGCATGGGCAATCATGCCGACGGGACGGACAACACGTTTGAAGAAATCAACGGCTATCAGAACCTGCCGGGCGCGTATAATTTCGAAAAGATCAAGGCGGCGGTTCTTTTCCAGGTGGGGGATGAGCATGGGCCGCTGCCCGGCGAGGTGGGGTATGGCGTCTCGGAGATCAACGCCGCCATCAACGTGCGCGGCCGGACGAGCACAGGCTACCCCCAAAAATCCTATCGCATCAGCCTGATGGACAAGGCCGGGTTGTGGCGGGGGCAGCGCGACATCGCCATCAACAAGCACCCGAGCGATCCGACGCGGCTGAGAAACATGCTGTTTTTCAATCTCCTTCAGGGCGTCCCGGGCATGGTCAGCCTCAGGACGCAGTTCGTCCATGTCTATATCAAGGACGAAACGGGCGGGGATGCGTCCGACGGGTTTGTGGATTACGGGCTGTTCACCCAGGTGGAGCTTCCCAACGAACGGTTCCTGCGCAACCACGGCCTGAGCAGAGGGGGAGACCTGTACAAGGCGAACATGTGCGAACTGTACCGGTACCCCGACAAACTGCGCCTCGCGGATGACCCGGAATACGATGCGACGTCGTTTGCGGAAATTCTGGAGCCCAAGACCGGCAGCGACCACACAAAGCTGCTGAACATGCTGGACGCCGTGAACGATTATACCCGGCCCATCGAGGACATCGTCGATCACTACTTTGATCTGGACAATCTGACCAGCTACCTGGCCTTCAACATCCTCATGGCCAACCCGGACAGCAACGCGCAAAACTATTTCCTCTACAGCCCCGTGAACAGCCACACCTGGTATTACCTGTGCTGGGACGGCGACGGTTCCATGTGCTACTACGAGGATGAACTGAGGGAGGATGCCTGGGTCGAGGGCGAATGGACGCGGGGCATATCGGACTACTGGGGTGTGGTGCTGTTCAACCGGATGCTGAAGGTGGACAGGTTCCGCAACGCGCTGACCGCCAAGGTTGAAGCCTTGCGCAAGACGATCACGGCGGAGCGAATCGCCTCGATCATCCGCAAGTACCGCGATGTGGTGGACGGATTCACGCGCCGCATGCCCGACCAGATCAACATGCAGGTACCGTCGGATCAGCTGGAACTGATCTACCGGTATACGCCCTTCGACACGGACCGGGCCTACCGGTTCTACCTGGAATCAATCGAAAAGCCGATGCCCTTTTACCAGGGGGACGCGCAGGCCGACCGGGGAGAGGTGACCCTCGGCTGGGAAGCGGCTTACGATTTCGACGGGGAATTCGTCCGGTACGACGTTCAGGTGGCCAACGACTGGACGTTTGAGCCGGAGACGGTCCTCTGGGAGAGCGAGGGTCAGCTTTCACTCTCGGCCAAGCTGGATCTGCCGCCGGAGGGCACCTATTATTGGCGGGTCACCGCAACCAACGAAAGCGGCTATACACAAAGGTCGTTCGACCAGGAGATTACGGCGTCAGGCGCGCACAGCGGCATGCGCTCTTTCACAGTCAACGAGGATGGGACGGTGACCAACTGACCATGGCGTACCGACACGAGCTCAAGTACCTCATCAACATGCCGGATTGGGCGCTCATGCGCGCGCGCATGGCGCCTGTCATGCGGCGGGATGAAAACGCGGGACCCGAAGGGGAGTACCACATCCGGAGTCTCTACTTTGACGACTACTGGCAGAGCGCCTATGAAGACAAGGAGCAGGGTATCCTGACCCGGTCAAAATACCGCCTGCGGGTATACAACTGCTCCGACCGCGTGATTCGCCTGGAGCGCAAGTCCAAGGTTGGCCAGTACATCCGCAAGGAGAGCGCGCCGGTCACGCGGGAAGAGGCCGACCGCCTGCTGGAGGGGGAGTACGGGTTTCTTTTGCGGAGCAAGCACAACCTGCTCCGGGAATTCTACTTTGAATGCACCTCGAGGATCATGCGGCCCCGCGTGATCGTGGACTATGACCGGGAACCCTTTGTGATGGAAGCGGGCGACGTACGCATCACCTTTGACCGGCATGTTCGGGCAGGCTTCGGCGTTTTCGATCTGTTTGACCCATCGCTGCCGGCGATGGAAACGCTGCCCGCCGACGTCATGATCCTGGAAATCAAATTCACAACCTTTCTGCCCGCGGCGGTCCGCCGCCTGCTGCCTCCGCGGGCCGGCGAGTTGACGGCGGCATCCAAGTATGTGCTGTGCTGCGACGCGGCGGCGCGGGACCGATCCATAGAACGCACGGAGGGATTACAATGGACAGCGCGCTGAGTTTTCGGGATATTTTCAAGAAGTCCTTTCTGGAGAGCGGGGAGGTCCTGCAGGCCGTCAACCTGGAGACCCTGATGCGCGCGTCCGGGTATATTATTTTGTCGCTGGTGGTTGGCTTGCTCCTCTACGGGCTGTACCGCAAGACCTACGCGGGCGTCGTGTACAGCCGCTCCTTCGCCGCGTCGCTGGTGGGCATGACCGTGCTGACCTGCGCCATCATCCTGACCATTCAGTCCAATATGGTTCTGTCTCTGGGCATGGTGGGCGCGCTGTCCATCGTCCGCTTCCGGACCGCGATCAAGGACCCGATGGATCTGCTGTACCTGTTCTGGGCGGTGGCATCGGGCATCGCCGTCGGGGCGGGCATGTTCAGCGTCGCCCTGTTCGTACTGGCTGTGATGGCGGTCACGCTGCTGATCCTGAAGAGGAGCCGCGGCCGGCGAGATGAAATGTACATCCTGCTGGTGCATTATTCCGGTCACGGGATGGAAGAAAAAATCCGGCGCGCGCTGGGCACCTGCCCGTACAAAATCAAATCCAAGACCTTGCGCAAACGCGACGTCGAAATGGCCGTCGAGGTGCGCGTCAAGCGCGGCCGCACGGGATTTGTGGATGCGCTGCGCTTCACGGAAGGCATTGACGACGTGACGCTCGTGCAGTACAGCGGCGATTATATCGACTGATCGGAGGCGCGCATATGCACCGATTCCTGACGGCGGCGCTGATCTTTCTCGTCTTGGCGTGCCCGGCTTCGGCCGTCACGGTCACGGTGGCGTATGCGCCCAGCGACCAGGCGCTCGTCAATCCGTTCATCGGCAACGCGGCCTGGGCCGGAGACCCCGCGCCCCGGCAGCAGCCCTTCACCCTCGTCTACGCCAACCTGCGCTGGGCGGATTTTGAGCCCCAGCCCGGTGAGTACGATTTCGAGGGCTTTGAAGCGCAGAATCATTTCGACAAGTGGCGGGCCGAAGGGAAGCGGCTGATCCTCCGCTTTGTGATGGATCTGCCGGGTAAAAAGAAACACCTGGACATCCCGGGCTGGCTGTACGATCTGACCGGCGACGGAAAATTCTACAAGGTCGACTACGGCTCGGGCTATTGCCCCGATTACGACAACCCCGTTCTGATGGACGCGCACCGGCGGGCGATCGCCGCTCTGGGCGCGCATTACGATGGGGATTCGTTCGTGGCGTACGTCGAGCTTGGCTCGCTGGGACACTGGGGAGAATGGCACATCCATGAAAAGGCCGGAAAAATGCCCGAAGAATCCATTCGCGACCAATATGCCCAGGCCTATGCGGACGCGTTTAAAACCGTCCGGTTGATGATGCGAAGGCCCTTCCGCTTCGCGGCGGAAAACGGATTTGGCCTGTACAATGACACATCGGGTGAACCGGGCGCGACGCTGGCGTGGCTGGACTGGATCGCTTCCGGCGGCGAGTACGACGAAACGGGCGAGAATTCGCTCGTCAGGATGCCGGACGCCTGGCGGGACGCCCCGGTCGGGGGTGAACTTTCCACTTCCATGACGATACGGGACCTGCTGGGCGACAATCTGGACCGGACGATTTCCCTGTTCGAATCCTGCCATACCAGTTGGATCGGGCCGGGCAGCTTTGTCGACGTGCCCCGGGACGGGCCGTTGCAGGCGGCCCTCGACCGCCTGAACCGGACCGTTGGCTACCGCCTGCTGGTTTCGAGCGCGCGGCTTGACGCCTCGGAAGGGAAGGCCGCGCTGTCCGTCACCTGGCAGAACGACGGGAACGCCCCCTTCTATTTCGGATGGACTCCCTGCCTGCGCTTGACGGACTCGGCGGGCGCCGCGCGCCGAATCCCTCTGGAGTTGAACCTTCAGGAGGTGCTTCCCGGCGCGCCGGTGACGGTGGACGTGGACTTGGACGACTTGACGCAAGGCGAATATGAGGTCGAAGTGGCCATTCCCGATCCCGAAACCGGGACGCCGGGCGTCCTGCTGGCCATGGATTCGAAAATCCAGTCCGGCTGGTACCTGCTCATGTCCTTCAGCCTGTGATGCCGGAGGCAGCCCTTTCTTTGCGCTTCGAAGGGTGAACACGCCTGCCTCGACTGGGTGGAATTGCAATGCCCGGGCGCGGCCGCGCGCCCGCAAAATCCGCCGGAACGCTTGACTTGTGTATGCGCTTTTCTGTATAATCATAAACGGTGCGTTGTGCGATTGCACAATGCACTGCGATTATGTGACGGGGAAGTGTTTTTTTGGAGTACGTCAAGGAAGTGCTGGGCGACCTGATCCGAAGGAATCCGGGAGAGAATGAATTTCATCAGGCCGCGACGGAGGTGCTTGAGGCGCTGTCTCCCGTGGTGAATTCCAACCCCAGGTACCGGGAGCACGGAATTCTGGAGAGGATTACCGAACCGGATCGGGTGATCACATTTCGCGTGGCGTGGCGCGATGACTGCGGAAACATCCGGGTCAACAAGGGCTACCGCGTACAGTTTTCCAATGCGATCGGCCCATACAAAGGCGGGCTGCGCTTTCATCCGTCCGTCAATGCGGGCATTTTGAAATTTCTCGGCTTCGAACAGATTTTCAAGAACGCGCTCACTGGCCTGCCCATCGGCGGAGGCAAGGGCGGAAGTGACTTCGACCCCAAGGGCAAGAGCGACAACGAGGTCATGTCCTTCTGCCAGAGCTTCATGACGGAGCTGAGCCGGTACGTCGGCAAGGATATCGACGTGCCCGCGGGTGACATTGGGGTAGGCGCGCGGGAAATCGGCTATATGTACGGGCAGTACAAGCGGTTGACCGGGCTGTACGAGGGCGTGCTGACCGGCAAAGGGCTGACCTACGGCGGATCGCTGGCTCGCAAGGAGGCCACGGGTTACGGGCTGATGTACCTGATGGACGAAATGCTGCACAGCCACGGAAAGGGACTCGACGGCGCCACCGTGGTCATTTCCGGCGCCGGAAACGTGGCGATCTACGCCTGCGAAAAGGCGCAGCAGCTCGGCGCGAAGGTGGTCACGCTCTGCGATTCCACCGGTTGGGTGTACGATCCCGAAGGCATCAGGCTGGACGCCGTAAAGCGTATCAAGGAAGTGGAGCGGAAGCGGCTGAGCGAATACGTAAGGTACGTCCCGGGCGCAAGCTACCGGGAGACCGGAAGCGTTTGGGATGTGCCCTGTGACATTGCGTTGCCCTGTGCCACGCAGAATGAACTGTCTCTGGAAAGCGCCCAGACCCTGATCAAAAACGGTTGCCTCGCCGTTGGCGAGGGGGCGAACATGCCCACGGTTCCCGAGGCGGCTCACGCATTCCAAAAAGCCGGCGTTCTCTTCGCCCCCGGAAAGGCGGCCAATGCGGGCGGCGTCGCCACTTCCGCGCTGGAAATGACGCAGAACAGCATGAGGCTTTCCTGGTCGTTTGACGAGGTGGACGAGCAGCTCAAGCATGTGATGGGGCGCATTTACCGCCAGATGGACGATGCGGCCAAAGCCTATGGCCATCAGAACGACTATATTTCCGGGGCCAACATCGCCGGTTTTTTGAAGGTGGCCGACGCGATGATTGCCCAGGGGATCGGCTGATCCCCCCAAAGCGCCGTATTGTCGGCGCGCCGCTTTCCCGCGCGGACGCCGGGAGCAAAAAACCCGGCCGCCCGGGTGGGCGGGCAAGCGAAAACTCGCTCTCCCGCCCGTCCGATGAGGCGTCCGGGTTTGCCTTGCCTATTTTGGGCCGGGGCCGCGCTACGCCAGGCTCTCCCCCGGGGCCTGCGTCGGCCGGATTTTCTGCCATACGAGGACGACGGCGATCAGCACGATGCCGGCAAGGTCGGTCACTCCGCCCGGATCGATGAGCATCAGCCCACCCGCCAGGGCGAGCAGCTGCTGCGGGATGCTCAGCTTGCTGGTCCAGAACTTCTCCACGCACATCCCGATGCCCAACATGCCGATCAGCGACGTGCCGGCGATCCGGGCAACATCGTACCACGCGGCGTTCAGCATCAGCATCTGCGGATTGAACACGAAGATGTAGGGCACCAGGAAGGCCGCGATGGCCAGCCGCGAAGCTTCGATGCCGGTCCTCAGCGGGTCGGACTTCGCGATCGCCGCGCCCGCCATGGCCGCCAGCGCCACGGGCGGGGTGATGTCGGCGATGATGCCGAAGTAGAACGTGAACATATGCGCGGGCAGCACGGCGTAGCCCGGATTCAGCAGGGCGAGCGCGCCGTATACGTCCGGGAGCGCGGCCGCGAGAGCCTTGGCCACGATGGGCGCCATGATCGTCGAGGTGATCAGGTAATTCGCGGTGGTCGGGACGCCCATGCCGAGTACGATGGACGAGAGCATCGTAAAAATCAGCAGCAGCAGGATGCTTCCGCCGGCGAGCGCGGTCAGGCCCGCGCCCATCTTGAGGCCGATGCCCGTCAGCGTAATCATGCCCGCGATGGTGCCCGCGACGCCGCAGGCCAGCGCCACGCCGATGATCGACCTGGCGCCGCTCTCCAGCGCCGTCAGGTAATCGCGCAGCCGGAGGCCGTTGCTGCGGCGGATGATCGCACCCGTGCTTTCGCGCTTGGCGCCGCGAAAGAGCGAGACGAGAAGCTCCGCCGCGGTGCGAAGGTAGCTGCCCGCCGCGGCGCAGATCAAACCGATCAGCGCCGCATAGGTCGGCGTATATCCGCTGGAGAGAACCCAGACGATGGCGACCAGCGGCAGGATCAGGTGCCCGCGTTCGAGCATGACGCGCCGGAGCACCGGCATTTGATCCCGGCTTAAGCCTCTGAGCCCCTGCTTTCGGGCCTCGATGTCCGTGATGATGTAGATTCCCGCGAAATAGAGCAGCGCTGGAATGATCGCCGCTTTGACGATGACCGAATAGGGCAGTCCGATGATTTCGCTCATCAGAAACGCCGCGGCGCCCATGACCGGCGGCATGATCTGCCCGCCCGTGGACGCCGCCGCCTCAACGGCAGCCGCGAATTCGGGCCGGTAGCCCAGGTTCTTCATCATCGGGATGGTGAAACTGCCGGAGCCCACCGTATTGGCCACGGAACTTCCGGAAACCGTTCCCTCCAGCGCGCTGGTCAAAACGGCAACCTTCGCGGGCCCGCCGCGGCGCGTACCCGCGATCGCGTTGGACAGGTCGATGAAGAAGTCCCCAACCCCCGTCTTTTCCAGAAAAGCGCCGAACAGGATAAACAGAAAGATGAATGTAGACGATGCGCCCAGCGGCGTGCCGAAAACGCCCTCCTGGGTATAGAACAAATGCCGGATGATGTTCTTGAGCGAAAAACCCCGATTGCCCAGGAAGCCGGGCATGGAACGCCCGAAGAAACCGATCGCGACGAAGGCGAGCGCGATGATGACGATCGGGAGCCCGACGACGCGCCGGCACGCCTCGAACAACAGGACCAGCGCGACCCCGCCGAGGATGAGCTCATACGGGTCCAGCGCGTTTTGCGATACGATTTTGCCAAAGAAGACCACCGGATAGAGGCACACCGCGATGGAGACGAGCGCGAGCGCCGCGTCATACCAGGGCAACGTATCCTTTCGGCCGCCCTTGCGCGCGGGATAGAGCAGATAGGCCAGCGTCATGACGAAGCAAAGGTGCAGCGGCCGCATGTGGGTGGAGGGAATGATCCACCACGTGCTGGCCAGTTGGATCGCGGAAAAAAGAATGAGCACCGCGGAGATGATGACGCCACGGTACCCCGTGAGGGTCCGAAACGCCGATTCCCGGTCGAACTTGGCCATGATGTCGCTGATATCCGCTTTGGTAACCGTTTCAGAGGGCGAGATATCCGGAAGCACTTCGTCGTCGCGCCTGTTTTCGCGATCGGGCATCATGCTCGCTCCTTTCCTGAACCATGCGCAAAGGGGCACCCGATAGACGCCTCCGCGCACCCGGACAAGCCGGTCCGAGGCGACCGCTGCCTGGACCACCCGGCCTGCATGCGCGAAACCCGCCGCCGCGCCAGGCCCGGTCCGAAGGTGGACGGGCCTGGCGCGGCGGCGCCATTGCGTGGTTCTTTTTGATGACTACTTAATCAGTCCAAGCTCGGTAAAGTAGCGCTTGGCGCCGGGGTGGAACGGGACCGGAATGCCCTTCACCGCGGATTCCGCGGAGATCATCGCCTTCTTGGCGTGGGTCAGGTCGGCGGTTTTCTCGAACAGCACCTTGGTGAGCTGGTACACGATGTCCTCGCTCAGATTGTTCGAGCAAATCAGCACGGCGCTGACGGCGGGCACGGTAACATCCTCCGTCATCCCGCTGTACGTGCCGGCGGGTACGGTCACCGGCACATAGAAGCTGTACTTGTCCATGAGCGCCTTGAGCGCGGCCTCGTCAAGGCCGATCAGGTTGACATCGCGCTTGTTGGCAACCTCGATGATGGAGGTGTTCGGGAGGCCCGACGTCACAAAGAAGGCGTCAATCTGCTGGTTCTGGAAGGCGGTCGCGGATTCGTCGAAGGAGTAGTGGTGCGCGATGATATCGCCGAGGGTTAGGCCGGCGTTCTCAAGAACCTGCACCGCGTTGAAATAGACGCCGGAGCCGACGGCGCCGACCGACACGTTGCGCCCTTTCAAATCCGCCACCGTCTTGATGCCGCTGTCCGCGGCGACGACGATTTGCACCAGTTCGGGGTAAAGGGCGCCGATCGCGGTGAAGGAATCGATGACCTGTCCGTCAAAGAAATCCTTGTCGCCCTGGTACGCGTAGTACATGACGTCGTTCTGCACGGTGGCCAGTTCCGCCTCGCCGTCGTTGATGAGCATGATGTTGGCTTTCGAGCCGCCCGTCGACTGCGCCGTGACGTCCAGGTCCGGAATGTTGGCCATCCACAGCGCGGCAATATCGCCGCCGAGCGCGTAGTACGTCCCGGTTGTGCCGCCCGTCGCCAGGCCGAGGTATTCGGTCGCGTAGCCAGTCGCGGTTATCGAGAGCAACAGCACCATCGCAAGGCAAACGGCTAACAATTTCTTCATGAACCATCCATCCTCCCATGCTCAGTATGGAATCAGTATATAATATGAACAAAGATAACGCAATACCATGAAGGCGGAATGTGCTCAAAGATTGTTTGCGCGGGGCGGCCCGGCGGCGTGGAAAGTGATCAGAGCCGCCCGAAGCCCCGGGAACCGGGGCGCTAAAGCATCCCCGATGCCTGAGAATTTTCGGTGCGAAGGGGAAGGCCGGCGCGCCTGAAACCCTCGCGGGTTTCCGGGCTGCGCGCGGACGGATCGCGTTGCTTTTGCCTCCGGTGCGCGCACTGAGACACCAACGCATTCCCGGCGAACCTGTCGCCGGGAGCGATCTGACGATACGACGAGGTTGCTTAACTGTCCGAGCCTCCTGGAGCCGGGAGCCCGCCGCACCGGGCCGCTCCCGGGCCGATGTCTCAGAGCCAGAGCCGGGTTTCATGATCAAGGGTGCATTTGCGTCCGCAGCGTAATCGCCCCCTTGAATTTGCGGCGGAAAGCGCGAAGCCGCAACGGCTGCGGGATGTCGCCGCCACGCCGAAACTCTATTAAGATACCTTTAAGATGACCGGGCTCACTTGTTGTATGATGATAGAAATGGTATAATTGGCAGGAAGGCAGCGGGCTTTCCAATTTGGCTGCGCCGGGAATGAAGTTCGCCGCTGGAGCGGAAGAGGATTTCACGCCCGCTCCGTGGGGCCGAGTACCACCTTCGGGGAAAAGCAAACGCAGATCCCTGATGCTTATTACCGGGCAATTGGGATGGATATGATTAACAAACATTACATGACCTGTAATGGCGAGCGATACAATTTGCTGGACAGGATGCTCACGGTGGCCGCTTTCCAAAGCCATAGCGCGCAAGCCCATGGTTGGTTTGGCGAACATTTCAACCGCGGCGTGGCGTCCCGCCTTTTCTTCCGAGACCTTTTGGATATTCTGCTTGCAGGGGCCGGTATCTTTGTACTGGCTTTATTCGCGCTAGCGGTCGCACCCTTGTTCTTTGCCGGCGACTCTGCCGGGAGCCCGGTTTTCCGCCGCAACCGCGTCGGTGTGATTGGCTCTCTCCCAACCCGTGTGTTGTGGAGCGCGTCTTCAGATGTTGGTGCGAGGATAAAAGCGTGTATAAACCGTGGCAAGGGGTACGGACTTGCTCCCGGGCTCCGTCACGGTCAGCTGGTATTCGCCTGAGCGTTTCGCGCGCGGACGGCTGTTGCCTGCAGTCTCGATGAACCGGCGCAATCACGGGGAGAAATCTGTTGCGTTACAAGCTGGTCGTTGTCTTGAGAGGATGAGTATCCCATGCCGGGCGTAAAGACCTCGCCCCTTTCCTGGTACGGCCTGCGGCTATCCGGCGACAGACGCTGATTCGCACCTCAGTTAACGAAAGGAAGCGGCACATGATTCAACGAGAATCCGATTGGGACGATGAGGTCCCTTTGATTCAACCGGAGCGGAAGCGTGTCAATCCGCAGCCGGTTGTTCGGGTTTGCGCTCAAGAATCCGCCTTTTATCTGATCGCGAAGCGCGCCATGGATCTCCTGCTGTCGATCTTGGCGCTTGCTGTTCTTCTCCCCTTCCTGATCGTTGTGGCCGCGGTCATCTACCTGGATGATCCGACGGGCAGCCCGATCTTTGTTCAGGACAGGGTTGGAAAGAATGGAAAGCTTTTTAAGTTTTTCAATGCTCGTTCGATGCTAGAGGCAGGGTATATTGCACAGAAATCAGGCGTTTTATCGAGCTGTTTATTGTGCGATGGCTACAAAATCCAAGTGGATATGCAGTATCAGAAATCAAGCTGCGGGACCGGACTTGTTAGGGAGGATACTTCCGAAAACCAGTCCGCGTCTATGGACATCGAACGAATCCGTGGTATGCAAAACTCTAAAAGTCTTATGGCACAGAGATTTATCGGTCAAAGCTCTCCTTGGCCCAAACTCGGATTATCCGTTCACGCAGTTGATTCAACACGAGAAATGAATAATCCTGCCGTATTGCGTATGGAGGGAAGTGTCATATGACCCAGAGAGAATGCGAGTACCATGAAGATACTCCTTTAGGCTTAACCAAGCACTCGAGCTTGGCTTCGCGGTCTAATCTTCGGACCTATTCCAACGACACCCGCTTGTATATCATTGTAAAACGGACGATGGACATCGTATTGTCCAGCGTGGGGTTGATCGCACTCTTTCCTTTCCTTGTCGTCGTGTCCATAATCATCTACCTGGACGATCCAACAGGCGGCCCAATCTTTGTGCAGGACAGGGTCGGGAAAAATCGAAAGGTATTTAAATTCCTGAAATTTAGAAGTATGACGGTGGACGCCGAAGACCGCCTCGAGGATCTCCGGAATCAGAACGAGATGGACGGACCGGTCTTTAAGATCCGGAACGATCCCCGCATCACCCGCTTCGGGGGGTTCATCCGCAGAACCAGCATCGACGAGCTGCCGCAGCTTGTCAACATCATCCTGGGGGATATGTCGCTGGTCGGCCCCAGGCCGCCGCTGCCCCAGGAAGTGGAGCAGTACGGCCCTTACGAGATGCAGCGGCTCCTGGTCAAGCCCGGCCTCACCTGCTACTGGCAGGCGCGCGGGCGTAACGAGATCAAGTTCGAAGAGTGGATGAGGCTGGATATGAAGTACGTGCATCACCACAACCTGTGGGTCGACATCAAGCTCCTGTTTCTGACGGTGCGAAGCGTCGTGACGGGAAAGGGCGCGATGTGATCAACGATCAGAGCGTTTGCTCCGAAGGCTGAGCGCTCCAATCACGCAGGATGTAAAGATAGGCCTTCTGACAAGAAAGGATACAAGAGTCAAAGAAGATGGCTAAAAGCAATCTGTACGGCACGGTTATCGTCACATATCGCTGTAATGCCCGCTGTAACATGTGTGACTGCTTCAAATACCCCTCAAAGCCCTCTGAGGAAATTACGCTGGATGTAATTCGGAAGCTGCCCGAGATGGCTTTCACCAACATTACCGGCGGAGAACCCTTTGTACGGCAGGATATACCCGAGATTGTCCGAGAACTGTATAAAAAAACCGACCGCATTGTCATATCGACCAATGGTTATTTTTCGGACCGCATTATCGCGCTATGTAAGGAGTTCCCCAATGTCGGGATCCGCATCAGCATCGAAGGGCTGCAGAAAACCAACGATGCGATTCGTGGTATCCCGGACGGTTTTAACCGCGGCTACGATACGCTCCGGAAGCTGGTGGAGATGAAGCATCCGGACGTAGGCTTTGGCATGACTGTGCAGGACATGAATTGCCACGACCTTGTTCCCCTCTACAGGCTTTCAGACGAATTGGGGATGGAGTTCGCGACAGCGACGCTTCACAATTCGTTCTATTTCCGAAAAAACGACAACAAAATTGACGATAAGGGGGAGGTCAGCCGTTGTTTTGAAGACCTGATCAACAATTTGCTGACATCCAAATCCCCCAAGAAGTGGTTCCGCGCTTATTTTAACCACGGCCTGATCAACTACATCTATGGCCAAAAGCGGCTACTGCCGTGCGAAATGTCAGATGACGGTTTTTTCATTGACCCCTTCGGCGACGTGCTGCCATGCAACGGTATGGCCGAAAAAGCGTCGATGGGGAACCTCAACGAGATGACATGGGATGAGCTTTGGAACAGTGAGCAGGCCCAAAAGGTGCGCAACCAAGTGAAACACTGTGATCGGAACTGCTGGATGATCGGCAGCGCGTCCCCTGCGATGCACAAACGCATATGGGTTCCCGCATGGTGGATTGCCAAGCACAAGCTGTTCAAAGGGAATCGTTACAGTCTGCGTGAGAATAGGTTCATCCCCGATGAGAAGTAAGCCAAACGGGGAAGGGCTTTGCGTGGTGATGCTGGGGCATAAGCGCGTGCCCGGCCGGGAGGGCGGCGTCGAATCGGTTGTGGAAGAGTTGGCCGTCCGGATGGCGGAGCAGGGCGTCGATGTGACGCTGATCAACCGTTACCGGCCCGGCGACGAGCGCATGGCCCGCTATAAGGGCGTGCGGATCCGCCGCGCGTTCACACTGGAAAGCCGCAGCCTCAACGCGGTCATCTATGCATTTTTTGCGATGCTGATGGCTGCGTGCGGTCGCTATGACGTGATTCATGTACATGCCGAAGGCTCCTGCGCGATGCTGCCGATCGCTAAGCTCGCCCAGAAGCGCACGGTGGCTACCATCCACGGACTAGACTGGCAGCGCGCCAAATGGGGGGGCTTCGCAACACGTTTTCTGCTGTTTGGCGAGAGGTGCGCGGCGAAGTACGCAGACGAGGTGATCGTGCTCTCAAGGGGCGTACAGGAGTATTTCCGCGCACGGTATGGCCGTGAGACGAGGCTGATCGGAAATGGTGTTGATTGCGCTGTGAATCGTCCCGCGCGACGCATCACCGAAAAATGGGGGCTTCAAGCGGGTGGCTACATCCTCTTTCTGGCAAGGATCGTGCCGGAAAAGGGTCTTCACGACTTGCTTGATGCCTTTGCCGCGCTTGATACTGACATGAAATTGGTCGTCGCCGGTGATAACAGCCATGCCGACGACTACTTCCGCTCCATCCGGGAAAAGGCGGCGAAGGATACACGCGTGATCATGACGGGTTTTGCCTCCGGCGAAATCCTGGACGAACTCTACACGAACTGTTTCCTCTATGTACTGCCCAGCAGCATCGAGGGCATGCCGATGACGCTGCTTGAGGCGATGAGCCACGGCTGCCTGTGCTTGGTCAGCGACATTCCGGAGAACACGGACGTGCTGGACGGCGCGGGATTGACGTTTGAGCTGGGCAAAATCGATTCGCTCCGCGGCGCATTGAGGGACGCACTGGCGAGCGAATCGAGCGAGACATTGAAAACGGCCGCTCGTGTGCGATCCGAGGCTTTCAGCTGGGGTGCGGTGGTCGACCAGACAGTTGAATGCTATCGGCCCGAAGCGACACACCGCAAGCGGCAAATGGAGGGGTAGGACATGATTGAACCGCAAAGGAACGAATCGCTGGCAAAGCTGCAGAATATCGAACTCAAAACGCTAAAACAGATCAAGCGCATTTGCGAAGCGGAGAATATTCGGTATTTTATCATCGGGGGGACGCTCATCGGCGCCCTTCGTCACGAGGGCTTCATTCCCTGGGACGATGACGTGGATATTGGAATTCCCCGAAGCGATTATAACCGATTCGTCAAAGTGGCAAAATCCTACCTTCCGGACAATTACGAGGTGCGTACGATGGACTCATCGCGCACCTACAAGTGCTATTACACCCGCGTCGTGGACAACAATATGAAGATTCTCTGGGATCACGGCCAGTATAAAGCGGAAATCGGTGTTTGGACGGATGTGTTTCCGCTGGACGGCCTGCCCTCCGGCAAGCTGCGCAGAAAAATGCACGTTTTCCACCTGAACTTTATCAAGGCGCTGTACAAGTTCACGCAGATCGATAACGTGTCGACCAATGTCCGCCGTTCCCGGATCGAACAAGCGCTCATCCGCTTTGCGATGATCACGCGCATCGGGAAATTATTCAACGGCGACAAACTTTTAAAGAAATTGGACCGGACGCTCCAGAAATACGATTTTGACAAGTGTGAATATATGTTCAATTACTCGGGTTGTTATAAGGATCGTGAAATTGCGCCGCGGTCATTTTTCGACGGGGTTCAGACGGTGCGGTTTGAGGACGCGCTTGTCGCTGCGCCTTCGGGCGCTGACGGATATCTTCGGAATGTTTACGGTGATTACATGCAGCTCCCGCCGCCCGAAAAGCAGGTCAGCCATCATGTGATCATCACCTTCGAAAACTGATGGGCCGGCCATGATCCGAGATGGAAGGGAGGGAGTTATTATTGCGGCATGTACTGATTCTGATGGCGACTTACAATGGAGAGCGGTATCTTCGGGCTCAATTGGACAGTATCCTTGCGCAAACGCATGTCGACTGGGTGCTTCTTGTCCGCGATGATGGCTCCAGCGACGCTACCATCTCCATACTGGAAGCATACAAAGCAAAGGATTCGCGCATTGAGTTTACGGTCAATACCACCGGCCCCCATGGCGCGTTCCTGAACTTTCACGCGCTCATCCGCATGGCGAAGGCGCGGGCGGATCTCTACGATGCGTTCGCGTTCTGTGACCAGGATGATCAATGGCATCCGAAAAAGCTGGAGCGGATGCTTGATCGCATGGGCGGAAGCAGCCCGGAGCCGCTCATGGCCTACAGCGATTTTAGTACCATGGACGAATCCGGCAACATCCTCGTCAAAAGCCAGCAACGCCTGAGCGATATGCGCGTAAGGGGGCGTGTGGATGGATTGTTTCTGCGAAAGGTCTGGGGCTGTACGATGCTGATCAACAGGGCGCTTCTTGTGAAAGTGCCCTCGACTCCCAAGAAGAATGAAAGCATACTGGCCCACGACGTGTATTTTGAGGTATACGCCATGCTGTATGGGCGGGCGCTGTATGTTGAAGATCCGCTTGTGCTCTATCGCCGCCACGGAGGCAATGTTTCCATGCTTTATAACGACCTTCAGCGGCCGAACCTGATTCGTAAGCTTGCTGATTTCACCGCATATTCTTCACGCCTTGCGCAGGCATTCATGCTGTCGGAGAGTATTCTGGAAGAAATTTTGACGTTCGACCCAGGAAATGTGCTGGCGCAGAAGGCTAAACGGGCGATTTGCCGGGGCGGGTTTGGCGCCGTGCTGTTTTGCATGCGCAATCAGGTATCGTGCGGCAGGATCTACAAAACGGCCGCCCTGTACGCCGCACTGGCCATGGGGAGCTATAAGCCGTATTTGGACACCCAAAGAGCGGGGGTGGATATCGCGTCATGATTTTTGCGCTGATCGCCACGCTGCTGGTTTTTTCTGCGGTTTCGTTTCGACACTTCAACAGGGACATCTTTTCGCCGCCCGTCGCGCTTACGTTGATTTTTTCGGTCTGCGCGCTTTCTACGCTATACAATTTTGACCGTTGGAATATGGGCGTATTCAGCGTTGAGGCATACTTCCTGATTGTCTGGGGCGTCGCGGTGTTTGTGGCGGTCAGCATGCTGGTAAATCGCCAGATGCAACGAAAACATCCGATGGCGTTGGAGCCAATTCAGCGTACAGAGTGTGATGTCGCGGCGATTGACTGGGTCAAGTTGGCGCTCGTCCTGGCGGCGGGTTTGATCGTCATGGCGTTTTTCTACCTTCAGGTCATTCGCATCGCATCCCTAGGCGGATATACCGCCGGCGACGGTTATGCCCAGATGATGAACGTTTTCCGCAACCGGTATTCCTATAACACCCTTTCAATTGAGGAAGGGCTTCCGTTCCTTGTGAATCAGGGTCTGAAGCTGATGACCGTTTTCGCGTACGTCTATTTGTATCTGTTCGTGAACAACGTCGTCTTGCGCGGCTTCGAATGGAAAGACTTGGCGCTGATGCTGCCCGTTGCGCTGCACGTACTTCAATCGCTGATGAGCGCGGGCAGGTTGAACCTGATTAAGCTGGTTGCGGCGGCGCTGGTCATGGCGTATATCCTGTGGCATCGCCGCTACGGTTGGAGACGGATGAACAGTGCGCGGGTTCTGCTCATCTGCGGAGGCGTTTTCGTGGCCGCCATGATAGGCTTTTTCCTGCTGAAGGAAATGGTGGGGCGCGTTACGGATAAGGGCCTTATTTACTACACCACCGTCTTCACCGGCGGGCCGATTCGGTTGTTTGATCTGTATCTTCAGAACCCTGTCGCGCCCAGTGGGATATTTGGAAAAGAAACATTTTGGTCGCTCAACCAGTTCCTCGCAAAGTATGGCATTGCGGGGGAAGCGTACATCCGACACCTGGAGTTCCGTACGGTTAATGATCTGAATGTCGGAAACGTATATACGGCGTTGCGGCGGTACTATCAAGATTTTGGATTCTGGGGGATGACGCTTTTTCAGGCGTTAAATGCCCTGCTATTTCAGTCTTTCTATGTATGGCTGCAATCGAAAAGGCAGGGAAGGTTGGCCGATGCGCCTCTCCTTTTTTACGGATTTATCGCATACGCGCTCTTCATCCTCCCCATTGACGATCAGGTGTTTTCAAGCTTCATCAACGTGAGCTATGTCACGCTGTTCCTGGCGCTGTGGCTTGCCTGGTGGTTCGTATTCCTGTTCCGCTGGAATGACGTCCCCCGGCTGTGGCGAGCGATCAAGGCACACCGTGGAGGAAGCCCGGGTTCACTGTGAATTCTTTCAAAAGGCCAATTAGATTTTCGGAGGACGGGTAGAAAATGAATATCGGGCTCATCATCGCAGGGGGCAACGGAAAGCGGATGAACCAGGACATCCCCAAGCAATTCATCAACGTCTTTGAGAAGCCAGTGTTGATCTACACGCTGGAGTCCTTCGAGCGGCATCCGCTGATCGATCGTATTGTTGTGGTCTGCATTACAGGGTGGGAAGGCGTTTTAAGCGCCTACGCCAAGCAATATGGCATCAGCAAGCTGACAAAGATCGTGAAGGGTGGCGCAACCGCTCAGGAGTCCATTCGCAACGGCGTTCAGGCGATCGCACAAGAATACAGCGAGACAGATACGGTCATCATTCACGACGGGATTCGCCCGATCATTGAAACCGAGGTGTTGTCCGACGTAATCGCCACTTGTGAGCAGCACGGAAATGGCGTCACATCCCTGCCTTACAATGAGCAAATTTTCGTTAAGACGGACGAATATACCACCAGGGCATACATCCCGCGGGACACGCTTCGCCGTGTGCAGACGCCTCAGGCATATCGGCTAAGCGCGCTGTCCAACGCATATCGCAGGGCGTTCGAGGAAAACATCGGCATCGGTCCTTCCTCCTATACCAATACAATGATGGTGGACCTGGGGGAGACGCTGTACTTTGCGTCAGGATCTGAACGCAACATCAAACTGACCAGCCCAAACGACCTGGAGTTGTTTAAGGCAATGCTGAAGATGAACAGGGAGGCTGCAGGATGCCACGGGAACTAATGGGCAGCGAGACCTACCGGAGCACGGTTGAAGCGGCCTGCGCACTGCCGCTCCCTTGGGGAAAGCTTCGCGGCGCGCGGGTTCTGCTCACCGGGGCGACCGGAATGATCGGTTCGGTATTGGCAGATCTTCTGATGACCCGCGGCGATGTCTTCGTAACAGCGCTGAGCCGTTCGGAGGAGACGATGCGTCTGCGGTTCCCCTCCTATTTCGGCCAGAACCGGTTTTCCTTCCTTAGCCAGGATATTGCGTCTCCCATGAATACCGAGGAGACGTTTGACTACATAGTCCATGCTGCGGGAAATGCCCATCCCGTCGCGTATGCCCGGGACCCCGTGGGCACCATGAATGGCGCATATCTGGGAGCGGCGAATCTGCTGGATTATGGGCATCGACACGGTACCCGGCGTTTTATGATGGTGTCCTCAGGCGAGGTATACGGCCAGCCTTCGGAGAACATGGTGGGCTTTTCGGAAGAATACAGCGGGTATGTGGACCCGATGCGATCTCGCTCCTGCTATCCGAGTGCCAAGCGCGCTGCCGAGACGCTGTGCGCCAGCTACCGAGTACAGTATGGCCTGGATACGGTGGTGGCGCGTCCATGCCATATTTACGGCCCTTCTCAGACCGAGGGGGACAGCCGGGCGGTCTCCCAGTTCTTCCGGTCCGCCGCCGCCGGAGCCGACATTGTGCTTAAGAGCAAGGGGGAGCAGGTGCGTTCCTATTGCTACGCGGTGGACGCGGCCAGCGCGCTGGTCACGATCCTCTTGATGGGCGCGGGCGGGGAGGCTTACAACATCGCGGAACGGCACTCAGTCGTCAGTATTGCAGAACTGGCCAGTCTGATCGCGGCTGAGGCGGAGGTGGCCGTCCGCTTTGAAGCGCCTGAGGAGGCTGAGCGCAGCGGGTACACGCCCGTCACGCGCGGGGTGCTTCGCGGCGAGAAGCTGGAAGCGCTGGGCTGGCTTGCGCAGACGAGCCTGTCCGATGGGATCGCTCGGACGCTGGCCGTCTTACGGACACTGGAGACCTGTTGATTATTCGATAGCGGTAGCGATTTGGGAAGCGTGTTACGCAGGATGACCGGATTTAGAGCGCGGGGTCTCCTTTGCAGCGGACGCGAGCAGTTACATCACGTACCTCATGACCGCCCCGGTCTGCAGATTCTTGTTTGGGCTGGAGAGGCGGGAAATCCTACGGGTGCTCGGCAGGCTCAAGCCGGGCGGGAAGGCGGCTTAACGTAGCGTGCGAGAAAGCAAGAGGGTATTTTTTAAAAATCTGTTTTACGCTTTCGCCGCGCAAGCCTTGTCGCTGGCGCTCAGCGCGCTGATTGCGCTGTCGCTGCCTAAATACCTGGGAGTGGAGGAGTACGGCTATTGGCAACTGTTCCTATTCTATTCCAGTTATGTGGGCTTTTTTCATTTCGGCCTGAATGACGGTGTATACCTGAAGTTTGGCGGGCTTTCTTATGAGACGATGGACAAGCGCCTGATCGGCGCGCAGTTCCGATTTGGTCTTTTGTTCCAGTCTGCGATTGCGCTGGGTGTTGCGCTGCTCAGCGCCATGTTCGCGCCGGAGGCTGCAAGGCGTACCGTATGGATTGCCACCGCGGTATACCTAATTCTGTATAACGCCACGTTATTCTTGGGCTATGTTTTCCAGGCCGCCAATGAGACAAGGCTGTACTCGGTCTCAGTGATCATCGATAAGTGCTTTTTGCTGGTGGCGGTGGTGGCGCTGCTGGCGGGAGGCGTCCGGTACTTTGAGACCTTTGTGCTTCTGTATCTGGCTTCCAAGCTGGTTTCGCTGGTCTATTGCGTCGTTAAGGGCCGAGAGATCGTATTTGCACCCAGGATGCCGTTCAGGGCGGCGGCGGCGGAATCTCTTGCGAGCATCCGGATCGGCATCAATCTGATGCTGGCAAACATCGCCTCCATGCTGATTCTGGGCAGCGGACGCTTTTTTATCGATCAGGCCTGGGGGATCGAGGCGTTCGCACGCTTTTCGCTGGCGCTTCAGCTTACCAGCTTCTTTTTGCAGTTCATCGCGCAGGTCAGCATCGTGCTGTTTCCGGCACTGAGGCAGTTTGACGAGACAAGGCTCAAAGATTTTTACAGGCTGATGCGGGATGCGCTGAGCCTGATATTGCCCGTAGCTTTTCTGGCGTATGCGCCGGTTATGGAAGCGCTGGGGATGTGGCTGCCCAGATACAAAGAGAGCCTTGCCAGCATGGCGCTACTTTTGCCCATCTGCTTGTTTGATGGAAAAATGCAGATGTTGTGCAACACTTATTACAAAGTGCTCCGCCAGGAGCGGGCACTGCTCCGAGTCAATGCGCTCTCGATGGCATTGAGTTTCGCATTGAGCCTTGTCGGCGTCTTCATCATTAAAAATATCTATTTCGTGATCGTTTCTATGGTGGTGGCCATTGCCTTTCGCAGCGCGATATCCGAAGCCTATCTGGGACGACTGCTTGGGCTGAATACTGTGCGGGACATTCTGATGGAGTTTATACTCGCCGCTGTTTTCATGCTACTGTCGTGGTTTCTGCCATCTTCTGAGTCGTTCGCGATCTTCGCGGTCCTCTATGCCTTGTTCCTGTTTATCAATCGGGATCGTGTGGTGCGCACAGCCAAGGCGCTGCGAAGAGCCCCGAGAGCAATGTGAAAGGCGGACAACGTCATGAAAGGTATTATTCTTGCCGGCGGCGCGGGTACGCGGCTGTATCCCCTGACGATGGTGACGTCAAAGCAGCTTCTTCCCGTCTACGATAAACCCATGGTATACTATTCCCTGTCCACGCTGATGCTGGCGGGTATCCGGGATATCCTCATTATCTCCACGCCGGAAGATAACCCACGCTTTGAGCACCTGTTGAAGGATGGGGCGCAGTTTGGGATTTCACTCTCCTACAAGGTGCAGCCGTCGCCCGACGGGCTGGCGCAGGCGTTTCTCCTGGGTGAGGATTTCATCGGGAATGATTGCTGCGCGATGGTGCTGGGCGACAACATCTTCTACGGCAACGGTTTTGGAAAGCTGCTCCGGGCGGCGGCGGAGGGTGCGGAGCGGGGCCGGGCCACGGTGTTCGGCTATTACGTAAGCGATCCGGAGCGTTTCGGTGTGGTGGAGTTTGACGTAGCGGGCAGGGCCATCTCCCTTGAGGAAAAGCCCAAGGAGCCCAAGAGCAACTACGCGGTGACGGGACTGTATTTCTACGATCGCAGGGTGGTGGACTTCGCCAAGCGCGTGAGGCCCAGCGCCCGCGGTGAACTTGAGATCACAGACCTTAACAATCTCTACCTTTCGGAGGGCGCGCTGGACGTGCAGCTTCTGGGCCGGGGCTTTGCCTGGCTGGATACCGGCACCATCGATACCCTGCTGGATGCGGCGGACTTTGTGCGGATGATTGAGAAGCGGCAGGGGATCAAGATCTCTGCGCCGGAGGAAATCGCCTACCGAAACGGCTGGATTGACCGGGAGGCGCTGCTGGCGAGCGCTGCGCGCTACGGCAGATCGCCCTATGGGGAGCACCTGAGGCGGGTCGCCGAAGGCAAAATCCAGTATTGAACTTAAGGGAGAAACCGCGATGGAAAAAATCGAAACCCTTCTTCCGGGCGTATACATTCTGGAACCGAAGGTGTTTGGCGACCAGCGGGGCTGGTTCATGGAGACCTATTCTCAAAAGACATTTCAGGAACTGGGGATTCATTGCGCGTTCGTGCAGGACAATCACAGTTTCACCGCTCGGAAGGGCACGCTGCGCGGGCTGCACTTTCAGAACGGCCCGATGGCTCAGGCAAAGCTGGTGCGGGTGCTTAAGGGAGCGGTCCTGGACGTGGCGGTGGACATCCGCAAGGGCTCGCCCAATTACCTCCAGTGGGTTGGCGAGGAGTTGTCCGCCGAAAACAAGCGGATGTTGTTTATCCCCCGGGGGTTTGCCCACGGGTTTCTGACGCTGACGGAGGACGTGGAATTCGCCTATAAGGTGGATAACCCCTACAGCCCCGAATGCGACCGCTCACTCCGGTTTGATGACCCGGCCATCGGCGTGAACTGGGGTGTCGACGCGCCGATCTTGTCCGCCAAGGACCAGAGCGCGCCGCTTCTCAAGGAAAGCGACTGCAACTATGCCTACGAAACGTAAGGGGGGAGCCGGATGAAAATTCTGGTGACGGGCGGCGCCGGGTTCATCGGGGCGAACTTCGTCTACCACCTGCTGCGGCATCACCCGGAGGATGACGTCCTCTGCCTGGACGCGCTGACTTATGCCGGCAACCTGGACACGCTGAGGGGCGCGCTGGAGAAGCCCAACTTTCGCTTTGCGCGGGGGGATATCGCCGACCGCGCGCTGGTCGAGCGGCTGTTTGAAGCGGAGCGCCCGGACATCGTGGTCAATTTCGCGGCGGAGAGCCATGTGGACCGCTCCATCGAGGACCCGGAAATTTTCCTGCGCACCAACGTGCTGGGCACGCAGGTACTGATGGATGCCTGCCGGAAATACGGCGTCGGCCGCTTCCACCAGGTATCCACCGACGAGGTATACGGCGATCTGCCGCTGGACAGGCCGGATATGTTCTTCACGGAGGAGACGCCAATCCACGCCTCCTCGCCCTATTCCGCGTCCAAGGCTTCGGCGGATCTTCTGGCGCTTGCGTATTTCCGTACATTCAAGCTGCCCATCACCGTCACCCGTTGTTCGAATAACTACGGGCCTTACCACTTCCCGGAGAAGCTGATCCCGCTGATGATCTCCCGGGCGCTTTCCGACATGCCGTTGCCCGTCTACGGCAAGGGCGAGAACGTGCGGGACTGGCTGTACGTGGAGGACCACTGCCGCGCGATCGATCTGGTGATGCGCTCCGGCCGCCCCGGCGAGGTCTACAACGTGGGCGGGCACAACGAGCGAACAAACCTCGAGGTGGTGAAGACGATCCTCGCGGAGCTTGGAAAGCCGGAGCGGCTCATCACCTTCGTTACAGACCGGCCGGGGCACGACATGCGCTACGCCATCGATCCCGCCAAAATCCAGAGGGAGTTGGGCTGGACCCCGGAAACCCGGTTTGAAGACGGAGTCGCAAGGACCGTGCGCTGGTATCTCGACAACCGGGATTGGTGGCAGCGCATCCTGGACGGGGAATACCGGGATTATTATGACCGGATGTACGGAAATCGGAGGGGTTCCCATGAAGGTGCTGGTGACAGGGGTCAACGGTCAGTTGGGGTTTGACGTTTGCCGGGAGCTTGCCGGGCTGGGCATCGAACACCGGGGCGTGGACATTCAAGACTTCAACCTGACGGATGAGCGGCAAACGGAGGATTTCATCGCCGGCTATGGCCCGGACGCGGTGGTGCACTGCGCCGCATACACGGCGGTGGATAAGGCGGAGTCGAACCAGGAACTGTGCCGTGCGGTCAACGTCGAGGGCACGGCGCATGTGGCGGAAGCTTGCCGGTCGCTGAGTGCAAAAATGGTCTATATCAGCACGGACTACGTGTTCGAAGGGCGGGGCGAAGTCCCCTTCGAGGTTGATTCCCCGAAAAACCCCATCAACTACTATGGCCTGACCAAGCTGCAGGGTGAGGAGGAGGTGCTAAAGCGGGTCAACAAGCACTTTATCGTCCGGACATCCTGGGTGTTTGGGGAAAACGGCGGCAACTTCGTGCGCACCATGCTGCGGCTGGGAGCGGAAAAAGAGAGCGTGAAGGTGGTCATGGACCAGACAGGCTCACCTACCTACACGCCGGATTTGGCAAAACTGCTTTGCCGGATGATTCTGACGGAGAAGTACGGCGTCTATCACGCCACCAACGAGGGGACCTGCAGCTGGTATGAATTCGCTTCGGCCATCATGGAGGGGGCGGGACTCTCGTGCCGCGTCCTGCCCATTCCCGCTGACGAATATCCTTCCGCCGCAAAGCGGCCGATGAATTCCCGCCTGTCCAAGGCCAGCCTGGACGCCGCCGGGTTTGACCGGCTGCCGGACTGGAGGGACGCGCTGAAAAGGTTCCTTGCGCAGCGGCCTGCGCGGTCATGCGGATGAGTCCGGTAAACGTACGAAACCGCCCCGAACCTTTCTGGTTTCGGGGCGGTTAAACCTTGCGGGGGTTCCGCGCTTCCCTCAGGCGCTATGCTCGATCTTCCGGGCGGTGTCGGGCAGCGCGATGTACGTCTTGCCGGGCAGGAAATGCACTTCGTTGCCCTCGTCGTCGAGGAACTTGGTGGTGTCGAAAATGGTTTCGCGCTCGCAGGTACCGGTGAAGTGCTTGCCGCCGATGTAGTATTCCACGGTATGTGTGCCGGTGGAGTCGATCATCGGGGTGTTCGTGCGCCCATCCGCGAACCAGTAGTCGAACTTGATCACCATTACATTGGAGAAGGCAAGCTTCGCGCCGTCAGAGCCATCCTTAAACTGTTTGCCGTTGAAAAGGTAGCTATAGGCGTTGTCCTCGGCACTATACTTGAAGGACGAGACATAGCCTTTGCGGAAGGTGATGGTGAGCTTGCTCGCATCCTCACCCTTGACGGTAGGGCTGTCGGCGCTGAAAGTCAGCATTTGCCGCTCTGCCACTTCGGGCGTATCCGCAAGCATGCTCTGCATTTCCGCCGCCGCGTTGTGCGGCGCCTTGCGCTTTTTGTCACGGTGGTAGTGGCTGTCGCCCTTGATGCCGTCAAACTGCGCGTCGACCTTCAGCTTGGCGATGTACGCGTTTACATCCGCGGCGCCTTTGTTCCAACCACCGTAGTGTGCCAGCGCGCCGCCGAAGTTCCAATACATTTCCAGTGCGGGGACTCGGGTGGAACGGCAGCCTTCGACGTTCTTGGGTACGTCATCGTTGAAAATCGCAAGATAACGCGTGGGACCGCCGGTATAACATTCGAACTCGTACACTACGTCAGCGTGGGACATGCCGATCTGGGGCCGCGCGCCGGGTTCATTGTCCAGCGTGATTTGAGCCGGCTTGTATGCTTTTTCGGTGGGCAGGCCTGTTGTGAGAGACAGCTTTACCCCGTCTTCCGTTTGTTCAGCCAGGGTGGGCACCATAAGCATGGAGATTGCCAGCAAGGCAATCGCTAGGCGTTTGAGTGCTTTTTTCATACTTGGGCATACCTCCTATTCTATGTGGTAGCTTACTCCCGATGGGCCCGAATGTCAAGTTTATCCACATTCACCGGGGAATCCGGCGCAAATCCCGCGCGGCGCGGGCCATAGAGGGACGGGCGGACTTTGCGCAGGTATGTCGGCTTCATTTGAGCGCGCGTACCGTGGGGGATTGGCATTTTGGGACGCCTCTGAAGCGTTGGGCTCGGAACGGATGGCTCAAAAGCGGCAAAAAATAATGCGGAATGATATCGATTACAGATCGATTTGGACGAAAAATGCGAAATTATCCAATATAGTCAAACGATAACTGTAAAAAATGCGCATAAAATGATACAAGTGGCATTGATTTTTTGTATTGACAAATATAATTGGATCGATTATACTTTAGAAAAATGTAAGCGGTTTCGTTTTCCGCTTTGGAAGGCGCGTCAGACATGGCAGTAACGATTCAGACAATCGCCCGGCTGGCCAAGGTTTCCACGGCGACGGTCTCGCGATATCTGAACTACCCGGAGTCCGTGTCCCCGAAAAAGCGCGCGCTGATTGCTGAAGTGATCAAAGAGCAGAATTACGTCCCCAATGAACTTGCCCGCGGACTGACGCGTAATATTTTTTCGACCATTGGCGTCATCATGCCGGACATCAACAATACGTTCTTCTCCGCGGTGCTTCTGGGCATCGAGCTGGAGCTGGAGAAGAGCGGGCTGAGCACCCTGGTCTGCAACACCCACGGCCAAATTGAGCGGGAGAAGCGCTACCTCGAAATGCTGATCAGCCGTCGGGTGGCTGGAATCGTCTTTGTCGGGACGCGGCCGCTAAACGCCGAGGACAACGCGCACATTGTCGAGCTGGCCCACAAGGTGCCGGTGATGCTCATCAATGACCGGCTCAGCAGCGAGCTCGTCAGCTATGTGATGACCAACGAGGAACAAGGCATGGGCCTTGCGGTCGAGTATCTTTACAGCCTTGGCCACCGGAGCATCGGCTTTCTGAACGGCAACCCGCCCTTTACCACCTACCGTTATAAGATGGACGGTTTTGTCGGGACGATGAAGCGGCTGGGGCTCGAAATCCGCGACGGTTTTATGCAGAGCGTCGAGCCTTACGAAAAAGGCGGCTACAGCGGAATGCTCAGGCTCGGTCAACTGGCCTCGCGGCCCACCGCCGTCGTAACGGCCAACGACCAGATTGCCATCGGCGCGGTGCGCGCCGTGTTTGAGAGTGGCTGGGCCGTCCCGCGGGACATGTCGGTGGTCGGGTTTTCCAACACCCCGATTTCGGCGGAAGTCTACCCGCGTCTGACCACGGTGGATCAGTTTCCTTATGATACGGGAAAGACCGCGGCGCAGCAGTTGGTGGAGCAGATCGATCTTCGGAACACCCGGCACTCGGGTCTGCGCACAGACTGCAAGATGATCATCCGCGCATCCTGCGCACAGGCCGCGCCGGAGTAAGGGATTTCTTCTTCAACAAAATGTAAGCGGTTACATTATTTGGAAGCCTAAAATGAAAAGCCCCGCGAAAAAACAGGAACGGCGCGGGCGGTTATGTTCGGGAGGAGGGTTTTCGGCATGAAAGCGGTCGTCTATTCGGAGCCCAGGAACTTTGAGGTCAAGGAAATAGCAAAACCGGTTATCGCGCCCAATCAGGTGCTGATCAAAGTGCGCAGCTGCGGCGTGTGCCGCACAGACATCCATCTGCACGAGGGCGAATTTCTGTCGCGCTACCCGCTGACGCCGGGGCACGAGTTTGCCGGCGAGATCGTGGAGGTGGGCGAGGCGACCGAGGGGTTTAAAGTCGGCGACCGCGTGACGGCGGACAACACGGTGCTCTGCGGCAACTGCTACTATTGCAGGCGCGACGAGCCGCTGTATTGCAAGGAGTTCTATTCGCTGGGCTGCAACGGCCCGGGAGGCTTCGCGGAGTATGTAAAGGTGAACTACGATAAGGTCTTCCCGATCGCAGACCATCTGAGCTATGACGAGGCGTGCTTTGCCGAACCGACCGCCTGCGCGATCCACGGGATGGACATGATCGATGTCAAGTGCGGCGACGACGTGCTGATCTTCGGCGCGGGGCCGACGGGCATCATTCTGACGCAATTGATCCGAAGCGGCGGCGCGGCCAACGTGGTGGTATGCGCGTCCAACCAGATGAAGCTGGATTTGATCCGGAAAAACGGCTACGCCGACGTGGTGAAGATGGATCGCGGCGATTATGGCAAACACACCCGCGAGATCAAAGAAAAGTACCCCGAGGGGTTTGACATCGTGATCGACGCCACCGGCTCGCCCGAAGTGCTGGAGCAGTGCTTCGACTTCGGCAAGATGGGCGCGAAGATCGTGGTGTACGGTGTCGCAAACGAGGCTGACCGCATCCGCGTGAGCCCGTATCAGATCTTCGCGAAGGAATACAAGCTGATCGGCTCCTACGCGCAGACCCATTGCTTCGACCGGGCGGTGAAGTTCCTGGAGTTGGGCCTTGTCAAGGTGAAGGATCTGGTCACCACCCACTACGACCTGGACCGCTTCGGGGACATGCTCGATAAGATGTTCCACGGCCGCGACAACATCAAGATCATCGTGCACCCCACGCGGGAGTGACGCGACGGACGGCGATTTCATTGGACAAGGAGGAGCCATGGAAACAGTACTGGAAATGCGGGGCATATCCAAGACCTTTCCCGGCGTGCGGGCGCTGGACGGCGTCAACCTGACGCTGCGCGCGGGCGAGGTGCACGGCTTGATGGGCGAAAACGGCGCGGGCAAGTCGACGCTGATGAAGATCCTCCTGGGGATCTACGCCGCCGACGCGGGCTCCGTCTCGCTGTTCGGGAAGCCCATCACGTTCCGCGGCCCGCGCGAGGCCATCGCCGGCGGCATCTGCATGATCCATCAGGAGCTGAATTTGATCCCGGAGATGACCATCGCGGAGAACATCTTTCTGGGGCGGGAGCCGCTCAAAAACGGCTTTGTGGACTACAAGCGGATGAACCGGGACACTCGGGAGCTGCTGGAAACGCTGAACCTTACCATGGACCCGACGATGAAGCTGGGGCGGCTGACCGTGGCCGGCCAGCAGATGGTGGAGATTGCGAAGGCGGTTTCGTATCATTCGCGGGTGCTCATCATGGACGAACCGACCTCGGCGATCTCCGAGGAGGAGGTCCGGCGCCTTTTTGAGATCATCCGCTCGCTGAAGGCGCAGGGGGTCGCGATCGTATACATCTCCCACCGGATGGACGAGATCTACGAAATCTGCGACTGTATTACCGTCCTCAGGGACGGAAAGTTCATCCTGAACAGCTGCTGCGAGGCGCTCACCCGGGATGATCTGATCCGCGCGATGGTTGGCCGGACGCTTGAGGACTACTACCCCAAGGTGGTCGCCCCCAGGGGCGATGTGCTGCTCAAGGTCGAGCACCTGTCCAGCCCCGGAAAGTTTCAGGATGTGTCCTTCGAGGTGCGCGCGGGCGAGGTGGTGGGGTTCGCCGGCATGATGGGCGCGGGCCGCACCGAGGTCTGTGAGACGATCTTCGGAATGCGGAAAAAATCGGCCGGAAAGGTCTTTGTCGGCGGGCGCGAGGTTAACATCCGCAAACCTGTGGACGCGGTGCGTCAGGGCATGGCGCTGGTCAGCGAGGACCGCAAGCAGTATGGCCTCAACCTGGTCGGCAGCGTGCGCGATAACATCGTGCTCAGCGCGCTGGCGATGATCAACCCTTCGGCGTTTGTCAGCGAGCGCAGGCTCAACCGCGTCGCGGACGAGCGCATCCAGATGCACGGCATCAAGACGCCCGGCCGCGCGACGCCGGTGGAGTCGCTCAGCGGCGGCAACCAGCAAAAGGTGGTTCTGGCCAAGTGGATGCTGACCCATTCCCGGATTCTGATTCTCGACGAGCCGACGCGCGGCATCGACGTGGGCGCGAAGAGCGAGATCTACCGCCTCATCAACCAGCTGACCGCCGAAGGCATCGCGGTGATCATGGTGTCTTCCGAAATGCCGGAGGTGTGTGGTATGAGCGACCGCATTCTGGTATTCAGCGAGGGCGTGCTCAAGGCGACGTTTGACCGAGATGAAGTGACGCAGGAGACCATCATGCGCTATGCGTCTCCGAACAGGGAGGGAGTACCGTCATGACCAGTTCCAACCAGGCGCAGCGCAACTCGCTGCAAAAGCAAACGACCCCCGCGGCGATGCTGAGCCGGTTCGGTGTGCTCATCGCATTTGCGATCATGCTGATTTTCCTGTCCTTCGCCACGAAGACGTTCCTTACGCCCAAGAATCTCATCAACGTCGTCCGTCAGGTGTCGGTTAACGGCATCATCGCGGTGGGCATGATGCTGGTGCTTTTGACCGGCGGCATCGATCTTTCGGTGGGCTCCGTGGTGGCGCTGTCGGGCGTCGTGGCCGCCAGCTTCGCGCAGGGCGGAAACTACCCGGTTATCGTGCCAATTCTGATGGGCCTCCTGGTGGGCGTCCTTGTTGGCGCTGTCAATGGATTTCTGATCGTCAAAGTCAGAATTGTACCGTTCATCGCGACGATGGGCATGCTCAGCATGGCGCGGGGCGTGGCGCTGGTCTATTCGAATGGACGGCCGATCTCAAACCTGTCCGATGCTTTCCGTTTCATTGGCAGCGGCAGCCTGATGGACGCGCTGCCGGTCATCAGCCTGATCATGCTGGCCTGCTTCCTGATCGGCTACGTTGTGATGAACAAGACGCGCTTCGGCCGCTACGTCTACGCGATCGGCGGCAATGAAAAGGCGTCGCGCGTGTCGGGCCTGAAGGTGGACCAGGTTAAATACCTGGTGTATATGCTGAGCGCGGTCTTCGCCTCGCTCGCCGGCGTCGTGCTGGCCGCGAGGATCAACGCCGGCAGTCCTGCCTCCGGCGAGGGCTACGAGCTGGACGCGATCGCCGCGGTGGTCATCGGCGGAACCAGCCTGAGCGGCGGCGTCGGGACCATCTGGGGGACGCTGCTGGGCGTTTTGATCGTGGGCGTACTCAACAACGGCTTGGACCTTCTGAACGTATCGTCGTACTTCCAGCTCATCACCAAGGGCGCGATCATCGTACTGGCCGTCGCCATGGATACCCGGAACAAGCGAAACACCTGATCCCGAGGGGCGGGGCACCCTTCGCGCAAGTCGCGAAGGCCCCTTGGTTTCCTGCACCCTGAAATGGACATCGGCACGTTTTTTCCGGGCGCATGGAGGAGTCAAGTTTGGTTTCTCCTCTGGAGAAACACAAAAAATAGGAGGGAATCTTGTTATGAAGAAACTCATCGGCATCCTGCTCGCGCTGCTCATCGTCGCGCTGCCCGTCTTGGGCTTCGCGGAGGCGCCCGATCACTTCTCCATCGGCGTCGCCTGCTTCAGCCTGCAGGCGGAGTTCCCGGCCACCATCAACGAGACCATCCACGCCTACATCAAAGAGCTGGGCCTTGAGGGCAAGGTGGACATCATCTCGGTCGACGCGCAGGCTGACGCCGCGACGCAGGTCGGCCAGGTGGACAACCTGATCGCCCAGGGCGTCGCCGGCATCATCCTCCTGCCCATGGACGCCGACGCCCTGGTGCCCGCCGTCGAAGCCGCGAGCGCTGCCGGCATCCCGCTGATCACCTGCAACGGCATCGTCAATTCCGACCTTGTGTCCGCGAAAGTCCTCTCCAACGACGTCGTCGCCGGCGAGATGGAGATGAAGTACATCGCGGAGAAGCTGGGCGGCAAGGGCCAGATCGCCATCCTGCATGGCCCCAACGGCATTTCCGCCGAAATCCTGCGCCGTGAAGGCTACGCCAACATCCTGAAGGACTACCCGGACATCGAGATTGTTGCCGAACCCACCTGCAACTGGAGCCGCGAGGAAGCCATGAGCACCACCGAAAACCTGATCCAAGCCAATCCCGATCTGGCCGCCATCGTCGCCCAGAACGACGAAATGGCCATGGGCGCGCTGACCGCCGTGAAGGACGCGGGCGCGCTCGGCAAAATCCTCGTGGGCGGCATCGACGCCATCGCGGATGCCTGCGCCGCCGTCAAGAGCGGCGAGCTCGACTGCACGGTCTTCCAGGATGCCGTTGGCCAGGCCAAGGGCTCCGTGGATGTGATGCTCAAGCTGATTGCCGGCGAAGAGGCCGGGGACATGGACATCCCGTTCATCCTCGTAACCCAGGAGAACGTGGACCAGTACATCAAGTAATTCCGCCGCCTCCCTCGTCTGTCCGGGCGGGGTACGCCTTCGCGGCGGCCCCGACCGGACATTTTCTGTGTTTCGGCGCGCCGGGCGCCCGTTTGCGGCGCCGGCCTGTATCCGACTTTGGACTGTGCAAGGAGGACTTACCCATGAAATCCAAGGGCGTCATTCATCCGCAGCTCATGGAGGCGCTGACAAGCCTGGGCCACACGGACTGCTTCATGCTTTGCGATGCGGGCTTTCCCATCCCCGATGGAGCGCGGCGGATTGATCTCGCGCTTACGCCGGGTGTGCCCGCGCTAAAGACCTGCCTGAACGCGATCCTGCGAGAGGTCATTGTGGAGGCGTTTTCAGTGGCGGAGGAGATGCGGGTCCACAACCTCGAAACATACGATTACCTTATGGCGCTCATGCCCCGGCAGACGCGTGAAACGGCCCCGCAAAGCACGTTTCTCTTCGAGGCGCAACGCCGGGCGCGGTTTTTTGTGCGAACCGGTGAACTGAGGCCCTATTCCAACATTTTGCTGACCGCAGCCTCCGGCGTCGAGCGGTTCCATAAGGAATTCATCCTCAATCCCGCGATGTTTTCGGAAGATTGAGCGAGGAAAGCACCGGATCGCGTTCGCGGTCCGGTGCGTCAGTTTTTCAAGGCGTTCCCGAGGTCTTCCGGCGCTCCGGGCGTTGTACCCGGGAACAAGCGCACGCCAAGCTTTCGCAGCCGTCGGGGCAAACGAAGGGAGACCTGACGCGTTGATCGACGCGCCGTTGTTGGCGAGCCTTCCTGTGCCGCCGCAAAGCGCGGGGATTGGATTCGCGCTTTTTAGGAAAAACCGCTGAAGCCGCCAGGGGACTGCGGGCCGGGCTTTGAGGAGCGCGTGGCGGCGCACAGGGGACCGTGGACGAACACCGGCAGGAGGACCGCTGCGCGTGTCATTCTTGGCGTCCGGCCGGAAAGAGACGCTGCTCTCAGCCAGGCGCCCACCCATGTGAGGGCAATGCCTGTACCCGAAGGCGCTGCGGACCGCGGCGGATCCGGACTGCAAGGGTACGAATCCGTCATGGCGCGCTGTCCATCCCCAAGAGCGAGCTCGGGGATGGGGCGGTCACCATCCGATTGGGGAAGCGGCACGCGGTTTCGGGTAGAATCCATATCAAAAGGTTGCCGCATTGCGTTCATCCTATTATAATACCCTTATGACGCATATTCCGGGCCGGCCGGCATATTTCGATAGCCATCGCCGGCTCCGGAAGATGGCCGGGAGGCCCGCATGGCGGTGCGCATGGACCGATCGGAACAAGAGGTGGCGATGGCGGAATCTGACGGCCGGATGATGACGGGCTCCTGTGGCCGCAAGCCGCCATTTTGGCTGTCCGTTCCATGAGCCAGCGCGTCGCGGCGGATGGGAGGGCTTGACATTGCATCTTTTACACTGCGAAGGGGTTACGAAGGCATACGGTTTGGGCGAGAACCGGGTGACGGCGCTGAACGGGCTGGACCTGACGGTTGAGGCGGGCGAGTTCGTGGCCGTCGTGGGCGCGTCCGGATCGGGCAAGTCCACGCTGCTCCACCTGATTGGGGGCGTGGAACGGCCGACGGAGGGCAAAATCTGGATTGAGGGCCGTGATATCTCCGGGTTCAGCGCCACCGAAGCCGCCCTCTTCCGGCGCAGGAAGGTGGGGCTCATCTATCAGTTCTACAACCTCGTCCCCACGCTGACGGTGGAACGGAACATCCTGCTCCCGATGCTGTTGGACGGGCGTAAGCCCGACCCGGCGCATCTCAGCCGGATTCTCGGCGCGCTGGGGCTTGAGGACAGGCTTTCCTTCCTGCCGGGTCAGCTTTCCGGCGGACAGCAGCAGCGCGCGGCGATCGCGCGCGCGCTTTTGTACCGCCCCGCGATCGTGCTGGCCGACGAGCCCACCGGGAACCTGGACCGGAAAAACAGCCGGGAGATTGTGGCGCTGCTCAAGCGCTCCAACCGGGAGCTGAACCAGACCGTCCTTTTGATCACCCACGATGAGGACATCGCGCTGGAGGCGGACCGGATCGTCACGCTGGAGGACGGCCGGGTCCTGTCGGATCGGGCGGTCGGGCGGTAGCGCTTCAAATCAGACGGCCGCGCCGCCGCGAAGGAGGCTGATTGAACGTGTGGAGGGAATATTCCCTGAATTCCATCAAGAGCAACCGGGCCGCCGGCGCATCCATTGCCGTCGCGGCGCTGATCGCTTCCGTGCTGTTGTCGCTGACGACCGGCGTATTTTATAACATCTGGGCGGACGAGGTCAACGCGATCGCGCTGGAGGAGGGCGACTGGCAGGCGAAGCTGAGCGGAAGCCTGACCGAAGAGGGGCTGGAGATCATCCGGCGCCATCCGAACGTGCGGGCGGCCGTCCCGGGCGAAGCCACCGGCGGCGCGCAGACGGTGTTCGTCTACCTGGCGAATCCCCGGACGGTCTATCAGGACCTCCCGAAGATCGCCGCGGAAATCGGGCCGGTCGGGGATGGGAAAACGCCGGAGATTCAATACCACTCCGAACTGCTGTCGCTGTGGCTGATCTTTTCGCCGGAGCGGGGGGAGGGGCCGCCGCCAGTGCTCGTCGCCTACCTGGCCATCGCGCTCACGGCGTGCGCCGCCCTCGTTATGATCATCCACAACGCCTTTCAAGTATCGATGGACGCCCGGATACGCCAGCTGGGCATTCTGAAAAGCGTGGGTGCCACACCCCGGCAGATCCGGTCTGCGCTGGTCTTTGAGGCGCTGGCGCTGTGCCTCGTCCCGGTGATTCTGGGGACGGCCGCCGGCGCGGGGCTGACCTACGGCTTTATGGCGTTCATCCGGAGCGTCGTAAACCCCGTTCGGGCGCGCGAAGTCGCGTTCCGGTACAGATCGTCCGTCGCCCTCGCCGCCCTCGCGCTCTCGGGCCTGACGGTGTGGCTGTCCGCCCTCATCCCGGCCCGGAGGATCAGCCGCCTGAGCCCGCTGGAGGCCCTCCGGTACGGGGCGGACCGGCCCGCAAAGAAAATGCGGCGCTTCCGGATCGCTTCCGCCTTCCTGGGCATCGAGGGAGAGCTGGCGCGAAAGTCCATGCACGGGAGAAGGCGCGCATTCCGGACCGCCATCCTCTCGCTGACGCTGGCCTCACTGGTTTTTTTCAGCTTTGTAAATCTGGAGGCCATTTCCGGCATCAGCACCAAATACACGTATTTTGAGCGGTACAAGGACAGATGGGATCTGATGCTCACGATGGACGGTGCGGAGGGCGGCGAGGCCCTTGCGGCGGAAATCCGGAAGATCGAAGGCGTCTCAAGCTGCGTCGCCTTCCGGAGCATTTCCGCCAGCGCCTGGCTCACTTGGGACATGCTGAGCCCGGAACTGACCGCGCTGGGGGGCCCTGACGCGCTCGAAGACGCCGGAATCAGGCGGGAAAACGGGCGGTACCGCGTCAAAACGCCGATTCTGGTGCTGGATGACGAGAGCTTCGCGGCGTACCGGCGCGACGCCGGAACCGGCGCGGAGACTGGAGACGCGCCGCGGGTCGTGGCGGTCAATGCCATCTGGGACAGCGTCCATTCCAACCGGAGGGATCGAAAGATGATCCCCTTTCTCGGGGAGGCGCGCGGGTTGGTTCTGGGTCTTTACCCCGCCGGGGGCGACGCGCGGGATTCGGGCGGCCTGCCGGTTCAAATCGCCGCCTACGCGCGTGCGGAGCCGGAAATCCGGCAGGAGTTTGACAATTTCTCGCTGCCACTGATTATGGCGGAGAGCGCCTGGCGGCCGTTCGTGGACCGCTTTAAAAGCGGTGCGGTTTCCTACAACATCCGTGTCGCGGCGCCGGACACCGTTCCGGCGGTTGAGGGCCGGATCGAGGCGCTGCTGCCCGAAGGAGCGGAATATGCGCTGGAGAATAGGCTGCAGACGGAGGCGTACAACGTATCGGTCCGGAACGCGCTGAAGCTGGTGGTCGGCGCGCTGGCGGCGCTGCTCGCCCTCATTGGTCTTGGCGGCGTGTTTTCCTGTGCGCTGGGGCTCATCCACCAGCGCAGGCGCGAATTCGCGCGGTACATCGCTCTCGGGCTCACCCCCGGCGGGGTCCGGAAGGTTCTGATTTCAGAGGCGGCCATCGTCGCCCTGAAGCCGCTTTTGATCAGCCTCCTCGTTAACGTCCCGATCGTCTGGGCCGCTTTGAATGTAAGCCTGATCCCGGCCTCGGATTTTTTCGCCGGCATGCCGCTTATGCCCGTCGCGGCGTTCGCGGCGGCGGTTATTCTGTCGGTGGGCCTGGCGTACTTCGTCGGTGGGAAAAAGCTTTGCGCGCAGGATTTGGCCGGGATACTGAAAGACGAGACCATGGTGTAGCGCGCTTCGACGCCGGCGCGAACGCCCGAGGGGGCTCTCCGGATGATCAGAGAGAAGCCGCCGGTTTCACGGCGGCTTCTCTCTTTATTCCCCAGTAAAAAAATTCATGATTTCAAAGAGGAGAGGATCTTTGATGCGGAACAGGGAGCCAAAGCGAGGCGACCCTTCGGGATACGCCTTCGGCGTGAAATGCAGCGCTGTGTTGAGCGACAGGCGACACGGGGCGATTGATTCAAATCTATTTGAATCACCCGGTCGCGAAGCGACTTGGTTTCCCCTGAGGGGAAACCAACCTTGCCCGCGCAATAAGACCCACCCCGACGAATCATTCATGTTTTGGATTGGTATAAGCTGTGGCTCGGGCCCGGCGGGGGAGAATCCCGCCGGGCCTGGGGCCGGTTTCAGGCGGGCGGGTATTTTTTCAGGAGGGTCACGACCGTGCTGATATCCGCCGAATCGAGGCCGCAGCGGCTTGCGAGGAAGCCCGGTACACCCTCTTTCGCCAATGCCTCCATGAGATCTGCCGCCGGGCGGTACGAAAGGGCCGCGGCGACGCCCAGCAGGATGGCGCCGTAGGGCTTCCCCTGCGCCTTGCAGCGGTTGACGGCGCCGATCAGGCGGTCGGCGGGCTGCAGCTTCCGCAGGGGGTCCTTTGCGACGCGCTCGATGGTATCGCCCAGCCGGCGGTTCCGGTAGCGCTCCAGAAGATCCTCCGCGAAGGCGGCGATCGCATCCTTGTCCGCGGAAAAGGCCTCGGCGATGGCCTCGGCGGTATTATGCATGGCGTCACGCAGCACCGCGCGGATTTCGCCGTCCTCCGCCGCTTCCCACAGGTAGGTATAACCCTTGTGATAGCCCAGATACGCGCACAGCGCGTGGCTCATGTTGTGGAGGTAGAGCTTCTTTTCCTCGCAGACGGCGAACGGCGTGATGTATTCGGCATGCGCCAGCACGGGCACGTCCCCGACGAATTTGCTGGTGTCCACGGGCAGTGTGCAGAAGCGCTCCACCTGGATCAGCGTGGGGTCCAGCGCGGACAGCTCCTTGGGCAGCGCGGGCACCATGCGGCCGATCGTCACCTCGACAAGCCCCGTCCCCTCCAGCAGAGCGCGCTGACCGTCCTCAAAATACGGCGCAAGCAGATCCCGCATGTGGTGCGCCGCGTTCATCAGGTTTTCGCACAGCAGGATATTCAACGGATGCTTGTTTCCGCTCTCCGCCCGGCGCTTGATGCCCGATGCGATGTTGCCGGCGATGCGCGGCAGTATGTTGACGCCGATGGAGGTTGCCATCAGGTCGGCGTCCGCGATGGCGCGAACGACCGCTTCCGCGTCGCGCCCGTCGATGCCCCGGACATTATCGATCAGGGTGTCGACGTCCTCCTCGTTGCCGACAACGCGAAGGGTGTAGCCGCCCTTTGCGTTCAGCGCGTCAATAACCTCCATATTGACGTCGATGAAGATCACTTCGTATCCGGAATCATGAAAAACCTGGCCGATAAACCCCCGGCCTATGTTGCCTGCCCCGTAGATAACAGCACTTTGCATTGATCCATGTTCCCTTCATCGTTCGTTTTCGGCGCTAAGGCCGTGCGCGGTCTATTGGAACAGCTCTTTCGTCAGGCGGTAGCATTTCTTGTAGCGCTCATAATGGGCCCGGTAGGCGTGGGCCTCGGCCGGATCGGGGATGAAGGGCCGCTCGTAGCGGACCATCGCCTCCTGCGCCGCCCTGAGCGACGGGTACACGCCGGTCGCCGCGTAGCAGAGCATGGCGCCGGCCAGCGTGCCGGCCTCCTTGTTGGCCGGGAGGTACACGGGCCGGTCGAACACGTCGGCGCGGATCTGCATCCACAGCTTCGAATTGGAGCCGCCGCCCACGGTGACGACCTTCTGAATGTCGATGCCCACCGCCCGCAGGCACTCGATGTTGAGCATCATCTCATAGGCCTCTCCTTCCAGGAACGCGCGGAACAGCTCGCCCCGGGAAGTGCCCAGCCGGAGGCCCGCAATGGCCGCGGGCGTCACGCCGTCCATATAGGGCGTGCCGCCGCCGGCCAGATAGGGCAGTACGATGATGCCGGTGGGCTTGCCGTCCGCCTCGCCGTCCAGAATCCGGTAGGCGTCGCCCTGCCCGGCCAGATCCTTGGCGAGCACATCCCGGAACCACTTGATCGCACAGCCGCCGGACATGTTGAACGCGTAGGTTACGTAGTCGCCCGTGTCCATGAAGGGGACCACCGGAAAATTATACTCCATCAGCGCGTCCAGATTCAACTGGTCACCCCGCATCACCGCGGTGATACAGTCCACCGTGCCCATGCCGTTGGCCACGTCGCCCGGCGCCCACGCGCCGCTGCCCAGCGCGGCCAGAACCTGGTCGTGCCCGCTGACGATCAGCTTGACGCCTTCGGTCATGCCCAGTTTCTCGGCCATTGACCGGCTCATATGGCCCACCACACTGCCGCTGGGCACGGGCTTTGGCAGCATGGCCCGGTCGATGGTGGAGAACTCGATGGCCGAGTCGATCCATGCCTTGGTGAAGACGTTGAACATGGCGCTCCTGGCCGCCAGCGAGTAATCGCACCGGTGGTCCGCACCCAGCCGGTACGTCATAAAATCCGCGATAAAGCACAGTTTTTGGGTTTTCTTCAGAATTTCCGGCTGATGCTTTCGCATCCAGCGCAGCTTGTACAGCGCGAACATCGGGTCTACGAACTGTCCGCATTCGGAGAAAATCTCCCGCTCGGAGCGCGTTTCGCGGTACTCCCGGCACTCCTCAAGGCCCCGCTTGTCCATGTAGATCATGGTGTTGCAGAGGGGCCGGTCCGCCTCGTCCAGGCACACGAAGGATTCGCCGAAGGACGTGACCGAAATCGCCTTCACGTCGCCGCCGCAGCCCCGCGCGGATTCCTCCAGCACCTCCGCCGCCTTCGTCCACAGCTCGGAGGGGTCAAGTTCATACTTTCCCTCGCGCTCACCGATCAGGTTGTACTCCCGATACGCGTGCCCGATCACCTGAGCGCGCTCGTCAAACACCGTGCTCTTGACGCCGGTGGTTCCGACGTCCAGGCCAATCACCGCCATCGCGCAATCACCTCCCGAAAAAATGCCCGGGGGCCGCCCGCTCCCGCGGACGCCCCCCGGGCTTCGTGGCTCACTTCTTCGGCATGTTGGGGTATTCGCTGAAGAGAGGATACAGGATGGGCTCGTCCTCCTCGATGGTGGGGAAGCGGCCGACCGGATCATAGAAGCGGTTGTCCACGTTGTCGTCGTTGGTCTTGGAAACCTCGCCGATGAGGCAGGGTCCGCCTTCGGCCCAGAAGGTGTGGTACTGGCCGGTGGGCAGCGTGATGCTCTCGCCCACGCCCACCTCGACGCGCTGGCCCGCGGGCACTTCAAAGGCGCGGCCGTCCATGAAGACCGTGACCGGGGTGTCCAGCTTTTCACCGTTCTCGCCGGAGTTATAGCACTTCACGACCAGCGTGCCGCCGCCGCGGTTGATGATGTCCTCCATCTTCTTCCAGTGGAAGTGGTAGGGCGTCACCTGGCCCTCCTCGGAGATCAGCAGCTTTTCCGCGTAGGGCTTCACGTACTTGGGGTCGTGGAAGTTGCCGTTCCTGAGCGTGATCATCAGAAGGCCGCACTTGTGGAAATCCCCGGAGCCGAAGTCGGTGATGTCCCAGCCCAGCATGTTGTCCTTGATCTCGTCGTACTCGTGGTTCTTGGTCGCCCACTCGTCCATCGTCCAGGTGACAAAGGGCGGCAGCGCGAATTTGAAGGAGGCGATGAAATCCACCGCGTCCCGCATGATCTGGTTAAGCTCCGATCGCTTCATGATGTCTTCCTCCTATCGTTCTCTGTGATCAGACGATCTGCCTGGATTTCTGAGACTTGATCAGGCTGTCCAGCGCGACGGCGCCGATGAGCACCATGCCCTTGACGAACTGCTGCACGTATTCGTTGATGGTCAGCATGGTCATGCCGTTGGTCAGGATGCCCATGATCATGACGCCGACGACCACCATGATCAGCCGGCCTTGGCCGCCCGACATGCTGACGCCGCCCAGCACGACGCCGGTAATGACGTCCATTTCATACCCGGCACCGGCGTTGGGCTGGCCGGAGTTGACGCGGGCCAGCAGCACCACGCCCGCCAGCGAGCTCATGAAGCCTGCGAGGCCGTAGACCAGGTACTTGATCTTCTTGACGTGGACGCCCGACAGGCGCGAAGCCTCCTCGTTGCCGCCCACGCCGTAGATGTGGCGGCCGAGGCGGGTCTTGGAGAGGAATACGATGCCAAAGGCGAACACGATGAGCATCACGATGACCGGGATCGGCACCACGCCCAGATAGCCCTGGCCGAGTACGGTAAAGGAGCGGTTGAAGCCGAAGACCGGCAGGCCGCCGGTGATGATGTAGGCGATGCCGCGGACCGAGGTCATCATGCCCAGCGTGGCGATGAACGGAGGGACCTTGAGCTGCGAGATGAAGTACGCGTTGGCCAGGCCCAGGATGGTGCCGAAGCACACCATGATGAGGCAGGCGAGCACCGGGTGCATGCTGGCCTTGGTCATCAGAAGCGCCGCGCCCACGCAGCTGGCGCCCACCACGGAGCCGCAGGAGAGGTCAATGCCGCCGGTCAGCATGACAAAGGTCATGCCCACCGAAATGATGCCCACGATGGATACCTGCCGGAGAATGTTGAAGATGTTGTCCGGAAGCAGGAAGCGCGGGGACAGCGACGCGAACACCGCCACCAGCAGGATCAATACGAAGATGATGCCGTAGCTGCCCAGCATGGATTTGAGCTTTTTCGAATCGATCTTGGACATGGGGTCAACCTCCTATCAGTCCGGATGCGTATTGGAAGATGAGTTCCTGCGAGAAATCCTTGCGCTCAATCTCGCCCGCGATTTCACCATGGCGCATGACAAGGATGCGGTCGCTCATGCCGATGAGCTCAGGCATTTCCGATGACACCATGATGACGCTCTTTCCCTCGACTTCCACCAGGTGGCGCATCAGGTGGTAGATCTCCTGTTTGGCGCCCACGTCGATGCCCCGGGTCGGTTCGTCGAAAATGATGACGTCGCAGCGCGTCGCCAGCATCTTGGCCAGGACGACCTTCTGCTGGTTTCCGCCGGACAGATTTTTGACCAGCTGATGTACGCTGGGCGTCTTGATTCTCAGCTTTTTGATGTATTCATCGGCGATCTTCGCATCCTTCCGATCGTCCACGAAGGGGCCTACCATGGCCTGCTTGAGCGACGAGAAGGTTACGTTTTCCTTGACCGTGAGTCCCAGCAGCACGCCCTGGTTTTTCCGGTCCTCCGGGATCAGGCCGATGCCCTGCTCCAGCGCGCTGCCCGGATCGGTGATTTTCAGCGTCTTGCCGTTCAGGATCACCTTGCCGGACTCCACCGGGTCCGCGCCGAACACGGCCTGCATGACCTCCGTCCGGCCCGCGCCCACCAGCCCGCCAAAACCCAGGACTTCGCCCTTTCTGAGCTGGAAGGATACGTTGTGAACCTTGTGGTTCGTCAGCGCCTGAACCTCCATCACCACGTCGCCGATGGGCGTGGTCCGGGGCGGATAGTCCTCGCCCAGTTCGCGGCCTACCATATAGGAAACCAGTTCCCGCATGGTGACGTCTTGAATGTCCTTGGTCACGATATACTTGCCGTCCCGCATGACGGAGACCCGGTCGCAGATCTTGAACATCTCCTCCATGCGGTGGGTGATGAAGATGATGGTGGTGTTGCGCTCCCTGAGCTTTTGGATGATGCGGAAGAGCATCTCCGTTTCCTTGTTGGTCAGCGGCGCGGTGGGCTCGTCCATGATCAGAATTTTTGAGTTGGACGACACCGCCTTGAGAATCTCCACGATCTGCTGGTAGGCGACGCCCAGATCGCACACGAAGCTGGCCGGGTTCAGGTCGATGCCCATCTCATCCAGCAGCTTTTTGACCTGATCGTTCATGGCCTTGCGGTTCACAAAGCCATTCTTGGCAATTTCCTTGCCGAAGTAAATGTTTTCCGCGATGGTGAGATGCGGAACCAGCGTAAATTCCTGATAGATGGCCGCGATCCCCTTGTGGATCGCCTCGATGGGGTTCAGTTTTGAAAAGCTCTCGCCTTCCACCACGATTTCGCCTGCCGTCGGTTCAATGGCACCGGTGATGGCCTTGATCAGCGTGGACTTTCCGGCGCCGTTTTCCCCGGCCAGCGCGTGCACTTCGCCGCGTCGGAATCCGAGCGATACGTCGTCCAGCGCCTTGACGCCGGCATAGTACTTGCTCAGATGTTTGACCTCAAAGATATACTCCTGCATTGAACGCCTCCGCCTCGTGCAAAGCACGCGTTGAAGATGGATTTGTGCGCCCCCGTGGCGGGGGCGCACAAACGGGCTGATTGGGGGTGATCAGGAAGCGGGCACGAAAGCGCCGCTCAGCACGTCCGCCTGCAGCACGGGGATCATGCGGAAGTAGGCGGTGGGGGCCTCCTCCGGCACGCCGTTGGCCAGGAAGTCGGACAGGGTGGTCACGCAGTCCATGCCGGTGTCGAAGGGCCCGAGGTCAACGGTGGCACGGTAGATGGAGTTTTCTTCCTTCATCTTCGCGATGGCTTCCGGGGTGGCGTCGCCGCCGCCGATGTAGAACTTGTCCAGTTCTTCCTGCGGCAGGCCCAGGCCCAGGATGGCTTCATAGGCGCCGAGGGGGCCGGAGTCGTTGTTGCCGGTGATGACGCGCACGTCCGGATACTGCTGCATGATGTTTTCGGTGATTTCCATGCCCTTGGTCGGGTTGTCGCCGGCCTGACGGGCCACGATCTCAGCCTCGGGGCACAGCTTCTCGATGGTCTCCTGGATGCCGTTGCCGCGGGCGACGACCGCTTCCACGTTGTCCTGGGAGATGATCAGCACCTGGGCCTTGCCGCCCAGCTTCTCGTTGATCCAGTTGGCGGCGTTGGTGCCGATGGCCACGCCGTAGGTGTACTCGTCCAGCGTGAAGATGGCGTTGGCGTTCTCGATGATCTGCGCGAAGGAGATCACGATGATGCCCTTTTCCTTCAGCTTGTCCACAACCGGGACCAGCGCGTTGGAGTCGATGGGGCAGGCGATGACGCAGTCCACGCCCTGGTTGCCGAAGTTTTCAAAGTCGGAGACCTGCTTGGCCACATCGTAGCCGGCGTCCACGGGGATCAGTTTGTAGCCCAGCTCGTCGCACTTCTTCTGCACGCCGTTCATGACGGACACGAAGTACGGATTGGCCATCTGGGGGATGGACATGCCGACGGTGATTTGCTTGGTCTCCGCCATCGCCATGGGGGCGAGCATCGCGGCGATCAGGAGCGCGGCCAGGAGAATGGATACCAATTTCTTCATGGGGTTCCCTCCTCGTTCAGTATATTATCATGCCTTTCGGCACAATAAACTAGATGGTGGTCTCCCGGATCACCAGTTCCGGCTGGATCAGGTAGGTTCGCCCGCGCTCCACCGACGCCTGGTCGGACTCCGCGCGCAGCTTTTCCTCGAGGATCTCCATCGTCTTCTCGCAGATGGCCATGAGCGGCTGGCGCACCGTGGTGAGCGGCGGCGAGACCAGTTCGGAGAACATCACATCGTCAAACCCGGCCACCGACACATCCCGCGGGATGCGCAGGCCCCGCTCGTTCATGCGCTTCATGATGGCCATGGTCATAATGTCGTTGATGCATAAAACCGCCTGGGGCAGATCGTCCACGATGCGGTCGGTGGCGTCATAGGCGTGCCGGTACCGGGGGGACTGGAGCAGCATCACGCGGTCCCGGTTCACTTCCAGCCCGGCTTCCCGCAGCGCGCGGCAGAAGCCGTCATAGCGGAAGCGCGCAAACTGCACATCCATATCGGTGGATACGAACCAGAAGTCCGTGAGGCCCTTATCCAGGAGGTATTTCGTAATCTGGTACTGGCCGCTGGCAAAATCGCACATGACGAGCGGTTCGTCACAGAGCGCGTAATTCTCCGTGCAGAACACCACCGGCACATCCGCCGCCCGCAGCATTTCAAGGTGGGAGATATCCGGGTGGTTGGCCAGCATCGGCACCACGATCACGCCGCACACCCGCCGGGACAGGAACATCCGGACGTACTCGGCTTCCTGCCGGCTGCTGCTGTTGGAAATGCCCAGAAGCAGCGTGAATCCCCTGTCTTCCGCGATCCTGGTCAGAATGTCGACGATCGCGCTGTAGAACGGGTTTTGGATTTCCGGGATCATCAGGCCGATGACGCTGCTGGTTTGCATGACCAGAGACCTTGCGGAGTGATCCGGCACATAGTTCATTTCCTGCGCGACGCCCAGAACCTTCGCCCTTGTCTTCTCGCTGACGCCGTCCCGGTTGTTGAGCGCCATCGAAGCGGTCGCCACGGATACCTTGGCGGCCCGCGCCACATCCTTGATGGTCAGCTTCATGGAGATCCCTTTCGTATGAAACGTTTCAAATTTCCGGAAAAAATCAGCGCAAAATTCTGAAAGTTCGTGCGGGATCGAGTATGGCTGCCTTTGCCCGACGGCTTGAAACGTTTCGGATTCTGGGATATTGCCCCTTCCAGCGGTTTTCAGGCGCAGAATCGCCCGAAACATTTTCTACCATTTGCTGATTCTAAACGTTTCAAAACTGTCTGTTCGTTGATTATAGCAACATTGTGTGCTATGATAATAGCACTAAATTGCAGATTCATAGCACTAACAGGCGATTGCGGGGAGAATTATGACAACATGGTTGGACTTTCTGCGGCCGGAGGAACTTTTGACCGACCTTTCGCTCGCGACCGGGTACGCCGCTTTTCTCATCGATCAGAGCGCGCTGCAGCTGCTCGGGGACCGGGCGCTGGCCCGGGCGCGGGAAAAGGCGGCCTGTCCCGGCTGCCCGTACCCCGCGCCGGAGGCGTGCTTTCTCCATTGGGCGGCGCCCGAAGATGAAAAGGGTGTCGCCCAATGCCCCGCCGGGCGCCCGTTTGCCGGCTTGACGCTTTTCAGCGAGGGCGTGCCGGCGGGGCGCCTGCTGCTGGGACCACTGGGCCCTGAAACGGCGGGGGACCCGCGCCGCGTCAGGGCACTTATCACGGTCATGGAGGCGGTGGCCGCGAGGCTGGAACCGCCGGGCCTCCCGGCGCGCCGCAGCGATCTGTTTTCCAGGCTCTCGCGCCACATCACCGGCCATCTGACGGATGAATTGACAGCGGAAGCGCTGCACCACGCGCTGTACGCCTCCGAGAGCGCGCTCGCCCACGCCGTCAAGCGGGAGACCGGCATGCCGCTCAGGCTTTATGTACAGGCGCGCCGGCTCGACGCCGCGCGGACGATGCTTCTGACGACGTCCATGACCGTCATGCAGGTCGCGGAAAAGTGCGGAATCAACGATTTCAATTACTTCGCGCGCATCTTCAAAAAGCGTTACGGCATGTCGCCCAGCGCGTTTCGAAGGCGGCTTCCGCCCGAAACCTGAAACCGGGGGAGGCGGACGAGGGTTGGTTCCGTGAAATCGCAATAAAAACAATGAAACGGTACTTGATTTTCATTGTTATAGGCTGTACTATTGGGCCCGGAGGGATGGATATGGCGGTCAAGCTGACTCAGGAACGGCGCAACGAAATCGCCCGCCGGTTGATCCGGGATGGCAGGGTTTCGGCGCAAGAACTCTCGGCGGCCTACGGCGTCAGCGTCGAAACCATCCGCAAGGATTTGACGTGGCTGGAGTCCCGTGGTATCGCAGAGAAGGGTTACGGCGGCGCGATCGCCGCCGCCCAGGCATTGGAAAAGCCCTTCTTTGAAAAGGCCACCAGTCAACCGGAAGAAAAGCGCAGGATCGGAAAAGCCGCGGCGGAGCGGATCGGACCGGTCGGCGTGGTGCTGCTGGATTCGGGCAGCACCGTGATGGAGGTCGCGCGGGAGCTCGCGGGGCGCGGGGAGTTTTCGTTTTTCACGAATTCCCTCCGGACGGCGCAGATGCTGGCCGACAGGAAGTGCGGCGTCACCATGCTGGGCGGCGCGATCCGCCTGTCCAGCCAGGCGGCCTGGGGCATGTGGGCCGTGGAGCAGCTGGAGCAGCTGCGCGCCGGCTGGGCGATCGTGGGCGCCAGCGGTTTTTCAGACAGCGACGGGCCCTGTGTGGAGAGCCTTGAGGAGGCCGAGGTCAAGCGCGCCATGATCCGCGCGGCGAAGAAGACCATCGTCGTGGCCGATTCCACCAAGAGCCGATGCCCGGCGGCGGTTCGCTTCGCCCGGTGGGCGGACGTTTCACGATTGGTCACCGACGGCGGCATTGAGCCGGAGGTGCTTCGGCGACTACGGGAGACGGTGGAAGTACAGGTGGTGTGACCCGCGAGGGCCCCGCCCCGTAAGCGGAGGGAAGCGCGTGACGGGCACGATTTTCGGCATTCAGCGGTTTTCGGTGGACGACGGGCCGGGCATCCGCACCGCGGTCTACCTGAAGGGCTGCAACATGCGCTGCGCCTGGTGCCACAACCCGGAGAGCTGGCGGCCCGGGCCCGAGGCATCCTTTGATGAGGACAAATGCGCGCTGTGCGGCCGGTGCGCGGCGGTGTGCGCGGCGCACCGGATCGAAGGCGGGCGGCACGTCTTTGACCGGGAGAGGTGCGGATGCGGCGGGCGGGAGGCAGACGTATGCCCGACCGGCGCGCTGAAGCGGGTCGGCGAGATCGTGACGGCGGAGGCGGTGCTGGAGCGCGTCGCGCGGGATGAGCGCTATTTTGAAAGAAGCGGCGGCGGCCTCACGGTGACCGGAGGCGAACCGACGCTGCAGCCGGATTTTTTGATGGAACTTCTAAGCGGCGCAAAGGTGGCGGGCATCCACACCTGCGTCGAGACCAACGGCGCGGCGGATATCGGGCTCTACCGGGAGATCATGCCCTTCGCGGACCTGCTGCTGATGGATTTCAAGCTGACGGACGATGAGAAGCACCGGGCGCTGACGGGCGTTTCCAACCGGCCCGTGCTGGAAAATATCGACAGGCTCAGCCGGGAGGGCGCCCAAATCGTGCTCCGGTGCCCAATCATCCCGGGCGTCAACGACGTGCCGGCGCATTTTGCCAAAATCGCGGCGCTGACACGGGAACTTCCGGTGCAGGGGTATGAAATCATGCCCTATCATTCGTTGGGCACGGGCAAGGCGGCGCGCATGGGCCTGACGGCCGCCCGCTATCCCGTGCCGGACGGGGAGGCCGCGCGGCGTTGGAACGAAACGGTTTTGAAACTGGGCGGACGGGAATGGAGGCGGGGATTATGAGCCGGCGCATTGAGGCGCTCCGTGAATACATCGACGCACTGAACGACGCGGGCGTGCGGCGCACGCTGTTTTACCCGCTTGCCTACGAATCGCTGAAGGAGACGCGGGGTGAAAGCGTCGAGATGCGAAGGGCCAAAGCGCAGGCGCACCTTCTCGCTCACGCGCCGCTGGCGGTGCACACATACGAATTGATCGTGGGCAGCGCGTCGGCCTTCTTCCCCGTGTGCGGGGATGCGCCCGGGCCCAAGGCGCGCCGGGCGATGGCCGTCCGGGTGCTGGACGAATACGCCGCGACCCGAGAAGCGAGAAACCGCGCGGACGCATCCTGCGGCGTCCGCACGTTTGAGCGCGATTTTACCTCTAAAAAGAGCCGCTGGGCGCTGATGAGCCGCGTGTACCACGACGCCAGCATCACCTACGACCAGCTGCAGGACCTGATCCGGGATATGACCGCCCGCTATGACGGCGCGCTGGAAAAGTACGAGGTAGGCCGGGAACTGGAGCGCGCTTTTAAGCTGGACTACGGTGCGGAGGCCCGGCGGGAGATCGATTCTCTGCCCTGGTTTGCCGCCAACCACCTGAGCCTCGACTATGGCGCGATGCTCTCGGAGGGCTTCGAGGCGCGCATCGCGCGGATTGAGGCGCTCCGGGCGGAGAAGCCATGCGATTTTTACGAGGCGCAGCGCCTTGTAACCCGCGCCGCCGCCGCGTTTTTTGAGCGCTACGCGGCCTTTACGGCCGGGGAAGCGCTGCGGGCCGCGCCGGATCGGGCGCGGGAGCTTCGGGAAATCTCGGAAATGCTCTCCCGGCTCGCGACAAAACCCGCCGAAACCTTCCGGGAGGGCCTGCAGTTCACCTGGTTGCTGCACCTGATGATGTCGATCCTGTGGGGATCGGCGCTTTCCTTCGGCCGGCTGGATCAATATCTCTTCCCGCTGTACGAGCGGGATCTCATCTCCGGCGCGATCACCCGCGACGAGGCCCGGGAGCTCCTTAGCTGCCTGTGGCTCAAGGTCAACGAACCGCGGATGCGCACCGTGCAGAGCCTGACGCTGGGCGGCGTCACGCCCTCGGGCGATAACGCGGCCAACGCGCTGACGGCGGTGTGTCTCGAGGTCGTCCGGGACATGCGGCTGCCCTACCCCAACGTTGGCGCGCGCGTCAGCCGGAAAAACCCCGCGTGGTATCTGGACGCGGTGATCGATTCGGTGTCCGCCGGCGCGGGCCAGCCGATGCTGATGGCGGACGACGTGTGGATCGGCAACCTGAAAAAGCTGGGCTATCCGGACGAAATCGCGCGGGACTACTACAACATGGGCTGCGTGGAGATCATGATCCCCGGAAAGCAGCCCAACTGGGGGGTTACCGAGCCCATCGCCTTCCCGATGCTTTTTGAGGACGTATTCCGGCGCTTCAAGGGGCGCGAGGAGGAACTGGACAGCTTCGATGCGTTCTTCTCCGCCTACCGGGAAGCGCTGAAGGAGCACGTGGAGGCGGACCACCGGGAGGCCCTGGAAAAGCAGGCGGGCCAGCCGGGGGTGTGTTACGATCCCTTCGCGTCGATGCTCATCGGCGGCTGCCTGGAATCGGGCCGGGACATGTTTCAGGGCGGCGCGGCGCTGGGCGCGCACTGGTCGTTCTACGCCTACGGACTGGGCACCGCCGCGGACGCGATGACGGCCGTCAAGCGGGCTGTTTACGATGAAAAGCGCGTGACGCTGACCGCCCTCGCCGGGGCGCTGGCGCGCAACTTTGAGGGAGATGCGCCGCTCCGCGCGGCGCTAGAGGGAGCGCCCCATTACGGCAACGACGAGGACGAGGTGGATAAAATCGCCCGGCGCATCCTCTCCGCCTTCGATGGTCACGTGCTTTCGCTGAATTCGCCCGCCGAAAAAGACAAGTATGTGTCCACGCTGTTCGGGTATTTCTTTCACGTCTACCACGGGGAGATCACCGGCGCCACCCCCAACGGCCGGCTGAAGGGCGAGCCCTTCAGCGACAGCATGGGCCCCTCCCAGGGTCAGGACGTATCCGGTCCCACTGCGATGCTCAATTCCGTGCTCAAGCTGGACCACGGCGGCGTGACCGGCGGCTACGCGCTCAATCTGAAGATCAACCCGTCTCTCGTCCGCGGCGAAGCGGGCAGGGCCGCGCTGACGGCGCTCCTCGGCGCGTATCTCGAGAGCGGCGGGCCGCAGGTGCAGGTGAATTTTGCCGACGCCGAGACGCTCCGGGCCGCCAAGCGGGAGCCCCGGAAGTACAGGAACGTCATCGTCCGCATCGGCGGATACTGCGAGTATTTCGTCAACCTGGACGAGTCGCTGCAGGATGAGATCATCACCCGGACCATCCACGGCCTTGCCTAGCGCGGACGGAGACCTGATACCAAACCAAAACAATAATGATTCGTCGAGGTGGGCCTTATTGCGCGGAACTGTGTCGCCCGTCGCTCGACATAGCGCTGCATTTCACGCCGAAGGAGTATCCCGAAGGGCCGCCTCGCGTTGGTTCCTTGTTCCGCATCAAAGATTCTTCCCTCTTTGAAATCATGAATTATTTTACCTGGAATGATCACACACAAACGGGCCGCCGGATTTCTCCGGCGGCCCAGGCTGTCCATCAGCCCGCGCGGGGTGTCGCCGCATCCGGCGGCATGCCGTTTCCTCAGGCGCCCGCGCGCCTTAAAAACTCCGCGATCCCCGCGGAATCCGCGATCAGGAACCGGTCCTCCGGCGGGTAGATCGCGCCGCCGAAGTAGATGGCCGGGTTGCCGCCGCAGCTGGGGTCGTAGGCGACGCGGTGGACGGCGGCGTGCAGCATATCCGTCCCGATCCGCTCGCGGCACCAGGCGGCGTTGTCCGCGTCGATGCCGCCGCCCGGCAGGATCTCGATGCGCCCCGCGGCGTGCTCGATCATCCGGCGGATGGTTTCCGCGCCCTGGGGGACGGTGGGCTTCTGGCCGCTGGTCAGCACGCGTCGGACGCCCAGCTCGATCAGCGCGTCCAGCGCCGCGAAGGGGTCCGGCGTCACATCGATCGCGCGGTGGAACACGCTCTCGGCACCGCCGATGACTTCCAGCATCCGCGCCGTGCGCGCCCGGTCCACCGTGCCATCCTCATGCAGAAAACCGAACACGATGCCGTCCGCGCCGTTTTCGAGCAGCGCCTTCGCGTCTTCCAGCATGACCTCGAACTCCACGTCGGTGTAGCGGAATCCGCCCTCGCGGGGCCTGACCATGCACATCACGGGGATCGGGATGCGGCGCTTGGCCACCCGGAGCGCGCCGACTGTCGGCGTCAGCCCGCCGTGGAACAGATCGCTGTTGAGCTCGACTCGGTGCGCTCCGCCCCGGTACGCCTCGACGGCGTCCTCGGCGGAGCCGCAGCACACTTCAAAAAGCAGCGGTTTTTCGCACATGGTCACGCTTCTTCCAGCGCGAAGACCTGCTCAAGATTCAGCATGAACGGGAACATCGCGGCGTTCAGGTTGGAGATGGGCAGCACGTCTTCGTGCAGCTGGATGCCCAGCACATCCCGGATCGCGGCGCGGCGCGCCTCGATGCGCGCGAAGACTTCCGGATATTCCGCCTTGAGCGCCTCGCGCAGCCCTTCGCCCGCGACGATGACCGGGTCTTCGCAGATGGCGGTGCGCACGGGGGCGGGGTTGGAGGCGATGATGTCCACCTGCAGGTACGCGCCGTCCGGCAGCGTGCGCTTCGAGCCCTCGTAGGTGAGGGAATTGACCCATTCGTCCATGCCGGTGTAGTGGCCGCAGTTGAGGCTGACGCCGTATTCCGGCCCGCCGATCAGGTCATGGACCGCGTGATGCAGCTCGTCGCCGGCCGCGCCGACGCGCAGCTTTTCGTACCACGCGCTCATCGCCTCGAAGAACTTCCCAAAGAACGGATACAGCGTGGGTTTCAGGCTGTCCAGCATGGTCTCTTCGTCGCGGGAGGCCACGCCGACCCGGGAGGAGAGCGAGCCGCGGATGCCGTAGCACAGCCCGCACACGTCGCCCAGCGTCAGCGCCGTGGCGTCCGAAGGCGACCGAAGGCCGATGGAAAAATTCATCGTCGCGCGGAAACCAGCAACTATACTGGAGGGAGAAGTCAAATGAAGAAACTGGCAATCGTCCTGGCGCTGCTTCTGGCTCTCAGCGGTCTGACTACGGTCGCGCT
>JAEZTL010000010.1 GCA_023421395.1 Bacillota bacterium | reverse complement strand
ACATTTCTAAACCGGGGCTGCCCGCACGAAAAGAGCGCCGCGAAGGTATGCGTGTGAACCCGTTGCTACGCCGCCTTGACGGTCAGCGTAAAAGTGCATGAGCGCTTGGAGCCGTCGATCGCCGCGGCCTTGATAACCGTCACGCCAAACCCGACAATGCTCACCCGGCCGTGCTGATCGACTACGGCGATCTTCTCCCGGCGGCTGCTCCAGTACAGCTTTTTCTGCGTGGCATAAGCGGGTGTGATCTGGATGCTGTCCCCCAATTCCAGCGGCTGAACCGCGGAAAAGTCGTTTCCTTCCACATTGACGACGATGCTGGCCGGCGCGGTCGAGGTCAGCCCCAGAATGCGGTAGGTGGGCACATTGACGGTCACCCAAAGCAGATTCTCCGTCAGCGCAAGGGTCACCCTGGCTTTGTCGGGAATGCCGGGATAGGCGCACTCGAGTTTTTTCAGCGCGTTTTTGACCGTAATGCGGTTCATGGGATCCGACAACTCGGACGGCGCGTCCTCGGCGGTCAAGTCAAGGATGAAGAGTTTTTCACCCGCCTCCGCGCGGTTGAGAATCTTGCTGCGCACATACGCGACGGCGTGCTCCAGCTGCCCTGTTTTGTAGGCGTAGTTGGAGGAATAATCGTTGGCTTTGGTCTTTTTAAAGCTGTAGTATAGACGCGCCTGTTCGTCGCTCATGCCAAACCGACGGTAACGGCCTTCGGATGCCTTGAGGTGATCACCCAGGCGCACGTCGACATGATACCACCTGCCGTCCAAATAGATCAGGTTCCACGTATGCTTCAGGGCGTACGCGCGCCCGTTGATGGCCTTGGACTTGATGCCCGCCTTCGCCAGAAGCGCATTGTAGGCGTTTGCGTATCCGCTGCAGGATCCCTCGCCGTCGCGTAGGACGTAGTAGGGGTTGGTGACACCCCCACGGTACTCGGTATGGACGATCAGCCAATCATACAGGGCGATCGCCTTTTCAAACTGCGACATGCCGGGTTTCACGCATTCCCCGACAATCCGCCCCGCGAGGCTTCCCAGAGACTTGGACGTACCTTTGGCCGAAATCGACGCTGCCATCGCGCCGGACGTAACCGCCAGGCAAAGAACCAGTGCGGCCGCCACCGGAAACCATTTCCTCATCACCCATTGCCTCCTCGTCCCCGCCCATTCGCGGCGCCGTCCGCAACTCTCGCCCGTTGGTCTACGCCCAAGCGGAGAAAGCGGTCATTCTTCAGTTTTCCGGATCCCTTCGCTGAGCTTCATCAACTCCGAAAGCGTCAGCGCCTCACCCCGCACCCTGATATCGAATCCGAGGGAGGTTACCAGCGCCGCCGCCCGTTCCCGGGGAATGGAGAAGGCAGCCATGAGGTTATTGACCAGTGTCTTTCTACGCATCGCAAACGCCGCGGCCGCCACCCGGAGAAACATCGCCTCGTCCTCCGGACTCCGGCGTTCCTGGCGCATATCTACCCGTAAAAGCACGCTTTCCACGTGAGGCCGCGGCGTAAACGCTTCCGGAGGCACCCGAAGGAGCACCTCCGGCTCGCCAAAATATTGTACCGTCGCGGACAGGAGGCACCAGTTCTTCTGCCCCGGCGAGGCCATGATGCGCTCCGCCGCCTCCTTCTGTACCATCACCGTCATGCGGCGGATGGGCAGGCGAGACTTGACCAGAAGCTGAAACACATCCGCCGTAATGTAGTACGGCAAATTTGCCACCACGTCGAAGGGTTCGCTGCCAAAGGCGCTGCCGGTGATCTCTGCCAGATCGCATTTCAGCGCGTCGGCGAACTCAACCCGCGCACTCGAGCCCGCGAGCACCGCATCAAGCACCGGCTGAAGGGATCGGTCGATCTCCAGCGCCGCCACCAGCGCCCCCCGGTCAGCCATGTGCCGCGTCATCACGCCCGCGCCAGCGCCGATCTCCAGCACCCTGTCCCCGGGAGAAACCCCGGCGGCGCCCACAATGCGCGAAATTAAAGCGTCGTCCAGAATAAAATTCTGTCCCAGCGAGTGGGTAAAGCGAAAGCCGTTTTGCTCCAGCGCCGTGCGCGCAATCGATCCGTGGGACATGGCGTTCCTCCGCGTTTTCCGGTTTTGAAAAGGCCCGGCACGCCGCCGGGCCTTTGGGTTTCGTCCCTTATTTGGTGCCGAAGAGGCGGTCGCCCGCGTCACCCAGGCCGGGCACGATGTAGCCGTGTTCGTTCAGTTTTTCGTCCACCGCGGCGATGTAGATGTCCACATCCGGATGCTCTTCCTGTACGCGGCGGATGCCTTCGGGCGCGCCGATCAGGCACACCAGCTTAATGTTCCGACAGCCCTTATCTTTGAGGAAGCGGATCGCCGCGGCGGAAGAACCGCCTGTGGCGAGCATCGGATCCAGCACGATGAGCTCCCGTTCGGTGGCGTCGGAGGGCAGCTTACAGTAGTATTCCACCGGCTGCAGGCTTACCGGATCGCGGTACAGGCCGATGTGGCCGACCTTCGCGCCGGGTACCAGCTGCATGATGCCGTCCACCATGCCAAGGCCCGCCCGAAGGATCGGGATAATGCCCAGCATGCGTCCGTCGATGATCTTGGTACGACACAGGCCGATGGGCGTCTCGATCTCGATCTCCTTGAGCGGCAGATCGCGCGTCACTTCGTAGGCCATCAGCGTGGCGACTTCCTGAAGCAATTCGCGGAAGTCCTTCGTGCCGGTCGTCTTGTCACGCATCAGCGAAAGCTTGTGCTGCACCAGGGGATGGTCGATCACATGCAGTTTTCCCATTCGTACCGCCTCCAAATCTGACCTCAAAAAAGCCCGTTTGTTAGTATACCGCACACGGGGGGAAAAATCAATCGGAAAACACGGAAAATGGCCCTCTTTCGCGCCATTTCCGGCAAAATACCCGGGATGCGCGCAAAAACCGTCTCGCCGGCTTGTGCCCGTCCGGTCGGTATGATAGAATGCGGGCAGGCTCGCAAGCGCTTCCATTCCCCCACTTCCACACGCCAAACGCAATCTCTCCTAGAACGCTCCAACGAAAGAAGAGGCGGAAAGATGAAAAACGGGATCGCCGTCAAAGCGCCCAAAATCTCCGAAAACCGGATCGACTACGAATATGAGGTATACGGGGCGTGGCGAGAGGCCTTCAATCCCGCGGAAGTGTTTTCAATTGAGTACAGCCGCGATGTCTCCTCGGTTCCCAGCGGGATCGCGCTGATACCGCTCATCGCAAATCTTCTGCCGATGGCGTGGGTGTACGACGCGGAGATCACTTTGCCCGTCTGTGACAGGGATTTTTACGAGAGCATCCCGGAGTTCAAAAAGGGCTATGAAGCGATGCTGCCGATGATGCGGCTGGGCGGATCGCTGCGGGTGGATGCCCTCGAGGACATTCGCCCGCGGGCATCCGGGGCGACGGCTGCGTTTTTTAGCGGCGGCGTGGATGCATTTCACACCCTCGTCAGCCACGCCGGGGAAAAACCAACGCTGATCACCGTCTGGGGCGCCGACGTGAAGGCGGACGACGAATCCGGCTGGGCGAACGTCCGCGGCCATCTGATCAAGGTCGCGGAGACTTTCGGGACGGACTGGATCACGATCAAATCCAGTCTGCGCACTTTTTTGAAAGAGGGCGCGCTCAACAGAAAAATCGCGGTGTGCCGGGATGGATGGTGGCACGCGTTCCAGCACAGCATCGGCCTCATCAGCCACGCGGCGCCGCTGGCTTATGTGGAAGGCTTTTCGCGGATCTATTTCGCGTCCACCTTCAGCGCGTCGGATGGGCGCCGGCCGCAGTGCGCTTCCAGCCCCGACATCGACAACCATATACGTTTTTGCGGCGTTCGCGTCCTGCACGACGGGTACGAGTTTTCCCGCCAGCGCAAGGTCGGCAGAATCGCCGGGTTTTCACGGGGCACGGGTACGCCCGTCTCGCTGAGAGTATGCTGGCGGTCCCGGGGCGGGCAAAACTGCTGCCGATGCGAAAAATGCTGGCGAACGATTCTCGAACTGATCGCCGAGGGAGAAGACCCGCGCCGTTACGGCTTCGACTATTCGGAGCAGCAGAAGCGGAACATCTGGCGAGACCTGTACGGCAAGATCGAATTTCCGAGGTTTTCCACGATATATTACGTGGAAATTCAGCGGCGCATGCGCGAAACCTACGGAGAAGACCAACTGGATCCTGATCTCGCCTGGGTGCTTCGGGCGGACATGAAAAAGCTTGGGTACCACCCATACCAAAGGGTTTTCAGACGGCTGTATTACAAAACCCGCCGGATCCTCGGCTTGAAATGACAGACCCGGGAAATGAAGAATGCGGAAGCCGTGCGCCTTTGGGGCGCACGGCTTCCGCTCAAACTGTTGACAAGCCCCGCGTATCTTCCGATCATTCCCGGCGCGCAGGCCGCCGGATCAACTTTCCGGCTTCAGTACGCACGCCTGTGGCTCAAGTAGCCCCAATAAGGTTGGTGCGCCGCCCGGAGATCGGTGAGGATTTGGACGCACGCAGAGCGGGCGCCTTCACGCTGTAATGCCCTAAGGCAGCTCAACGCTCCGGTCGACATCCGTTCAGCCGGTGATTCCGTATTTGTTCAGGAAGTCGTCGATCAAGTTCATCAGCACCTTTTTGCGGTACTCCGCCGAGGTTCGGCCGCGGATGGGCTGGATGGCCTCGTCCATCGCAGCCACGTAGTCCCCCCGGATCTTCCGGGCCTCCTCAAGGGTGCGCCCGATCAGCATCCCATCAATGTCGGCGCGGCGAATGATGGTGCCCGCCACCGCGCCGAAAGCCGTGGCCGCGTGGCGGATGGAGCCGCCTTCGATGCGCATGAGTCCAGCGAAGGACACGCGGGCGATGGCCAGCGCGCCACGCGCGCCGATCTTGTGGTAGTAGTAGTCGCGGACGTTTGCAAGCGGCATCACGATCTTCGTCAGCAATTCGTCCTCCCGGAGAACCGTCTTGCCGCGGTCCAGGTAGAATTCCGCGATGGGCACCTGGCGGTTGCCCTTTTCGCTGGATAACACCAGCGTGGAATCGGTGACGGCGAAGATCAGCGCGCTGTCCGCCTTGGGAGAACCGTTGGCCACGTTGCCGCCCATGGTGCCCGCGTTGCGGATGGCGGGCGCGGCGATGGTGCGCACCGCTTCTTTCAGTATTTCCGGCACCGCGGCGCTGTCCAGCGCCTGCGTATAGGTGGCCGCCGCACCGATTTCAAGCATGCCGTCGACGACCTCAAGGGTCTTCATCTCTCCGACGTCGGCGAGGAAAAGATAACTTGCCTCGGGGTCCGCCTCGATCATCAGGTCCGTGCCGCCGGCGTAAGGGATCACTTTTTCCCGGGCGCGGATCGCGAGCGCCTCCCTCAGCGTATCGGGCTTAAAGCTTACCATAGGCCCTCGCCCTCCTTTGCCGCCAGCAGGATTCCCTCCATAATGGCGGAATAGCCGGTACAGCGGCAGAGATTCCCGGAGATCCCGTCGCGGATCTCAGCCTCGGTCGGGTGCGGATTCCGGTTCAACAAGCTCTCCGCCGCCAGCACCATGCCGGGCGTACAAAAGCCGCACTGAACCGCGCCGGTCTTTCCGAAGGCCTCGTCGATGGCCCTGAAGCGCGCGGTTTCCCGGTAGCCTTCGATGGTGGTCACCGCGTGGCCAGGCAGCGTGCCGATGGCCACCATGCAGGAATTGACCAGAAGGCCGTCCAGGAGCACCGAGCACGCGCCGCATTCGCCTTCCTTGCAGCCGCATTTGGCGCCGGTCAGGCCGAATTCACTTCGCACCACGTCCAGAAGGCGCGCCGCCGGGGAGCCGGAACTCTCCACTTCTTTCCCGTTGAGGATGAACTTCACGCTCATTCGACATCGCCCCCTTCCAGCGCCTTCAGCGCGTCTTCCATCGAGAATGGCGCCTTGTAAAGCGGCACGTTCAGCGCCTGCTCCATCGCCAGCACATAAGCCGGCGCGACGCCCACGTGGGGCAGTTCGCCCGCGCCCTTGGCTCCCATGGGGCCGAACTCCGCGGGGTTGATCACGAAGTCGGACACCAGCGGCGGCGCATCCATCGACGTGGGAATGATGTAGTCGCTCAGGTGATCGTTGCGGATGACGCCCCGATCATTATACGCAATCTGTTCCATGGACGCGTAGCCCAGGCCCTGCAGCATGCCGCCCTGCATCTGCCCGTGGCAGACGGCTTCGTCGATGGGAACGCCCACGTCGTACACACCCCAGCAGCCGACGGTCCTGGCCTCGCCGGTCAGCGTGTCCACCTCCACCTCCACGGCGTTGCCGGACCAGGAGTAGTCCGGGTAGGCGTCGCCCTTGAAGGTATCCAGGCTGAAGGGGATCATGTAATCGGGGTGCTGGTAGTGTTCCTCGATGGTGACGGTCTCGCCCGGCTTCCAGGCGTCCTTCAACTTGTCCGCGGCCCGCCGGAGGATGAGGCCGACGATCATCATCGAACGGCTGGCCACCGTGGGGCCTGAATCGGGCACCAGATCCGTGTCCGGCACCTCCAGGCGCACCCTTTCGGCGGGGATGCCCAGTCTGGCCGCGACCAGCTTGGGGAAGCTGGTCGTAAGGCCCTGCCCCATCTCGGTGTTGGCGGTGAACACATCCACCGTGCCGTCGGCGTTGCCGCGCATGCGGGCGACGGCCTTGATCAGGTCGCGCTCGCCGTTTCCGGTAAAGGCACAGCCGTGAAAGACGAACGACATGCCGATGCCCCGGCGGTAGCGGCCCTTCTGGTTTTCATAGGCTTTGCGCTTGGCGCGGTAGTCCGACAGCGCTTCAAGCCTTGCGGCGATCTCCGGCGTGGGCACATGGAAATGGTACAGGCCTTGAGTGGAAGTCTCGTCGCCCTTCCTGGACGCGTGGCGGAGCTTGAAATCCAGCGGCTCCTCGCCGAGAGCCTTGGCGACGTGCTCCATCATCATTTCGACGGAAAAGAACGTCTGCGGGCCGCCAAAGCCACGGAATGCGCCGTTGGGCACGGAATTGGTCTTGGCTGCACGGCTTTGAACGCGCAGGTTGGGCACGTCGTACACGCCGTTGGCGCAGATGGAGCCGCGCTGCAGCACCACCGCGGAGAGCGTCGTATAAGCGCCGGCGTCATAGGTCACGTCGATGTCCATGGCCGTGACGCGGCCGTCCTTGACGGCGACCCGGTATTTGCTCACGGAGGGATGGCGTTTGGGCGTATAGGCGATGTCCTCCTGGCGGGTGAACACCACTTTGACTGATTTTTTTGCCTTGGCGGCCGCCACCGCCACCTGGCAGCCCAGGATGCTCGGGTAATCCTCCTTGCCGCCGAACGCGCCGCCTGTGGCTTCCTGAATGACGTTCAGGCTGCAATCGTCGCAGCCCAGCGCCTTTCTGACGGCCCGGAATACGTAGTAGGGGCATTGCATGGAGCCGCGCACGGTGATCTTGCCGTCATGATATTGGCCGATCATGGCGTTTGTTTCCAAGTGCACATGCTCCTGATGGCCGGTGGTGAAGGTCTCCTCCAGCACGCGATCGGCTTCCCGGAAAGCGGAGTCGATGTCGCCTTTTTCAATTTTGTACTGGAAGAAATGCGTGGTGGCCGTGAGCGGGTCCAACTCGGCGGGCAGCGGCTCATAATCGACCTTGACCGACTCCGCGATGCGGCTCACCGCGGCCTCGTCCGGTCCGACCACCATCAGGATCGGGTCACCGACGAATTCCACTGTCTCTTTCGCGAACACCGGGGTGTCATCCAGCACGATATGCACCTCGTTGACGCCCGGGACATCGCTGTGGTCCACGACGAAATATCCTTCCGGAAGATCCGGGACGCTGATTCCGAGAATCCGGCCCCTCGCGACGCCGGAACGCACGAGTTTTCCAAAGAGATATTCTTCTGATTGGATGTCGTCGGTGTAGCGCGTCCGTCCGGAAACCTTATCATCGTGGTCCCTGCGCTTCATTGGCTGCCTGATTGCATCCATCGCTTCCATGCAAGCCCTCCGTTCCCGCGGCGTCTGGCGTACGCCGCCGCATGATCATTTTACATGATTTCTTGCGGCCTTGCAAGCATGCCCCAAGAACGAGGCGCAATTTTTTTGAAATCCTACAATATGCTTTGAAACCGGAGAGAAAACGGCATCCTTCCGACAAATTTACACAAAACCGCGCAAAACGCAACGTCCGGTACAGACAACCGTGCCGTGTTTCCGGTATAATAGCAACGCATTCAATCATTTCACCGACTGGAGCGAGCCATGAACATCATTTGCGACACCCATACCCATACCATTGCATCCGGCCATGCCCACAGCACGGTGCTGGAGAACGCCGCGGAAGCCGCCCGCATGGGCCATAGATTTCTGGTGATCTCCGATCACGCCCCGAAAATCCCCGGCGCGCCGACGGAACTTTACTTCCGATCGATGAAGCACGTGCTGCCGGAGTCCGCGCTCGGCGTATATCTGCTGTGCGGCTGCGAAGTCAACGTGCTGGACGAAACCGGCGCGCTGGATCTTCCTTCGGAGATCCTGGACGAATTGGACGTGGTCATCGCGTCGATGCATACGCCGACATTCCCCCCCAAGGACGCAGAGGCGCATACCCGCGCCTGGCTGGCCGTGGCGGAGAATCCCTCGGTGGATATCATCGGCCACGCGGGGGACGGCCGTTTCGCCTTTGATCACGAGCGGGTGATTCCCGCATTCAAGGCCAATGGCAAGGTGGTCGAAATCAACGATCACTCGTTCAAGGTGCGCAAGGGCAGTTATGAAAATTGCCGCGCCATCGCGCGGCTTCTGAAGAAATACGAAGTGCCGGTGGTGGTGTCGACGGACGCCCACTTCGCCCCCTTTGTCGGAAAGGCCGAGGCCTCGCTGGAAGCCCTCCGGGACGTGGACTTTCCGGAGGAACTGGTGCTCAACGCGGACGCGCGCCGCTTCGCGGACTGGCTTTCGAAAAAAGGCGGCCGTGTTTTCGATCTCTAGCGCCTGGAGCCCCATTGCCATATGAAAGAAGGGCGCCGATTGTACCATCTGATCGTCAACCCCACCGCGGGGAACGGACGCACGCGCAAGGTTCTGACAGAAGTTGAAGCCGAGCTCAAAAGGCGGGGCCTGGCGTATCGAATAACGCTGACGGAGCGTCCCGGCCACGCCACGGAAATCGCCCGTGAAGCGGCGGACGGCGGCGAGGCGCGCCTGATCGTCCTGGGCGGGGACGGCACCTTCAACGAGGCGGCCAATGGCATCGCCGGGACGGACTCTGTTCTGTATTTCGTGTCATGCGGCACCGGCAACGACTTTGTCAAAGCGCTGGGATTGCCCAAGGATCCGGTTGAGGCACTCAGAATCCAGCTCTCCAGCCCGCCGCGTTCCATCGACTGCGGCCGCGTCAACGACCGTGTGTTCCTCAACGTGGCGGGCACCGGCTTCGACATCGAAGTGCTGCGACAGACCGAGCGCTTTCGCGACCGCTTCAAGGGCCTGACGGCGTACCTTCTGGGTCTCGTCGCGGCGCTCAAGCGTTTTCGCCCCATCGAAGCCACGATTACTGCGCAGGGGCGCGCCTTCCGCCAAAAGATTACCATCATCGAGGTTGCAAACGGCCGCTATATCGGCGGCGGCATGCTGGTTGCCCCAAAGGCCGAACTCTCCGACGGGCTCTTTGACGTATGTTACGTGGACGCGGTCAACCGAAAACAGATCGTGCGGCTGTTGCCGCTCTTTGTCACGGGCAAGTTTCTTTCGCTGCCCATTGCCCACGCGATGCGCGTCGATCAGATCGAAATCGCCGCTCCCGGTATGACGATCGACATGGACGGCGAACTGATCCCCATGGAGCACGCCCGCTTCAGCATCCTGCCCGGCGCGCTCAGGATTGCGTGTCCCTGAGCAGTTTTTCCAGGCTCCCGGCGCAGAAATCGCATAGTTCTCTGGCAAATTCCGCGTTGACGGCTTCGGCCATCACGCGGCATTCTTTTTTCTCCCCGGGCGCGCTGATCCAGGCCCAGCCGCGCTCATCCTCGAAGGACACGCCGTCCGACAGGCTTGCGCCCGGGACGCTCTCGGCCATTCGCCGTAGGAGCGCGCCCCTGTCCTTGAGCTCGACCGAAACCACCCGGTCACTGCGAAACACCGCGGGCATCAACCGCACGACGCCGGCGATCGAAAGGTTTTCCTTTTTCAGCGCGTGAAGCGTTGCCAGCGCGGCATAAACGCCGTCAAAGTAAAGCCGGAGCAGGCGTTCGTCCTCGTTCAGCAGCGCGCGCATCCACCGCGCGCGGTCGCTGGCCACCCGCTCGACGATCGCGCCCCGGGACGATGCCAGAAGCGCGATGCTCCGGGTCATGCCCGGCGGCATCAGAAGCCGCCTTGCGCCCATCGACAGCGCCGTCCAGCAAAGCACCTGCTGATTTTCCGCCTCCGAAAGCTGTCCGTTCTCACCATAAAAGCGGACGCTCTCGCCGGTTTCGTCCAGCGCGAGCCCCACCTCCCCCGGCTCCGGGTCCATCAGTTCCTGTTCCCACTCGGCGCGCACCTGGCAGCCTGCGCGCATCAGCGCCCGCTCGCCGGTGGACAGAAGCGGCTCGCCCGGCGCGTAGAGCTGAACTTTGATTCCGCCGACGTCAAGTCCCTTCGTCAGCGCCGCCAGATAGCTTCGCTCGCCGCCGCCCGCCATCACCGGCGGAAACATGCGCTGCGAGTAGGGACGCGGATAGTCCTCCCTCGAAAGCGCGCCATGAAGGGCGCGCATCTGGGCGCTGGTGGGCGTCGTGCCGCCCTCCGCCATCAGCGTAAGGCGCTCCTCGGCCACGTAGAGCGCGCCGCCCGCGTCCATCGAGCGCACGGCGTGGGAGACCTGCGGCAGCGTCGATGGGCCAAGATCAATCACCTGCACACCTTGGGCGATCAGCCCGGCGGAGACGGCGCGAGCCTGCGCCAGCGACTGGATGGAGTTGTCCCGGCCCACCACCGCGCTGCCCGGCTTCAGCGCCGCCGAGAAGGCCTGCGCGAGGCGCGCCGCCTGAGCGGGGTTTTCCGGCGCGGACAAATCCCCGCCCCCCGTACCCCACACCAGGTTCTGGTCCAGCTTCTGACCGCAGGCCACCCGCTTTCCGGGCCATACCTTGACACCGGGCATGAGTACGCAGTTCTCGCCCAGCTCAGATTGGTCGCCCAGCACGCCTTCCTCAAAGATGGACGCCCGCTGCCCCAACTCGGCGCCGGTCTGCACGACCGCGCCGCGCACCTGCGCGCCCTCCCCGACCCGTGCGCCGCGCCAGATCACGCCACGCTTGACGGATGCGTTTTTTTCCACCACCGATCCCGCGCCCAGCACGGTGTAGGCGCCGACGCGGGCCCCGGCGCAAACCTTCGCGCCCTCGCCGATGAAGCAGGGTCCTTCCAGCACCGCACTCCGGTCCACCTGGGCCCCGGGCATCCGGTTGACCGCGCCGGGTTTCACGGGCATTGCCACCGCGGCGCGGCCGTCCAGAAGATCCGCATGGGCCTTCAGGTAGGCCGATACGTCACCGATATCGCACCAGTATCCGCGCATGACATAACCAAAGACGCCAAGCCCTTTTTCGACCAGCGAGGGGAACATCTCCCGCCCGAAATCGTAGGGCCTGCCGGTGGGAATATGCTTGAGCGCCTCCGGTTCGAGGATGTAGATGCCGGTATTAACCGTATCGGAGCATACCTCGCCCCAGCCGGGCTTTTCCAGAAACCGCTGCACTTTTCCCTGGGCGTCCGCCACCACCACGCCGTACTCCAGCGGGTTCTCCACTTTTTTCAGAACCATCGTCGCCAGAGAGCCCCGCTCCCGGTGAAAGGCCACCGCCTGCGTCAGGTCGCAGTCGGTCAGCCCATCGCCCGACAGGATCACAAACGGTTCGTCCAGAAACGCTTCCGCCAGCTTCACGCTGCCCGCTGTACCCAGCGGTTGATCCTCCGTGAAATAGGTCAGGCTGACGCCATACTCCGCGCCTTCCCCGAAGTATTCCGTGACCCTCTCCGGCAGATACTGCAGCGTGACGCCGACCTGTGTAAAACTATGTTTTTTGAGAAGATCCAGCGCGTAGGCCATCACGGGCCGGTCCATCAGCGGCACCATGGGCTTGGGGCAGGCACAGGTGAGCGGCCTCAGGCGCGAGCCCTCGCCGCCGGCCATGATGATTGCTTTCACAACAAAACCTCCGGCAGGAATGTATGCGTATTCTTGCCGGAGATGACGCCTTCAATGCAATTTCGACGGAAAATGTCGCTTCAGCCGGGTTTGCCCGGGGATTCTGGCGGGATCTCTCGCCACAGCGCGCGCTTTTCTGCCCGGTGAAGCACAAGGAACGTTGCGAAGAGCAGCAAAGTGGTCGCGAAAAAACGGTATTCCTCCGCGGCAAAACCGCCGAGTGCCATGAAGATAAGATCTGCCGCCGCCAGCAACGCTGAAAAGACGCCGGCCAAGGCCAGCGTCCTCCCGAGCCTGAGGGCGGAGGCGTGGTAGTCGCGCGCCGTCAGCGCGCGCCTGGCGGCGAGAACGCACACAAGATCGAAAAGCGCGAGAGCCGCGGCCAGGGTGAGCGCCGCCCAGGGAACCGCCACGTACATCACACGGGAGCCGGGCGCGTCCATGAGCCCCAATGCGGCGAGCCCCACGACGGCGAACAGAATCAGCGGCATTACGCGCCGCAGGTAAACCCGACGGCCATCATCCGTCAGCTCATACCGTTTCCCGATGTAAATGTAACCTTTTCGACCGTCCGCGCCGTCCGTCTCCACGTAATCCTTCATCCATTCGCGCCGCATAAAAACAACCCCTTATATTGGTAGCATATTAGCACATCGTTCGCCCGTCCGCAAGGCTTCATATTTCCGGCCGAAGTGTGGCGAATGCGGTTGACTGATCCCAAAGCCGGTGATATACTAATTTTGTATATTTGGCGGCAGTCACGCTGTCGCCAAAAACTTCAAGGAGGGATTGAGGATGATCAAGAGTTTGCGCGTTTTCCTCTCTCTATTGCTCGCCTTATCCATGCTGGGCGGTGTCCTGACGGCTTTGGCGGAGACGACCGCGGCCCCGGCGGAAGCCGCCGCGCCCACCGGCGCCGACACGCCGCTGGTGGTTGCCTTCGATCAGTTCAGCGAGAAGTTCAGCCCGTTTTTTGCCGACAGCGTGATGGACAACGATGCAAGCGATATGGTACAGCTGCGCCTTCTGACGTACGATCGCATGGGCGAAGTGGTCAATGGCGCCATCGAAGGCGAAACGCGCAAGCTCGGTGACAAGGAATATACCTACAAGGGCCCCGCGGACATCTCCGTCAACTATGACGAGAAGGCGGATCAGACGGTCTATACCATCAAATTGCGCGAAGATCTCAAATTCTCCGACGGCGAGCCGCTGACCGCGGACGACATCATCTTCAATTATTACGTCTACTGCGATCCCAGCTACGTGGGATCGGCAACCATCAACAGCTACGGCATCGTGGGCCTGCAGAACTACCGCACGCAGACCAGCGAGGACGTTTACGCGAAGTATCAGGCGATCGTGGAAGCCATCGTGAAAGCGGGTCCGGATCACGCCTGGGCAGAGGGCGACGGCTTCACCAAGGAACAGCAGGACGGCTACTGGGCGGCGCTTAAAGCCAATTGGCTGGGCGTTGTGCAGGGCATCGTGGACTACTGCATGGCCAACTACGCCGACAACATCCAGGACACCCTGGGCTTAAGCCCTGAAGAGGTCGCCGCCGACCCGGGCCTGCAGGTGGCCTTCGGCATGGCGCTGTGGGGCTTTGGCGAGGCCGCGGACGGCGTGCTGACCAGCGCATCCGGCAAGACATGGACTCTGTCGGAAGCCAAGCCCACCCTTGAGGACTACTATCAGGAGACGTACGCGAAGTACGCCGGCGATCCCGACGCCTTCTTCTCCACCGAATCCCCCAGCTCCGATGCCACGCCGATCTCCAGCGTCACCAAGGAAGCCTTCATCAAGGAATGGGGCCCGAAGGACGAAGCGACCTCCGGCGGCTTCCCCAACATCGAAGGCATTAAAAAGGTAGACGATTACACCGTCACCATCACGATGAATGGCTTTGAAGCGCCCGCCATCTACAACGTGATCGATATCCCCATCGCGCCGATGCACTACTACGGCGATCCGGCGCAGTACGACTATGCGAACAACAAGTTCGGCTTCCCCTACGGCGACCTGTCCAACGTGGAAGCCAAGACCACCCAACCGGTGGGCGCGGGTCCCTACAAATTTGTCAAGTACGAGAACCGCGTGATCTACTACGAGGCCAATGACCTGTTCTTCCTGGGCGCGCCCGCGACCAAGTATGTGCAATTCAAGGAAACGGTCACCAGCGAAGTCGTGGCCGCCGTGGCCACCGGCACCGTCGATATGGGCGATATGAACGGCAGCAAGGCTACGTTTGAGGAAATCCGCGGCTACAATACCAACAAGGAACTGGCCGGCGACACCATCGTCACCGAGCGCGTGGATAACCTGGGCTACGGCTACATCGGCATCAACGCCAATACCGTGAGCGTGGGCGGCGCGCCGGATTCCGACGCATCCAAGGCGCTTCGCAAGGGCCTGGCTACGATTCTCGCCGTCTATCGCGACGTGGCGGTGGACAGTTACTACGGCGACGCGGCCTCCGTGATCAACTACCCCATCTCCAACACCTCCTGGGCCGCGCCGCAGCCCACCGACGAGGGCTACAAACTGGCCTTCTCCACCGCCCCGGACGGCTCCGGCATCTATACCGCTGACATGTCCGCCGATGCCAAGTATGAGGCGGCGCTCAAAACCGCCACCGAGTACTTCAAGGCGGCGGGCTACACCTTCGACGAAGCGACCGGTAAGTTCACCGCCGCGCCCGAAGGCGGCAGCCTCACCTACGAGATCATCATCCCGGCGGACGGCGTCGGCGACCACCCGTCCTTCGCGATCCTGACCGACGCCAAGGCGGCGCTGGCCAAAATCGGCTTTGAACTCAAGATCAACGACCCGGCCGACTCAACCATGTTGTGGGATGCGCTGGATTCCGGCACGCAGCAGCTTTGGTGCGCCGCGTGGCAGGCCACCATTGATCCCGACATGTTCCAGACCTATCATTCCTCCGGTATCGTGGGCAAGGGTGGCTCCGACTCCAACCACTACCACATTACGGACGCCACGCTGGATCAGCTGCTGGTGGATGCCCGCAAGTCTCCCGATCAGGCTTACCGTAAGGAAGTCTACAAGCAGTGCCTGGACATCATCATGGACTGGGCCGTTGAAATCCCGATCTACCAGCGCCAGAACTCCTCGATCTATTCCCCGGTGCGCATCGACGCAGCAACCTTCACGCCGGATGTGACCACGTTCTACATGTGGCAGAAGGAAGTCTACAACATCGCGATGACCGCGGCGAAATAGACCGGATGCGGCAAAACGCGCATTGAGCCCGCTCCCCGCGGGTTCAATGCGCGGCTGCGCTTTTCGGCGGAGGGGTAAAGCACATGCACAAATTCATACTGAGGAGATTGGCGCTCGGCGCGCTGATTGTATTTTTTGGCTCCCTCATCGTGTACACGGTGATCCGATGCCTGCCCTCTTCCTATGTGGAGACCATTGCGCGGCAGCGCGCGAACCTCCCCGGCGGGCGCAGCTATACCGAGTGGCTCGCTCAGCTCAATCAGGTGTACGGCCTGGATCAGGGTATCCTTCAGGGTTTCTTCCACTGGCTGGGCAACGCTTTTCGGGGCGAGTTCGGAGAATCCTGGGCGTACAACCTGCCTGTCACACAGAAATTTATGAACGTCATCTGGTACAGCGTGGTGGTCAACATCATCACCTTCGTACTGGAGATTCTTCTATGCATACCGCTGGGTATTTTGGCAGCCCGGAAGCAGTACAGCCGGACAGATTATTTCGTGACGGTCTTTTCGCTGATGGGTATGTCACTGCCCACCTTCTTTCTGGCAACCATCCTGAAGTTTATTTTTTCGATCAAGCTGGGCTGGTTTGACCTTTACGGTATCGTGGGCCGCTATTACGAACAGCTGGGCACCTGGGGCAAGCTGGCCGATATGGCGCGCCACATGGCGCTGCCGGTTCTGACGCTGGGCATGCTGTCGGTGGGCGGGCTGATGCGCTACACCCGCACCAGCATGCTGGAGGTGCTGTCCTCGGATTACATCCGCACCGCCCGCGCCAAGGGGCTGAGCGAACGCGTGGTCATCAATAAACACGCCTTCCGCAACACGCTGATCCCGCTGATCTCCTACATGAGCTACATGCTGCCAGATCTCTTCGCAGGCTCCATGATCACCGAGACACTGTTTCAAATCCCCGGCATCGGCTACATTGCCTACCAGGCGATGGTGGCCGGCGATATTCCGTTTACGATGTTCTACCTGGTATTTCTGATCGTGCTGACGCAGGTCAGCCTGATCGTGGCGGATATCCTGTACGCGGTGGTCGATCCCCGCGTACGGGTCAATTAAAGGGGGTGTCGGCATGAGCGAGCGAGATAAGAACGCGCAGTTTGGCGCCGAATCCCTGAGCGATGAACGCCGCGTCAAGGTGCTGTCGCCCTCGATGCTGGTGATGAAGCGCTTTATCCGCAACCGTCTGGCGATCACAGGCCTCGTGATCCTGATCGTGATGTTCCTCTTCTCCTTCCTGGGCGGCGTGGTGGTACCCTATTCGCAGTCCCAGGTGTTCAAGACCTATGGCGCCATGGACAAGGATTACGCCAGCGCCACGATCAACCACGAGCTGCGCTATACCACGCTGAACGGGCAGTCCTTCCCCGCCTCCGCCCGCGCCGCCTTCGTGCTGGCAAAGAACAAGGGCCTGTCCGGCTTCACCGATGGCGACGCGCAGTTTACCATCGTTTCCGGCGGCGAGGATTATTATCAGATCGAGAAAATGGAAACGATGGCCACCGCCCTCGCCCTGAAGGGCAAGCTCACCTACGCCAAGGGCAGTCAGGCGCTTGATGGCGCGCTCAAAGCGGCGTTCGAGCAGGCGGTTACCTCGGGCAGCGCGGAATTCACGCTGGACGGTGATCGGTACTCCGTCACCCACTCCGGCAAAAACGTAGTGCTGGGCCGCAGCCAGACCGTGGCGCTGGCTTCGATGCTCATATTCGACGCCTATGTGCAGGCGGATGAAACCACGGTGGGCTCGCTTGCCTTCCGCGCCGCGGCGATGGACGCCATCGCCGCGAAACAGGCTTCGTTTGATCTGGACGGCGAAGCCTACGCCGTCCAGGAGGCGGACGGCTCCTACGTAATCTCAAAGGGCGGCGCGCCGTTTGCGGATGCCAGCTCCATCATCGTGAACCCGCTGGACTCCGGTGCGTTCCTGCCGATTTCCTTCAAAGTGGCCGTGCGCGACGCCATCGCCTCCGGTGCCCGCTCGTTCTCGACCGAGGGGGACGACGGGACTGCCGACTATACGCTGACCCTGGTCAAGGACACCTATTCCGTCAAGTCCAGCGCTACGGTGCAGCTGATCGACATCTACGCCGCCCCATCCCCCGAGCACCCGCTGGGTACCGATAATAACGGCATGGACGTATTGACACGGCTCATGTACGGCGGCCGCATTTCGCTGATGGTGGGTTTCGTCGTGGTGCTGATCGAGCTTTTGATCGGCGTCACCATCGGCGGCGTTTCCGGCTACTTCGGCGGCAAGGTGGATACGCTGCTCATGCGCTTTGTAGATCTTTTCAACTGCGTCCCCTATTGGCCGATGATGATCATCGCCGGCGCGGTGATGGACTCGATGGAAATTGGGCCCTACGTGCGCATCTTCCTGCTGATGCTGATTCTGGGCATCATGAACTGGACCACCGTGGCGCGCATCGTGCGCGGGCAGATCCTCTCCCTGCGCGAACAGGACTTCATGGTGGCCACCGAGGCCACCGGAATCCGCGCCTCGAGGCGCATCTTCCGTCACCTGGTGCCCAACGTGATGCCGCTTTTGATCGTACACGCGACGATGAACCTGGGCAACATCATCATCACCGAGGCGACGCTCAGCTTTCTGGGCCTGGGCGTCAAGTACCCGCTGGCCTCTTGGGGCTCCATCATCAACTCCGCCACCAACCTGCACGTGATGACCAATTACTGGTTCATCTGGATTCCGGCGGGTTTTTTGATCCTGACGACGGTGCTCGGCTTCAACTTTGTGGGCGACGGTCTGCGCGACGCCTTCGACCCAAGGATGAAAAGGTAGGCGATCGCGATGAAGAGAGAGAACCATAACGCCAATTACATCACCGCGCGCGAATCGCGCCGGATTTCCCGGGAGAACCGGCGTGTCACCGAGCAACTTGAAAAAAAGCTGAACCGCAGGCATGTTCCGGAAAGCGAATACCTGTGCCGGATGCGGGATGGGAAAAACGTCGTGGAGTTTGACAACCTGTCCACCAGCTTCTTCACCGACATCGGCGTCGTCCGCGCGGTGAACGGCGTATCCTTCGACGTGCCGCAGGGCATGACGGTGGGCGTGGTGGGCGAGTCCGGCTGCGGAAAGTCTGTCACCAGCCTTTCGCTGATGCAGCTTCTGCAGCGCCCGCAGGGCCAGATTACGGGCGGGGCGATCCGGCTGAATCTGGGCGACAGGGCCATCGACGTGGCGAAGACCCCCTCCTGCGTGATGCAGGGCATCCGAGGGAACTCTGTCGCCATGATCTTTCAGGAGCCGATGACCAGCCTCAATCCGATCTTCCGCATCGGCGACCAGGTGGACGAGGTCATCGCGCTGCACACCAGGCTGGACAGGGAAGCGGTGAAAAAGCGCACGCTGGAAGCCCTTGAGATGGTGGGCATCGCGGACGCGCAGCGTGTGTACGCGATGTTTCCCCACGAACTGTCCGGCGGCATGCGCCAGCGGGTGATGATCGCCATCGCGCTCGCCTGCAACCCGCGCCTGATTATCGCGGACGAGCCCACGACTGCGCTGGACGTGACCATTCAGGCGCAGATTCTCGATCTACTGCGCGGGCTGAAGGACAAAATCAACGCCTCCATCATGCTGATTACCCATGATCTGGGCGTCATTGCCGAGATGGCTGACTACGTGGTGGTCATGTACGCGGGGCGCGTGGTGGAAAAGGGCACTTCGAAAGAAGTGTTCCTGTCTCCCGCCCACCCGTATACCAAGGGACTGATGGCCTCCAAGCCCGTTCTCAATCGGGAAGTCGCGCGCCTCTTCTCCATCCCCGGCTCCGTACCCAACCCGATCAACATGCCCGATTACTGCTTCTTCCGTGACCGGTGCGACGAGCGGTGCGACCGATGCGCGGGCGCGTATCCGGGAGAAATCTCGCTGACGGCCACGCACAAAGTGTCCTGCTGGCTGCACGAAGGCATGACGGGAGGCGACGCAAAGTGACGGACAACATTCTCGAAGTCAAAGATCTGGTCAAGCACTATCCGGTTCGGTCAGGCATGTTCGGCCGCGTCGTCGGCCGCGTTCGCGCGGTGGACGGCGTCAGCTTTTCCATCCCCCGCGGCAGCACGATGGGGCTTGTGGGCGAATCCGGCTGCGGCAAAACCACCGTCGGCAAGACCATCCTGCGGCTGACGGGCAGAACCTCCGGTTCGGTGCGCTTTGACGGCAAGGAGATCTTTGATCTTTCCCCCCGTGAGATGCGTGCGCTGCGGCCACGGATCCAGATCATTTTCCAGGACCCCTACTCAAGTCTGTCCCCCAGACTCCCGGTATCGGAGCTGATCGGCGAGGCGGTCAAGGAACACCGCATTGTGCCCGACCATGAGTTGGACAGCTACATCACCAGCGTCATGCGCGCCTGCGGGCTTCAGCCCTACCACAAGGACCGCTACCCCCACGAATTCTCCGGCGGGCAGCGGCAGCGCATCTGCATCGCCCGCGCGCTGGCGCTCAAGCCGGACTTCATCGTATGCGACGAGCCGGTGTCGGCGCTGGACGTATCCATCCAGGCGCAGATCATTAACCTCTTGTCAGACCTGCAGAAGCAGTTTGGCATGGCGTACCTGTTCATCTCCCACGACCTCTCCGTGGTGGAGCACATTTCGGACGCCGTAGGCGTGATGTATCTTGGGACAATGGTGGAGTACGCCGAAAAGCGCGAATTGTTCAAAAATCCGTTGCACCCTTATACCCGCGCGCTGTTCTCCGCCATTCCGATGCCCGATCCCACCGTAAAGATGGATCGGATTCTACTCAAAGGCTCGATCCCCTCTCCGTCCAATCCGCCTTCGGGCTGCAAGTTCCACACCCGCTGCCCGAACTGCATGGAGATCTGTAAGACGGTGGAACCCAAGAGTTTCGACCAAGGCGGCCACATGGTGGCCTGCCACCTGTACGGTCATGAAGCGCCCTGACCGTTTGCGGGAAGACGACGGCCGTGTGATCGCCGACATGGAGATGCTCTCCGGCGATCGTTCGCGCCCGGCGCCAGGCGGCGACGAAAAGCTGCCGATGACGCCCATGACAAAGGCCGAACTGCGCCGCTTTATCGTCAGCGCCACGCTGGCGGGGCTGACGGTGGCGCTGATTCTAAGCCTCTCCGTGGTCGCGCTGGTGCTCTTCTGCCAATTTGTGTGGTTCCGCTAAACGCCATTGGAGGGATTGTCGTGCTGGTGAAGGTTCTTGTGGAAAACACCCCCGCCTCCCCTGAATTCGGCGGGGAACACGGCCTCAGCCTGTACCTTGAAACGGGCGGGCTAAAAATTCTGATGGACGTGGGCCAGGGAACGCTGTTCCTCGAGAACGCCGCAAAAATGGGCGTATCGATCCCGGATGTGGACATCGCCGTGATTTCCCATGGCCATTACGACCACGGAGGCGGCCTCGGGGCCTTTCTTGCGGCCAACCGCAGGGCGCGGGTTTACGCGCAGCGCGCCGCCTTCGGTGAAATCTACTCCCAGGCGGAGGATGCCTCGCCTCGCTATATCGGTCTGGACTCCTCCCTGCAGGACCACCCGCAGGTGACACTGGTGGACGGGGATGATTTGATTTCCCCGAATCTTTTTCTGTTCTCCAGCGTATGCTTGGACAATGTCGCCGCCGCATCAAACCGCAGGCTGAAGGAAATGCTGGACGGGAAGCTAATCCCAGACCGGCTGAACCACGAGCAGAACCTCATCCTCCGCGAAGGCGAAAAAATGTTTCTGCTTGCGGGCTGCGCGCACCATGGCATTGCCGCCGTCATGGATCGATGCCGGGAGATCACCGGCCGCTCTCCGGATGCGGCGCTGGGCGGATTCCACCTCTCCGGCCCCGGTACGCCGGGGCAGTTTCCGGAGGCGGCGCTTTCCGCGTTGGCAGCACGCCTTCGTACACACTCCGCCGCGTATTACACCGGGCACTGTACCGGACCCGAGGCCACCGAACGGCTCGGCGAAATGCTGCCGGGCAGGATCTTTCGCCTTGCTGCCGGGCGGACGTTCGAACTCTGACGCGGTGAAAGCGCAGAAGGGGCATGAAAAAAGAAACTGCTGATCCGCATCGAGAACGCCGTGATATGACCGGCTGACCTTATCGCCCATATGCGGGCGCGCGCTGGATTGGAGGCGCGATCCCTATCCCATGGCGCCAAGACAAAGGGAGGTAATACAATGAGTGAATGTACCCACGACTGTTCCAGCTGCGGCGCTTCCTGCGGAGAGCGCGCGGTGAGCTTTCAGGAACCCGGCAACGCCGGCAGCCGCGTTAAGCACGTCATCGGTGTGGTCAGCGGCAAGGGCGGCGTCGGCAAGAGCCTGATCACGGCCCTTTTGGCGGTCAACGCCCGGCGGCAGGGTCTCAGGGTCGGCATACTGGATGCCGACATCACCGGTCCCTCGATCCCCAAGGCCTTCGGGCTGACTGAAAAGGCCACCGGAAACGAGATGGGCATTTTTCCCGCCTTCACAAAGACCGGCATCCGCGTGATCAGCCTGAACCTGCTGCTTGAGGACGACAACGATCCTGTGGTTTGGCGCGGTCCGATCATCGCGGGCACCGTCAAGCAGTTCTGGACGGATGTAGTCTGGGGTGATCTTGACATCCTGTTCATCGACATGCCGCCGGGAACCGGCGACGTGCCGCTGACGGTATTCCAGGCGCTGCCCGTGGACGGCGTGGTTGTGGTCACCACGCCGCAGGACCTGGTCAAGATGGTGGTGGAAAAGGCCATCCGCATGGCGGACATGATGGAAATTCCCGTGCTGGCGCTGGCGGAGAACATGTCCTACGCCAAGTGCCCGGACTGCGGTAAGCGCTTCTTTCCTTTTGGAGAGAGCCATCTGGAGGAAATCGCTGCGGCTCACGGCGCGCCGGAGGTCGCTCGCCTTCCGATCAACGGAAAACTCTCCGCCGCCGTGGACAAGGGCGTGATCGAGCTCTATGAGGGAGATTGGCTGGACGGCGTGTCCGCCAGGCTGAAGGCGCTGGCGGAAAAAGAAGGATAGTTGCCGGAGCATCAAAAAACCGGTACGGAAACGGCGGGTTCTCCGCACCGGCTCCGCAACGGACTCATGGCATGGCCCCCGGGTAACCCGGGGGCCATGCCGCCGTATTTGGGAAATCGGATGATGCTTTTCCCCTTGCGAAAACACTGAAACCAGTCTGGGCAGTACTGATCTTCGGTCTGATTCTCCATGCGCTCCCTAGCGGCACCGCGAAAATCCGCGGTCGGGCACGATTGCTTCGCCGCCGGGCCGTCAGCCGGATGGAGCGGCCACATCTGTCGGGTTCACCCTCTACAGTCCCTGCGCGAGGCGCCTGAGCCCGTCAGAATTGCGTCCGATGGGCAGCGGGCAGTAGAAAATCGTGCGGACCTTGCCCGCTGGATCGATGATATATTCCGCGCGTTCCGCCTGGGTTTTGGACTGGTCCGGCTGGATCATGCCGTACATATTGGCAAGCTCCATGCGGATGTTTTCGATCCGCGGAAACTTGACCTTCGCATGCCTCTTTCCGTTCCACTCGAGCACATGAATTGTTTCCGGCTCCGCGATGCGGGCGCAGAGGGCGTTCACAGACAGGACGATAAGCCTGGTGCCCATCGCCTTGAACTCGCCCGTTAACGACGCGAACATCATGATTTCGGTGGAGCATACCGGCGTAAAGCCGTCGAGATGGGAAGGCAAAGTCACACGTTACCCGGCGAAATCCTCCGAAAAGCCGATTGATCCGTAGGTTGTGCTGGCTTTGAAGCCGGGCGCCTGACCGACGATGAGCGGAATCTGGTGGTTTGGAGGAAGGGGCCTTTGCTGCAGCCACGGCGGACCGGCTCTTGCTTATGCCATAGGAAACACCAATAAAACGCTGCTTCCGCAGTTAATCCAGAATATGAGCGGGAATTTCGGGATTTCACGCTATGCCAGGCTGGTTAGGCATCAAAGGCTTCCTTCCGGCGCAGCGCGGATCAGCGGCCGTGCTCTCCACCCGCTTGCAGTACGCGATCGATGAAGACGCGCACGACCTTGCCGTCGAACTGGCTGTCCGCGTTGGCCTCCAACTCTTTGATGGCCTGATCGACGGAGAGCACCGGGCTGAAGGGGTACTTCCCGGTCATCATATCGTAGGCCTCGGCGACGGACAGGATTTTTACCTCCAGCGGCAGTTCGCCGTCGGCTTCTTCCGGATAGCCTGAACCATCGACGTGGCGATGGTGCATCAGCGCGCAATCCGCAATTTCGCTCATACCGGCGAAGGAACGAAGGATCTGATAGCTGATTTCAGGATGGCGGCTGAGCTCCGCCATTTCGTGGGAGTCCAGTTCGCTGGGTTTGTTGATCAGATTTTCATCCAGCGCGACCTTGCCAATGTCGTGATACAGGCCCACCGCGCCGAGTTTTTCGATGTCCTCGCTGCCCATGCTGAGCTCGCGGCCGATGGCCATGCAGAGCCGGCTGACCGCCTCGGAATGCCTGCGCTCCACGTCACTCTTTTTGTAGAGGTTTGTCAGAATCTGGCGCAAAAGGTCCGCCTTCATCTGCCGGTTTGTGGCCAGCTTTTCCCGGTACATGTTGTCTTCCGCGGTGCGGTAGACGTCGCTGATGTCCTCCTCGACCAGGAGCTTCGTCGCCAGGCCGAAGGACGCTGTAATCGAGACCTCCTCCACGGCCTTTTGGGCCAGCGCGGCCTTGACGCGTCCAACGACACGCTCCGCCGCTTCCGCTCCGGTGTGGGGCAGGAGCAATACGAACTCGTCTCCGCCGATGCGGGCCGCGATGTCAGAGGCGCGCAGGCTTTTTTTGAGCCCCTGAGCAAAGCTGATAAGCAGTTTGTCGCCGACCAGATGCCCGAAGGCGTCGTTCATCAGCTTCATCCCGTTGACGTCGATCAATACCAGCGACAAGGGCATATTGTCCGTCGTGTTGAGAATTTCCAACTGATCGTTATAGTACCTGCGGTTGTACAGGTCCGTCAACGGATCATGCTGGTTGAGGTAGAGGATCTGCCGCTCGGAGGACTTGCGCACGGAAATATCCCGGCTGATGCCCACCGCTTCCAATCCGCCGTAGACGTTGAGCCGTAGTTTTACCGACACTTCCGTGTAGACGGTGGAGCCGTCCTTCGTGTACTGTTCGATCTCAATGACGCTGTTTTTGCCATCACCGGAGTTGCTAACGAATTCCTCGATCCGCCGGTTCAGGTAGGCATCGAGGCGCGTGTAGGATTCCGGCGGCATAGAATCGGAGATGTGCTCCCTGAGCGCCTCCTCGGCGGTCACGTCGCGCAGAGAAAGGACCGACGGGCTCATGTACGTAAAGCAGCCGGTGGTCAGATCCAGCACCCAGATGACATCCTGCGCGTTTTCGGCCATCAGCCGGTACTTTTCTTCGCTGATACTCAGCGCATTCTCCGCGCGCTTGCGTTGGGTCACATCCATCAGGAAGAAGATCAGCGCCTTCTGCCCCGCCCAGTCAATCAAAACACCCTTCGTCTCAAGCCATGTGACGCCCTCGTAGGAGACGATCTTGAGCGTCACCGACTTCTGCTGCGGCCTTCCATCCAAAAGCGACTCACTGAGCGCCGCGATGACTTCCCGGTCGTCCTTGTCGAACAGGTCGAGAAAATGCCTGTCCGTGAGCTGCCCGCCGCCCAAGCCGTTCAGTTTTTCAAAGATGGGGTTGGCCAGCACGATCCTGCCGTCCACCACCACGGCGATGGACTCCGCGGCGTTTTCAAACAGCGTCCGATACTTGGCCTCCGAGCGTCCGAGCGCCTCGGTGCGCTCACCCAGCGCAAAGGCCATATCATTGTATGCGTCGGAAAGATCCCCAAGAAAGTCGACCTTTTGCGCAAAATCCCCTGCGGCAATTTCCTTGCTTTGCCACACCAGATGCCTGAGCGCGCCCTGAAGCCCCTTGAGCGCGCCGATGGCGAAACCTCTGCCTTCGATTTCGCAGCCGAGGTCGCCTCGTCCCAGCGCCAGCGCGCCTATGCGTAGCGAGCGGATCATCTCATCGAGTTGACGGTAAGCGGAATCCCCTGCCAGTTCTTCGGGCATTTCTGCGCTGTTCTGATCCATGAGCAGGCTGGCCAGACTCTTCAGCGCGAGTTTATATTTGTTTTCTGTGTTCATTGCACGGTCCTCAAACCATTTACAGCGCCTTTGCTTGAAAGCGGCACGCCCTGCCGCCGGTACACCAGCAGTCGATCTCCTTTACATCATAGGGCCTTTTGGTGAAGCCTTCCAGTATGCCCGCGATGAAGCCCTCGTCGTACCGGCAGTATTCGTAGTCCAGTTCCGGCAGGCCGGAGCAGTCCGCGTCTTCCTCCACTGAGAGCATGATCTCCTCAAAGGGCGGTTCGGCCTTTTCGATGCGGATGACGCCGACTCCCAGGCTGCGAAACATGTCCTGAAGTGACTGGATAAACTGCTGAAAATCCGGGGCGCCGGCGATCAGGTTTTCGTAGAAATGCCTTCCGGCGAGTTTTCCCGCTTCGAGAAAAAGGTTGTCGGCGGCTTCGGTCCCATAGATCCGCTCCAGCACATCCCGAAACGTGTACTGCATCAGACGGTAAACCTTGACGCTGATAGTCTCCCCGAGATTGGGGCGCCCCAATTGGGTATTTCCCAGCAGCGACCAAGAGAACGCATATTTTTCGCCTTCCACGCGCATCATTCCCTTCAAATGCAATTACACGAAAATTACAAAAAAAACAACGTATGGTGATAGAAACACCGGAGTGTATTATCCAGTATTTTAGCATAACTTCCCATTATTCGCAATAGCGGAACGAGGCCCATCAAAAGAAACAACAAAAAAAGCGTCTATCGAGCGCTTTTTGACAATTCTATTGAAATCCGAAGACAATAGGTCTCCGGTATGCGAGCCGGAGACCTCAGCACATCAAGGGCCTCGACGGTTTTTGATGCCGAAGAGGCCAGCGCATGTCTGATATCCCGGAAATTTCCGGGTGACTTGTCCGCTTATGAAATTCATTTCGCCGCCAATACTCGCATCGAGCGCGGAAACGGCGCTCCCGGTATACGTACCGGAGGGGTCGTAAACTTAACGGGGCTTCGGGTCGACGCAGTCATCCCCTACCTACGGCGCCGGCGTCGCCTCGGGCGCGGCCATCGTAAAGCCCACGGCCTCGAAAGCCCTTACCGCATCGGGGCTGGCAAGATACACGAGAAACGCCTTCGCGGCCTCGGCATTGGCCGATTCTTTCAGCACCGCGCAGGGATAAACCACCGGTTTGTGGCTGCCCTCAGGGGCTTCCGCCACCACCTTCACCCCCGTGGCCGTCATCGCGTCCGTAGCGTACACTACGCCGCAGTCCACTGCGCCGCTCTGCACCTGAGACAGCACTTCCTTCACGTTGGCGCCCATCGACGCCTTGGCCGATACTGCGTCCCACAGTCCCAGCGTAGTGAAGATATCCTGCGAATATTGCCCCACGGGAACATCGGCGTTGCCCAGCGACACCAGCCTTACCTTTTCCGTTGCAACGTCTTCAAAGCCCGTCAGCCCCAGTGCCGATCCCTCGGGCACGATCAGAACTACTTTATTGGTCAGAAGGTTTTTCCGGGTGTCCTCCAGAATGAATCCGTCCGCCTCCAGCGCGTCCATCTGTTTTTGAGCCGCCGACAGGAACACATCCGCCGCTGCCCCAGACTCGATTTGGGTCTGAAGCGTGCCGCTGGAGTCAAAGTTGAAGGCCAGCTGCGCATCTGGCTGGGCTGCCTTGTATAGCTCGGAAATTCGGGTCAGCGATTCCTTCAGGCTCGCCGCCGCAAACACATTCAGTTCCACCTTGGATTCCGCCGCCGCAGCGCTCCCCGTCAAAAGGCACATTACGGCCACCAGCGCGGCAAAGGCCCTGATTGTCCGGTTCATGGAAAGCCCTCCTCGTTCTCAGATATAATCGTTTTTAATCTTTTGTAATTGTTTGTACATGTTTCATCGTCTTTATTCTACATGTCAGGCTTTTCCCTGTCAAGCGAGCCGGTGCCTCAAAGCGTAATTTTCACACGAGAATAACGACCGTGGGAAAACGGGCTTTACATGCGCGCGTTTCACCGCTACAATGGTCGGGAAAGGAAGCGATTCCATGGACAACGAGCTTATGACGGTTCAGGAGGTTGCTTCACGACTGCGCGTCAAGCGGAATACCGTTTATGAAATGCTGCGGCGCGGCGATCTCCCCTCCGCAAAGGTGGGCAAGCAACTGCGCGTCCGGCGCGTGGATCTGGAAGAGAAGCTTGCGGGGATTCCGACCGCCTTCGCGGCGGCTTCCTCCGCGCGGCCGGAGGCTTCCCCTTCCCAGAAGCTGGTGCTCTGCGGGCAGGATCCGGCGCTGGACTTGATTGCCGCCCACGTGAGCGCCATTCCCGGCATGCCGGAGGTGCTCCGCTCCCACCAAGGCAGCTATAACGCGCTGAACGCGTTGTACGCCGGCCGCGCAGACATCGCCACCTGTCACCTTTGGGATGAAGAGACCGGCGAGTACAACCTGCCCTACATTCCCCGCCTGCTGCCGGGCATGAGCGCGGTGGTGGTGCGCCTTTTCGGGCGCAGCGCCGGCTTCTACGTGGCGAAGGGCAATCCGAAAAATCTGACGGACTGGGCGGATCTCGAACGGCCGGGCATCCGGCTCGTCAACCGGGAAAAGGGCAGCGGCATCCGAGTGCTGCTGGACGGAAAGCTGCGGCGCCTGGGCATCGGGCCCGCAGCGGTCGAGGGCTACGGCAACGAGCGGCCCAATCACGCGGCGGTGGCCGCGGCGGTGGCGGGCGGCGAGGGCGACGTCGGCGTCGGCATCGAATCCGTTGCGCGGCAGGTGCCGGACGTGGACTTTGTGCCGCTGCAGAAGGAGTGGTACGACATGGTGATTCCCGCCGGGCGCGAGGCGGAACCGGCCATGCGCGCGGTGGCAGCCTTCGCCCTTTCCGAGGCGTTTCGGCGGGAGCTGCGCCGCATCGGATCGTACGATTTCGCGAGCTCCGGAAAAATCTTCCGGATATAGGCCGCTTTCATCCCGTTTTTCGGGCGATTATTTCTGAAAAACCGCTTGACAGGCGGAAAAACCCCGTGCTATAATGCGTTCAACTTCATAGACAACCGATGATGTGGAAATTAAACCACGGAGCGCAACCACAGAGAGCAGGCGGCGGTGAGAGTCCTGCGTGAAGCGGCCTGGCAAATGGACCACGGAGGGCGAGGGGAACGGCTATATGCCAAGTATCCGAGACGCGTGCCGGCGTTACTGGCAGAAAATGTGTTGGCATTTTCGTTAGAGAGGGCTCGTTTTATTCAGACGGGTCAATGAAGGTGGTACCGCAGACATCAGTCTGTCCTTGCATAAGGACAGACTTGTTTTTTTACCGGTCCTCTCTTCCGTGCCAACGGCTCCTTCCCAGGACAATGCGCGGGGCGCGCAAATCAACACACGGAAAGGAAGATCATCATGGAGAGCGGAAAGGTTATGGAGAAGCGCACGGTGGTCACCCAGGAGAAAAAAGGCATGACGGCCCGGGATATGCTGCTCATCGGCATCCTGCTGGCGGCGGGCGCGGTGCTCAAGTTCTTCGTCGGCTCGCTTTTTAACGTGGGTATGAAGCCCAACTTCATCATCGCGATGTACTGCCTCATCATCCTGCTGGTTCGGCCCAAGCTCTATGAAGCCGCCATCATCGGCATTCTGGCGGGCGCGGTGTGCCAGTTCTTCCCCGGCCAGCCCTATCTGAACTTTGCCAGCGAGCTGGTGGGCGCGGTGGTTATGAGCCTTCTGATCCGGATCCCGATGAACGTGAAGAAGTTCTCGCTGCACCCGATCGTCGCGACCTTTTTGAGCACCCTCGCCAGCGGATTCACCTTCGTGGGCGTGATGTACCTGCTCTACTACGCCGGCGCGGACATCAAGCCGACCCCGCTGGGCATCTTTCTCACCATCATCTTCGGCACCGCCACGATCAACGCGGTCATCGTGCAGCTTCTGCACATCCCCATGAGCCTGGTGCTCAAAAAGCGGTAACCCGAACGCACGCGGTGGAGGTCAACCATGATCCGTCTGACCGGCCTGAATTTTCAGTATAAGAATGCGCCCGGCTTCGCATTGACCGACGTCAACCTGTCCATCGGGCCGGGCGAATTCGTCGGCATCATCGGCCCCAGCGGCGCGGGCAAGACCACGCTGACCTATGTCCTCAGCGGCGTCGTACCCCACTACTACAGCGGCGACTTCTACGGACACGCTGAGGTGGGCGGCCTGGATACCATCGACGCCGGGCCGGCAAAGCTCTCACAGGTCGTGGGCAGCGTGTTTCAGGACATCGACGGGCAGATGGTGGCCTCCATCGTAGAAGACGAACTTTTGTTCGGCCTCGAGAACTTCGGAGTACCCCGTGGAGAGATAGAAGGACGTCTGACCGGGGCGCTTGAGACGATGGGGATATCCACCCTGCGCCACCGCGCCATCGCCTCTCTCTCCGGCGGCCAGAAACAGAAGGTCGCCATCGCGGCGATCGTGGCGCTGAAGCCCAGCGTGCTGGTGCTGGACGAACCTACCGGAGAACTCGATCCCCGGAGCAGCGTGATGGTGTTCGAGATGCTGAAGATGCTCAACGAGCGGTTCGGCATGACCATCGTCGTGGTGGAGCAAAAAATCATGCTGCTGTGCGAATACGCAAAGCGGCTGACGGTCATGGATGGCGGCCGCGTGATTCTGGACGGCGCGGTGCGATCCGTCATCCAGAATATCGAGGCGCTGACCGGCGCGGGCGTCAACGCGCCGCGGGTGGCCTCCCTCGCTCATGAGCTGAAGGTGCGCGGCCTGTACGGCGGCGCGCTTCCGGTGAACGTCGCAGAGGCGGAGCGGATGGTGCGGGAGGTGCTGAAATGATCGCGTTTTCACAGGTCTCCTTCGGTTACGACGGAGGCCGAACCATCGAGGACGTATCCTTCCGCCTGGAGAAGGGCGAATTCGCGGCGGTCATCGGTGAGAATGGCGCGGGCAAGACCACCATCTCCAAGCTGTGCAACGGGCTTTTAAAACCGGTCAAGGGCAGCGTGACGGTGAACGGCATGGACACAAAGTCAACCCGAGTGAGCCGCCTGGCGCGGTCGGTGGGGTTTCTCTTCCAGAACCCGGACCGGCAGATCTGCCGCAGCACCGTCCGCGAGGAGATCCTCTTCGGGTTGGAACTGACCGTGGACGACCCCGCCGAGCGGGCGCTGAAGCTGGAAGCCACGCTTTCGGAATTTGGCTTCGACGGCAGCCGCAACCCCTTTTCCATGAGCCGGGGCGAGCGGCAGCGCATCGCGCTGGCTTCCTTGATGGCCTGCGAGCCGGATGTGATGATTCTGGACGAGCCCACCACCGGCCTTGACTACCGGGAATGCATGGAGATCATGGAGAAGATTTCGGCGCGAAACCGGGCGGGGGCGACAGTCCTCATGGTCTGCCACGACATGGAGGTCGTGCAGGACTTCGCGCGGCGCGTGCTGGTGGTGGCCGGCGGACGATTGATCGGCGACGGGCCTGCGGAGGCAATCATGGCTGACGCCGATCTGCTTGCGCGGGCATCGGTGGCGCCGGCGCAGATTCCCCAGTTGGCGCTGCGCCTGGGCGATAGGTTCCGAGGCGTGTTTACCATCGAACAGATGGTCACGGCGATTGAAGGGCGGGTGCGCTGATGGGCGGATTTCTCGATTACGTGCCGGGCACTTCCCTCCTCCACCGGTTGAATCCGCTGACCAAGATGCTCGCGGCGGTCTTTTTGTGCACCGCTTGCTTTGTCAGCGCGAAGCTGCTTTTCATATTGGGCATCCTTGTGGTATCATTGGTACTGGCGTATTCCGCGGGGCTCTTCCGGCGGGCGCTCCGGATGGTGACGGCGCTTATCAAGTTCTCCATCCTGCTGTTTTTGGTACAGGTGCTGGTCATCCGGGACGGTCGGACGCTGCTGACCATCCTGCCGGGCCTGACGATTACCGACGAAGGCGTGATGTTTTCGCTGCTCTTCGTGCTCCGGATGATCGCCGCCACATTGCCGCTGGCGATCATGCTGTCGGTCACGCAGGTTTCGGATCTCTCCGGAATGCTGGTGGAGAAACTGCGCGTACCCTATAAGTACGTGTTCGCGTTGACCACGTCCATGCGCTTTATTCCGATTTTCACGGCGGAGGCTTCGGACATCATGGCGGCGCAGACCTCCCGGGGCGTCGACTTCGACACCCGGAACATCTTCCGCAAGATCCGGCTGATCCTGCCGCTGTGTGTGCCGCTTCTCATCAGCTCGGTAGAGCGGATCGACCGGGGCGCGATTTCGGCGGAACTTCGCGGCTTTTCCCTCCGGGTCCGCGGCTCCAGCTACAAGTCCTACCATATGAAATGGATCGATTGGGGGGCGCTTATCCTCGCTATCGCGCTGGTCGCGCTGGCGGCCCTCCTTTGAAATACAACGCAACGGGAGTCTTTTCAATGCGAGAAACGACCGAGAACCGCCGCCTGATGATGGGCAACGAGGCCATCGCGCTGGGCGCGATTCGCGCGGGCGTCCGGTTTGTCTCCGGCTACCCCGGAACGCCCTCCACCGAAATCCTGGAAGCCGCCGCGAAGCATTCAGGCGGCAATGTGTATGTGGAGTGGTCCACCAACGAAAAGTCCGCGCTGGAGGTGGCCGCGGGTGCGGCCTACGCGGGCGCGCGCGCCATGGTCACGATGAAGCAGGTAGGCCTCAACGTGGCTTCCGACCCACTGATGAGCCTCGCCTACGTCGGCATTAAGGGCGGCATGGTGGTGGTGGTCGCGGACGATCCCGGTCCCATCTCCTCCCAGACCGAACAGGATACACGCCAGTTCGCGCTCTTTTCAAAGCTTCCGGTATTCGATCCCACGAGTCCGGAGGAAGCTTACCGTTTGATCGCGGACGCATTTGAATGCTCTGAAAAATACCGGACACCGGTGCTCTTCCGGCCCACCACGCGCGTCTGCCACGGCTGCGCCAGCGTGGCCCTTCTGCCTTCGCTTGATGTCAGGGAACCGGAAGGCTTTCAACGCGACCCGGGCCGGTGGGTCATCTTTCCCCGCCTTTCGTACCAGAATCATCTCATGATCGAGGCAAGGAATCCTGAGATTGGCGACGATTTCTCCGCACTCCCCTTTAATGAGATTTCCGGCGCGCCGGACGCCGCGCGCGGCGTCGCTTCCGGCGGCGTCAGCTACGAATACGCGATGGAAACCCTGGACCTCAAGCAGCTTCGGCTTCTCAAGGTTGCCACGCCCCACCCGTTCCCGGAAAAACTGGCGCTGGAATTTTTGAAGGGGCTGGACGAGGTGCTGGTGCTGGAGGAATTGGACCCGGTGATCGAGCGGGCGCTTTTGCACCTTGTCGGCAAGCACCATCTGGCAGTCACCATCCGCGGGAAGCTGTCCGGCGACACCCGCGTCGCCGGGGAGAACAGCGTGGAGAGTGTCCGCGGGGATATCGCCCGCTTCCTGGGCCAGAGCGTTCCGGAATCCGTCCCCGCCGATGCGCCCGCGCTCCCCGTAAGGCCGCCGGTGCTCTGCGCCGGGTGCCCCCACCGGGCTTCGTTCTACGCGGTCAAGGCGGCGGCCCGGGGAAAAAAGGCCTTTTTTACCGGAGATATCGGCTGCTATACGCTGGGAAACGCCGCGCCTCTCAACATGGTAGACACCTGCCTTTGCATGGGCGCGGGAATCACCGTGGCCCAGGGCATCGGCCGGATTGACAGCGACGCGCTTCTATTCGCCTTTGTAGGCGATTCCACCTTCTTCGCCTCCGGCATTCCCGGCGTGGTCAACGCGGTCTACAACGCAAGCGACATGGTGCTGATTGTGCTGGACAATTCCACCACCGCCATGACCGGTAACCAGCCCCATCCCGGCACCGGGCGCACCATGATGGGCGGGCAGTCAAAGCCCCTCTCCATCCCGAAAGTGCTGGAGGCGCTGGGCGTGAACCCGGTGATCGAGGCCGATCCGCTGGACCACCGCTCGGCGGTTTCCGCGGTCAAACGCGCCGTGGAAGGTACCGGCGTTCGCGCGGTGATCTTCAAGTCCCCCTGCATCGCCAACATCAAAAAGGTGAAGGTGTGCCGGATCGATCCGGAAAAGTGCACCGCCTGTAAAACCTGCGTGAAGCTCCTGGGATGTCCGGCGCTCACGGTGGAAAAAGATGGGGTGCGCATTGAGCCGTCGCTTTGCAACGGCTGCGGCCTGTGCGCGCAGGTTTGTCCCTTGAAGGCCATCGGAGAGGAGGACGCGCGATGACGGGCAACATTCTGATATCCGGCGTCGGCGGGCAGGGCGTGGTGCTGGCTTCGAAGCTGGTCGCCCGCGCCGCGATGATGAAAGGGCTCTTCGCCCGCACCGCGGAGACCATCGGCATGGCGCAGCGGGGCGGATCGGTGGTGAGCCACGTTCGGCTGGGCCCTTCCCATTCCCCGCTGATCCCCATGGGCGCGGCGGATCTGATTCTGGCGCTGGAGCCCGCGGAAGCGGTCCGCTGCCTTTCCTATCTGAAGCCCGGCGGCGTGGTGGTGACGGGCACCAAGGCGGTGCAGCCCGTCACGGCGTCGCTGGCGGGGGGCGGCTACGATCCGGCGGAGATGCTTTCTTACATCGCCGCGAGGGCCGCGCTGCATGAAATCGACACCGAGCCCATCTGCCGGGCCGTGGGCTCGAGCCGCGCGGCCAACATGGCGCTTCTCGGCGCGGCGGCGGCCTCGGGCGCGCTGGGGCTGACCACGGGCGAACTCGAAGCCGCGCTCGGCGAAATGGGTGGAAAATTCCTTTCCGTCAACCTCTCCGCGCTGCGCATGGGCGCAAGCGCCATTACGAAGGGAGCGATTGCGCCGTGAAGATGACCGATACCCAGTTTGATCTCGTCAAAGCGCAGCTGAAAAAGCTCACCGCCGCGCCGTGTTTCTATCAGAAAAAACTCGAGGGCGTCGACGTGGACGCCGTCAAGTACCAGGAGGATTTTGAGAGGCTGCCCTTCACCTGGAAGGGCGACCTGCGCGAAGCCTACCCACTGGGGCTGATGAGCGTACCCGAGGAGGAAATTGTGCGCATCCACTCGTCCTCCGGCACCACGGGCACACCGGTCATCATTCCCTATACCCGGAAGGATGTCGAGGACTGGGCGATCATGTTCGAGCGCTGCTACCGGATGGCGGGGCTCACGAACCTGGACCGCGTACACGTAACCCCCGGCTACGGCCTGTGGACGGCGGGCATCGGCTTCCAGAACGGCGCGGAACGGCTGGGTGCCATGGTCATCCCCATGGGCCCGGGCAACACCGACAAGCAGCTCAGGATGATGGAGGACATGAAGTCCACCGTACTCTGCGCCACGTCCTCTTACGCCCTTCTCCTCGCGGAGGAGATCGCAAAGCGCGGCATCCGGGACAGAATTCACCTGAAAAAGGGCATCATCGGTTCCGAGCGATGGGGCGAGAAAATGCGAAGGCGCATCGCGGGCGAACTGGGCATTGAACTCTATGACATCTATGGCCTCACCGAGGTCTACGGCCCCGGCATCGGCATGAGCTGCCGGCATGAGTGCGGCATGCACATCTGGGACGACTACATCTACTGCGAGATTGTGGACCCCAAGACCGGGGAAAACGTGCCCGACGGAGAGATCGGCGAGTTGGTGATCACCACCCTCAAAAAAGAGGGTGCGCCGCTCATTCGCTACCGCACCCATGACCTGACGAGGTTCCTGCCCGGCGACTGCGCCTGCGGCTCCCCCTACCCCCGCATCGATACCCTGATCGGCCGCACGGACGACATGGTGAAGGTCAAGGGCGTCAACATCTTCCCCAGCCAGATCGACGAAATGCTGAAAACCGTGCCTTCGGCTTCCAGCGAATACCAATTCATGCTGGACCACATGAACGGCAAGGACGAATGCCGGCTGTTCGTGGAGCTGAACCCCGGCTACGAACCCAAGGAATCCGCCCAGGAAATTGGCCGGGAATTCAAAAACCGCATCGGTATTTCGGTAATTGTACTGCCTGTCGCCATCGGTGACCTGCCCAGGAGCGAGAAAAAGTCCACCCGCATCTTTGACAACCGGTATTGACTCCGATTGACACCGGCATGGCCGCGCCGTATACTTGAAATCACGGCGCGGCCCTGTTTTTTCTTTGTCCTGAAAAGAGCGGCCTGAGATCTCCCACCGGATGCTTGCACCGATTCAAGACGGGAGCGAAATCATGCTGGGCATCACCAACTACCTCGTGTTTCTGACGAGCGGCATCCTCCTCAACATCACGCCCGGGGCGGATTCGGTGTTCGTGCTCAGCCGCAGCGCCGCGCAGGGGCGAAAGGCGGGCGTATGCTCGGCGCTGGGCATCGGCACAGGCACGCTGATCCAATCCGCGCTGTGCGCGCTGGGGCTGGCGGTACTGCTGCAAAAGTCTCCGTTGGCCTTCCGTGCGGTAAAATCCGCAGGCGCGGTCTACCTGATCTATATGGGAATACGGCAACTGACGGCAAAACGCGGCCCAGACGGACGGACAGCCGCCGTCGCCGCCGCGCCCGCGCGGGCATATTACCTCCAAGGAATGCTAACCGACCTTCTGAATCCGGCGGTCACGCTGTTTCTGCTCACGTTTCTGCCGCAGTTCATCCTGCCGAATCAGCCCTACGGCCCGCTCCCGTTTTTTCTTCTGGGCGCGACGCTGGCCGCCACCGGCACGATCTACTGTTCGATGCTCGCGTTCTTTTCTTCCAAGCTGACCGAAAGGCTCCGGGCGGGCTCTGCGTCCGGCCTGTGGCTCACGCGTCTGGCGGGCGCCGCGTTTCTCGCGCTGGGCGCGGCGGCGCTCTTCTACAAGGGATGAAAAGGTTATTTCAGCGCCGCGATCAACGCGTCCGCGTCTTCTTCCGTGGTGGACCAGCCGGTCACGAAGCGGACAATCTTCCTGCCTTCCGCTTCGCCCTCGACCTCGAATTGGAAGTTCGCCCGGAGCCGGAGAACCGTTTCCTCCGGCAGCGGCACGAAAAGCTGGTTCGTTCGGGAGTCCGTAAACATCGGGAAGCCCTCGCCCTCAATTCCCGCGCGCAGCCGCGCCGCCACCGCGTTTTCATGGCGGCCGATTTCATAGTATAGCCCGTCCTCAAAAAGCGCCAGGAACTGAATGCCCATCAGTCGTCCCTTCGCCATCATGGCGCCCCGCTGCTTGATTGCGTAGTCCATATCCACCTTCAGGTCTTCCCGCAGGATGACCAGCGCCTCGCCCATCAGCGCGCCGTTTTTCGTGCCGCCGATGTAAAAGCAATCGGTGAACCGGGCAATGTCCCGGATGGTGAGGTCCCCCTCGGACGCGGCCAGCGCGGAGGCCAGCCGCGCGCCGTCCAGGTAGAGGATCAGGCTTTTTTCAAGGCAGAGCGCGCGGATCGCCGACAGTTCCTTTCGCGAATAATGCGTGCCCAACTCCGTGGTGTCGGAGAGGTACACCATCGCGGGCTTCACCATGTGGGGTCCGTCATGGGCCGCGAGCACCCCTTCGATCAGCGCGGGCGTCAGCTTACCGTCCCCGGCGGGCGCGGTCAGCACCTTGTGGCCGGTGGCTTCGATGGCGCCCGTTTCATGCACGTTGATGTGCCCGGTCTGGGCCGCGATCACCGCCTCGTGCGGGCGAAGGGCGTGGGCGATCATCAGCTGGTTGGTTTGCGTACCGCCGGGGATAAACCGTACCAGCGCGTCTTCCCGCCCGATCTCCCGGCGGATCAGCGCCCGCGCCTGCTCGCAGTATTCGTCATCCCCATAGCCCGGCGTGGGGCTCAGGTTCTCGCGCAGAATGCGTTCCAGCACACGGCTGTGAGCGCCATTTGAATAGTCGTTTCGAAACCAGTGCAATGTCGACACCTCCAATTCCCTATATTACGCCATCCGCACGCGTTTGACAAGAATTCATTGGACAAGAATTCATGGCTTCGCCACAAAAGCGGTCGAAACCTCGGCTTGACATCGTTTCGCCCAGGTGCTAAATTCAAGGGAAGAAAGGTTCACTTGGAAAAAAGGAGCGAACGCTATGGAAAGCGCTTGGCAGTCGGTTCAGGGTTTTTCAAATCAGTTTTATACGGGTGCTCAGGCCTTGGTCAAGGCGGCCGAACCCTGGCAGATCCTCTTGGTGGTGGCTGCGCTGGTGGTGATCGTGCTGCTCCTGGCCATCGGCCTGAAGGTCGCGGCCCGGTCGGGCGACGTGGCGGGCGATGCGCTGGAAGAGAGCGCACGGCAGCTGCAATCCGCCCAGGAAAAGGCCGTCCAGGCGGAGGAAAAGGCCACCAAGGCGGAGGAAAAGATCGTAAAGGCCGAGGAGGACAAGCAGTCGGCGCTGAGAAAGCTGGAAGAAACCAAGAACCAGCAGATCACCGATAACGCCAATCAACTGGCGCTGGCCAAGACGCGCATCGACCAATTGGAGCGGATGCAGATCGATGAAACCGCCTTCCTGGCCGGCGCCAGGATGGAAGCCGCCCGCATCGTACGGGACGCGAAGGATTACGCCTTCACCGTCGCCAGCCGAGCGGATGTGGAGTACGCCGAAATGATGCGGCATGCCAACGAGGAATCGGAAAACCTGCGCGCGCTTTCGCAGCAGCGGCTGGATCAGGCCCATGAGACGCTGAAAAAGGCGCTCAATCGCGCCACGGAAATCATCGCTGACGCCCACGCCGAGGCCGCCCGCGGAAACCGCGCCTATTACGAAGCGCCACCGGCCCGCCTGATCGAAACCGAAAGCGCGCCTGAAGGCCCTGCCTCGGCGAACGAAGCCGAGTCCGACACATAATCGCCCAAGATTGCGGTTGAAATCCCTGAATCAACAAAGAAACGCATCTTTATTTCAGGCTTCGCCACATTTTTGCCGAACATTTTCGGTACGATGTGGTCATAGTTCAGAGGGGGTGCTTTTCATGGATGAGGCGAGAAGCGGCTACCGTGTGCTGATTGCCGACGATGACGTGCACGTGCACCAGTCGCTGTCCACATATTTCCGTCGCGAGGGCTATCAGACGCTCTCCGCCTACGACGGCGAGGACGCCATCCAGCAGGTCCGTCAGTCTCGGCCGGACATGATGCTGCTGGACATCATGATGCCCAAGATGGACGGGTTGGTGGTCTGTCGGGAAGTGCGCAAGTTTTCGACGCTGCCCATCATTATGCTGACGGCCAAGGGCGAGGAGTTCGATAAGCTATTGGGCCTTGAACTGGGCGCGGACGATTACATCACCAAGCCCTTCAGCCCGCGGGAAGTGCTGGCTCGTGTCAAGGCCGTGCTGCGCCGCATGTATGAACTGAAGGAAGAGGAAAAGAGCAAGCATCTGGTGGTCTCAAATCTTGACATCGACATGGGTGCGTTCATCGTAAAGCTCTCCGGGCAGGTGGTTCCCTGTACGCCCAAGGAGATCGAAATTCTGTGGACGCTGTCCTCCAACCCCGGGATGGTGTTCAGCCGTGAACACCTCCTGCAGAGCATCTGGGGCTATGACTTCCTGGGCGACACCCGGGCGGTCGACAGCCACATCAAGCGCATCCGCGCGAAGCTTTGCCAGAGCGGAAATCCATGGGACATCAAGACTGTATGGGGAGTCGGATACCGCTTTGAAATTGCACAATAACCGCCATGGCGGCTCTATCTTCCTCAAGTTGCTGACCGGCTATCTGACTCTGACGCTTGTCATCATTTTGCTGACAGGCGTTGTCAGTTATGCCCTCCTACGCGCATACCTGATCGACTCCAACAAGCAGGACCTTCTGCGTAAGGCCGAGGCGCTGACCCGTATGGCGCAGCGGCCTGGCGGCTATTCCCGCGTACTGGATCTACCCCGCGTCGGCGAGATACAGACGCTGACCGACGCGCAGGTGATCTACGTGGACAGTGATATGAAGGCCCGGCAGGCCCCCTCCTGGCGCAGGCCGGATCTGTCCGACAGCGCGGAGCCACAGGACTTTGAGATGCTGGACGTGATCGACGCGCTGGATCAGGAACTTCTAAGGTCGCTCCTGGACGGCAATACCGCCGTGGACGTGCGCAAGCTGGATTTCATGAAGGACCAGATGGTCTTTGCCGGCGCACCGATAAAAAATAATTCCGGCGTTACCAAAGGCGCGCTGCTGCTCTGCCGCCCGCTGCGGGAGGTCAGCATGGCCAGCCAGAGCCTGATTAAGCTCATGGCCATCGCGTTTCTGATCGCGGGCTCCATCGCCTCTGCCATCGCCTATATGCTCAGCCGGCGCCTCACGAATCCGCTGACCGTGCTCAACCGCACCGCCACCCGCATGGCGGAAGGATTTTACGGCGAGCGCGTGGGCATCGCCCAGAACGACGAGATCGGCCAGTTGGGGACGACGCTGAACCTCCTCTCCGGCCGTCTTTCCACCGTTATCAACAACCTCAGCGAGGAGAAGAGCAAGTTGGAAAAGGTGCTCTCCTCCATCGGCGAGGGCATTATCGCCGTGGACCGCGAGGGCCGCGTGGTCCACCACAACGGCGCGGCGCTGAGTCTTTTGGCGCTTCCCCCCCGTTCGGAAGCAGCGCAAAACATCAGGCAGCAGTTGACGGACATGCTGAAAAAGGCCTCCGACGGCGACGAGCGGGTCGTCAGCCGCTTCAAAGCGCGGGACCGCATCATCGAAGCGGTGGCCTCCCCCATCCGGAGTGAAGGCGACGGCGCCACCATCGGCGCGGTGTGCCTGCTGCGCGACATCTCCGAAGCTGAGCGGCTTGAACAGATGCGCCGGGACTACATCGCCAACATTTCTCATGAGCTCAGGACGCCGCTCACCGGCATCCGCGGCATGGCGGAGCCACTGCTTGACGGATATGTCGAAACCGAACAGGAGCGACAGGAGTGCTACCGCGTCATCTATCACGAGTCGCTCCGGCTGGAAAAACTGATCGGTGAGATGCTGGACCTGAGCCGTCTGCAGGAGGGCCGCATCAAGTTGGAACTGGAGCCCATGGAGCCCGCCGGAATTCTGGAGGCCGCCCAGCGCCGCCTGAAGAACCGCGCGGCGGAGGGCGGCGTGACGCTTGCCGTCGAAGCTGAGGATGGGCTCGTGGTCCTGGGCAACGAGGACCGCATTTTGCAGGTTTTGATCATCCTGTTGGACAACGCCTTAAGCTTCACGCCGCCGGGAGGCAGCGTCACGCTGTTTACGCGCCGGACGGACGATACTGTGGCGCTGGGCGTCAGGGACACCGGCGCGGGCATCGACGAGGCGGACCTTCCCTACATCTGGGAACGCTTCTACAAGGCGGATAAGTCCCGCATGCGAACGTCAGGCACGGGGCTTGGCCTGTCCATCGCCAAGCTGGTGGTGGAACTTATGGGGGGAACGATCACGGTTGTGACGAAGCTGGGCGAGGGTTCCACCTTCACCTTCACGCTGAAGGAAGCCAGGGAGCCGGAAGCTTAGGGATCTGCAGAATGATCAAGGCACGGCTCCGGCGGTCGTTTTTGCCGGAGGCGTGCCTTTTCGTTCCTCCCGCATCACAGGGCTTTGCCGTTCGTTTCCATCACAGTTCGAAACCAGCGGGCGGAGTCCTTGGGGATGCGGTTTTGCGTCTGATAATCCACGTACACAAGGCCGAAGCGATCGTTATAGCCCATCGCCCATTCAAAATTGTCGAGAAAACTCCAATGAAAGTAGCCCAGAACCTTGACGCCTTCCTCCGACGCGCGCCGGAGCGCGAGCAGGTATCGGTGGAGGTAATCGATGCGTGCGGGGTCATGCACCAAGCCGTCCAGCGACACGCTGTCGAGGTTCGACATGCCGTTCTCCGCGATGACCAGCGGCAGGCCGTATCGCTGATACAGGAACTTCGGCCCCCAGTAGAGGCTATCCGGCACGACGGGCCAGTTCATGCCCGTCCTGGGGAAACCGGCGGGCGGCGGAACCTCCTCCGGCCCTTTTGCTCCGGCCCGGACAGCGGAGCCGTGATAGATGTTCTGTCCGTAAAAGTCCAGCTTCCGGCAGATGACGTCGAGATCTTTCTCATACCCCCTGGGCAGGTATCGCTCGTAGCGTCCAAGGCCGTCCTCGGGGTATTCTCCCAGGATGGCGGGGTCGCTCCACCAAGTCACGTTCCAGAACCAACGGGCGGGGTCCTCCGGCATCACAAAGTAGGCGTTCCGCGCGGCCACGATGTCTTCGGGAGCGTCGGTCACGGGGCAGGATGGAGACGAGCAGGGCGCGTAGCCGACCTTCGCCCCAGGCACATTCGCCCTGAGCGCCTGAACTGCGAGTCCGTGGGCGAGAAGTACCTGATGACCCAACGGGATGGCAGCGTCCAGCGGCAATTGAAGTCCCGGAGCGTGCTCGCCGGTGACATACCCCAGCCCGACGAAGCATTGGGGCTCGTTGATCGTAAAGAAATGCTTGACGCGGTCGCCGTAGCGCCGCGCGGCCAGTGCCGCGTAGTCGGCGAACCACTTGGGGCTGTCCGGATTTTGCCACGCGCCGCGGGCTTGAAGCGCCGCGGGATACTCCCAGTGAAACAGCGTCATCCACGGCTCAACACCGCTCAGAAGCATGCCGTCGATCAGCCGGTCATAAAACGCGAGCCCGTCCTCGTTGATTCGGCCTGTTCCCTCCGGCAAGAGGCGGCTCCAGTTGATCGAAAAGCGGTAGTTCTTGACGCCCAGTTCCGCCATCAGCGCGAAATCCCGGTCATAACGATGATAATGGTCGCAGGCCGTGTTACCGGTATGCCCGCCGAACACCTTGCCCGGGCGGCGGCAGAACGAGTCCCACACGCATTCACCCTTGCCGTCGGCGCTTGCTGCGCCTTCGACCTGATAAGCGGACATTGCCGCGCCCCAAACGAACCCATCCGGAAAGCCCATGCTGGTTCCCTCCGTATCCCGCTCGAGATGCGTTTATGCGCTCGTCCGGGCGTCAGCGCGCCGGGACGTTCAGATCCCGAACGGTCTCCCCGGGAATCAGCCGGGTCGGGATCGAGAGGATCTCCGGATACGTGGTGCGCGGCCGCTCGATCAGGTGTACCAGCTGCCGCGCCGCCTCCTGCCCAATGCGTGTGGTGTCCTGCGCAATGGTGGTCAGCTTGGGCGTGAGACGCTGGATCAGCCGGATGCCGTCGAATCCGGCCACGGATAGATCCTCCGGGATGCGAAAGCCCAGATCCTCCGCCGCCTCAATGCCGCCCAACGCGGCGTAATCGTCCGGCATCAGGATGCAACTGGGCCGCCTCCCTGCCGAAAGCATGCGCTTCACCACCTGATAGGTGGCGGAAGGGTCTTGATAGACGCCGTGCTGCAGAAAGCCCTCTGGCACGGTCAGCCCCAGGTCGCTCATCGTGCGCAGAAAGCTGGTCACGCGGATGTCCGTCACCGCCGACTTCGCGCCGGATACGTAAGCGATATCCCGATGACCTTTGCCATAGACGTATTTCACCAACTCCTGCACCCCCTGCCGGTTTTCCGACTGGATGCAGGTTCGGTTGTTGAACAGATGGTCGATGGTGACGGCGGGAATGTCACCGTTCACCAGTTCCACAACTTCGCTGGCCTGAAAGTCCACACAGGCCAAACATACGCCGTCTACGTTGCGATAGCGGCAATGCTCGAGGTAGGTCATGTTGGTCTTGCCGATATTGTGGTTGATGAAGGTAATGTCATACCCCCGGCGCTCGGCCTCCACCTTGAAGCTGTCGAGCACCGTAGCAAAATAATTGTGGGTCAGCCCGCTCTGGTTGTCGTCCACAAAGAGCACACCCAGGTTGAAGGTCCTATTCGTCTTGAGCGCACGCGCCAGTGAATTGGGCCTGTAGCCCGTCTGCTGCGCCATGGACTGGACCAGTACCCGGGTTTCCTCGCTCACGTCACTGTACCCGTTCAGCGCCTTGGAGACAGTGGAAACGGAGAGGCCGCATTTCTGGGACAGTTCGCGGATCGTCACGGCCAAAATACCCTCTCCCCTCTCGACCGGCGCGAAAATGCGCGCCCGCCATTCTAAATCGTTTTCGACATTAAAGTATACGCCTTGATTGGTCAAAAGGCAAGCTTTTTTTCCATGCTCCCGCATGCGCCGCCACTTCGAGGTACCTGGTCGGATGCATTCTCGAGACCACACGGAAGATTTCGAATACGTTTTCGCCCGAAAGGAAAAAATCAAGCGTTTTCGCCACTTGTCCATCCCCGTCCAGTACAATTCCGCTTGTTTTTTTCGCGTTTCTGCGCTATGATAGTGTAAATCACGTCATCTTGTGCGCCCTGTTACGAAACCGATTTCGTATTTTCTGCGATGGAGGGTTCCCCATGAATTATGGCCACTTCGACGATGCGCGTCGCGAATATGTGATCACCCGGCCGGACACGCCCTACCCCTGGATCAACTATCTGGGCAGCGAAGACTTCTTCTCGCTGCTCTCCAACACCTCCGGCGGCTACAGTTTTTACCGGGACGCACGGCTTCTCCGGCTGACGCGATATCGCTACAATAATTTGCCCGCCGACGCAGGGGGCACCTATTTCTATATCCGGGATGGCGAAAGCGTCTGGAATCCCGGATGGATGCCGGTCAAGGCCGATCTGGATCGGTATGATTGCCGCCACGGGTTGGGTTACTCTGTGATCACGGGTGAAAAGGACGGCCTTCGCGCTGAGGAGACGCTGCTGGTCCCACGCGGAAGCGCCGCACAGGTGACAAGGCTCAGGCTGAAAAATCTTTCAGATGAACCCAAAACCGTCAGCGTGTATGGTGTCGTCGAGTTTTGTCTGTGGAACGCCATGGACGACATGACCAACTTCCAGCGCAATTTCTCCACCGGCGAGGTAGAGGTGGAAGAGCGCGCCATCTACCACGTTACCGAGTACCGAGAACGACGCAATCACTACGCCGTCTGGGCGGTAAACCGGGATGCGGACGGTTTTGACACCGACCGGGAGTCCTTTTTCGGTCTGTATAGCGGCTTCGACGCCCCCAGGGCGGTACTTACGGACCACCCGGCAAACAGCGTCTGCAGCGGCTGGGCGCCCATTGGCGCGCACCGCCTGCGCGTAACGCTCGCACCTGGCGAGGAGACCGGTCTGATCTTCCTCCTCGGATACTGTGAAAACCCCGAAGATCAGAAATTTTCAGCCCCCGGCGTGGTCAACAAGACCCCCGCCCGCGCGCTGATGGACGCCTTCCAGACCGACGCCCAGTTTGATCAGGCGCTGGAAGCCCTCAGGGTCTACTGGACGGAGCTTCTCTCAAGCTATCAGGTATCCACCGGCGACGAAAAGCTCGATCGCATGGTCAACATCTGGAACCAATACCAGTGCATGGTCACCTTCAACATGTCGCGCTCGGCCTCATACTTTGAGTCGGGCATCGGCCGCGGTATGGGCTTCCGTGATTCGACGCAAGACCTGCTCGGCTTCGTACACCTGATCCCGGAGCGCGCCCGAGAGCGGCTGATCGATATTGCGGCCACCCAGTTTCCAGACGGCAGCGCCTACCACCAGTATCAGCCGCTGACCAAACGAGGAAATCTGGATGTAGGCAGCGGCTTCAACGATGATCCGCTGTGGCTGATCTACGGCACGGCGGCCTACATCAAGGAAACCGGAGATTATGGCATCCTGGATGAATCCGTGCCCTTTGATTCGGATCCCGAGGACAGCGCGCCGCTCCTGGAGCACCTTATGCGCTCCTTCCACTACACCGCGAACCACCTCGGGCCCCACGGCCTGCCGCTGATCGGCCGCGCCGACTGGAATGACTGCCTGAACCTCAACTGTTTTTCCCAAACGCCCGGCGAGAGCTTTCAGACCTGCCAGATCGATGACAGCGGCATCGCGGAGTCGGTGTTCATCGCCGGTATGTACGTGGCCGTGGCGGACGACTATGCCGAGCTGTGCCGGCGCGCCGGGTTCCCGGACGAGGCCGATTTTGCCATGGAGGAAAAGGTGCGCATGACGCGTGCGGTGCTGGCCCATGGCTGGGACGGGGCCTGGTTCCTGCGCGCCTATGACGCGCTGGGCGCCAAGGTGGGCAGCCATGAATGCGAAGAAGGCCAGATTTACATCGAGCCCCAGGGGTTCTGCGTGATGGCGGGTATCGGCGTGAACGAGGGGCTGGCGCAAAAGGCGCTGGATTCGGTCCGGGAACGGCTGACGGGCCCCTATGGCATCGCCATCCATACGCCGCCTTACACCCGCTATCATCTCGAACTGGGCGAGATCAGTTCCTATCCCCCGGGATATAAGGAAAACGGCGGCATCTTCTGCCACAACAACCCGTGGATCACCATCGCGGAGACGGTGCTGGGCCACGGCAACCAGGCCTTCGAAACCTACCGCCGCACCTGTCCCAGCTATACTGAAGATCAGAAGCTGCACCGCACGGAACCCTACGTGTACGCGCAGATGATCGCGGGCCCTTACGCGCCGCGCCATGGGGAGGCCAAGAACAGCTGGTTGACCGGTACCGCGGCCTGGAGCTTTTTCAGTATTTCCCAGGCGATTCTGGGCATAAAGCCCCAGTACGACGGCCTCATGGTCGCCCCCTGCCTGCCCGGCTCGATCCGCGCGCTGACCGTCATCCGGAAATTCCGCGGCACCACGTACATCATTGAGATCGAAAACAAAGCCGGCGGAGAGAAAAAAAACTGCTTCATGGAACTGGACGGCGTTCCGATTTCCGGGAATCTCCTGCCCATTTCGTCCCCCGGTGCCACCCACCGGGTGAAGGTACGCGTCGGCTAGACATATATCCGAGAGGTTGTATATGCATCAGCATGGGAGGGATAAAACATGATTCGGAAGTACGTTCATTTTTCAATTTCATACGCGATCGCGGCGATGGCACTGGGGGTATTTTACCGGGAGTACACCAAGGCGCTGGCCTTCGACGGCCAGACCACGCTTTCGGTGATGCATACCCACTACTTCACGCTGGGCATGTTCGTTTTTTTGATTCTGGCGCTGCTGGAAAAGAGCTTCGCGCTGTCGGAGCAGCGGCTCATGAAGCCTTATTTGTGGCTTTACAATATCGGCCTCAACATCACGGGCCTGGGACTGTTTTCCCGGGGGCTCGCGCAGACCGACACGGCGCCGCTTTTCCGCGCGCTGGACGCGTCGATCTCCGGCATGTCGGGCATCGGCCACATCCTTATGGGGGCAGGCATCCTCACAATGCTGGTGGCACTCAACCGGCAGGCAAAGAACCCGGGCTAACGCTTCAGCGCAGCCTCATCATCCCGCGGTACAGCGCGTCCACCCACGCCTCGGGCAAGAACTCCAGAAAGAGTAAAAGCCGGCCCGTGCCTACCCGGTACTTCAAGTGCGGCCGCGCGGACTCCATCGCGCGCAATACGGTCCCGGCCAGACGGCTGGGGTCGTTTTTTTGCCTCAATTCCAGGTCCATCATCGGGCGCATCCGGGTCAGCACGTCGCGGTAATAGCGGGTCTTTTCCAGCGCGCGGTCAAAGCCCTCCTGCGTCTGACGCGTGATGCGCGTCTCAAAGGATCCCGGCTGTATTTTGATCACCGGAACATTTAGAAACATCAATTCCCGCCGCAGGCTGTCGTTATAGGCCTCAAGCGCGTGCTTTGAGAGCACATAGGGCCCGGCAAAGGGCTGCGGCGTCATCCAGCCCACTTCCGAGCTGCAGTGAATGATGCGCCCCTTGCCCTTTAAGATCATCTCGAAGAACGCGCGGTTGACCCGCGCCGCGCCGGTCACATTGACCGCCAACAGTCGCTCGACATCCCCCACCGCATCGCCTTCCACCAGCGAGGTGAACGCCGTGAGCCCGGCGAAGTGGACGACGGCGTCCAGCGCGGAAGTTAGCGCCGCGATGACCGCCCGAGCATTTTCAACGCTTTCGCCGCTGGTCACATCCATCGGAACCGGAACGATTCCGCCAATTTTGCCCAGCCGTGCCAGCGCCGAGCCGTTTGTTCCCGCCGCGAACACCGTCCACCGACCGGTCGCGGCGATGGCCTTCACGCACGTTTCGCCCAGGCCGCCCGTGGCGCCGGTAAACAGCGCGTATTTCAAGAACGCCACCTCTTCTCCACGGATCATCCTCACCCTCGCCTTGACTTTGGAACGCGGGTGCGGTATACTTTCAGCGTGATGGTTAATTGACAGAATGTTCGTTATCTTTCGCGAATCGGGCTGCGCGAAAAGGAGTGCTTATGAACCAAAAGCCAAAGACAGACCGCCGGGTACTGTACACCAAGATGTTTCTGCGCGAAAGCCTTCTGGAACTGATGAAGGAAAAGCCGATCAGCAAGATCACGCCCACCGAGCTGTGCCGCCGCGCGGACATCAACCGGAATACCTTTTACGCCCATTACGACAGCCCGGAGGCGCTGCTGGCCAGCATCGAGGACGATCTTTATGAGCAGATCCGGAAATCGCTGACGCACCCGCTGAGAAGCGGCAACATCCTGCTCACACTGACGGAAATCTGCGAAGCCATCCGGAAGAATGGAGACCTTTGCAAGGTGATCTTCTCGGAACATGGGGACAAGGCGTTTTTGCGGCGCATCATCAATATTGCCCGAGATTTGTGCATCGCGGATTGGAAGGCGGCGGGTATGGACGAGGCGGACGGGCAGATGGAAATGCTCTACATTTTCACGGCCAGCGGCAGCGTGTCCATCATCGAAGAATGGGCGCGCGAGGACATGAAAAAGAGCCCGGAGCAGATCGCCCGCTTCATCGCAATGGCCAGCGCCTACGGCCGGCAGGCGTTTTTGAAATAACCTACCGCCCCTGACCGCACTTGGCGGCATCGATGGCCAGCACGACCATCAGCGCCATCAGCGCATCTTCGTCCCGCCCGGTTTCGATCTGATAGGTATCCGTCCAGCGCCAGATTTCCTTGGACACGCGGGCGGCAACCTTGTCGCCGTCCAGAACTTGGTAGTTCCATTCCAGCCAGTCGCCCTCGACCCGCCATCCATTGAGGTCGATGTCAAACTTGGGTTTGAAAAACGTGAATTCCTTGCGGATCACACCGGCGTATTCTTCGCCCAGATACACCTCAAAGCGCGGCAATAGCGAAAGCACCTTTTCCTTGACCATGCCGATATACCGCCCGCCAGCGTCAAATATCTTCAAGCAATGGCCCCAGGCCAACACGCCCCGGACGGTAAAGAGCGTATTCCCTTCCTCGTCGTAGATGTCATAACTGTCAAGCCAGGAAAAAAACCGCTGTTTGAACAGCATTCTCATTCCGTTCACCCCTATAAAAGCATTGTAGCACGTCATGGGTACCGCGAAAAGAGGATGCCGCCAGCCTGACAGGATGGGGGTCTCAAACCCGCCTGCGAATGGATCAGTCCTATTCCGAACCGGCGCGGGCGATGTCATCGGCCAGCGCCCGCAGGCGCTCTGCCTGCTCCGCGTTCAGGCGTACGGTCCAGGGCTTGGGGTTCCCCAGGATGTTGAAGTCACAACGAAACGTCTCGCCGTCTTCCCCGTCCACGCGGATGTCAACGCCCAGCACATCTCCCGCCGGCACGACCGCCGTCCATTCAGGCGCCTTCCGATGGGGAACATATTCTCGGAACAGAACCCAATCATCCAAAACCGTAAGGCCGGATTCGTCAAACCGCGACTGAACGGCCTGTCCGTCCATCTTATGGCAGACCGTACGGAAATCTCCTATCGCGGCGATACTGCGCCCCAGATTGGTGCGTCTGCGGACGAAACCGGATTTGCGAAGGCCGAAAAGCAGCGCAGAGGCCAGCGCAAGAAGCGCCGCCGCCGCAAGAAGCCCCGAGGGGAAATCCGCCTCGTAGAGCACGTAGATATTGGAACCGTTGGGCGAAAAATCGCGGATAAGCTGGCGGCTGATGTCCCGGTTGATGGTCTTGACGCGCACACTTCCGGTATCCTTGAGCGCGCCCTCCGTCAGATACAGTACGCTGAAGCCCTTTCCCGCCAGGCGGTAGACGTTGTAATCCCGCGCGGCGTCCGCTTCCCCACCGGAAATTTGGCCGCCTATTCCGCGATCCGGCGAGGCGATCGTCACACCGCCCATGGTATCCAGCGACGCGCGGTAGGGCAGTACGCCGTAAACATAGTCGCGCTGGCTGAACTTTTCCGCTTTTTCGCTGGAATCGAGCGTGTGCACACCGTCCAGAAACGGCGACATCACCGAATAGAAGAGGATCAGCGCGGCGCATGCCATCCCCCCTGCCAACGCGGTAAAAAGAACCCTGAGCGCGCTCGGCTCGGCGTCCATCTGTTTTTCAACCCAATTCCCCATCGCTCCGCCCTCCCGCCGCCGGCATCAAGCATCGCAAGCCTGCCGTCGCTCTTTCCTATATACCACAAATCAGCCGCGCTGTCTACGATGAACTCGCTGTATTGCCGGATGTCCCGCATTCCCCTGACTTGATTCGGTCATGCGTCGCGGTTGACAATCCAACGCGCCTGGCCTACAATCATAGCAAATGGGATAAAATGGAGGGATCAATCATGATTCAAGGTATTGATCTCGGTGACATCCTGCTGGATTGCCCGGATGCGGAGGCGCTGTGCGACTTCTACGCACAGCTTCTGGGTTGGGAGAAGTGTCTGCTGTACGGACTCCCGGGCGTACGCGGTCGCGGCCTGATATTCCTTTTCGCGCAGGAGGAGGACTACATCCGCCCCGTCTGGCCGGAGGCGGCGGCGCAGCAGCAAAAGCAAATGCACAGGGATTTTGTGGTAGACGATCTTCCGGAAGCGGTGTGCCAGGCCGAGGCTCTCGGCGCGGTCCTGGCTGGATCGCAGTTCGGCGGCGACGCCTTTGTCACATTGTTGGATCCGGCAGGCCATCCGTTCTGCCTCTGCGCGAAGGAATAGCCCGAATCACGTAAAATGGGGCCGCGGCCGCGGCCCCATTTTACGATACGGCGGTCAGGGCTCGGTGTCGGCGCTGTTGGAATAGCCCCGCTGTTCCCAGTAGCCCAGGTAGTTGGGATCGTCCGAAAGCGTGATTCGGTTCACCCATCGCGCCCACTTGTAGCCCAGCTTTTCCTCCGCCACCACGATGAAGGGATACCCCATCTCCGGCGGCAGGTCCAGCGCGTTGGCGCCATAGGCGAGGATCAGCTGTCTGTCCAGAATGGTCGCGAGCGGCATTGACGTGGTGTATCCGTCCACGGCGGAGAAGATCACCGTCACCGCTTCAGGCCTGATCCCGGCTTTCCCCATCAAATCCTCCAGCAGCACGCCCTTCCAGAGCACCGTGGCGTCCCATCCCTCCACGCAGTGGAGGGTGATCAGCCGCTCGTAAGCGTCCAGTTTTTTCACATCCTCATAACGAAGGGACACCGGCGTGTCCACCAGTCCGTCGATGGTCAGCGTGTAGCTTGCGATATCCACATGCTGCACGCCGCTGATGGAGTTGTCCCGGGGACCTACCGCGGGATCGAGGCGCGTGCCCCGATATTCGGTAACCTCTCCCTCGCGGTAGCGCGCGATGGTGGCGGAGGACGCGCTGTCCGCGGTACGCTCCGGTTCCCGGGAGGCTGCGGGGTTGGCGCATCCCGCCAAAAACAGCAGCAATGACATGAGAACGACCGCCATTCGCTTCATCAATACACACCTCCCTTTACGCGGCTGTTTCAGGCAGTCTCGAAACGCCGCTTTCACCCCTATATCATACCCTTCCGGCGAATGCGGCAAACTTTGTCGGTTGCCTTACTCAAAGCGCTGGCATGTGGAAACCCGCGGCCCTGGCCGCGGGTTTGGGATTTGAAGGGGTCTCATTCGCGGGATGGAGGGGGCTCCGGAGGCGCCTTAGGCGAGGTCTTCTGACGCCGGATGGCGTAGGCTGCGGAGGCGGCGATGGAAAGACCCAGTGCGATGGCGCCGGCGGAGAGCATCGTATTGGATCCGGCCGCGGCGGCATCGGCGTATCGGTTCTGCACCAGCGCCAGCATGGTATTGTAAAGGCCCGCGCCGGGCACCATCGGGATCACCGCGACGGTCAGGAAGATCGTGGCCGGCGCGCGCAGCCGCCGCGCCAGCCATTCGCCGATCAGCGCAGACAACACGGAACCGAGAAATATCCCTGCCCATTCCGCGCCGATGCGCGCACCGGCCCACAGGCTCAGCGCATACCCGGCCACCGCCGAAAGAGACGCCGGCACGATCAGCCTGGCCGGAGTTCGGAACAAGAGCGCAAACATCGCCGCCGCCGCGAAGCAGCCGACGAGTTGCAGCGCCACGGACATCATGCGCCGCCTCCCATCAGCATCCATGCGGAGATGGAGAGGCCCGCGCCCGCCGCCAGCACCACGGCGCGGATCAGCGCCTCGCCCGCGCGGGCCATGCCGGACACCAGGTCCCCCCGCATGGCGTCGCGGATGGCGTTGGTAATGGCGAGGCCCGGCAACAGCGGCATCATCGCGGAAATGATGATCCGGCTCACATCGCCCAGATGAAACGCCGCCGTTAGAATCAACGCCATCAGCGCCGTCGTAAATCCGCCCACCAGGCTGATGAGCGGAAGTCCCGCCTCGTCGTTCAGCCGCCCGGTTACCGCCTGCGCGAGAAACGCACAGGCGCCCGCGGCGGCCAGGTCAAAGGGAGATCCGCTGAACATCAGCGCAAACATGGACGACGAGCCCGCCGCGATCAGGCTCTGCCTCAGCCATCCCATCGGCGGCCGGGCGGCGAGGGCGGTCAACTCGCGCTCCGCTTCGTCCAGCGAGCGCGCACCGGTGGCCAGTTCCCGGGAGATGGCGTTGACGCGATCGATCTTGGAAAAATCCACCTGACGCCGGTCCACCCGCCCGATCAGCGACTTTTCTCCGCCCACAGACAGCATCAACCCCGTTGGAAACGCGATCACTTCCGATTCATAGCCGAACGCGCGGCCGATGTGACGCACGGTTTCCTCGGCGCGGTAGGTTTCTCCGCCGTTTGACAGCATCATCTGCCCGGCCAGCCGCGCCACCCGCGCCACCTGGCCCAGATTTTCGCCGCCTTCCATAATTCATCCCCCCAAGGCGCTATCATCGGTGCGGGCGCGTTTAGATCCGCATGATCATCCAGGAATCCTCCCGCTGGAAACCGAACTTTTCATAGACGGGCCTGCCCATGCTGGACGCGCCCAGCATCAGCTTGCTGACGCCCCGGTCCTGCGCCTCGTCCATCAGCCTTCCCAGCAGTTTGGTGGCGATGCCCCGTCCGCGGAATTCGCTGCGCGTGTACATGTTGGTCACATAGCCGCACCGGCCGCTTTGGTTGGTGTAGGAGGGCGGAAAATCGTAAAACATGATACCCGCGGTGGCGACGATCTCGCCTTCTTCCACAGCCACCCATTCGACCAGGGAGCCGTCCCCCAGCTTGTCTTGAAAAAAACCGCGCAGCTCCCGGTCGATCTCAACGGAGGGTTCTACCCCTTCGTCTGCAAGCTGCCGCTTGCGAAGTTCCGTCAGCGTTTCAATTTCTGAGGCGGCGGCCTTCCGGTACTCCATACGCATCCTCCTTCCCGGGCGGCGGTCAGGTGCCCAGCCGCTCCGGCGCGTTCTGCTCCAGGTATTCAATGTATTCGTCATAGCTCTCCCGGCGGTCTAAGAGGGCACCGGGCAGGATCTCGATCACCCGGTTGGCCACCGTCTGCATCACCTGATGGTCCCGGGAGGTAAAGAGCATCGTGCCCTTATAGTCCACCATGCCCTCGTTGAGTGAGGTAATCGCCTCGAGGTCAAGGTGGTTGGTGGGCTCGTCCAGAATCAGCACGTTGGCGCCGGAGAGCATCATCCGGGCCAGCATACAGCGCACCCGCTCGCCGCCGGAGAGCACGCGCGCCTTTTTCAGCGCCTCCTCGCCGGAAAACAGCACCCGCCCCAACCAGCCGCGGATCGTGACCTCGTGCTTGTCTTCGGAGTACTGTCTCAGCCAGTCGATGAGCGACAGCTCCACGCCGTCAAAATAGCCCGCGTTGTCCGCGGGGAAATACGCCCGGGAGGTGGTGACGCCCCAGGTGAAGTCTCCCTCATCCGGCTCGATCTCCCCCATCAGGATCTGGAACAGCGTCGTGCGCGCCAGCTCGTCCCGCCCGGCAAAGGCGATCTTATCGCCCGGGCGCACGATGAAGCTGACGCCGTCCAGCACCTTGCGGCCGCCCACGGTCTTTGAAATGCCGTTCACCGAAAGCACGTCGTTTCCCACCTGCCGCGCCTGATCGAAATGGACGAACGGATAACGGCGGGAGGAAGGCATGAAGTTTTCCATCTGGAGGTTGTCCAGCAGTTTCTTGCGGGACGTAGCCTGGCGGGATTTGGACGCGTTGGCGCTGAACCTGCGGATGAATTCCTCAAGCTCCTTCGCCTTTTCCTCGTTGCGCCGGCGCTGATCCCGCGCCTGGCGCGCGGCCAGCTGGGTGTACTCGTACCAGAAGTCGTAGTTGCCCACATACATCTGGATCTTGCCGTAGTCGATGTCCACGATGTGGGTGCAGACATGATTGAGAAAGTGCCGGTCATGGGACACCACCACCACCGTGTTGGGGAAATCCATCAGGAAATCCTCCAGCCACTTGATGGCGTGCAGGTCGAGGTTGTTGGTGGGCTCGTCCATCAAGAGGATGTCCGGCGAGGCAAACAGTGCCTGCGCCAGCAGTACCTTTACCTTGCGGGGGCCGTCCAGTTCGCGCATGAGCATGGTATGGTACTCGCCCTTCACGCCCAGGCCATTGAGAAGGGCTTCGGCGCCCGCTTCGGCGTTCCAGCCGTCCAGCTCCGCAAATTCGCCCTCCAGTTCCGCCAGATACACGCCGTCCTCGTCGCTGAAGTCGCTCTTGGCGTACAGCTTTTCCTTTTCGGCCATCACCTCGTGCAAGCGACCATGCCCCATCAGCACGGTGTCGAGCGCGGTATGCTCGTCAAAGGCGAAGTGATCCTGACGGAGCACCGCCAATCGCTCACCGGGCTTCATGAAAACTTCGCCCTTTGTCGGCTCCAGTTCGCCGGAAAGAATTTTGAGAAACGTGGACTTGCCGGTGCCGTTGGCGCCGATCAGCCCGTAGCAGTTGCCGGCGGTGAACTGTACGTTGACATCCTTGAACAGTTCCCGCCCGCCGTATTGAAGGGATACCCCTTGTGCGCTGATCATCTGATTCTCCTTTATGGTTTTCGGTGTTTCAACCGCCGCGCGCGGCGGTTGTTCTCTGGCGCTTCAGGCGCGCCGGATGGAGTCCACAAACTGCCTGGCCACCCGGGGGGACCGGCCGCCGCGATCGATGGCGTATCGCTCCGCAAGAAGGTCAAGCCCTTCGGTCTTTGAAACGCCCTGCGCGAGGGCAAGCGCCCGCACAATCTCAAGGTACCGGTCCCTGTCCGGTTTCATAAAAAGCACGTTCAGCCCGAACCGCTGAGACAGCGACACCTGCTCCTGAATGGTTTCGTTCCGGTGTATGTCGTCATCGCCCCGGTCGGAGAACCGCTCGCCGACAATGTGGCGCCGGTTGCTGGTGGCGTAGATCACCACGTTGGGCGTCCTGGCGCATACCGTGCCCTCGAGGATGGCTTTCAGCGCGCCGACCTCTTCCCCGCTGGTCTGAAAGGAAAGGTCATCCACAAAAAGGATGAACTTGAGTGGGTTTCGGGACAGCGCTTCCAGCACCTTCGGGATTTCCAGCAGCTGGTTTTTGCGGATTTCAACGAGCCTGAGCCCCCTGGACGCGTACTCGTTCGCGATCGCCTTGATGGTGGAGGATTTCCCCGTGCCGGCGTCGCCGTAGAGCAGCGCGTTCGCCGCAGGCTTGCCGGAGAGGAGCGCCAGCGTGTTGTCAATCACGGCCCCGCGTTCCCGCTCGTATCCCTTCAGATCACTCAGGCGAACGGGATCGGGGAATTCTACCGGCAGGATCAGGCCACCCTCCAGCTGAAACATGGGATGCCGTGCAAAAACGCCGTAGCCCGCCGTGGTGAGGCGCTCGAGCATGCGCCGGTACTCTGCCACGAGCTCGATGGGCCGCGTTCGCCACTCCGGCAGGCGGCCTTCGTAGCCGATGGAGAGGCGAACCTCCCGGGCGGTCAGCGCGGCGACTTCTTCCAACGCCGCCAACTCGCCCTCGAGGCAGTCTTCCAGCGCGGGATCGATTTCCTCCCCGCGGGCGCGCTTTAAGACGTAGAGATTTTCGTCCCCCAGCGCGCGGTCCAGCACGCAGTCGGATAAATTCCCATTCTCCTCAAAGAGGCGTGCGGCGAAGCGCGCGTAATCGTCAAGCCTCTGCGCCGCGCGCTTTCCCATCCCGTCCAATAAAGGCGGCAGCAAGGCCAGAACGCCGTCCTCCAGAAGGTTCCGAAAGACGACCAGCGAATGCAGTTTCAGGTTCAATTCGTCGAGACGATCCATTTTCCGTTCCCTTCCGCCACACTCGCGGCACCGGTACACGCAACCAAGGCGCGCCGATTGCCGCGACCGGCTACACCAGTATAAACCAGCCGCGTAAAGGAAACAAGCTGCTTCGCCCCGTCCCGGCTGGCTCGCGCCCAAGAATTCCGCGAAAAGCCTTCGCAAACGCAAACAAAAGCGTTTCATCGCGCTCAATCAGCTGTAAATACAGGCATCACCTTCAGGGAGGCTGCTGCATGGAAATTTTTCAGGAATACCTGACGCACGTCGAAGATCCCTCGCATCGCGCGCGCATGGAAGAGGTGCTGGGCTGGGTGGCCGAGAAATACCCTGCGCTGTCGCCCAGGATCGCCTGGAATCAGCCGATGTTTACCGACCACGGTACCTTCATCGTCGGATTCAGCGCGTCAAAGCGCCATATGGCCGTCGCCCCGGAGCGGGCTGGAATCATGCGCTTTGAGGCCGAGATGGATAAAGCCGGCCTCGACCATACCAAGGAACTGGCGCGTTTTGCCTGGGACAACCCGGTCGACTTCGGCCTTCTGGGACGGATGATTGAGTTTAACATGCTGGACAAGGCCTCCTGCCAAACCTTCTGGCGGAGGTAGCACGCCCTTCCCTCTTCGATCCGTCTTGACACTACCCTCCGCCTTACTCTATAATGGGCAGGGCGCGCGACGCGCTTACTTTGTTTTCAGCGATCTTTGAAAGGACTCCATGAAGCGGGACGATTTTTTGCCGGTGACGCCGGAAGACATGCGCGCAAGGGGATGGGACGCGCCGGATTTTGTCTACGTATGCGGCGACGCCTATGTGGACCACCCCTCCTTTGGCCACGCCATCATCGGCCGCGTGCTGGAAAGCGCGGGATATCGGGTCGCCATGCTGTGCCTTCCGCCCTACCAGGACGAATCCGCCTTCCGGCGCTTTGGGAAGCCCCGCCTGGGTTTTCTGGTGACGGCGGGCGTCATCGACAGCATGGTCAACCACTACACCGCCGCAAAAAAGCGAAGGAGCGAGGACGTGTACGCCCCCGGCGGGCGGGCAGGGCTGCGCCCGGACCGGGCGACCATCGTCTACAGCAACCGGATCCGGCAGGCTTACCCCAACGTACCCATCCTGATCGGCGGTGTGGAGGCTTCGCTGAGGCGTTTCTCGCACTACGACTACTGGGAGGACAAGGTGCGCCACTCCATACTCGTGGACAGCGGCGCCACGCTGCTCCTATACGGCATGGGCGAAAAATCCATCCTCGAATGCGCCGCCTGGCTGAAAGACGGCGCGCCGCGGGAGGCGCTTCGCGCGATGCGCGGCATCTGCTATCTTCAAAAGGAGAAACCAGAGGGCGTGGAGGAAATCCCCTCTCACCGCGAGGTCGCGTCGGATAAGTCCGCCTACGCCAGGGCATTCATGCGCCAATACGACGAGCAGGATCCATACCGCGGCAAACCCCTTTGCCAGGAGCAGGACAAGGGGCGCTTTCTTGTTCAAACGCCGCCCTGTTTCCCGCTGAGCCGCGAAGAACTGGACCAAGCGTACCAGTTGAACTACACCCGCCTCGCCCATCCGGATTACGACGCGCTGGGCGGCGTACCGGCGCTGGAAGAGGTTGCTTTCTCCATCTCCGCCACCCGCGGCTGCTTTGGCGGGTGCAGCTTCTGCGCGCTCACGTTCCATCAGGGGCGGATCGTGCAGTCCCGCAGCCCGGATTCCATCGTCCGGGAGGCGGAAACGCTCACGCGGCTTCCCGGGTTCAAGGGCTATATTCATGACGTGGGCGGACCTACCGCCAACTTCCGCCGCCCCGCATGCAAAAAGCAATGTACGCTTGGAGCCTGCAAGGACCGTCAATGCCTGTACCCCAAGCCCTGCGAACGCCTGATACCGGACCATGCGGAACTTCTCACCATCCTGCGCAGAATCCGGGCGCTGCCCGGTGTGAAGAAGGTGTTCATCCGCTCCGGTCTCCGATACGATTATCTGCTGCTGGACCGGAACAGCCCCTTCCTGAAGGAGTTGTGCCAACACCACGTCAGCGGACAGCTGAAGGTGGCGCCTGAGCACGTCTCCCCCGGAGTTTTGGCGCTGATGGGCAAACCCGGCTGCGACGTGTACGACGCCTTTGTGAAAAAGTACGAAGCTGTCAACAATCAGCTGGGCCTCAAGCAATACCTGGTTCCCTATCTGATGAGCAGCCACCCCGGCAGCGATCTCGCCGCCGCGGTGGAATTGGCGCTGTACCTCAGGGATACGGGCCATCAGCCGGAGCAGGTGCAGGATTTTTATCCCACCCCTGGTACGCTCAGCACCTGTATGTTTTATACGGGGCTTGATCCCCGCACCATGAAGCGCGTCTTCGTGCCGCGTTCGCTCCATGAAAAGGCCATGCAGCGCGCCCTTCTGCAGTTTCGATCGCCCAGAAACCGTCATCTGGTGACGGAGGCCCTTAAAAGCTGCGGTCGGGAGGACCTGATCGGCTACGGCAAGGGCTGCCTGATTCGTCCGTCCGAAAAACCCTCCGCAAGGCCGGAAGCGGCGCGATCTGACAGACCGGCGTCCGGCGCAGGCAGAGGCGGCGTCAAAGCGCCCAGCCGTGCGTCTGGAAAAAGCCATGCAAACGTTGGAAGCGCCGCATCCCAGGGCCCCTCAAGGCAGCCAAAGCGAAAATACAGCAACAAGTGGGCGAAGGCCAAAAAGAAATGATCGCTTTCGCCCATACGGTTCCGTGCCGGCGCATGCCAAGGCGAATAGGCATTTGGTTATCTGCGCACAGCCATCCGGTTGCACGGCGGTTCTTCCCATGAAACGCAGAACCGAAAGCGCTTTCGATTCTGCGTTTTGCTCCGCCCTTTTATAGGGCAGGGCGTTTGGCATTACATGGCCCTGGATTTCAAAACCCAGCGGCGTTACGCGCCTCGGCGCAACGGAGAGCGGCCTTCCGCGCATTTCCCGCCTAAAAGGCGCCGGGCGGTAGGCACACTTTCTTTTGCGCGCACGGATTACGCTGTAGCATGCCGAACCGCATTTCGCAAATGTTCATCGTGCTCCAAATCGAGAAGGTTTCGGTACTCAACCCACAGCGTGCGCGCCTTCTCCGCCCAGTCAAGTACCGCGTAAAGCTTCAGCATCTCCGCCACGCACGTCAAATCCGATGGCTTCAAGCGATGCGCGCGCTCCATTTCCCGCGCGGCGGCGGTGAGCAGGCGGTTGAACCGCTGCGCATCCGCCCGGTTGAACGCCGCATCAAAGCTGTCTTCCTTTTCGCATATCGCGTTCGCAAGCCAAACGCCTCGAAAACCAGTTTCTGATCGAATCAGCTTATGGAGCTGACTGATCGAAAGCGCCTCATAGCCGGGCAGACAGTTCATCGTCGCGGAGTCAAAGCCGATCTTCTCAAATCCATCGGAATAGGTGTCCATGAATTCGACATCCTTCAGAACGCCTTCGTTGATTCCCCCGGAAATATGAACGTTTGTCTTGGTAAAATCCATGGGCATGGACGCCTTGTCGATCGTATAGAGGCAGCACGAAAGTGGAACGACCCAGCAGTTGTCATAGTCCGTGATCATCTGGTAGGAGAAGTCAAGCCCTCCGAACCGGCTTGTCTCAACGTTTCGGGCATGGGTCAGAATCTCTCCCCGTGTGCACCAGGCGACGATGTGGTACGCCTTTTGGTTCTCCACGAGGAAAATAGCCAGCGATTCGCCCAGATCCCTGCATGCTTCAGTCGGAATGTCGGCCTTGAAGTCAACACAGATCTTTTCATCCCAGAAAACAAATGCCTCCGGATAATTTTCGCGATACGGAAGCGCGATATAGATCACCCTTGACTTTCCCAGCAGAAAATTGTTGTATTTCGTTCTGTATTCCATTTCCGCCTGGCGCTTATCGCAGAAAGCCTTGAGCACCTTGTCCTGCGTGTCGTAGTCAGGAAACAGCTTGAGCTTTGCATTGAAGCGCCGGTCATGGTCCGCAAAATCCTGATGGAGGCTTTCGTGGTATACCACAAGCGCGACCATGTCGCGCGTCACCCTGCCATCGTTCAACGCGCTGCTGATCGTGATATGGTTCATATCGTGGTCGTACTTCCCATAGAAAGCAAGCCAGGGCTCAGACGACCAGGCGATCGTCGGGCGCCTGAGGTTGACCGAGCGGTGATATTTTGCTCTGACATCGTCCAGAATCTCATCAAGATTTACCATAATGGAATACCCCTTGCCGCGCTCTCTGTCCGTCTTCACCCGATGCTGCGGACCGCCTGACGGCAGGCAGAAAAATCTTCATTTGTCCATATTCAATTGGGAAAAGCGCAGTGGACCCGATTAAGCAATCGGGTCCACTGCCGCCGGTGTCTGTGCCGGGTTCGCATCCGCGCGCCCTCGATGCATCGACGCGCTCTGCAGGGTGCTCGCGGCAGAACCCCCCTCACCCCGGGTACCATGCCGATTAAACGGAGAATAATTCCTGTCTCCACAGATCTGGAATCTCAGAGAATCCGTATAACCTATGCTGATACGCCCGATCAAGCACTCGAGGAATGCGCAAAAAGAATCCGGCGCCCGGCTATAAACCGAAAGCCGGCAACGCGAGATCATCCCTCAAGTTTTTTAAAATCAGGGTAACAATCGTCAACGATCGACACAATATGAGACAGAATCTCAAAACAAATGGGGCCTACGTCTCGGGCGCGAAAGGCAATGTCGACTTCTGCCTGGATGGTGTTGTCTCTTGTGTCAAGCGCGAACTTCACCCAACGGTAGTCCAAATTCTTCTGGTTGATCAGTTCGTACGCCTCGCTTAGGTTTTCTTGCGAAACAGTCGCAATATTCCAGCAGCGGGCGGCGGCATCTTCTTCATCCTCATTGAAAATGAATGTGACAGAGATACCCTCCATGTTGTCGCCGCTGTACGAAACCTTTACCCGCTCGTAGTCGCTGTCTTCGCTCTGCCCGAGGAAAGTATACCTGACATCCTTATCATCCATATATTCCATGAAATCCTTGGTCGAATTGAGTTTCGCGGAATACGCACAGGCTGTGGTAAACGCTGTGAAGAGGAGCATAAATGCAATGGAGAGGAGGAGCATTCTTGTGAGGTTCACCGACTTGCGCATGATGGATACCTTCCTTCCCAATTTTTGAAGCCTACGCATCCCGATGAAATAAAGAAAATGAGTCCATGGCTTTGATGCTGCCCTTATCCCCGACGTTCCGCGAAAACGCCTCCTTTCGGTTGATCATGCATTCAGATGAAAGGCCGCATCATGACACAAAGCAATTCTTTTCAGCCGAAACCCAATGTCTCTTCCGCGCGAAGAAGACGGCCACGAATAAACCAAACGCATTTGCGTTGTAGATTCGAAATGATTATATCCAGTTTTCCATAATTTGTCAAAGCTTTTTACGCAAAAGATGTTACGATTCAACGTCTCAATAATACCCGGGAAAGTGTTATCGTTTTTAATCCGGAGTATCTGGCTGCTGATGCTAGCTTATTGAGACAAACGTCGGCAGCGCTATCAATGCGCAGCAGAAGATTGTGAAAATGTTGGAGTGCGCAGCGGAGATACATCCGCTGAGTCTGGACGAGTTGATATCGGAGAACCACCCGGCGCGGGTGATCAACTCGTTCGCAGATGGACGGGTATCACGATTTTGCGCGAGCAAAACCCACGTGGAGAGGGCGTCCTGGATACGACCTGCGGGTGCTTTTTGAGCCATATCTGGACGGGTACATGAGCCGGTGCGTTCACCCAGAAGTGACCTGTCGCCCATTATTGCAGCAAACCGAATATTGGGAATGCCCATCTGGAGAAGGATCTCCCTTGCTCCGCTTGACCGCATTGTACTGCTCGGCGGCGTGGCGGTCAAGGGCGGCGCAGCCGTTTCATTTACCCTTGACGGGCTTGCGTCTCAAGCTCTTTCACTTCTAACGCTTAGTAAGCGGAATCCTACTGCCGGTTTTGATGGTTTACTGATAGACCTTGAGAAAAATACGATTGCCGAGGTGCAAAAAGAGCGTCCTATCATCTTCTTCAAAGAGACATATGACGTGGAGTTTCTGTACTTCCTAGCAATAAAAAACCGCCCGTTCTGGGCGGTTTTTTGGTGGTCTGTACTGGACTCGAACCAGTGACCCCATCGATGTGAACGATGTGCTCTACCAACTGAGCCAACAGACCATAGTCGGTTTTCCGGGGTCCCTCTTGCGGTAGCCCGTCACATTCGGGCCGAGGGTGGGTTGTCGTTTGGGCGACGCAACATATAATACCATAATGGACGAGGCTTGTCAACCCTCCTAAATAAAAAATCCGGAAATGTGCACGGATATAGGCGGAATCTGCATCCTCGATGCAGAGCCGCCGCAACATCCGCTGTGCGGATATTGCGGCGGAAATTTTGGCCAAAAATCACAATGCTCTATTTGACCGCAATGGTGGCTTTCTGATGCTAAGCTCCCAGAGGGCTTCTTCCCTCCCAATTTGAGCATGTCCCAACCGTCTTGGGATCAGGAGAAGATGCTGCAATGTGAGATGTGTCTGAAAGCCTTGATTACGATGATTCGGGTGCAGCACAAGCTAGACTGTGTTTTCCTAGCACCAGGATTCATTGACATTCATTGTTGCTTTGGATATGATGTTCACATGCAGGAGATATGTTCAGAACCGGGGTGAATTTGATGCGCATATGCATACAGACGCTTGGCACGAGAGGCGATGTGCAGCCTTATGTTGCGCTGGCAGTCCGACTGATAAAGATGGGCCATAGTGCGGTGATCTGTACGGGTGGTAGCTTCCGTCAATTGGTTGAAGATAACGGCGTTGTCTTTCACCAGGTGGCTTCCGACCTGATGGCACGACTGAACACGGAGGAATGTCGGCAGGTAATGGACGGCGGGATACGCCATCCACTCCGCGCGATGCGATATGCCAAGGAAGTGGTCAATCCTGCGTTCCGGAAGAGCTTGGATGACTTCTGGGCTGGCGCGCAAGGCGCAGACGTGATCCTCTACCACCCCAAGGCGTTGGCCTCACCCGACATGGCAAAAGCATTGAACATCCCATGTATCAGCGTACCTCCAGTTCCAATTACCTATCCTGTTAGCGAGTTTCCAATATGGCCATTGCACCGACGGCTAATTGGGGTACGGCACTCAACCGGCTTTCCTATTCCATGATGGGCAAGGCGGACTTGTCCAGTTTGAAGGAGATCAACGATTTTCGGAGTAAAACACTGGGCTACCTACAAGGAAGGCGGGTATCTACGCATATGATATCGATGGTCGACCGATCCCAATCATTTGTCCGGTGAGTCCAGTTCTTTTCGAGGATGTAAAGAGTTGGAATGGTCATGTCTACCTGCCTGGGTTCTTCTACCTTGGCATAGAGAACCGGGAGCTTGACCCGCAAATTGAGGCGTTCCTGGCGGAAGGGGCCAGGCCCATTGTAGTGTCGTTCAGCAGCATGTCACTTCACCGACCGCAAGAGTTTGTCAATAGCGTTCTGAAAATGTCGGAAAATGGCGGTGAAAAAGTGTAAGTAAATGGCGGCCAGGGTACAGGCAGCCAAGGTTACATTCGAGGGGAAAACGGCTTACGAAGGTTCGAACAGCGCATTGACGATGTGCTGTTTTTGTTTCATGAATTCCTTCCTTTCCTTCAGGCGGTAGCTCTCGCCCTTGATGTTGACGACGGTGCAGTGGTGCAGAACGCGGTCGAGGATTGCGGAGGCGATGGTGACGTCGGCGAAGACTTCGTTCCACTGGGAGAAGGCCTTGTTGGAGGT
>JAEZTL010000039.1 GCA_023421395.1 Bacillota bacterium | reverse complement strand
GCGCCAGTTTTTCAATTTCGTCCACGGTCACCAAGTTGAAATCGTGCTCGATGGAGTGCTTCAGACAGGACGCGGCCGCCGCGAACTCCACGGCGCGCTGCGGTTCATAGCCCTTCTCAAGGGCGTAGATCATGCCCGCGCCGAAGCTGTCGCCGCCGCCCACCCGGTCGACGATGTGCACCCGGTAGCGCTTGGAGAAAAGGGCCTTGCCGCCCTCGTAGAGCATCGCGCCCCATTCGTTGTCACTGGCGGAGATGCTGCCGCGCAGCGTGATGGCCACCTTTTGGATGCCGAAACGCTCCGAGAGCTGCCTTGCCACATCCACATAGCCCTCACGGTTCAATTCGCCCTTTTCCACCTGGGTGCCCGAGGCGCGGATGCCGAAAACGTCCGCGGCGTCTTCCTCGTTGGCGATCAGAAGGTCCACATAGGGCATGAAGCGCGCCATCACCTCGCCCGCGCGCTCGCGGCTCCAGAGGTTCTTGCGGTAGTTGAGATCGCAGCTGACGGTGACGCCCGCCTTCTTCGCGGCCTTCAACGCGTCCATACAGATCTCCGGCAGCGCGCCGCCCAGCGCGGGCGTGATGCCGGTGAAGTGGAACCAGGCGGCGTCTTTAAAGATATTCTCCCAGTCGAAATCATCCCGGGAGGCTTCCGCAATGGCGGAGTGCGCCCGGTCGTAGAGCACCTTGCTGGCGCGCTGGCTGGCGCCCTTTTCCACAAAGTACAGCCCCAGCCGATCCCCGCCCCAGGCGATGGACGAGCAGTCAATCTGATAGCGCGACAGCTCCATCATGGCGGCGCGGCCCAGGTCGTTCCTGGGCAGCCGGGTGACGTAGGCGGCCGGCTGCCCCATAAAAGCCAGCGATACCGCCACGTTGGCCTCGCCGCCCGCGAACGAGAGTTCCAGCTTCTGCGCCTGCACCAGCCGGAGGTAGCCCTCCGGGTTCAGCCGTCCCATCATCTCTCCGAAACAGACCGTTCTCTTCATGTTGCATCCCCTCACGCGAGATTTGTATAAGCCTTGGCCAGATCCTTGAGCGCTTCGTAGCGGCCCTCGGCGATCAGCTTGTTGTTCACGATGTTGCCGCCGATGCCCGCCGCGCCGGCGCCCGCCTGGAAAAAGCCTGCGAGGTTATTGAGGTCCACACCGCCCACCGCCATCAGAGGGATGTGGGGAAGCGGCCCCCGAAGTGCCTTCACATAACCTGGACCCAGGTCCCCGGCGGGGAAGAGCTTGACCATCGTCGCCCCCAGCTTCCAGGCCTGAGCGACTTCGCTGGGTGTCATCGCACCCGGAATGACTCCGATTCCCAGCTTCTGTACTTCATCGATCACGTCCGGATCGATGTTGGGCGCCAGCGCGAAGCGCGCGCCTGCATCCGCCGCCGCGCGGGCCTGTTCCCGAGTCATCACCGTGCCCGCGCCCACCAGCATGTCGTCAAAGCGGACGGCCAATGCCTCGATCAAACGCGGCGTCAGGTGAAGACAATCCGGGTCGGCCTGGTCGAAGGTGATCTCCATCAGCCGGATCCCGCCCTCGTACAGCGCTTCGGTGGCGGGCAGGATCCGCTCCGGCGGCACACGCCGTGCGATGGCGACGATTTTGCGTCTTAGGATTTCCTCTAAAATCTGAATGATGCATCGCTCCCTTCCCCGGGCCGTGGTGGCATCCGGGAGTTCGTATATAGGAACATAATTCTTGATTACGCACGATTATGATACCACCCCCTGCGGGCGCTGTCAATCTCCGATGGACGAAAATTGACAGACGGGAAGGGCTGTGGTAAAATCGGGATGAATTTCACGATCCGGATTGACCGGAACGATTCGCATATCGGAACATGGAGGCGGAGCATGGATAACGGGCGTGATCAGAGCGCGCCTCACCGCGCGACAGACAGGACGCTCCGGGCGATTGAATATGTGGCGTCGTCGCCGTCCGGGCGGACGTTCGGCCAGATTGTGGAGCACCTGGAAGCGCCGAAAAGCAGCATTCATCCGATTCTGCGCACGCTGTGTGAGCGCGGGTTCCTGATGGTTTCGCCGGATACGCGGCTTTACAGGACCGGTGCGCGACTTTTCGAATGCGGCAACAGCTACCTGGAGCAGACGGACGTTTTGGAATTGATCCGCGCGCAGATGCAGCTGATCGTGGACGTCTGCAGCGAAACCTGCCATTTCGGCATCCTGGAGGGCGGCGACGTACTGTACCTGCTGAAGATCGACTCGCCCGAGCCGATCCGGATGTATTCGTCGGTGGGGCGGCGTCTGCCCGCCTACGCCACCGCCGTGGGCAAGGCGCTGCTCTCGGACCACACGCCGCCGATGCTGAAAAAGCTCTACCCCGACGGCCTGAAACCGGTGACGGCCAAAACGGTCGGCCGCTTCGACGACCTGGCGGAGCAGCTCGCCGCCGTGCGCGAGACGGGCCTTTCGTATGAATCCGAGGAGTCGGACCAGCACGTGCGCTGCGTCGGCGCGCCGATCCGGAAGGGCGGCCGGATCGTCGCGGCGGTCAGCGTCACGGTGCCGCTGTTCCGCGCGGATGAAGAAAAGATGCGCCTCATCGGCGGTCTGCTGCAAAACGCGCGGGAGCGGATCGAGCGCGTCGTCGCGGAGCGCGACGCTTCGTTTCATTAGGCTGGCGCTGACGACGCGAAAAAGCGAGACCCCGTTCGGGGTCTCGCTTTTTCCACTTTCGGACGGCGCGTCAGCCGCGGGTCTCCTTTACGATGGCGCGGGCCTCCTGACAGAGCCGGGTGGTTTCCGCCAGGTCCCGGACGTTCACCATCCAGCTGCCGCCACAAGCCAGAATGGGGGAGAAGCCCAGGAATTCGGCCAGGTTCTTCGGCCCTACGCCGCCGGTGGGCACGAAGGACAGGCCCGGAAACGCCGCGGACAACGCCTTGATGCCGGAAAGGCCGCCGTACACCGAGGCGGGAAAAAATTTGACCGTCTTCAGCCCCAGCTTCAGCGCCGCCATGATCTCCGAAGGCGTGGCGCAGCCGGGCAGCACGGGAAGCCCCAGCGCCAGACTCCTTTCCACCACCTCCCGGTCGAAGCCGGGGGATACGATGAACTTCGCGCCGGCTGAAGCGGCGCGCTCCACCTGTTCCACGGTCAGCACCGTGCCCGCGCCCACCAGGATGTCGTCCACTTCCCGGGAAATGCGGCGGATGGATTCCTCCGCCGCGGCGGTGCGAAAGGTGACCTCCGCCACCGGCACGCCGCCCGCCTTCAGCGCCTTTGCCAGGGGTACCGCGTCCGCGGGATCGTCCAATTTGATGACCGGCACCACGCCGATTTTCCGGATTTCGTCCATAACAGGCATGTTTTCCTCCTTTGAGCGGCACGCCGCCCGACAGAAAATCTTTCTCCGGGTGAGATTATACGCCTGAAAGGGCCGGATGTCAAAAGGCGCCCGCCTCCCGCGGAAGCGCGGCGCGCCGAATGAACGGGAATTGTGGAATCCTATTGACTTAAAGTGAACATTAAGCCCTATAATGGTTTCGTTGTGAAACGATGGCGCGGCACTCGTGGCGTGGTGCGCGGGAAGGCCGCCGGATTTTTGAACGGGAGTGATCAGGCATGGAAAAATCGAAGGTGTTCTTTACGGATTTCCGCACCCTCGCGTTTGGCGACAGCTTACCGGTCAAGCTGAAAAAGCTGGTGAAAAAGGCGGGCGTCGGCCAGATCGACATGGACGGAAAGTTCGTCGCCATCAAGATGCATTTCGGCGAACTGGGCAACATCAGCTATCTGCGCCCCAATTACGCCAAAGCCGTGGCGGACGTGGTGAAGGAACTGGGCGGCAAGCCCTTCCTGACCGACTGCAACACCCTCTACCCGGGCAGCCGGAAGAACGCGCTGGAACACCTGTACTGCGCCTGGGAGAATGGCTTCACGCCGCTGACGGTGGGCTGCCCGGTCCTGATCGGCGACGGCCTCAAGGGTACCGACGACATTCCGGTGCCGGTTCCGGGCGGGGAATACGTCAAGGAAGCCAGGATCGGCCGCGCGGTTATGGATGCGGATGTATTCATCAGCCTGACCCACTTCAAGGGGCATGAGATGACCGGCTTTGGCGGCACGATCAAGAACATCGGCATGGGTTCCGGCTCCCGCGCGGGAAAGAAGGACCAGCACAACAACGGGAAGCCCGAGATCGATCCGGAACAGTGCCGCGGATGCCTGCGTTGCCTGCGGGAGTGCGCGAACGGCGCGCTGGAATTCAATGAGAAGACGCGGAAGATGCGCGTCAATCCGGACAATTGCGTGGGCTGCGGCCGCTGCCTGGGTTCCTGCAACTTCGACGCCATCGAGTTTTCGGAAGATTCCGCGCTCTCCGAGCTCAACTGCCGCATGGCGGAGTACGCCAAAGCGGTGGTGGCCGGCCGGCCGAATTTCCACGTTTCGCTGGTGGTGGACGTGTCGCCCAACTGCGACTGCCACGGCGAAAACGACGCGCCGATCCTGCCCAACCTGGGGATGTTCGCGTCGTTTGACCCGCTGGCGCTGGACCAGGCCTGCGCGGACGCCTGCCTGAACGCCGCGCCTTTGCCCGGAAGTCAGCTCTCCGACAACCTGAAGGGCTCCGGCTTTTGCGATCACCACGACCATTTTGTCAACTCCGCACCCGATTCCGACTGGCGCACCTGTCTCGCCCATGCAGAAAAAATCGGTCTGGGCACAAGAGCCTATGAGCTGATCGTCATGAAGTGATGGCGCGTTCCGGACGGGGCGCCCGCGCGAAACAGCGCGGGCGCTTTTTCGCACCCCGGGTGCGCCGCAAACCGGTCCTTTCATAAGACCAATTAGAGGAAAATAACGTGAAGCGAAAACACATACCGCGGGGAGACTCCGCATAATGTAAAATAAATGTGGCGCGCATGTTGACATTTGTGCACGGCACCGATATACTGTACATGTATCCGGTTCTAAAATAGTACCAGTTGTTTTCGAAAGAAATTTTGGAAGTGAAGACATGGATCTCAAGGAGCAGTCGCTGATTCTGACCCACGCGTTTGAGGACCGCGCACGCCATTACGGCGCGGTGGCGCCGCCCGTCTACATGAATTCGCTGCACGTGTTTCCGACGTTCGAGGAGTACGCCCACGCCGATCCGGCGGACGACGAATGCTTCGTGTACGGCCGCGCGGCCAACCCCACCACCCACCTTCTGGAGCGCAAGCTGGCGGCGCTGGAAGGCGGGGCGCGGGCGGCGGTGTTTGCCTCCGGCATGGCGGCCGCGACCAGCGCGATTCTGGGCACCTGCAAATCGGGCGACCACATCGTCTGCATGCGCGACGCCTATCAGCCGGTCAAGCGCTTCATGGCGGCGGTCGGCGGGCCCCGGCTGAATATCGATATCTCCTTTGTGACCGGATGCGATCTGGATGCGGTGGAACGCGCCATACGGCCCAACACGCGGCTGATGATTCTGGAGAGCCCCGCCACCTTCGTCTTTACCGTGGTGGACCTGAAGGCCATCGCCGAAATCTGCCGCCGTCATAACGTGCTGACCTACATCGACAACACCTATTGCACCCCGCTCTATCAGAACCCGTTGGAATTCGGCATCGACATCGTGATGCATACGCTTTCCAAGTACCTGGGCGGTCACAGCGACATGATCGGCGGTGCGCTGATCGCCCGGGACGGCGACCTGATGGATTACATCATCCGCAACATGCGGGAGTGGCTGGGCGGCGTGCTGGGGCCGATGGAGGCCTGGCTGGTACTGCGCGGGCTGCGCACGCTGGCGGCGCGGCTTGACGCCCACCAGCAGACGGCGATGAAAGTGGCCGCCTGGCTGGAGAATCAGCCCAAGGTGGAGCGCGTTCTCTACACGGGCCTGAAGTCCCATCCGCAGCGGGCGCTGATCGAGCGGCAGATGCGCGGCCATACGGGGCTGATGAGCCTTGCGCTGGACCGTCCGCCGGAGGATGCGGTGCGCTTCATCAACCACCTGAAGCTTTTCGGCAAGGGCTGCTCCTGGGGCGGGTTTGAAAGCCTGGCGCTCTGCCCGCTGTACGAGGTTTCAGAGGAAGAGCTGACGTTTCTGGGCAACCCCGGGCGGGGACTGATCCGGCTTCATTGCGGCCTCGAGGGGGCGGACAACCTGATCGCCGATCTCGACCGCGCGCTGAACGAGATTTGACCGGTGGGCCACGGCGCGCCGTTCAAAAGATAAGGAGGGAATAGCATGAGGAAACTGCTGGGAACCGTCCTGTGTCTCGCGCTCCTCGCAAGCCTGTTCACGGGCTTTGCGATGGCCGAGGGGACCAATCTGCGCTTCATCGATGTTTCTCCAAGCCCCGTCCGTCAGGAGTATTTCGAAACGACCTTCGCCAAGTTCCAGGAAGAGACTGGCATCGCGGTGACGTACGAATCCGTTCCGTGGGATGACGCGGCCAACAAGCTGACGGTACTGGGCACCTCCGGACAGCTGCCGGATGTGATGACCACTTGGGCAGGCTGGCTGGGCCAGTTCACCGCGGCGAATTGGGTGCTTCCCCTCAACAGCTACATCGAGGGCACCGAGAGCGAGTACGCCGACACCGTGACCAAACTGGTCTGGAAGGGCGAGAAGGAGCTCTACGGCAATTACTACACCGTGCCCGACGGCGTGATGGTCAAGGGCGTCTATGTGCGCAAGGACTGGGCGGCGGAAGCCGGCCTCGCCCTGGATCCCGCCAAGGGCTGGACCTACGGCGAGTACTTTGACGCGGTGCGAAAGCTGACCGATTCCGCCAAGAACCACTATGGCACTTCTTTCCGCGGCGCCCGCGGCGCGTTTGACCCGCTGTTCGTGTACCTGGAGAGCATGACCGGCGGCAAAGCCTATGCCGACGACGGCTCGGCGCTTTTCAACACCCCGGAGGCGGTCGAGGGCTATAAGACCTGGTGCGGCCTGTACCTGGACGGCTGCGCGCCCAAGGACGCCATCAACTGGGGCTTTGTGGAGATGGTGGACAACTTCACCGGCGGCCTGACCGGCACGCTGATCAACGACTCCGAAGTCGCCGCCACCTGCATCGCCACCATGCAGGACGACCAGTGGATGGTCATGCCCATGCCCAAGAGCGACGTGGACGGCAAGATCTACAACACCGTCAATTCGCCCTACGCCTATTCCATCTCCACCAACTCCAAGAATCCGGACGCGGCCTGGAAACTGATCGAGTTCTTGACCCGGCCGGACAACAACATCGAGTACTGCAAGCTCACCGGCCTGATCCCGGTCAAGAAGGCCGTCGGCGACGATCCCTTCTACGGCCCGGACGGCTACTACGCCGCCTTCGTGCAGCAGCTGAACGATCCCGCCATGGTGGTGCCCTGCGCCTTCGGCCCCTTCAGCTACACCGACATGCATCAGGGCATGATGCATGAGGAAATGCAGAAGTACCTGCTGGGCCAGCAGGACGCGGAGACCTCTCTGGGCAACGTGGCCAACGAGCTGGAAGCCCGCATGAAGCAGTATCTGGCGGACAACCCGGGCTCCGCCGTGGAACAGCCCAAGGCGCTCAGCGAAGGCTGACCGGTTGACAACGCGCGGGGGAAGGCATCCTTCCCCCGCGCGCTTCAAGGAGGCAACCATGATCCATCTGGTGCTGTATCTTCTCCTGGTTGCGGCGGTCTGCGCGCTGGGCTTCTGGCTTCTGCGCAGATACGAGCGCAGGCGTCCCGCCGCCTACCGGCGCGCCCGAAGCGCCGCCGAGCCGTATCTTTTCATCCTGCCGGTGCTGCTTTTGCTGCTGCTGATGTTCGGCTATCCGCTGATCAACAGCTTCGTCATGGCCTTTCAAAACTACAAGCTGACCGCGCCCAACGCCATCCGTTTCAATGGCCTCGACAACTTCAGAAAGCTCTTTGCCGATTCCGACATGGGCCTGATCATGAAAAATTCGCTGGTCTACGTGGTGGCGAGCGTCGCCGGGCAGTTTCTTCTGGGCATGACGCTGGCGCTGGCGCTCAGAAAGAAATTTCGCGGCCGTGGCCTGTATCAGGCGGCCGTTTTCCTGCCGTGGGCGTTTTCGGCGTTCGTCATCGGCCTCATTTACCGCTGGTCTTTCAACGGCGAGTACGGCGTGGTGAACGACCTCCTGCAAAAGCTCGGCTGGGCGGGTGAGAAGCTCGCGTGGCTGGGGACGCCCGGGCTTTCGCTGACGGTGGTCATTCTGGCGATGATCTGGATGGGCGTGCCGTTTTTTGCGATCATGAACCTGGCGGCGCTGCAGTCCATCCCGGCGGATGTATACGAGGCCGCCGACATGGACGGATGCGGCGCGATCCGCCGCTTCTTCTCCATCACGATGCCCTACATCAAGCCAACCGTCATCGTGACGATCCTACTGCGCACCATCTGGATTTTCAATTCCTTCGATCTGATCGTGGTCATCACCGGCGGCGGTCCGGCCAACTACTCCCAGACGCTGCCCTCGTACATGTACACGCGCGCGTTCTCGGGGTACGATTTCGGCCTCGCCTCCGCGCTGGGCGTGCTTTTGATGGTCATTCTGGCGGTGTACGCGGTTGTGTTCCTGCGGGTGACCAAGTATAATAGGGCGGGTGATTTCTAATGCACAGGCGGCTGAAAAGGGCGGCGCTGACCTCGGGACGCGTGGTTTTGCTGACGCTGTTCCTCCTGGCGGTGATCCTGCCGATCTACTGGATGGCGGTCACATCCTTCAAGCCCCACACGGAGATCATCAACGCGCAGCAGCTGACCTATTTCCCCCAGACATTCACCGCCGAGAACTACAATCAGCTGTTCTCGATGTACGACTATGCGCAGATGCTGAAGAACTCGATCATCGTATCGCTGGCCACCGCGGTATGCATCACGCTTCTGTCCATTCTGGGCGGCTACGCGATGGCGCGCTATTCCTTCCGCGGAAAGAGCGCGATGCTGCTGTTTTTCCTGATCACGCAGATGATCCCCGGCATCCTGGTCATCATCCCGCTCTACCTGATCTACGCGAAGCTCCAACTGGTCAATACCCGGTTCAGCCTCTTTGTATATTACCTGATCGTCAACCTGCCCTTCTGCGCGATCACGATGCGCAGCTTCTTTGAGCGCATCCCCTACACGCTGGAGGAGGCCGCCTATGTGGACGGCTGCACACGGAGCCAGGGCCTCAGGCGCGTTGTGCTGCCGGTGATGTTCCCGGGCATCGTGGCGGTCTTTGTGTTCGCCTTCGTCGGCGCGTGGAACGAACTGATCGCCGGCACGATCTTCATCAGCACTTCCGACATGTGGACCATCCCGGTGGGCCTGAAGTCGCTGATCGGGAAATACGATGTCAAGTGGGGCGTTCTGATGGCGGGCGGCGTATTGGCGCTATTGCCCACCGCGGTGATGTTTGCGGTCATGCAGCGCTTTGTCGTCGATGGGCTGACGGCGGGCGCGGTGAAGGAGTGAAGACCATGAAGCGGTCCGGACAGCGCATGGAACCCGTCTCCCGGGATCTTCTGCACGTCCGCGTGGCAGGGGCGATCTGCCAGTATATCTACGCGGAGGGCCTTGGCATCGGGGACAGGCTGCCCTCCGAGCGCACGCTGGCCGAACGGCTGAATACCGGCCGCAACACCGTGCGCGAGGCGCTGGGCGTGCTGCGCTCGGAAGGCGTGATCGAGGTCGAGCCCGGCAAAGGCGCGTTCATCCAAAAAGAGATGGCCGAGCCGTCGCTGCAGATGGAACTGCTCCGGGTCGACTACCGGGATCTGCTCGAGATCAAGATGTGGCTGGAGTCGCTGGCGATCCGCCGGGCGGCCGATTGCGCCACCGCCGAACAGCTGGACAGGCTGATCGGACTGGGTGAGCGCCTGCGCGATCTGGCGGAGGCGGGCGAGTTCTCCGTGGCGCTGGATCGGGAATTTCACATCCAGCTGCTGGACTGCGGCGGCAGCAGCACCCTTTCCCAACTGGTATTGTCGCTGATTGACGCGCTGAACGATTATTCCGGCATTTTTGACGGCGCGGTGTCCCTTTGGATCAAGACCGTGCCCTATCATCTGGAGTTGGCCCGGGCGCTCAAGGAAAAGAAGCTGAGCTTTGCGCTGGCCGCCCACGAGTACATCCGCATGTACGACCTGCGCGTACTGGACGCGCCGGCGGAGAAACCCTAGGAGGAAGACAGATGGACGATTGCAAGCGCTGGTGGCGGGACGCGAAGTTCGGCCTTTTCATCCATTGGGGGCTGTACGCGATGCTGGCGGGGGAATACGAGGGCGTCCGGACGGACAACATCGCCGAGTGGATCATGCACGATCTCAAAATTCCGGTTTCGGAGTACGAAAAGCTGGCCGCGCGCTTCAATCCCGCGGATTTTGACGCCGACGCCATCGCGCATCTGGCGCGGGACGCGGGCATGAAGTACGTCGTATTGACTGCCAAGCACCACGAGGGCTTCGCGATGTTTCGCTCCGCCGCCGACCGCTATAACGCGGTGGACGCGACGCCCTGGGGCCGCGACCCGGCGCGGGCGCTGCGCGAGGCCTGCGACCGATATGGCCTGACGCTCTGCTTTTACTATTCCCAGGCGCAGGATTGGCACCATCCCGACGGCATCGAGGAGAACGTGCCGGATGCGGGCAAAAATTTCCGCAGATACCTGGATGAAAAGTGCATCCCGCAGATCCGGGAGCTTTTGACGAACTACGGCGACATCGGTCTTATCTGGTTCGATACGCCCATGACCATGACGCGGGATGAGTCCCGGGAACTTTACGCGCTGGTGAAGGGGCTTCAGCCGGAATGCCTTATCTCCGGGCGCATCGGCAACGGTCTGGGCGACTACATGACCACCGGCGACAACTTCATCCCGCTGCTTCCCTATCCGGGAGACTTTGAGGTGCCCGCCACCATCAACGACACCTGGGGCTTCAACCGGTTCGATCGGCGCTGGAAGAGCCCGGAAAAGCTGATCCGAAACCTCGTCAAGGTGGTCAGCCGCGGCGGGAATTTCCTTCTGAACATCGGCCCGGACGCCATGGGGCGCGTGCCGGTGGAGAGCGTACGGGTGCTGGGCGTCATCGGCAATTTTCTGAAAAAGTGCGGCGAGAGCATCTACGGCACGCGCCCGGTGCCGGTCTATCCCTATGACATCGACTGGGGCTACTTCACCGCCCGCCCCGGCAAGCTTTACATCCACGTGTTTGAGGACATGCCCGACGTGTACCTTCTCAACATGGGCAACAAGCCCCGGCGGGCTTACCTGCTGGCGGACGGACGGCCGCTCACGCTGCGCGAGCGGGTCACCTGCGAGGGCGACCACTCCTGGCGCATCCTCTGGCCCGGCGAAAAACCCCGGGACATCGACACTGTCGTCTGCGTGGAAATCGAGGAGGACGAGGTCTTCTTCGAGCCGATCAAGGGGTGAGGGGTATGGACGGACGGGCGCGCGGCGCGATCGGCCGCCTGAAATTTCCGGCGCGGGAGGCGCGCGTCAACACCCGCTGGTGGTGGTACGGCGGCGCGGTGGAAAAAGAGGAAATCCGGCTTCAGCTGGAAGAAATGCGCGCGGCGCACTTGGGTGGCGTGGAGATCCAGATCATCTACCCGCTGGAGTTTGACGACCCTTCCGCCGGGCAGCGGCATCTGGACTTTTTCTCGCCGGAATTCTTCGACGTTCTGGATTTCACACTCTCGTGCGCGAAGGAAATGGACATCGACGTGGATCTCACGCTGGGTTCCGGCTGGCCCTTTGGAGGCTCCTTTGTAGAGGACACCATGGCTCCGGACATTCTGGTGCCCTTCAGCCACGACGTGAACGGCCCCTGCGATTTTTCCTTCGACTACACGGGCGTGCTGCCGGGGGAGATCGAACGGGTCGTGCTCTGCCGCGTGGCGGACGGTGTGATGGATGCGGGGAGCGCCCGGGACGTCACGGCGAGCGTAGCCCCAACCTACATCGAAACCTGGCGATGGGGCAGCAGGCTGGACGTCAGGGTGCCCGAGGGGCCCCACAGAATCTTCACCTTCGTGGTGCAAAAGTACAAGCAGAACGTGGGCAAACCCGCGCCCAACATGCAGGGACTGGCCATCGACCATTGCCGGAAGGACGTGTCGGATATCTACTTCCGCACCATGGGCGACGCGCTGATCGAGCGCCTGGGCCGGGGGCGGATCCGTTCGTTCTTCTGCGATTCTATCGAGCTGGGCGGCTGCAACTGGACAAAGCCCATGCTGGACGAATTCAAACGCCGACGCGGTTACGACCTGACACCCTACCTGCCCGCGCTGTGGGGGGATATGGGGCCGGTCACAAAGCCCGTCCGCTACGACTACTTCCGGACATTTTCCGAGTTGACGCTGGAGGGGTTCTTCGAAAACTTCACCGCCTGGTGCAAAAAGTGGGGCGTCACCGCCCGCACCCAGGCTCACGGCACGTGGGCAGACATCCTCAGGGCCTATGCCAGCGCTGACATCCCGGAGGGAGAGACGTTTGGGCTCAACGACCGTTATCAGGTCAACACCGTACACCGGCGGCTGGCGGTATCGGCGGGGCTTTGCTATGGAAAGCGCGTCGTCTCCAACGAGAGCTTCACCTGGCTTCGGACGCCCCGGTTCCTTGAAACCCCGGAGATGGTCAAGCGCGCCTTTGACGCCATCGCGGTCGACGGCATTCAGATGATCGTAAACCACGGCTTTTCCTATTCGCCGGAGCGGGCGGGCAAGCCGGGGTGGAATTTTTACGCCTCGTCGATGCTGGGCCCCAACAACACCTGGTGGCGCTTCTTCCCGGAGTTGTCCGCCTACATGCACCGCGTCACGGCGCTGATGCAGGGCGGCGGCGCGGTCAGCGCCGTCATGGTGTACATCCCCGCGGCGGACATCTGGTCGGATTCTCCGATGGCGGAATTGCACATGGCGCTTCGGGTAGAGGACTACATCGGAAAGGACACCGTGAACCGCCTGCAGCGCGCGGGCTACTGGTTCACGTACGTCAGCGACGACGCGCTGGTCAAGCTCGGAGCGATCGAAGCAGGCGCGCTCCGGATCGGCGACAACCGCTACGAAGCGCTGATTCTGGCCGGCTGCACCCGTCTGCCGGTGGAGACGGCCCGAACGATCCAGCGGATGAGTGCCGCGGGCGTCAAAATCATTTCCTGCGGGCCGCTGCCCCGCGAGGGTTGCGGGCTGATGGATCTGGAGGAAAAGCGGCGCGCCGTCCGGGATTCGATGGCGCGGATTTCCGCGGTTTTCGCGCCCGACCGGGGCGACGGACTGATCGCGGCGGTGCGGCGGGTGTTGCCGCCCGACCTGGTGATCGAGGGAGAAGACGCGGAGGATGTGGGCTTCATTCACCGCCGCGTGGACGGTCAGGAGGTCTATTTCGTCGCCAACATGAGCTTGAAAGCCCGTCACGCCGCACTGAATCTGCCCCTTTGCGCCGGCGTCCGGTTGTACGATCCGTTGGAAATGAAGGACGTCGCGCCCCTTTCTCTGACGCATTCCTCCGAGCGGACGCGGCTTGAGGCCGCGCTGGCGCCCAACCAGTCGCTGGTACTCATCGCGGGGGAGGAGGGGCTGCCGCCCCGCCCGGTTGAACGCTTCCGCCCCGTGCTGCACGTGACCGGATGGACGCTTTCCATCGAGGGAAAAACCATCGTGGAGCACCTTCAGGACCCGGTTTCCTGGGAGCAATTCGAAAAGACGCGCTACTTCAGCGGTGACGGATGCTATGAGGCGGACTTTGCGCTGCGCGAGGGCGGCGAGCTCTACGTGGAGCTCGAGCGCCTGGACTGCTGCTGCGATGTGCTGCTGGACGGGGAGCGCGTCGCCTCTATCTGGAAGGCCCCCTTCCTCGCGCCGCTGGGGCGCGTATCCGCGGGTACTCACCGCCTGACGATCATCGCGGCCAACACCTGGATCAACCACGTCATCGATCCCGGCCGTCGGGAGGAGGATAGCCCGACCCCGGTGGATTCGCGCTGGCCGTATTTTTCGAACATCATCGACGACATTCGCAGGCGCAGGTTGTATGCATCCCGAGAACGCGCGGCCATCACCCGGCCGCAGCCTTCCGGCGTGTCGGGTGCGGTCATCCTGGCCGCGCGAGAGGGCCCGCGGGTTTGACGGGCCTGGACGCACCTGCCGCTGCCGGCTTTAGGGCTCAATAGGGTTACATCTATCCGGCACGGCTGGAAGAAATAACCATAGAATTGATAAAATTTACTTCCAAAAAACGTCAATATATCCATATACGAAACCCTTGATTGCCTGTTATAATCGTTTTAAGGAGGACATAATTATGTCCCAGATATACAGGCGCTACCTCGAGTGGCGAAAGAAAACCCGCGCCGCCGGGCCGCCGGGGTGGCCCGCGGATGACCTGACTCCTGAGGCAAGCTTTCGTAAGAGAGGCTTGCCTAAGCGCTTTTTGGCGCTGGTACTGGCAGTCGGGCTGCTCGCGACCGTGCTGCTATCAGACCTGCCCAGGGCGCTCTGGCAGGCGGACGGCTACGCCGAGAGCAATCCCGCGGAAGCCAGCCAGAATCTGGACAGGATCTACTCGATCCTTGAGGGTTCGCTGGATAACCCAACCACCTATGATGACTATTATCAGCTTGCCTCCATCAGCATCGGCAAGGGCGAGTACGAAAAGGCCATGGAAGAGCTGGACAAGTGCCTGGAACTCGCGGACGAGGGAGATACTGCCGCCTTTGCCGACGTGTGGACCAAGAAGGGATCGCTGTACGCGCTGCAGGATCAGTACGCTCAGGCGGTCCAAAGCCTGAGCAAGGCGCTGGAATCCGACCCCAACGCGCGGCAGGCGCTCCTTCTCCGCGCGCAAATCTACATTGAGCAGCAGAAATACGCGCCGGCTATTTCCGATCTCGAGGCGTACACCCGGATAATGCCGGACGATACATCGCCGGTTTCTACGCTGGCGCAGCTCTACGAGGCCACCGGCAAGTACGACAAGGCGCGAGAGCGTTACGACTGGCTCTATGAAAACGACCCTGCCGACGTCGTGCAGCGGCTGAACAGCCTACGCTGCGCATTCCTTCTCAAGGAGTACCAGGCCGCGCTGACCGGCCTTGACGAATACCTGGGCGGTGCGGTCCGTGAAGAAACGGCGGTTGAGGCTGCGGACGGTACTTCCGATACGGCGTCGGCCGTGGAGGAACCGACCGAAGTCGGAGGCTCTATGAAAGCCACCGCGACGCCCGGCGGCGAGACGGCCGAGCCCGCGGAAGAACTTCCGCCGCAGGCCGCTTACGCCCATTATCTGCGGGCGCTGTGTCATATGCAGCTGGGCAGCTTCGGTTTGGCGGAGACGGACCTGACAGACGCGCTTTCGCAGGGATACGACGAGGCGATGTGCTACGAGCAGCTGACTGCCTGCGACTACGCGCTGGAAAAGCACGATCAGGTGCTGGCATACGGTGAAAAGCTGATTGCGCTGGGCAAGAGCGCAGCCGCGCTCGATGTACTGTACCAGCGCATGGGCGTCTCCGCGATGACGCTGGAGCAAACGGAGAAGGCGCTGGAATACCTGACGCAGTCACTCTCGCTGAACGCCGAGCTGGCCGGTTCCCGCTACTATCGCGGCCTGTGCAATCTGACGCTTGAAAAGTATCAGGAGGCCATCGACGACTTTACCAACTCCATCGAGCAGAATTTCCTGGTGCAGTTCTGCTACTACAACCGCGGCGTGTGTTATGTGCAGCTTCAGGACTATGATCGCGCGCTGTCCGACATGGACAAGACGCTGTCATCGGGAGATGACCAGGGGCTCAAGGATGCCGCCAAGAAGGTTCTCTGGCAGCTGGCCCAGTACTACGAGAACGCAAAGCAGCAGGCTACGGGGGCAGCCGTTGACCCAGCTCCCCAAACCACCGTTCTTCCCGACAGCAAAACATCTGACTGAACCAACGCACCATTCCAAAACAGACGCCCGTAAAACAGACCGCCGTCCGAGGCGGGACCGGTTTGATTTGGAGGAGAGTTTTATGCGCCATAATGGCTGTTCCAGGAGCAAGGCAAGGAGAAGGCATCAGTGGAAGAAGAACCTTGTTCTGATTTCACTGGTGTTTGCGCTGATGCTCAGCATGATGGCGGTCATTGTGGAAACGAGCGCCGTGGCGTCAGCATCTTCGGTGGGGGAACAGCAGGCTTCGTCATCTTCGGATGACGGGGCCTCGTCTGCGCTTACGGAGCAATCCGGAGGGTCTGAAGCCTCCGATTCCGGATCGGGATCGTCCTCAGAACAGCCCGCGCCGCCGGAGATCGCGGAGGAGCCCGAGCCGAGCGCCGAACCGGAGATCGCGGAGGAGCCCGAGCCGAGCGCCGAGCCGGAGATCGCGGAGGAGCCCGAGCAGAGCGCCGAGCCGGAGATCGCGGAAGAGCCCGAGCCGAGCGCCGAGCCGGAGATCGCGGAGGAGCCCGAGCCGAGCGCCGAGCCGGAGGTTGCGGAAGAGCCCGAGCCGAGCGCCGAGCCGGAGATTGCGGAAGAGCCCGAGTCGAGCGCCGAGCCGGAGATCGCGGCCCAGCCCTATACCGCCCTCCCGGAAAGTGAGCAGGACGGCAGCCAGCAGATGATGGCGCTGTCGGCGGATCTGACCAGCGGCATCACCGCCAAGAGCGGCGCGGACACGACCGGCGCAAACGACACGGTGGAAGCCTATGCCATTCCGGCGGGCAGCGCCTACATTCGCGAGATGGCAGGCCTTCTGACCTACAAAAACGACGCCACCGCCAATGCCATCCAGAACGCGCTTCAGGACGCATTGACAACGGCCCGGGATGCCATCAACAGAACCGCGACCATCGTCGTCGCCAACGGCACCTACAACGGCGGCATCAACCTGGATGCCTCCTCGGGTTCAACGCTTTCCAGCCTGATCCTCTCAATCTTCGGCAGCGCGGATGCGGCCAAGGACATCAAGCTGCAAATCGTTGCGGAGGATGCGCTGAACGAATCGGGCGAGGCTACCGCCAACTCGGCGGGCGGCGCGCAGGTGGACGGCTCCGTCACCATCAGCGGCATGGACGTGGTGCTGGCGGGCCTGTACTTTTCCACCCGTGCGATGGTCTCCGTCAGCGACGCGGACAGCTTCTCCTACTATGGCACCAAGTTGTCGGATGACGTGGACATCGCGGTTTTGAACGTCAAAAAGAACATCAAGGTGGATCTGGGCGACGGGGACGACAAGGCTTCCGTCAAGATCAAGCAGGCGCCCACGGTGTCCGCCAGTATGACCGTCACCGCCGAGATGGGGCAGGACGCCGCGTCCCTCTTCGAGGCATTGACCTCCTTTGACGCCTCCGAAATTACCAAACTCGGCGCGAACCTGGCCAGCGCCGTGCAGTCCTTCCTGTCCTCGCTCAACAGCTCCATCTCCGGCATGGTTGTCACCGACAGTCTGACGGTCGACATCGACGGTGGCGCGGGCGAAGATGAGATCGCCGTCAAGCAGATCAACTCCACCGACCTGACGATGACTTCCGGCGATACCGGCTCTACCTACGGCTTCGCGATCGACCTTTCGAAGGTCGACACCACCATCCGCGGCGGCGCGGGCAGCGACGCCCTCGGCGCCACCGGCGGCATGGAACTGACCTACGGCCGCAAGGTGATCTCCTCGCTGATGGAGTACGTGGCCGAGGAGTTCGACATCGCGGGCAGCAGCCTTCAGTTCTTCGGCGGCGACGGGGACGACCTTGTCACGGTGGATACCACCGCCGCCTTCCCGTCTTTCCGCGGCGTGGCCATCGACGTGGCCGGCGGCGCTGGATTTGACAGGCTGCACCTGACCGGCAAGCTGAACGACCAGATTGCCGCGGCCAGCCGAATCACTGGCAACACCTCCGAACTGACCATCGAGGCGCTGGCGGAGATCACCTTCCTGGGCGACCTGGTCGAGGGCATCCGCATTCCCTTTACCAAGCAGATGGTGGTGGGCAGCACCGACATGGAGGCCTTCACCGACGCGCTCAAGAACAAGAACACCGTCGCCCTTTCCACCCTCGCGCCGGGCGCGGCGGCCCAGTCCTTTACCGATTACACGCTGGATGCATCCACCCCGGTTAACTACACCGCCAACCTGACCATCCCCGTCGGCGGACTGCTGCTGACGAACATCGTGGCGGACGGCGGCGACAGCCTGATCGTGAATAAGCTCGTCGCGCCGGACTTCAACCTCGCGCTCTCCGGCGGCGCCGTCACCATCAACGGCGAAGTCAAGGGCAAGAACATCCTGATCAATTCCATCATGGCCGACACCGCCGTGGCGGAGATCGATCAGACCATTGTCGAGGACGATCTGAACGAAGATAACACCGTCGAAATCGAAGTGGGCCTCTACAAGGCGAACGGCGCTTCCAAGATATCCATCGCGTCCACCGCGAGCCTCGTGGCTACTCAGGCCATCGACATGCTTGCCAGCCTGACGCTGGACAAACTCTTCTTGCCCACCGGTGACACATTCAACCCCTTCACCCTCAAGCTGGGCGAGGTTAATATTGACATTCAGGGCGCGCTGACCGCCGGCGGTTCCATCCACGCCAGCGCGCTGTATTCCTCCACCGTTTCGGCCACCAACGGCCTGCTCAAGGCGATTATCCCCTTCGGCGTGGCGGCGGTCACCGGCGACACCCGGCTCACCGTCGGCGGCAACGCGCGCCTGAACGCGGGCGCCGGCGTGCTGCTTCGCGCCGCCTCCGATATCTCCGCGGAAGCGGACGCCACCATGGGCTCGCTCAAATTCACGCTGGCGCTGGCGGTGGTGCAGGCGGAAACCCATGTGAAGGTGGGCGGAAACGCCGTCGTAACCGCGGGTGGAGACGTGAAGCTCTCGGCGCTGAACGCCGTGCACGCGGAGGCCGCCGCACTGGGCAAGCAGCCCAACCTTCTGGCGCTCAAGCCGGCCTCGGGCGGCTACATCGCCGGAAGCTTTGTGTTCCAGGATACCAGCGCCATGATCGCGGATAGTGCTTCGGTCACCTCCGGCGCGGCGCTTACGGTCAAGTCCGAGTCGAAACTGGATACCGCCACCACCTCCGTCTCGATTCCGGCCAGCGAATCCGACGGCAGCGGCGGCGAATCGCCCCTCCCCACGGATCAGATCAAGCTGACCAGCATTGTTCCCTTCGTGGAGAATCTATTAAAGGTAGAAAAAGCTCCGAACCAGACGGCCTTCGGCAAGCTCCTGGCGGGTGTCACCGGCAGCAATTCTCTGGGTAACAAGTTTACCGACGCCACCAAGACGGTCAAGCCCACGAGCACGCCGTCCAGTTCCAACCAGATCGTGGGTGCGCTGGCGCTGGCCTACGCGGGCAACGCGAACAATGCGCTGATCAATACCACCGGCAGCGTGACCGCGGCAGGCGCCGTCGACGTGACCGCGCTGGCTGCCACCGTCAACCGGGTGCGCGCCGACGGTTCGCTGTACAAGACCCCTCTCGCCCAGGCCGAGGACGCGAAGAACTCGGTGGGCGTGGGCGTGGCCATCGCCATTACCAATCACCAGAACAACGCGAAGATCACCGCCGGATCAATCGCCGCCGGCGGCCTGAACGTGGCGGCCATCACCGGCAGAATCGTGTCTTCGTCCATCGCCAAATCCGGCCATGTGCCCAAGACCTCCAGTTTCGGCCTGGGCGGCGCGGTCAGCGTACACGTCGTGATCGCCCACAACGAGGCGCTGGTCGGCAAAAACGCCGCCTATAGTCTGACGGGTGGCGCGGTAAACGTCGTCTCCACCGGAAACGGTGCCTTTACCACCGTGGCGGACGCGTCGGGCAAGCGGTCCACCCCCAGCCTGAGCTTTGCGGGCATCACCATCCCGCTGAAACCCACCACCGGCAGTGCCACGGGCAGCGTGGGCATCGGCGCGGGCATCGCGGTCAGCGTGACCGGCGCGGACTTCATCGCGAAGGTTGAGGACGGCGTACGCTTCGGCACGGCAACGCTGGGGAGCGTAAAAGTCAAGTCCGCCTTCTCCGGTACGGAGACGATCCACGCCGCCGCGGGCGCGGCGGGCGGCACCTCCATCGTGCCGGTGCTTGCGCTCGCCGTCTCCGGCGTGTATTCGCAGGCCTACCTCGGGACTCAGACCGGTGTGCTCACCGCCACCGGCGACGTCGCGGTCTCCGCCGAGAACAGCATGAAGCGCACCATTACCGCCGACGCGGCGGCCGCGGGCACCGGCGTGGGCGTGGGTGCGTCCTTTGGCATCGGCGTCATCAACGATAGTGCCGAGGCCACGTTGAACCGCAGCGTCACCGCGGCCAACGTCGCCGTGGACGCCAAATCCGTCAGCCGCCTGACAATGACCATCAAGGCCAGCGCGGCGGGCGCCACGCCGCCCACCAGTACGTCCACCGGTGATGCCGAGACGGGCAAGACCCAGGCGGACTACGACAAGATGAAGGACGACGGCCTGCCGCTGGACGACAACGGCGATGACATGCGCTCGCTGTTCAACGAGGGCGAAGCCGACCAGATGGCGGACAAGAACACCCAGGCCGCGTCGGATCTGGCCGCCGGAGCCAACACCAACAACGTCAACGCCAATTCGGTGAACCAGCTGTCTCAGGACCGGCCCAAGGCCGAAACCAACGAGGGCAGCATTCAGGTCGCCGCCTCGCTGGCGCTGAACATCCTGTCCAACAAGGCCCTGGCCACCTTGGGCAGCGGACTCGCCATCACCGCGGCGGACCAGGCGCGCGTGCGCTCGGTCAACGATACGGACGCCACCATATCCGCCAACGCAAGCGCGACCAACTCTACCACCGGCGTGGGCATTGCGGTGGCGATCAACTACGTGCGCTATCAGAACAAGGCGAAGATCGGCGCGTCCACCCTTCGCGCGAAGTCGCTCCTTGTGGAGGCGGACATCGTCGAGGCGGACAACAAAAAGACCGTCGAGGAAATCCTGACCAAGCTGCTCACTTACTTCGCCACCACCGACGGCACGGAGCTGCTGATCGACGCGCTCCTGGCGGTGGAGGGTCAGTCCAGCCTGGATGCGCTGCTCGCAGCCAACGGCACCTACGGCGCGGACTACGCGGCGCTGACCGCGGCCCAGAAGGACTCCCTCAGACAGCTCATCATCAAGCAGCTGACCGACCAGCTGACGAGCGGCCAGCGCGGCGATACCGCGAACGCCCTCCTCTCCGGGTTGATCGAGCCTACTGTAAAGGACTTCTTCGAAACGCTGACGGATCCCGAATTCATTCTGAACATGGTGCTGGGCTCGCCTGATTCCTCCATCAGCGACCTGTTCAGCCAGTTGGCGCTTAAGGGCAAGGTGACGGCGGCCGCCATTGAGGAAGTCATCGCGCTGTCGCTGGCCGCGAAATTCGGCAACCCCGGCGAGCTGGATGGCATCGGCTGCCTGATCTCCACTTCGGCCATCTCCGGCGTCGGCGCGGCCAATGTGGGCGTGGCCGGTTCCGCCGCCATCGCGCTGGTGGACGGCGAAACGGAGGCTTCCATCGATTCCAGAACCTCCTCCGTCCCAAGCGACATCATCGTCAGCGGGGATGCGGTGATTCGCGCGCGGGCGGCGCAGAAGGTGTACACCACCGCCACCGCCTCCGCTGACAAGAACGGCAAGCCCGTCAAGGACAAGGACAACAGCTCCGGTACGTCCGTGGGCGTCGGCGCATCGGCGGCGATCTCCATCGTTGATGTGGATGCCAGCGCCACGCTGGGTAAGTACCGGCAGCTTTCGGCCGGGACGCTCTCCATCACCTCCGAGGCACGAAACGATATTGATTCCGTAACCATCGCGGGCTCCGACCCGATCGCCCGAAGGGAAGCGGTGAAGGTCACCACCCCGGGAATCGGCCAGGAGGTCACGCAGCCCGCCGCCAACAATACCACCACCAAGGATATCTCGGTGGACGCGGCGGTGGCGCTGGCGGTCATCACCAACAACGTGCTGGCCAGCGTGATGGAACACGCGGTTATTGTAACCACCGGGCTTGACACCGTCAAAACCGGTGTCGTCAGCGATGCGGGCGTGGAAGAAATGGTCAACTTCCTGCTCAGCGCCTACCAGCGCGGGCAGACGAGGGCCTCCGCCTCCGGTTTTGCGGTGGCGGGGGACAAGGCCGCCGTGGGCGCCGCGATCGCGGTGAACATCGCCATGTCGGACGTGCGCGCGACCTTCGCGGGCACAGGCACCGTCAGCGGCAGCGCGAAGATCACCGCGCTGACCTCCAACGAGGATGAGGCGAACGCGCTGGCCACGGTGGTGGGTGCGAGCCTCGACCGTTACTTTGACAGGTTGCGCTCGGCGCTCCGGCTGGCGAGCGTCGGTTCCGGAAGCGGCGGCTCCGGCAAGACGAACGCCACCATTGTCAATAAGATCAACACCTTCCTGCCCAAGGCGGCGAGCCTGATGGGCAACGTACCGTTCTCGGCCAAGCTGTTCGAACTGCTGGGCATCAAGACCCCGGCGGCGCCCTCCTCATCCACCGCAAACAGCGCCGCGACGAATAACGCCGGCCCAAATGCCAACAGCCAGCCGATGGACGACAGCGCCAAAAAGGAGCAGAGCGTCAACCTGGCGGCGGCGCTGGGCGTCAACATCACCAACCATTGCGCCACCACGGAGATGACCGGGAGCCTGACGGCCAAGAACGCGGAGGTCAGCGCCGCGGACAGGAGCAACTTCCGTACCACCGGCAGCGGCGCTACGGTGACACTGCCCTCTCAGCAGAACGCCAATAACATCGCGCTGGGCATCGCGGTGACGGTCAATAAGAACAAGGCCGTCTCGACTGTCGGCGGAACGCTCACCGCCACCGGCACCGGTTCGAATAACGGCGCGATCCGCGTGACCAGCGCCACCACCCAGAATATGGACGGCGCGTACCGCGGGCTCCTCGGCGCGCAGGCCATCGCGTGCTCCATCGCGGGCAGCGGCGGCAAGGTGGGCCTGGCCGGCGCGGTGGCCGTCATGGTGGCAGGCGCCCAGTCCATCGCCCAGATCGCCGAGAACGCGCTGGTCAACGGCGGCGCGATCACCGTTTCCGCCACCGATAAATCCAAGCTGGCGGTGCGTGCGGGCAGCGTGACCGCAACAGGCGCTTCCGTGGGCGTGGGCGCTTCCTTCGCACTCATCTACGCGGAAACCATCACCCGCGCCACGATTGGCAAAAACGCCCGGATCACCGGTGGAAGCCTGAAGCTGAACGCAGAAAAGCAGCGGGTGGATTCCACCGACTACCAGTTCCCGCTGGGGATCTCCACGCTTTTCACCGTGGACGCCTCAAGTGAGAATTCCGGCATCGTCAACCTGAAGACCTCCGGCGGTTATGCGCTGGAGATCAACCTGGGCATGGACGACGTAATGAAGACGCTGGACATGCTGAACTTCCTGGCGTCGGTCAACTACTACGTGGAGGCCATCGCCGGGTCCGTCGTCGGCAGCGCCGACGCGAAAGCCGCGCTGGCGGGCTCGGTAGCGATGCTGTTCACAAACAATGAAACCATTGCCGAGGTGGGCGATGGCGCGGTGATCACGCTGACGGACGGCAGCTTCGACATGGATGCCTCCAGCGATACCATCGCGCGGCTGATTGGCGGCGCGGTGGCGGCCACCACCGGTAAATCCGGCGTGGGTGCCAGCATCGCGGCACTGGCGGACGAGGACATGGTGCGCGCGTCCATCGGTGCGGGTGCGAAAATCACGGCCAGCGGCGATGTGACCGTGGACGCCGCGGCCGTGTCGGACACCTGGGCCGTCACGGTGGCGGCGGGTGTGGCGACCGGCACGGGGCCGTCTATCGGCGGCGGCATCAACGTGATCGTGTCGGGAAACACCGTGTGGGCCGGCGCGTTGGGAGAGGACGGCGCCACGGTGGGCGGCGAGGTACTGACTGCCGGCGGCGACGCGCGCATCTCCGCCAGCAACGTGGCGAAGATGACGCTGATCTCCGCGTCGCTTGGCGCGGGGAGCGGCGTGGCCGCGGGCGGTACGGCGGCGGTCATTGTTACCAATAATAACACGCAGGCAGCGCTGGGCGCGGGCGCGAAGCTGACCGCGGCCAAGAGCGCGACCATTTCGGCCCGGAGCGAGGAGACCATGCTGGACATCCTGGCGTCGCTCTCCGGCAGCACCGGTAAGGTGGCGGCGGCGGGCACGCTGGGCGTATTGGTGTCCCAGTCGCTGACTCAGGCGTCCGTCGGGGCGCTGGCGCAGGTGACCGCGAATGACGGCAGCGCGCAGGTGACTGCCGACGGCGTCGTGACGCAGGTCGTCGTGCTGGCGACGGCGTCCGGAAGCACCGGCGGCGCGGCGGTGGGCGGCACGGTCAACGTGGGCGTGTTCGATCACGCGGTGAACGCGCTGGTGGGCCGGGGCGCCAAACTGCAGGCGCTGAAGATGGCGCAGGGCGACAATGTAATCGTCCGCGCCACGGCTGACAATTCGACAATTCTGATCACCTTTGCGGGTGCGGCCAGCACTTCCAGCGCCGCCATCGCCGGCGCGATTCCGGTGGTCGTGATCTCCGACAAGGTTCAGGTGGACATCGGCAGTTATGTGGTCATCGAGGCGGGAGACTCCATCGCGATCATCTCGCGCGCGGAGAGCGGGCTTTATAACATCGCCGGTTCCGTGGCGGTGTCGGCAGGCCAGGCGGGTGCGGGCGCGACCATCGCGACGCTGGTCATCGGCAACAATGTGAACACCAAGATCGGCGACTACGTGGAAATGGTCGCCCATGCGGTGATGCAGGACGCGATGCTTCCGGCGGGCGTGCAGCTGCCCAACCGCGATACCCGCAGGAGAGGTGTCCTCATCAGCGCCACCGCCAACTCCACCCTGGCGATGATCTCCGGCAGCGGCGCGGTTTCGACGGGCAACGCGGCGGTAGCCGGCGTGATCCACACGCTCGTCCTTAAAAACAGCGTCAAAGCGGTCGTTGGGAACCATGTGGTCATGGTCGCCGGGCGCGAATCCAGCACCCAGGGCTCGGCCAAGACAGGGGACGGGGAGGTGCTCGTCGAATCTGACGACGACTCACACATATACAACATCGCCGGCGCGGTATCGGCATCGTCCAATACCGGCGTAGGCGCGTCCGTCGTCGTGATGGTCTATGACAAGCAGATGGAAGCCTCCGTCGGCGACGGCGGGCTGATCATCGCCACCGGCGGCGTGACGGCTCAGGCGATTTCCAAGGATACCGTGATCCTGCTCGCGCTCAGCTTCGCGGGCGGCGGAGAGGTGGGCGTCGCGGTCGGCGCCAGCGCGCTGGTATTTGAAAACAACCTCCTTGCCGCATTGGGCGGAACGGTCATCTCCGACGGCGGCGTGCTGGTCAGCGCCGACAGCGAGACCACCATGGCCAATGTGGCCACCGCGGTTTCGGTGGGCGGCACGGCGGCGGTTACCCCCATCGCGATTCTTACCTATTTTGAAGGCACCACCGACGCCCTCATCCGCACCTCGGCGGACATTGAAGCCGGCGGCGGTGTCACGGTGCACGCCAAATCCAAGGAATTCATCACCTCTGATGCCGCGGGCGTCAGCGCCTCCGGCACCGCCAGCGTCTCCGGCACGGTGGATGTGGTGCTCTCCAAGCAGAAGACCACCGCCACCACAGGCAGCGGTGTTACCATCAGCGCGGACGCGCTTGGCGTGGACGCGACGGACGACTATCAGCTGGTGGGCGTCGTGGTGACCGTCGCGGGCAGCGGCACCGCGGGCGTTGCCATTACCGCGCTGGTCAGCGTACTGCATAACACCGTGAGCGCCATTCTCGGCGCGGGCAACGACATCACCACCCAAAGCGGCGATGTGACCGTGAACGCCAGCGCCAAGCGCGACATCAGTTCCTACGCAGGCACCGTTGCGGTGGGCCAGGTCGGCGTCGGCGGTACGCTGATGGTCGTGGTCGCGGGCGGCAAGATGAAGCAGGATGCCGCAGACCAGTTGGGCGCCAGCTTCAAGCCCGACGACTACATGAACGACACGTTCTCCTCTTCCAACAGCGCCGCCTCCGGCTATAAAAAGACCGATGCCGGCACGATGCTTGCCGGAGACGGTGACAGGCAGTCCCAGTCCCAGGCGGGCAGCGGCGGCTCCTTCGACGGCACCGGCGGCTATAAGGACGACGATGTGACCGGCAATGTGGATGTCGAATCCGGCAAGGACGCGGACAACAGCAGCGCTCAGGCGCCGGGCGCGGACTCCAGCTTCGACAGCAGCAGCGACCTTGACAACGCCTCCGAAATCGGCTCCGCGAAGCCGACCTACGCGTCGCAGGATGCCACCAGCGCCATCATCGGCGCGGGCACCGTGGTCCATTCCGCCCGCGACATCCTGGTGACGGCGAACGACGCCCTCGTGGCGGACCTCATCGCCGGCACCATCACGGGCGGCGCTTACGCGGCCGTGGGCGCGGGCGTCGCGGTGGCTGTGCTGTTCTCAAACGTTGAGGCAAAGGTGGAGAACGGCGCCGTCCTCACCGCCGGGCGCGACATCAAGATTCTGGCGACCGCCGGTTCGACCGCGGTAGAGGATACCGATACCGGGCGCACCGGTGCGCTGGAAGACAGTTTCTCCGCCGGCACCAACAACCCGATGGACCTGACCAAGCGGACCATCCGCGCAATTTCGATTACCGGCGGCGGCGCGCTGGTGGGCGTGTCGGTGTCGCTGGCGTCCGTCAACGTATTCTCCACGGTCATCGCCACCCTCGAGGGTGACGTGGCTGGGGCCGCTTCCCTCACCGTCAAAGCCGCCTGCGACTACCCGAACGTACTGGCGGCGACGCTGACCGCTTCCGTGGGCGGCGTGGCGGTGGGCGCGTCCGTGGCTGCCGCGGTATTCGGGGCGACGGTGGAATCCTCCATTCGCGGCAACGCGGTCGTTTCCGCGACGCCGGCCATTGACGTTTCCTCCAGACTCAACGCCGGTGCGATTTCCGGCGCGGGCGCGTTCGCGGCGGGCGGCGTGTCGGTGAACGGCGCGATCGCGCTGGTGGTCAACCTCTCCCGCGTCGATACCTATATCGGCAGGGGCGTGACCGTGAACCGTCAGGGCGCCGGTACCGTTTCGGTCAGCGCGGACGTGGACACCGCGGCCCGCGCCTACGTGCTCAGCGTCGCGGTATCCACCGGCGGCCCGGCCGTCGGGATTTCCGCGGCGGTCTCGGTCATCAAGCCCGAAGTGCTCACTTATATTGGAACGACGCCCGCCGGCCACGCCGCCCGTCAGGGCGCGAGCAGCACCGGCGGCAATGTGAACGCCGCCACCGTCAGCGTGGGAAGCGACGTCACCAGCTTGGCCCAGTCGTTGATCGCGGCCTTCTCCGCGGGAGATCCCTCGGTGAATGGCAACGTGCTGCTGGTCTTCAACTTCACCGATGCCATCGCCGCCCTCAGCGGCGCGACGGTGAACGCCGATACCATCACCGTTGACGCCTATATGGATTCCACCGCCCGGTCGGTGGTGCTGGTCGGCACGGTCGGCCTGTCCACGGCCATCGGCGTGACGGTGAGCTACGTCGGTCTGCGCTCCTCCAACATCGCCCGGATCGACGGCGGGGCGCTGACCGCGTCCACGATCAGCGTCTATGCTGGACGGTTGGGCGACGAAAACACCGCCACCGCAGAGGCTACCGCCGTGGCGGGCAACATCGGCCTTGTCAGCGTGGGGCTCAACGCCGCCATCGCGGACAATAAAGCCGAAAACATCGCGGAGATCCTGGGTGGCGCAATCCAGGCAACCGCCATGCTGAACGTCTACGCCTACGGCAAGGCCACCGCCACCGCTCAGGTGCTGGGCGTCTCGGCAGGCGGGATCAACGTGGCGGGGACGTTCGTACTGGCGCTGCTCAGAAGCGAGCAGAAAGCGCGTATCCTGGGTGGCAGCGTCAACGCGGGCGCGCTGAATGTCAAATCCTTCTTCAATAATGCCGCCGGAGACACCGCGCTGGCGAAGATTGTGACCGGCAGCGGCGGCATCATCAGCGTGACGGCCAACCTGGCGCTGGCTTACGGCCGCGCTTCTTCCCTGGCGGTGGTCGCCCCGGCAGTCATGACCGCCACGGGCACCGTGGCTGTGGGCAGCTACGGCTACCAGCAGGTTGCGGTGGACATCACGAACCTCGTGGACATCTCCTATTACGGCGCTACCGTGATGGCGGGCTTCGCCTACGCGCAGGGCGAATTTACCGCGTGTCTGACCGTGCCGGACGGCGCTGCCGCCACCGACATCAGCGCTGACAGCGTGACCGTGGAGACGATCTACAATGCCTCTGCCGTCAGCCGCGTGACGCCCTCCAAGGGCGGCGTGAGCGTAAATGCGGTGGGCGCGAAGGCAAACGCCGCGGTGGCGTTGGTGTCCGTGAGCGCTGGCGCGATCATCGACGGAACCGGCACGCTGAGCGCGGGCACCGTAACGGTTGAGGTCAAGGGTACCACTTCCTCACTGGCGGAGGTCCGGACGCCGGCGTTTGAGGCCGGCGTGGCGACCATCGCCGTCAATGTCATCCTGTCGAAGCTTTCCGCGCGGCAGAAGGCGTACATTCTGGGCACGCGCATTACCGGCGCGGCCAGCATCACCGTGCGCTCTGAACTCAATAAAGACAAGACCACCGCGGCCGCCGCCAAACTCCATGCCAACGGCGGCAGCGGCAGCGTGGGGCTTCTGAACGTTCGCGCGAACATCGCCGTCGCGCTGGCGGATTCCGAGAGCTTTGCCTTCGTGCTGGGGGCTCCGATCAGCGGCGGCGCGCTCGTCATCGCCTCCGACGCTTCGTCCATCGCCAGCGCCAAGATCGAGACGGCGTCCTTCAGCGCGTCGGCCGCCAGCCTTGGACTCAACGCGCTGTACGCCTATGCGGACGGCGACTTCCGCGCCTACGCCGTCACGGCGGGCGTCGCGATGAATCCGGCCTCGATCACCGTCTCCAACACCCATTCGGCCGCTTCCGACGCCGATACCACCCAGTCGCCGGTGAGCGCCGCCTTCTCCGTGATCAGCGCCAAGATCAACCTGGCCGTGGCGGTGACCGGCGTGAACGCCGAAGCCGCTATTCTGGGCAGCGCGTCCGGCCTGGTGGGGGATGGCATTCTGGATCAGGCATACCTCGACGCCTTCGGCCTGGCCGGGGCCGGCGGCACGCTGAGCACCGCCAATGCGAGCGTACTGGCCTCGGGCATCGCGACGGCCACCACGACGGTCGCGCTGACGGCGCTGGAGATGAACTACGTCAGCGTGGGTGTCAACGTGCTGGTGTCCAAGCTGACCGCCACCCAGAACGCATACATCTCCGGCGCGTCGGTTTCCGGCGGTTCGGTCGCGGTTCAGTCCACCCTCAACGCCGGCGAAACCACCGGCGCCCAGGCGACGCTTTCCGGCAACAAGATCACCGTCAACCTGTACGGCGGCAACGCCAACACGGTCTACGCCCTGGCGGATGCGGCCAGCATCGCCTTCATTGAAGACAGCGCCGTCGATCTGAGCGGTGCGCTCGTGGTTCTCTCCAGCGGCAGCAGCATCGCGGTGGCGGGTGTGACTCAGGGTTCGGGTGTGGGCCTGGTGACGGTCGGCCTCACCGTTGTGGACGCAGACGCCAGCGGCGATTTCAAAGCCTACATTCAGACGGCTGCCGGCAAGCTGGTCAAGGCGGCTTCCGTCTCAGTCACGGCGACCTACAAGGCCAAAGCGCAGGCCACTACCACCCAGGCGGCGGGCGGCGTAACGGGCAGTCTGGTCTCCGGCGAAACCAACGCGGCAACCGCGCTGGCCACAAACCTGGCGGAAGCCGCGATCACCGGAGACGGAAGTGTTCAGGCGACCGGCGCGCTGACCGTCAGCGCCGCAGGCACCGGCATCGCGCTGGCGTTGGTCGAGACGCCTTCCGCCACCTTGAGCGGTATCTCGGTGGTGGCCAACGTCCTGTACGCTTCGCTCGAGTCCCTGCAGAATGCCTACATTGCCTGCGGCAGCATCAAGGCCGGTTCAGTAACCGTATCCTCCGATTACAACAAAAACGCAACCTCCAGCGAAAACGGCGGCGCGACCGCGACGCTGCGCGGCACGGGCGCCGGTGCGTCGCTCAGCTACGTGAACGTCGGCGCCAACACCGCGATCGCCACCATAAGCGCCCTCAGCGCCGCCTACATCGCCGGTACGGATATCCTCTCTGGAACAGGCGCTGTGATGATCCTCTCGAGCGCCGCCAGCCTCGCGTCGGCGGGCGTCGAGCAGGCCAGCGGAGCGGGCTATGCGTCCTTCGGCGTCACCGTCGTCCAGGCTTACGCGAACGGCAACTTCTCCGCCTATCTGAAGGCGGATGGCGCCAGCGTGAATGCCGCGTCGCTCGCCATCACGAATACTTATCAGGCCAAGGCGACTGCTGCGACGACTCAGTCCGCCGGCAGCGTCGACGGTTCGGTGATCTCCGGCAAGACAAACGCCGCCACCGCGAAGGTGGGCACCCAGGCGAACGCCCGGGTGTACGGCGCCGATCTGGACGGGGTGATCGCCGGAAGCATTACCCTCACCGGCGCGCTGACTGTGACGGCCACCGGCAATGCGGTCGCGCTGGCTGAGGTGCAGCAGCCGCTTATATCGCTGACCGGCATTTCAATCGCCGCCAACATCCTCAACGCATCGCTCGAATCCATACAGAAGGCGCGCGTCTCGGGGGTGAACCTCAAGGCGGGCAGCGTGACGGTTTCTTCCAATTACAATCAGGGCATCGTGGACAGCACCGCCGGCGGCGCAAACGCGGTGCTGCGCGGCACCGGTATCGGCGGATCGGGTTCGCTGAAGCTCACGCTGGTTGGTTTGGACGTCAACACCGCCATCGCCACGGCCGCCGCCACGAACATCGCCGCCGTGGAGTGCGCCAACATCCTGCCGGGTACCGGTGCCATGCTCATCCAGTCGAACGGCACCAGTCTTGCCAAGGCCGGTGTGGAGCAGGCATCCGGCGCGGGCCTGGCCAGCTTCGGCGTTACCATTGTGAACGCTTATGCCAACGGCAGCTACTCAGCGCATTTGGATGCCTCCGGTTCAAACATTCACGCTTCTTCCCTCACCATCGAAAACAACTACACCGCAAAAGCCAACGCGGAGACGACGCAGGCCACGGGCGGCGGCGTGAACGCCTCGGCCGCTTCGGGCAAGACAAACGTGGCGAACGCGTCGGTGGGCATCCTTGCCGTGGCAGAATTGCGTGGCGATCCGGATGCGGCGGATGACCTGGTCACTGTCGGCGGCGCGGTCAGCCTGAAGGCGGTCGGCATCGCGCTGGCGCAGGCATTGGTACAGGCACCCCTCATCACGCTCAGCGCCATTGACGTGGCGGCCAACGTGATCAGCGCCAGTTTGGTGGGTACCCAGCGCGCGCGTATCCTCGATGCCGGCCTCACCGCGGGGAGCGTGACCGTGCTGTCTGAATTCAACAAGGGCAGAACGGACGGTGCGACCGCCACGCTCGCGGGTTCCGGCGCCAGCGTAACGCTGGTGGAAGCCAGCATCAACTCCGCGACGGCCACGGCCAACAACTCGGTGGCCGCGGGTGTTGAGGGCGCTACCGTAAACTGCAGCGCGATGACTGTCAAAGTAGATGCCACCTCCAACGCGATCGCCAAGACAATGAACGGCGCTTCCGTGGGCTTTGCGGGCCTCGGCGTGACGGTAATCACCGCGCTGGCGAACGGGACCTACGACGCCTACATCGTGAACTCCGATGTGAACGCGGGCGCGGGCTTGGTGGATGTGAAGGTTTTGCATACCTCCAGCGCGGAAGCGAAGGCTGCGCAGCCCAGCGGCGGCGCGATCCAGATCGCGGGCATTACCATTGAGGGCAACAAGGCGACGGCTACGGCCGGGACTGTGGCGAACGCGCGCATCGTCGGCGGCTCCGTCACCACCACCGGCGCGCTCACCGTCCAAATTGACGGAACCGCTTCGGCGAACGCCGAGATTCAGGGCGCGAAGGTTGCGGCCGGCGCCGTACGCATCGCCGTCAACCTGGTGCGTGCCGACGTCGCGGCGCAGCTGAACGCCTTCATCCGCCAGGCCGTGATCACGGCGGGCGACGTTTCGGTGAAGGCCAACCTGAACAAGCTGAACGACACCACGGGCTCCGTGGCGAAGGTCGGCAGCAACGGCACCAGCGGAAGCACCAGCATCACGCTGGTGGGCGGCAGCGCTAGCAAGGCGGACGCGCTCATCACGGCGATTGTCGCCGCGGCTGTGGTCGGCGCGAGCATGGACGTCGGCCAGCTGAACGTTTACGCCGATGTCAACGCCTACGCCAACGCGGATATCCACGTGCCCAGCACGTCGCTGGATCTCTTCAACGCTTCTGTGATCGAAACCGCCGCCAACACGGCCGGCAGCTACAGCGCCACCGTGGATTCCACGGGCCAGGGCGCCGGGCAGGTTCTCCGCGCTGCCAGCCTTGACATCAAGGTCACCTACTACGCGACCAGCTTCGCGGCCACCGGCCCGGCGGGCGGGCTGAGCGCATCCGTCGCCAGCGCGAGCCTCAACAAGGCGACCGCGCAGACGGGCCTCAGCGCCACCGCGCTGCTGGCGGGCAGCGGAAGCGTGGATGTGACGGGCATCGCCAATGTTCAGGTGTTCGGCCATGCAAAGTCGAACGCGCTGGGCAGGACCTACTCGCTCTCGATCGCCGGCGTCAAACTGACCGTCAACTGGACCAGCGCCACACTCAACGCGACGCAGCGCGCCAACGTGAAGAACACCGGCGCGATGACCATCGGCGGCACACTGAAAATCAATTCCGAATTCGTGAAGGATGGCTCGGGCTACGGCGAAGCGACGGCGACCACGGGCGGCGCGGGCGGCGGCGCCAGTGTTTCCATCCTGAGCGCCAGTACCAACGTGGCCAGGGCGATTGTCGCCGCGATGATCTACGCCGGTATTACCAATGAACCGGGCGATATGCCGGGCCTTCTGCAGGCGGGCAGTATCGACATCGACGCGACGGTCGACACCAAGTCCACCGCGACGGCCAAAGCGGCCTACGAAGTCTCGATCGCCACGATCGGCAACCTGGACGCCACCGCCATCATCTATTCGACGGTGGAAGCCTACATCCAGCGCGCCCTCGTTGAAGTTTCGGGCAACGTTTCGGTGAATTCCTCTTCCACCGCGACCGCCAGCGCATCCAGCGATTCGCCCGGCGGCGTAGGCCTGGCGGTCGCCTCCAACGCCAAGGCCAGGACATTCATCGGCATGCCCACCAGCGCCAATCTGAATAGCGACGACCAAAGCGGGATCACCGACCTGCTCGGGCAGAAGCCGCAGACTGCCAGCGCCTACGTGGACGCCGCAACAGTCACGGCCGGCGGCAACATCACCATCAAGGCGTACAACACCGGCTACGCATCGTCCGAGGTGAAGAAGGCCACGACCGTCGGCCTCGCGACCATCAGCAATTCCATCATTCCGACCTTCTCTGAATACTACACCAAGGCGCAGGTGCTGAACGGCAGCACCCTCGACGCAACGGGCAACATCTCCATCACCGCCGAAGACTACACCCGCGCCCGCTCCGTGGCGCAGGGCACGTCCATCGGCCTGGGCGTGAACGCCAATACGATGTACGGCCGGAACTTCCAGGACGTGGTCACCTGGGTGGACATCAGTGCTTCCCTGGTCAAGGCGGGCGAGGCGCTGAACGTGCTGGCTACCTCCCGCGCGGATCTGTACGCGGAGACCGTCGCAAACGGCGGCGGCCTGTTCAGCGGCGATTCGCTGAAGGTGTCCAACACGCTCTACCGAAACACCAAGGTCAACATCCTGAGCGGTGCCCGCATTGAAGCGGATTATGGCGACCTGACCATTAAGGCGACATCCGGCACAAGCGACACCATCACCACGCGGGCCACCATTTCCTCCGGCGGCCTGGTTGCCTTCGGCACGATCCACGGTTATTCCACGGTTTCGAGCGGCGCGACCGTCAATGTGAACAGCGGCGCCGAGATTGTCGATACCTTCAATACCGTGCTGATCATCGCCGACGCGTCGATGCGGGATATGGAAACCTACCTGTACGCAAGCGTTTCCGGCCTGGGCGTAAGGCCCAAGGTCTATTCCCACACAAGCGTCAGCATCACGCCGCTGGTGGACATCGCTGGCGCGGCGAATAATCGCGTGAGTGTCACCGGGCGGTACGTGGAGCTTCGCACCGTCACCAGCAGGCTTTATATCTACGATTACTGCTACTCCCGCGGCAAAGCGCTGGGCGCCAGCATCACCGCGTCGGTTAATCAGACGACCGGGATCGCGGTCAGGACGCAGGTGTCCAACGCCGTCATCAGGGCGTACGACGGCCTCACGATGACAGCTTCCTCTTCACCCTCCGGCACCAGCCGCAACGTTTACGCCCACTCCTCGACCAGCCTGAGGGCGATCGGCGAGTCCAACTCCAACGTGGACATGGACTATGACGACCACACTTACGCGACGGTCGGCTCCGGCGTGGACGTGTACAGCGCGGATGTGTACATCGCGGCCATGTCGCCGAACGTCAATGCGGATTACGACCGCAGCAAGTCCGGCTTCATCGTCAAGTACCGCGGCGGCAGCCAGTCGCTCAGCACCTCCGCCCAGAGTTCCATCGATTCCAACGCGAAATTCCACCTCGGCGACGCGGCGGCGGGCATCGTGATCGATATCTCTACCCGGAATGGCACCACGCTGGTGCGCCAGGTGGGTCTGAAGAATGAGCGGCAGATCTGGACCGTCAGTTCCGAGAGCGTTCAGTTTGCCGATATCTCCAACAACCTGCCCGGCCGGATGCGGGTGCTGATGTTCACCGGCAGCACGAACCCCTACTTTACGGTGTATAACCAGGAGTGGCTGCCCGAGCTGACGCTGGTCAACCGGACGGACCTTAACGTCACCCTCAAGGGTGTGACGCTGCACAACACCAGCTTCGTCAGCCCCACCGTCTCGTTGAGCTACCTGATGACCAGCTTCAGGAATACCAACATCCAGGCCTCCGATGATACGACGCCGGAAGTCACCGTCGAGAGCCGCGCTGCCGGAGATGTGCACCTGAGCGGCCTGATCGCAAACCCCACCGGCTCCGTGCGCTTCCTCTTCACCGGTGTGAACCCCGGCGCGCTGACCTCGATTGGCGCGATGAGCACCACCGGCGGGCTGGCAAACATCGCGCCGCTCTGGGCGCATACGCTGACGATTTCCGGCGCGGGCAGCGTGGGAACCCAGTCGAAACCGCTCCTGGCATTCCTGTTCGGCCTTGCCAGTGAAGATCCGTGGATCACTGCCACCGCCGCGGGCGACATGCACATGGAGCTGACACCTGCGGAGCTCCGGATGGTGGCAGCCATTCCGAGCCAGGGTGCCTATGATACCGGCGCGCTTCAGTATAAACTGCGCCTGGTTCAGGCGCTGACCGGCGGCGTGAACGCCATCAAGCTGTGTGAAGGCCTGCGCATCTACCAGAAGACCGGCACCTCGGTTGTGGCCATGCCGCAGCCCGGAACGCTTCTGTACCTGGTGGACGCGCTCAAAGGGCTGTCCGGCAGCGTCACGCTGTCCAGCCGCGACGCGCTTGACCGCTACATGGACAGCTACGATCCGGTGAACGGCGTCTACATTTACCAGCTGCCCAACGGCACCATGCTCTACACCGATGAAGAAGGCAGCGTGCTGCGCATCGTCGAGGGCGGTGTGGACTTTGTGGTGAGTGACTTTGCCTTTACGCTGGATGGAGACGGCGACGTCACCCAGATCAGCCTGGCACAGGGCGTGCGCTTCAACGTGACGACCGGCAGGCTGTCCATTGATGCCGGTTACAACTTTACGGCGCTGCTGTCCGCGATCGACGGCTCCTGGATCATGAATCATCTGGGCAAGGGTGTCGATCAGTTCACCTTCCTGTACGGCTACAGTGGCGGGGAGGGCGAGACCGGTACGCCGCTGGAGTCCGACCTGTACTTCTGGAAGACGGCCGGCAACACCACCTATTACTTCCTGACCAGCGACCTGATCAGCCCGTCGAAGATCACGGAACAGAGCGCGGATAACAACGCGGGCGCCTACATGATCACCTACGATTCCGTCGCAAAAACCCTCGCCGCCTACTACATCTCCTTCGCCAACGAGCTGGACGGCGTGTCGGACGAGGATTACCTGAATTACTTCAAGTGGGATAGTGACGACGACGATTACGCCACTTTCGACATCACCAAGCTTACCGCCTATGACAAGGACAGCCCGCCGCTCTACGGTCTGCCTTCGTGGTGCACCGAGCTGAACGGGCAGTACCTCGTCCACCGGGACAACCAGTATACCAACGTCTCTCACCTGCGGCTGCCGTTCTTCGAGCTGTCGAGCGACCTGTACCTGGTGTACGAAATTGCGACCGGAAACCTCTCATACCTGTACAATGTCGCCGGGAATCCTTCGTGGATGTGGTTGTCAGGGTCGCTGAGCTACGCCAAAATCAACGGTGTATATGTCGTTTCGGCGGGTACCACCCTTGCAAACGGCGTGGTGGTGGATCGGGACTACTTCTTCACGATCGATTCCGGAGCCGAGTCCGAAACCGAGCGCGTACCGGTCTACTGGCATGAGGACAACGACTGGTATTCCTACAGAGACATCACGCTGGACTCCTACGCGCCTACGATCACCTACGCCACGGCGGCGGCGATCTCACTGTCTGTCGGAAAGCCGGAAGGGCAGGACTACTACTACGTCAGCTTTGACGGCGACGAGGGCGGCAACATCTCCTTTGAAGGCCCTGTGAGCGACATACCGGTCAAGGGCGCCGCGCTGCCTTCAAACCATGTCAAGACCGGCAACGGCTACCGCATCACCGCCTCGATGTACATCCACGTGGATGGCACCGCCGTGATGTTCGCGACGGAGCGCATCACCGACGAGAGCAGCCCGAACTATGGCGAGTTCTACATCCCGATGGTTTCCGGTTACGCCCGGTTTGCGGCTATGTTCAATGGCAGCGTCTACCAGTCCGATAAGCTGACCGTGGCCAACTTGCTCAACGCGCTCAATACGGCCTCCTTCGCGCCCACGATTACCATTCACCAGATCGACGGCAGCACAGGCGCCGCGCAGCTGGTGATGCTCGAGAGCCTGACGGGCGATGCCGACGGCAGCGTCGCCGTGGACGCGCAGGGCCGCTATTACCTGAAGAGCGCCGGCGTCTGGACGCTGATCAACACCGGCCTGATCACCACCGGCACGCAGCATATGACCGGCCTCACGATCAACGAGGACACCGGAGAAACCGCGGACTGCGACGTGACCACCGTGACAATCGCCGGCGTCCTGACCATCGTGACCACCGTGGTCGCCGACGGCTCCGAAAACGACGGCCAGATCGTGGATATCGTGTACACGCTGGCCGACGGGACGACCGTCAGCATGCGTGGTCGGGTTGTGGTGCCGGGCAGCACCATCGGTCAGCAGGCCTCCGTCAAGGTGGCGGCGACGACCTACCTCTTGGGCAATGTCTCGGGAAGCGATATAACCCTTGAAATGCCCGATCCCCAGGGCTCGATCCTGGATGGCAGGGCCGATGAAACCGCGCCCAACGTTGATGCAACGGGCAACCTCGCGCTGGTCACCGCCTCCTCCGCCTCGGTCGGCACGCAAACCAATCCGCTTGCCATCGTCGTGGACGGCCTTGTGATGTTCCGCGATCTTGACAGCAACAAGCTGCTCGTGACGGACACCTACCTCAAATCCGTGCTCGGCAACCTCGCCTTTGAGCCCGGCACCCACGTCGAGGGCGTGACGCTGGAAGCCGAGGCGCTGGCGGGCAGCATCCTGTTTGCGGACTTCACCGTTTCGGATTCCTCCGCCGGCGATGCGGCCACGGTGACGCTGCATGCGCAGGAGAATATCTCCGGCAGCCAACGGCTGGACGTTGTGAACAGCTTCGTCAGCCTGACGGCAGGAAGCAACATCACCATGCCGGTGCTTACCGGTATGGAGGGCGCGGACATCGTGCTGATCGCGGACGGGGACATCCGGATCGTCGCGGCCGATGGCCTCAGCGTGGATCTGAACGCCAGCACGATGGCTGCCACCGCAGGCGGCTCCATCACACTGGGCAACCTGCGGCTGGGCAAGACCGTGGAAGGCGCCATCACCCATGGCTCCCGCCTCGATCTGACCGCCAATGATTTCATCCACGCCGGCGACGGCGCCTTGGATGGGAGTACGCTCACCGCCTATACGGACGACGGCGGCATCATCTTCGGAAACCTGACAGGCACCTACGGATCGGAGATCCGGCTTAAGACGCATACGTACAATGTCCTTGGAGCCGATATCGAAACCTGCGATGTGACGCTGAACGGGAGCCGGATCATCTTTGAGGCGTTCAACGACATCGCGGTTGGAAATCTCTCCGAAGTCTACGGCTCCAACGCCAAACTCACCGCGGAAGGCAGCGTCACGGCGGGCAACGCACAGTTGAGCGCCAGTGTGCTGAACGCGCTGGCCGTGAATGGCAGTATCGTCATGGGCGATATTACGGAAACGGTTGGTTCTGTGGTGACGCTGGACGCAGACCGCAATATCTCGGCCGGGAACGTGGATCTGTCCGGTGCAAGCTTCATGGAAGCCACCGCCAATACCGGCGCCATCACCCTCGGGATTATGGCCATCCGGGGAAGATCCACCGCCACGCTGGACGCGGACGGCGACATCGAAGCGGACGACGTGACGCTCGGTGACAGCGCGCTCACCGCCACGTCTCACCATGGCGGCATCACGCTGGGCGAAGTGATCGCTTCGGAAAAATCCACCGCCACGCTGGACGCGGACGGCGACATCGAAGCGGGCGACGTGACGCTCGGTGACAGCACACTTACCGCCACGTCTCACCATGGCGGCATCACGCTGGGCGAAGTGATCGCTTCGGAAAAATCCACCGCCACGCTGGACGCGGACGGCGACATCGAAGCGGACGACGTGACGCTCGGTGACAGCACACTCACCGCCACGTCTCACCATGGCGGCATCACGCTGGGCGAAGTGATCGCTTCGGAAAAATCCACCGCCACGCTGGACGCGGACGGCGACATCGAAGCGGGCGACACGACGCTCGGTGACAGCACACTTACCGCCACGTCTCACCATGGCGGCATCACGCTGGGCGAAGTGATCGCTTCGGAAAAATCCACCGCGACGCTGGACGCGGACGGCGACATCGAAGCGGGCGACGTGACGCTCGGCGACAGCGCGCTCACCGCCACGTCTCACCATGGCGGCATCACGCTGGGCGAAGTGATCGCTTCGGAAAAATCCACCGCGACGCTGGACGCGGACGGCGACATCGAAGCGGGCGACACGACGCTCGACGACAGCACACTTACCGCCACGTCTCACCATGGCGGCATCACAACGCTGGGTATTCTTGCCAGCAACCATTCCACGCTGGACTTTGATGCGGACCGAGACGTCCGATTCCCGACCATCACCGCCCTTGACAGCGTGGTTACAATGGACGCCGGCGGCGAAATTGCCTTCTCGCTGGCGGATCTCAGCCGCAGCGCCGTGGACCTGGTCACCCATGACGATCTGAATCCCGCCACGCCGGGCGATATCTCCTTCAACATCATCGAGGGCCTCGACACCGCGCTCCGTCTGTTCGCGAACGGCGGCGGAATCTACACCCTGAACGACTGGGGCTACCTGTACATGCGCGGTGCCAGCACCATCACAATGTCCGCGCGGGACGATATCGGCAAACTGGCGCGGCGGCTGATCGTCGACATCCCCGATACCATGGTATTCCGGGTGCTGGTGGTTGACAATTTCCACATCGATGCGGTGGAACTCGTCGGCGCGCTCAAGTTCCTGCGCCAGAGGCCCGTTGAAGACATGCGTGACGGGCGTGATGAGAGCGGCGTCATCCGGCTGGGTGATTGGCTTGCGAGCGGCGGCATGCAGGAATTGTACCCCGCGTTGGCGGCGCAGGCGCCGGAGGCGCTGGCGGCCTGGCTCGCCGCGCGGAACGGCCGCGAGGTGTGGTCCGCCCTGATCACACAGCAGGCGCTCAGCGCGCTGATTGCCGGCGGCGAGATCGCCAAGGGCGACCTTAAGGCGCTGCTGGTGGGCGACGGCTTCAACACCAAGGCGTTTAACGCCGCATACGCCGCCGGGCAGTACGACCTTCTGGCTGCGATGCTCCGGACGGTGCTGGACGTCACGCCGCCCGATGTGCTCGCCAAGACATCCATCAAGTACGTGGACGATGCCCGCGCGCTGACCTGGCTGGCCGCCGCGATCGACGTGGGGCTGGTGGAAAACCTGGGCGACGCGCTTCACGACAGCATGACCGCGGACGATCTCATGGCGCTTCTGGACGAAGCCTGGCAGAATGCGGATTACCAGGGCCGTCTCGATACCGAGCCGGCGGACGAACCTGCTCGCGGCTTCACGATGATCATCGACGAATCCTATGGCGAGGGCCGCGTATGGAACGCGGGCGATCTGCTGATTCTGCAGTACGCGGGCGACCTCACCGCCGCGGACATTCATTCCGATCGGGGCGATGTGACGCTGACGACGCTGGGCGGGAGCATTCTGGGCGCGCCCTCGGACGTCGCCAACGTGCGCGGCCGCCACATCCTGCTCAGCGCCTACGAGTCCATCGGCAGCGCCTCGCAGCCCCTGACCACCGAACAGCAGGCGAACCGGCCGACGCTGGTGGGCAACATCGTGAACCCGCCTCTGGACGGGGCTGGAAACCCGGTAAAGAATCCGGATGGCAGCTATAATTTCCTGCTGACGGCCCGGCCGGTTCTCAATGAGCTGGGCCTGCCGGTGCTGGACGACCTGCTCAGGCCCGTCTTCGAGTGGGCGGTCTACGTCCGAATCGATTATGACTGGCTGCGCGTGGAATACCTGGATGAGGCAACGCGCATGGACGCCTCCGCCGGCGGCGACATCTACATCAGCGAGCTGACCGGCGACATGGGCGTGGGCAATGTGACGGCGGCCGGCAATGTCGGCCTCAGCGCCGCCGGGAGCATTCTGGACGTGCGCGACGCAAACGAGATCGCGCTCAACATCGATGCGGGCGGCAACGTCCGCCTGAGTGCCGCCTCCGGCACCATCGGCACCCGTGACAACTATCTGGATATCGACGTGGACGGCGTCGTGACGGCGGACGCCTTCGGCGACATCAGCATCAATGATGTGGCCGATCTGATCCTCATCGCGGACAGCTGGCACGGACAGGTCAACGCCGACGCGGCGGGGAATCTGGATCTCTCCAACACCGTAGGCAACCTCGTGATCGGCCCGATTTACGCGGGGGGCGATATCACGATCACCGCTCAGGGAAGCATCCTGCCCGGCGACAGGCTGGGCCGGGACGCGCAGGTGAAGGGCCACAGCATCGCGCTGAACGCGCTGGGCGGCACCGCGGGTACCGCCGCCGCGCCGCTGGAGATCGACACCGACGCGCCGGGTGGCGGCACGCTGTCAATCCTCGCGGCTTCCACCGTGTTTGTGCGGGAGCTGACCGGAGACCTCAGACTCAAAAAGCTCGTCTCCGGCGGGGACGCGACGCTTGTCATCCCCGACAACCTGATCGACGCCAATGATCCGCTGTGGGATTACGCGGCGCAGATGTACCTGGAAACCTATGAAGCCTTCGACCGCTTCACGGTTCTCTCCACCATCGCGCAGGTGCTGCGCGCCTACGCCGACCAGCTGCAGGAGAAGCTGGATGCCGCCAACGACAAAGTGGACACCTTGAAGAGCGCGCTCGCGGATCTGATGGCGAGGATTTCGGATCTTGAGAGCCAGATCGCCGGCATCGCGGGGGATCCCACCAAGGCCGCGCTTCTGAAGAAGCTGAACGACAAGCTCTCCTCGCTCACAAGTCAGGCCACGTCGGTGACCGGGCGGCTGAACGCGGCGCTGGCGCGCCAGGCGACGGCCCAGGCCGTCTTCGATCAGGCGGATGGCCAGGCTTCCCTCGCGGAAGGTGCGGCTGCGGCACAGTACGGCGTCGTTACGGACAACGCAGCGGAAACGGTGCGGCGCATCCGCAATGCCATCGGCCACAACACCATTGAAGTCGCCGGCAACCTCACGCTCATCGCGGGCGGAAGCATCGGCGAAGCCGACCACTCGCTGTCGATGCTGGTGGGCGGCGTGGTGACAACCGATCAGGGCGATAACCCGTCGGATGGGCTGTACCTCGCCAGTGGCGGTTCCATCATGCTTTCTGGCATCAACGCCTACGGAAACGTCAGTATTATCGCGCTGGGCAACATCCTGTTTACGCCCGGACAGAAGCTGAGCGCGCAGGTTGCCAGCCTCCTGTCGCTAAATGGCGACGTGGGCAGCAAGAAGAACCCGATCTTCCTGAACGTCGGCGAAGTCAGCGCCGCGGGCAACAACGTGTACCTGCGCAGCGTCAGGCCCTTGAAGGTGGACACCGTCATTTCGGGCAACGTGGCCAGCATTCAGTCGGACGGCAGCGTCACCGGGGTCTTGCGCGATGGGGATGATCCTCGCGCCAACATCTCCGCCGGTACGCTGGACCTTGAGGCGGGCGCCAACGTCGGCACGGCGAATAACCCGCTGCTGCTCAACGTGGACAACCTGAAGTTGTCCGCCGGCACCGTGACGCTGGCCAACATTTCTGATGCGCTCAATATCGTCAGGCTGCGTGGAAGCCAGGTGAGGATCTACGCGCTGGGCAGCGTTATGGGCGGCACAATCTACGCCGACAGGCTTACCATCAACGCCAACGGCTCCGTCTGGATGAAGGACGATCCGCTGGTCGTCTGGGTGCCCGGCGTCGTGCGCATCACATCGGTGCTGGGCCGGGTATACTACATCAACCTCTACCGGCCTGCCACCATCGCCGCGGGTGCGGTTGAGACGCTGTACCTGATGCGCTTCCCGGTGACCGTCCGCTTGAGCGGTCAGGTCCAAACCCTTACGCTGTACATTGCGGCCACCCGCGGGGCGAACGGCGCTGTCATCATGCGTGGCGCTTGGCTTATGGCGGAGGAGAACGCCGAGGGCTTCGCCAGGATTCTCGAGGCGATTAAGGCCCAGGGCGTTAAAAACCCGGCCTTCGTCTTCGCGCAGACGCTGCCCGGCCTTACGCAGGCGCTCCAAAGCATCTACCCCGGCACGGTGCTTCAGGGCGGTGTGGTGATGTGGCTGCTCGGTGCGCTGGCGAATGCGGATGCGGTGGATATCGAGGCGCTGCTCGGCGATCTTCAGTCGATCCTGACCGCGGACAACGAAGAGTCGGCCATTCTCCTGATCGAGCGCTTTGCCCAAAGGTGGGGCGACAAGTACCCCGAAATCGCGTCGAAGCTGTCGGAGGGTTGGGCGGATCGCGCCGAATTCTTCCTGATGAGCGCGGCGGCCAGGAGGACAGCCTGCAACTTTGCGGGCTTCGCGCCCTTCCTCACGGGCCTCCAGTCGGCGCTGGCTGAAGTCGGCGGGTTTGAGAATGAAGGCACGCTGATGGACGCGCTTGCCCCGGTGCTTAAACAGGGTATCCAGACCCGGTCGGCGCTCAAGGCAGCGTAGCCGCGAAACCGGTTTTCCGCCGCAAGGCGCGGTAGGGCTTGAAGCCCGCCGCGCCTTCGCTTTTTTCGCGCTGCGCGCACTCTTAACGGAGGCGTGGTACGCTGTAGAAAAGCCGATAGAGACGGAGGGATGGCGGCATGCTGGAAGTGCATTTTCTTGGGACGGGTGCGATGATGCCGCTGCCTGAACGGCGCCTGGCGTCGGTTCTCCTGCGCCGCGACGGGCGGCTTCTCCTGATTGACTGCGGCGAAGGCACACAGGTGGCGGTGCGCGAATCCGGCTGGAGTATGGCGAAGATTGAGATGATTTGCCTTACCCACTTCCATGCGGATCACGTCGCGGGCCTTCCGGGGCTGCTGCTGACGATGGGCACGATGGGCCGCAGGGAACCGGTGCGTCTCGTCGGTCCCGGCGGGTTGGAGGCGGTGGTCAATTGCCTGCGGGTGATCGCGCCGGAATTGCCCTATGATGTCGTCTTTAGCGAAATTCCCGGCCTGGAACTCAATTTCTCGTTTGCGGACGCGCGGCTGACCGCGTTTTCCCTCTCGCATGTGATGCCCTGCTATGGATACGCGCTGGAGATTCGCCGGCCCGGCAAATTCGACCGCGCGCGGGCCGAAGCGCAGGACATCCCAATGTCCTCGTGGCGCGCGCTTAAGGCGGGCGAGACGGTTAAAGTACAGGAGCGAGTTTTCGAGCCGGAAATGGTGCTGGGTCCGGAACGCCGGGGCCTCAAACTGGTCTACTGCACCGACACCCGGCCTGTGGCGGCGATCGTGAACCACGCCGCGGGCGCGGATCTTCTCATCTGCGAGGGCACCTACGCCGAGGAGGACAAGGCGGAGAAAGCAGCCGAGTTTGGCCACATGACATTTTCGGATGCCGCCGGACTTGCGGTACGCGCGGGGGTGAAGGAACTCGTGCTGACTCACTTCAGCCCGGCGCTGCCCGATCCCGAAAGATACCAAAATGTTCCCCAAAACGTGTTCGCCAACACGTCCGTCGCACGGGATGGACTTCGCCGCGCGTTGAAATTTTCGGACTGACCGGCGCGGCGTTTGAACGCGCCAGGCGACGCTGCGCGGGAGGGCGGTCGCCCGTATCCTCCGTCGCGGGTATAATGGCGATGTGGATTCCGAGGGGGAATGGGGGAGTGTGGCTTGGAAAAGATGTGGTCCTGTCCCGTCTGCGGCTCGGCGTTTCAGAAAGGCGAACTGTCAGTAGTGGGGTATTCCACGGGAAAGGCCCATGTTACGGGCAGCCTGTGGTGGGTGGCGAACGAGAAAATTCCCCGCAAGCGCCCGCTGAGGCTGTTTGGAAAGACCTACTTCGCGGAAAAGAGCGTCAAGGTACTGCTGATGCGCGGCGTGACGCTTTTTGGCGATTCGGACGCGCCGGATTGTCTGCCTGGGTGGTACTGTCCCAATTGTAAGAAAATTTACGCGGAGTTTGATGCGCCAAACGTGCCGCTGGAACTGGGCGGGGCACGGGGCAATCTGTGATTTTGTCGGAAGGGGGCGCGGTGCGGTGCACGATCTGAACCGGGAACTGGAGGCGCTCTTTCAAGAGCGCGGTGCGGGGCTGGTTGGATTTGCGGATCTTTCGGGCATGCCGGAGGCGGGGCTTCCGCGAGGCGTATCCGTCGCCGTCGCGCTGCCGCCGGAGATTGTGCGCTCCATCGGGGACGGCCCGAACCTGCGGTACTATGAAACCTACCATGACATCAATGCCCGCCTGGACCACATGGTAACCGTCGGCGCGGAGTACCTGGAGAAGCGGGGTTTCTGTGCCACCGCGCAGACGACGAAATCCGTCGTCAAGCTGGACGACACCCATACGCTGTTGCCTCATAAGACGGTGGCGACCCGGGCTGGACTTGGCTGGATCGGCCGGTGCGCGCTGCTGGTGACGGAGCAATACGGCTCCGCGCTTCGCATTTCGTCGCTCCTCACGGATGCGCCGCTTGAATGCGGCCAGCCGGTGGATGAACCCCGGTGCGGCGGCTGCCGTGAATGCGCGCGGTACTGCCCGTCGGGCGCCATCGCCGGCGAAATCTGGCGGGCCGGCCTTCCGCGCGAGCGGATGGTGGATGCCGCTAAGTGCCGCGATACCGCCATCGCGCTTTGCATGGCACGGTTCGGGGTGGGCGCCACCATCTGCGGCAAATGTATCGAGGTCTGCCCCTACACGCGGCGCTATCTTCACCGTTCGGAGGGCTAGCGGGCGGTTGATCCCGCCCGAATTGTGGTATATTCAAACCATGAGATCGTGGGAGGGGAAGGCCATGAAAGACGAGGCGCTGTTGGTGGTGGATGTGCAGCGGGGACTGATCGACGAACATCCCTACCGGGAAAAGGAACTGCTGAAGGAAATCCGCGCGCTGATCGACCGCGCGCATGAGAGCGCCGTGGATGTGGTCTATGTGCGTCACGGTGAGGACGACGCAAATGGGCTCTTTCCGGGCAGCCCTGCCTGGCAGATTCACCCTGACATCGCGCCGAAGCCGGGCGATGCGATCTTTGACAAGCACTTTTCCAGCGCGTTCAAGGATACGGGCCTCGACGAGCACCTGAAGGGGAAGGGCGTGAAAACGCTGGTGGTCGTCGGCATGCAGACGGAATACTGCATTGATGCGACCATCAAGAGCGCCTTTGAACGCGGCTACCGGGTGGTCATGCCGGAGGGCGGCTCCACCACCTATGATAACAAACTTGCCACCGCGGACAGGCTCGTGCGCTACTATGAAAAGTCCATCTGGGACGGCCG